>JBIOJO010000019.1:0-62656 GCA_044450965.1 Elusimicrobiota bacterium | reverse complement strand
GACTGAACGAGCGGACTTCGCGACCGGAACGGGGGCCGAGAGACTGGAGGCGACGTCGACCGGAGCGTAGGAGGAAACCGGAGCCTTGACCGAGGCCTTCCCCTGAGGGAACATCAGCAATGCGCCCGCGCCCACGACCACAACGAAGCCGATGAGCCCGGCGCCGAGAGCCTGAATCTGAGCCTTGCCGTATTCGGTCATACCGTCCTCCCGCGTCCCTTGCAGTGTAGACCCCGAATGGGATTCCCGCAAGTGGGATAGGCTTGATTTCACTCGTTTTTTACGCTTTTTACCGGTCTTTTATGCGGAGCGCTGGGCCAGGACCGGAGCAAGTTCCTTATTAAGCTCCGCCAGAGCGGCGTCCTGAGGAAAGAGCCGCACCGCGGCTTCGGCGCGGCGCGCGGCCTCGTCGCGGCGGCCCAGGGAGACGAGCGCGCGCAGGCCGTTGAGATGGAAAGTCCTCTCACCGGGGTATTTCAGCACCGCGCGGCGGCACAAGGCGGCGCAATCCTCGAAACGGCCGGTGCGGCCGTAGATCGCCGCCAGCCCCAGCCAGGCGAAAGCCTCGTGGCCGCGCACCGCCAGCCACTCGCACAAGGCCTCGGCCTCGCCGTACATCTCGAAGCTGAGCTGGGAGGCCAAAAGGCTCTCCACGAAGCGCTCGCCGCCGTCTCCGCCGAGAGCCTTCAGGCGGTGAAGAATCTGAAGAAAATGGCGGCAGGGAGTCCACGCGTAGCGGCCTTCGCCCAAAGGAAGGCGCACCAGGCGGCGAACGTCCTCGGGCCGGAACTTGCCGGCCTCGGGCATGGTCAGCAGGATGGGCTTTTCCTCGCCCTCCCAGGGCTTCAGGCGGCCGAACGAGAGGCGCGCGCCGACCGGAATCACCAGGCGCTCGATGGGCAGGTCGTGACGGATCGGCCCGTCGGAGGGCATCACCCCGTCGGCCAGAGCGCGGGCCTCCGACCAGCATATCTCCACCGCCGTGTCGGGGTCCAGATACAGCTTGAGGCCGGCGAAGCGCCGCACCCCCCGGGCCAGCGCGAACACCTGGCCCGGCATGTGTCCCATCCAGAGGAATTCCTTGCCTTTGGGAACCTTGAGACGGCGCGCCGCGACGAACTCCCGGACGCGGTCGCGCGCGGGAAACACCGGAACCCAAACACCGCCCAGTTCCGGATCCTTGTCCGCCCAAACCGGGAACGAGGCGTCCGCGCGAGTGACGCGCTTGGTCTCGCCGTCGAGCAGGGGTTCATCCACCGTCAGCAGATAGGTTTCCGAGCGAAGCAGCTCCTTGTAGAGGGCCGCGCGGCTGGCGCGAGGATTGCGCGCCGCCCGACGGAGAAGATGCTCGAGTGTTTCGACCATGACGACAGCTTAACCCTGCGAACAAAACCAGTCAAGACCCAGATTCTTTTCGTGAAAATTCGCCCGGATTCGCTAGAATCTAGACGTGCCGCGACGGTCCCGATTGATCCTTCCCATCGTTCTCGCCTTCGTCGCGGCGCCGGCTTCGGCGGCCGGTTTGTCGGCCGGCGAATACGTGAAGCGCTCGCTCGCGGCCTCCCCCGAAGTGCGGCAGGCCGAGGAATCGTGGCGCGCCGCCGACGACGCGTACAAAGCCCAGCTCTCGTCCATGCTCCTGCCCACCGTGTCCTTCACGGGACAGGATTACCCGTACGGCGACGACCCTTCTTTGGGCTATCTCCATCATGGCTGGCGCGTGCGGCGTTCGGACATGACGTCGAACACGACATTGAACTGGAACCTGTTCAACGGCTTCCAAGATCTGCTGAAGACGCGCTCCGCCGCCGAGGCGCGGGATTCGTCGGCCCTCGCGCTTTCCTCCTCGCGGCAGGATCGCGCGTTCGCGGCCCTGCAGGCGTTCTTCGCGCTGGACGCGCGCGCGCGCCTGCGCGACGTGGCGCGCGAGGACCTGCGCGCGCAGGAGGAGCAGTACAAGCAGACTCAGGGGCTCTACCGCGACGGGCTCAAGGGACTGGCCGACCTGTACAAGAGCGAAACGGAATGGCACGCCAGCGAGATCCGCTTGGTCTCATCCGAGGCCGACTTCAAGGGCGCCCAACAGCCGTTCAACTCCCTGCTGGGCCTGCCGCCGTGGACGCCGGCGGAGCTCGCGACCGACCTGGAACCCGGAGCCACGGATCTCCCCCGCATCGACGAGGACGCGGCCCGCCTGTCCGAGCGCCGCCCCGAAATCGCGCGCGCGCTCAGCGACGCGCAGAAGGCCGCGACGGCCGAGAAGCAGTCGCTGACCGGTCTGTTCCCGACCTTGGCGCTGAACGCGACGTGGAACCGGCAGGAGACCGCGACCAGCGGCCTGCCCAGCTCCAGCCTGGGCATTCCGAACCCGAACCGGCAGGTCGGCCTCTCCTTGGCTCTGCCGTTCGGCTGGAACGGCGCCACGCAAGGCTTCAACTACGCGGGCGCGCGCGCGGAGCGCCGCCGCGCGAACGCCGCCGCCGAGGCGGCCCTGCGCACGGCCCGCGACGAACTGTACGCGGCGTGGATCAATTTGGAGCGGGCGACGATCACCTTCGGGCTGTCTCTCCGGCAGGAGGAAATCGCGCAGAAGGGCCTGGAGATCGTGGAGACGCAGTACCGTCAGGGTTCGGCCGACGCGCTGCGCATGGCTCAGGCTCGCAGCGACCTGCTCTCGGCGCGCGTGTCGAAGGCGACGGCGCTGCAGGATATTTTCGTCAACCGCGCGGCCTACCGCCGCGCCGCGGGGGTTCCGTTATGGTGAAGTCATGGAAATTCTGGACGGTCGTCCTGGCCGCGGCCGCGCTCGGCGGATGGGCCTGGAAAAAGCACGCTTCCGCCGCTCCGCCCGACGCCGCCGATGCGGCCGAGGTCTCCCGCGGAGATTTGGAAAAGCACTTCGTCGACTCCGGGGAGATCGCGCCGAAGAACTACGTGGACGTGGCTTCCCAGGTCAGCGGCCGGGTCGTGTCCCTCGCGATCGACGAGGGCAGCCGCGTGCGAAAAGGCGAGGAGCTGTGCGTGATCCAGCCCGGGCGCAGCGAGGCGGAACGATACGTGGCGACCTCGGTGAAGGCCCCCATTGACGGCGTGGTGATGCGGTTCCAACGCCAAGGCAGCGGCGATCAAAGCTCCTTGGCGCGCGTCGGCGACTACGTGACGGGCCTGGTCGAATCGAACGCTCCCACGTACCTTTTCACCGTCGCCGACCTGACGCGGCTGGTGGTCCGGATGAAGATCAGCGAGATGGACGTTCTGAAGCTTCACGAGGGCATGGACGTCAAGGTCACCGTGGACGCCATTCCCGACGGGACGTTTCCGGCGAAGGTGAGCGTCGTCTCCCCGCAGGCGGAGAAGGACTCGAACGGAATCAAAAGTTTCCGCGTGGACGTGGCGCTGATCAAGAACGACCCGCGTCTCAAGCCGGGCATGACCGCGCGCGTGGACGGCCTGCTGGAGTCTCGCCGGAACGTGCTCAAGATCCCCCTGTCGGCCGTGTTCGAGGAAAAAGGCAAAGACGTGGCCTACGTCGGCACGGCCGGGGACAAGGAGAAGCCGCGCAAGGTCGCGCTGAAGCTGGGCCTGCGCAACGAGACCGACGCGGAACTTCTGGACGGCCCGAAGGCGGGAGTGAAGCTTCTGACCGAAAAGCCGGTCGAGAAGCCCGCGTCCTAAGGACATGGCCGGCGAACCTCTCGTCGTCTGCGAGGACCTGAAGCGGAGCTACGGCGAGTACGCCGCGCTCAAAGGCGTCAGCTTCACGATCAAGCGCGGGGAATTCGCGGCGGTGATGGGCCCCTCGGGCTGCGGCAAGTCCACCTTGCTGGCACTGCTCGGCCTGCTCGACCGTCCCTCGGGCGGACGCTACATACTGGGCGGCGTCGACGCCGCCGGCCTGGACGACGCGGAACGCACGCGCCTGCGCCGCGAGCACATCGGCTTCGTCTTCCAGGCGTACAACCTCTTGCCGCGCCTGACGGCCCTGGAGAACGTGGCCCTGCCCATGGCCTACGCCGGCGTCCCGCTGGACGAGCGGCGAGAGCGGGCGCGCAAGCTTCTGGCCCGCGTCGGCCTGGACGCGAAGGCCTCAAGGACGCCGTTGGAACTGTCCGGCGGGGAGCGGCAACGCGTGGGGATCGCGCGTTCGTTGTCCAATTCCCCGCCGCTGCTGCTGGCCGACGAGCCGACGGGGAACCTCGACTCCAAGTCCAGCGCGGACGTGATGGCGTTCCTCAAGGAGCTGCACGCCGAGGGCATGACCGTCCTGCTGGTGACGCACGACGCGACCATCGGAAGCGCGGCCCAGCGCGTCCTGCGCCTGAAGGACGGACTGCTCGCGTGAACCTGGGCGAGGCGGCCCGCGCCGCCGCGCGCGAGATCCGCGTCCACAAGATCCGGTCGTTGCTCAGCTTCTCGGCGATCTCGGTCGGCGCGGCCTCCCTCCTCTATACCTTGGCCCAGACGCGCGGCATGCAGGAGGCCGTGCGCAAGAACCTGGAACTGATCGGGCCGGGTGCGATGACCGTCTCCGCGAAGGAGCATTACGTTTCCCGAGGGCTTTCGAAAGGATTGACCACGGCCGACGCGGAGGCGATCCGCGCGGAGATGCCGGATTTATTCATGGTCTCTCCCAGCGCCCGGAACTGGAACGGGCGGCCGCATTTCGAGGGCAAACGCCTGGACGGCGCTTCGATCTTGGGCGTCACGCCGGAATGGCGGCGGCGCAACTGGGTCTACCGCCTGCGCGGACGCTTCCTGAACGAGGAGGACGTGCGACAGGCCGCGCGCGTGTGCCTGGTGGTGGAGCCCGGCGGGTGGTTCAAGAAGCCTTTCTGGGCCTCGTTCTGGAACTACCACAGCGAGTTCGACACCTTGGCCGCCCGCCGCGACCTTCTCGGCCGGCGGTTGGAGTTCGGCGGCCACGAATTCCTGGTCGTCGGCGTGCTCAAGCTTCCTCCCCGCGACCTGGATCCGCGCTGGGAGAAGTGGGGCAATCCCTCCATCATCCTGCCGCTGACGTCCTATGACGCCTACGTGGCCGAGGGGAAGCACGCGCTGGGAGCGGTGGACAAGATCCAGGTCGACACGGGCGACGAAAGGACCTTCGGCGCCGCCCGCCACCGCATCGAGCAGATCCTGGAGCAGCGGCACCGCGGCGAGCAGGACTTCGAGGTCAAGAGCGACCGCCAGGACCTGGAGGACTCCATCCGGGACCAGAATAAGGATGTGGCCGTGGCGCTCGCTTTGGGCATCGTGGCTTTGCTGTCCGGCGGCATCGGGATTTTGAACGTGACCTTGGCCGCCGTGTATTCGCGCATGAAGGAGATCGGCGTCCGCCGCGCGCTGGGCGCGGAACGCGCCGACGTGATCGCGCTGTTCGTCAGCGAGGCGGCCTTGCTGGGACTGGCCGGCGGCGTGGCCGGCGTGGCGCTGGGCGCCTACGGCATCAACACGCTGGCCAAGGCCGCCGACCGCGACGTCATCGAACTGGCATGGTACCACGCCGCGGGGATGATCGTCCTCTCGTCCGCGGTGGCGGCGCTTTTCTCCGCCTATCCGGCGTGGCTGGCCTCGCGGCTGGATCCGGTCGAGGCGATGCGGGAGGAATCATGACGCCGGGCGACCTTCTGCGCGGGGCGCTGGTGGAGATCCGCGCGCACAAGACGCGCTCCGCGCTGACCTGCGCGTCGCTGGCCGTGGGAGTGGCGGCGGCGCTGTACACCCTGAGCCAGACCGCGAACGTCAACAAGCGCTACCGCGAGTCCATCGCCTTGGTCGGACCCGGGCGCATCGAAATCAACAAGAAACGGGGCTACGTCTCCCGCGGACTCTCCCACGGCCTCACGTCCGACGACGCGGTCGCCATCCGCGAACATTTCCCCGAACTGTACATGGTCTCCCCTTACGCGCAGGGGTGGAGCACGAAGCTCCGGTTCGGCAACTTCCACTCCGACAACATGATGGTGATCGCGACGACGGACGAGTGGCGCCGCCGCGACTGGGTCTACCGTCTGCGCGGCCGTTTCTACGACGAGCGCGACATGCGCGAGGGCGCGCGCGTCGCCGTGCTGATCGAGCCCGGCGGCTGGGTGGTCAAGCCTTTCTGGGCCAAGTATTTCCCGGACACGCCATACACCGACTACCTCAAAAAGCGCGACCTGCTGGGCGAATGGATTTCCCTGGGCGACCATCAATTCCGCGTGATCGGCGTTCTCAAGGAGCCGCCGAAGGACCAGGACCCGCGCTGGTCTCAGAACGGCTACGGCCAGGATGGAACGGTCCTGGTTCCGCTGACCGCGTATCGCCGCACCCTCGTGCCGCGCTGGGAGTCGAATCCGGACGCCGTCGAGGAGATCGACGTGGACACGGGCGACGAGGCGACGGCCGCTCGCTACACGCGTCTGATCGAGCAGCTCCTGACCTACCGCCACCGCGGCGAGCAGGACTTCGAGGCCAAGGATTACCGCGAATTGATGGCCGGCGCCATCGCCTCCATGAAGCGGCGCATCGCCTCGGTCGCCGCGATCGGGATCGTCGCCATGCTGGCCGGAGGGATCGGCATCCTCAACGTGACCTTGGCCACGGTCTTCTCGCGGGTCAGAGAGATCGGCGTGCGCCGCGCACTCGGCGCCACGCGCGGCGACGTCGTCGCTCAGTTCGTGGTGGAGGCGCTGGTGCTGGGAGCTTTCGCCGGCGTGATCGGCTCGGCGCTGGGCGCGGCGGCGGTGATCTGGTTCTCGCCAAACGAGCGCCAGGCGGACTCCTTCTCCTTCCTATTCGCGCTGGCCTCGACCGGGATCGCGATCGCGGTCTCCTTCGCGTTCTCGGTGGGGCCCGCCTGGCAGGCCTCGCGCCTGGACCCGATCGAGTCCCTGCGCTACGAGTAGCGCGTCTGGCCGCGTCCGGTCACGACGTATTTCTCGCATGTCAGCCCGACGAGCCCGACGGGGCCGCGAGCGTGAAGTTTCTGGGTGCTGATCCCCATCTCCGCGCCGAGGCCGAACTCCCCGCCGTCGGTGAAGCGGGTGGAGGCGTTCCAATAGACGGCGCCGGCGTCGACATGTCTTAAGAATTTCTCCGCGGCGCGTCGGTCCTCCGTGACGATCGCCTCCGCCAAGCCGGAACCATGGCGGGAGATGTGCGACACGGCCTCCTCGAACGAACGGACGATCTTGACGGACAAGATCAGATCGAGATACTCCGTGTCCCAGTCGGCGTCCGTCGCCATTTTTACGAAAGGCAGAATACGGCGCGTCTTGGGACAGCCGCGGAGCTCCACGCCGGCGGCGGCATAACGGCGCGCCATGGACGGCAAGAACTTCTTGGCGACGGATTCATGGACCAGCAATGTCTCCATGGCGTTGCACACGCCGGGACGGGACACCTTCGCGTTGTACGCGATGTTTTCGGCCATCTTCAAATCGGCGCGAGCGTCGATGTACACGTGGCAAAGGCCTTTGTCGTGGGCCAAAACGGGTATCAACGACTCCCGGCGAACCGCCACGGTGAGGTCGGGCCCTCCGCGAGGAATTACAAGATCGATCAGCGTATCGAGCTGGAGGAGACGCCGAACGGCGGCGCGATCGGGGTCATTCACAAACCCAACGGCGCCCATCGGCAGACCGGCTTTCAGGAGGCCTGCACGCAATGCTTCCGCGATGATGTGATTAGTGCGTACCGCCTCCTTCCCGCCGCGAAGGACGGCGGCGTTTCCGGACTTGAGACACAGCCCCGCCGCGTCCGCCGTCACTCCGGGCCGGGACTCGTAAATGATGGCGACGACTCCCAGCGGCACGCGCATTTTTCGGATCAGCAATCCGTTCGGCCGCCGCGCGAAAGGATTCGTTTCCCCCACGGGGTCGGGCAGCCGCGCGACGCTTTCCAACGCCTTCGCGACGTTTTCCAACCTTTCCTGGGTCAGCGTCAACCGATCCACGAACGCCGCGGTCCGCCCGTCCTTCTTGGCGGAAGCGACTTCGATTTCGTTCGCCGCCAAAATCCGATCCGCCCGGCGGCGCAAGGCCTTGGCCATCTCGCGCAGCGCCCTGTTCTTGCGCTCCGTGGGGCAGGCCGCCAGCACGCGGGACGCGTCCTTGGCGGCCCGGACCATCTTCTCCACGTCGAATATTTTGCTCATGACTTTAATACCGCCATATTGTCCCGATGCACGACTTCGTCGGCGGGCTTATGACCCAGAACCGCCTCGATCTGCCCGGTCTTGAGGCCACGAATTTTACCCAAATCGTCCGCGCTGAAATTCGTCAAGCCGCGGGCGAACTCCACGCCGCCCTCGACCAGGCTGACCACGTCGCCGGGCCCGAACGTTCCGGACGAGGATTTCACGCCGCTGGCGAGCAGACTTTTCGAGCGGGCGACCAGCGCCTCGCGCGCGCCGGCGTCCACGACGATCCGTCCCTTCGGCTGGGAGGCGAACGCCAGCCACTGGCGGCGTTTATCCAAAGGCTTCACTTCAGGAACGAAAAAGGTGCCGATCTCGCGGCCGGCGACCAAGGCCGCCAACGTCCCGGCTTTGGTCCCGTTGGCCACCACCGCGGCGATGCCGGCCCCGGCCGCCTGGCGCGCGGCGCGCACCTTGGACTCCATGCCGCCGGTGCCCCAAGGCCCGGCCCGGCCCACCCGAGCGGGGGATTCGCCCGGCAGGACGCGCGCGATGAGCGTCGCGTCGGAGTGGGATCGCGGGTCATCGGTGAATAGACCGTCCTGATCGGTCAAAAGGACCAAGAGTCCGGCGTCCACCAATCCCGCGACCAGCGCCGACAATCCGTCGTTGTCGCCGAACTTGATCTCCTCCACCGCCACGGTGTCGTTCTCGTTGACGATGGGCACCACTCCCAGGCGCAGCAGGGTCAGCAAGGTGTTCCGCGCGTTCAGGTAGCGCTGACGGTCGCGCAGGTCGTCGGCGGTGAGCAGGACCTGGGCGACGGTGATTCCGCGGCGGGCGAACGCCGCCTCCCACGCCCGCATCAAGCGGCTCTGTCCCACGGCCGCGGCCGCCTGCTTGAGCTGGGTGCTGGGACGTCCTTTGAGCGCCAGGCGCTCGCGGCCGGCCAAGATCGCGCCGGACGACACGACGACGACCTCCCGGCCCGCGTCGCGCGCGGCGGCGACGTCGGCCGCCAGACGGCGCAAGGTCGCCGAGTCCAGGCCCTCTCCGCCGCCGGAGAGCACGCCCGAACCCAGCTTCACCACGACGCGACGCGCCGTGCGCGCGGGAACTTCCTTTATATCGTCCGTCATCGCGTCAGGAGGGTATCAGTCGCGGGAGCGACCGTCAAGGCCGCGGGTCAACCGAGGGGTTTGACCAATTCCACGAACATCAGGCCGCGGACCTTGGGAAGGCCGAAGCGAGGATCGTTCTCGGGGAAAGGCTCGGTGGCGCCGGTCTTCGCGTAGCCCCGCCGTTCGTAGTAAGCGATAAGCTCGGAACGCACGGAGATGACCGTCATCCTCATCCGGATGCAACCCCAGGCGCGCGCCAACTCCTCGGAATGGGCCATCAGCGACTTGCCGATCCCGCCCGCCTGGCGATTAGGATCGACGGTAAGCATGCCGAGATAGCAGGAGCCGTCCTTCTCCTTCTTCAGATGGACGCACGCGAGCAGGTCGCCCGCCTCGTTGAACGCCAGCTCCACCCGCGAGTCCTTCGCGGCGATCATCTCCCGGATCTTGTCCGCGTCGGTGCGCTGGCCGCCCAGGAGGTCGGCCTCGGTGGTCCAGCCCTTCTTCGAGCTTTCGCCGCGGTAGCCGGAGTTCACCAGCGCGACGAGGACGTCGGCATCAGGCGCGGCGGCGGTTCGGAAGCAAATCATGACGGAAATCTTAACTTACTTGACGTCGAGGCGGGATCGGGGTACACTGACGGCCGCGACGACATCATGGCCAAAAAAACCGCCCTCATCGACACGAACATTTCCGGGCACCACTCCCTGCCCGCGCCCCGGCAGGTGCAGAAGCTGCTTCCGGCGTCGAAGGCCTGCCTGGATACTGTGTCGAACGCGCGCCGCCGGATCCGAGACATCCTGGACGGCAAGGACAAGCGCCAATTCATCGTGGTGGGACCCTGCTCCATCCACGATCCGCGCGCCGCTCTCGAGTACGCCCAGAGACTGGCCGCCCTCGCCGATCAAGTCCGCGACCGCTTCCTTATCGTGATGCGGGTTTATTTCGAAAAGCCGCGCACCACGGTGGGCTGGAAGGGGCTGATCAACGACCCGCGCATGGACGGCTCGTTCCACATCGAGGAAGGCCTCAAGGCCGCGCGCAAGCTGCTCCTGTCCGTGGCGAAGCTGGGATTGCCGACCGCCACCGAAGCGCTGGATCCCGTGTCCCCCCAATATCTGTCCGATCTCGTCAGCTGGCACGCGATCGGCGCCCGTACGACCGAGTCCCAGACCCACCGCGAGCTGGCCAGCGGCCTATCGACGCCCGTCGGGTTCAAGAACGGCACCGACGGCGACATCCAGGTCGCCATCGACGCGATCAAGTCCGCGGCCGCTCCGCACCACTTCCTGGGCGTCGACCCGGACGGGCGCGTGTCCGTGTACCGCACGCGCGGCAACAGGAACTGCCACGTGGTCCTGCGCGGCGGACGCGAGTCGAACTTCGACCGCGCCTCGGTGCTCTATTGCGCCGAGAAGCTCAAGATGGCGGGCCTCAACCATCGTTTGATGGTGGACTGCAGCCACGGCAACTCCAACAAGGACCATCGCCGTCAGCCGGCGGTCTTCGACGCCTGCCTGCAGCAGATCGGCGCGGGATCCTCCCCCATCGTAGGCCTGATGCTCGAAAGCAATTTGTTCGAGGGCCGCCAGGAGCTGCCCAAGAATTTCAAAAGCCCCGACCAGCTCCGCTACGGCGTCTCCATCACCGACGCCTGCCTGGGCTGGGAAGAAACCGAGAAGCTTATCCTCGGCGCGGCGCGGGCACGATCGCGATAGCGACGCCCAGGACGACGGCGGCCATGCCGGCCCTTGCGCCGGGCGGAATCGCCTCATGGAGCACCGCCCAGCCGAGAAGCACCGCGACCAGCGGGAAGATCAAGGTGATCAGGCTCAGGCGCGTGGCGTCCATCACCTTGACCAATGAGTAATACGACAGGAACGCGGTGACGGAGCCGACCACGCCGAGATAAACGATCGCGCCGACGTTCGCGGCGCTCCAAGTCACGACGGCTCCGCGCTCGAAAGCGGCGCTCATGGCGAGAAGCAGGACGGCGCCGATCGACATCCCCAAACCGTTCATCACGAATACATCCAGGTCTTTCCCGTATTTCTTGACGCTCACCAGATTGACCGCCGCGGCGAGCACGGAAATCATCGCCACGATCATGCCGACGATCTGCGCCCGGGCGACCGACTCCGACGGCCAGAAGAGAACGACGGTCCCGGCCATGGCGACGACGATCCCCGCCATCTTCCGGACCGAGAGCGCTTCCGATTTCGTCCAGAACCTGCTGAGTAGCGCCGTCATCAACGGCATGGTGCAGTAAAGGATCGCGGCCAGGCCGCTGGAGATGTACTGCTCGGACCAGTAAACGCAGGCATACGACAGCGTGAAGCTCAAAAGACCGCAGGACACCACGGCGATCTTCCCGTCGCGGTTCAGCTTGACCTTGGTTCCACGCCCGTAAATCAGCGCAAAGAGTACCGCCGACGCCAGCGAGAAGCGCAAGCCCGCGCCCAAGAACGGAGGGACGCCGACCAACCCCACCTTGATCACCAGCCAGGTGGAGCCCCAGATCAGGCAAATCAGGACGTACAGAAACGGAACCATGGGCCCGTCACGCCTCATTTGGAGACCGGCTTGGGGCGTTCGGCGAGCGGGTAGGAGCCCAGGACCTTCACGGAGCGCGCGGCGGCGCGAAGCTCCATCAGCGCGGCGGCCACGGCCTGATCCTTCATGCCGCCGAGAAGGTCCACGAAGAAAGAATACTCGAACGGGTTCGACGCGATGGGACGCGACTCCAGCTTCGTCAGGTTGATCTTGTGGTCGGCGAACAGCTTCAGGCACTCCAGCAGCGCGCCGGGATGGTGGTGGACGGAGAAGGCCACGCTGGTCTTCTCCATTATTTGCGCGGGAGGAACCTTGTCCGCGCGGCGGAAGGCGAGGAAGCGCGTGTAGTTGCCCTGCACGGTCTGGATATTTTCGGCCAGGACCTCCAGGCCGTACACTTCCGCGCAGCGCTTGGACGCGATGGCGGCCTCTCCGGGAAGCTGGCGCTGGGCGACCAGCTCGGCGGCTCCGGCGGTGTCGTACTCCGGAACGGCCTTTAATCGGCGTTGATTGAGAAAGTCGCGGCACTGCGCCAACGCGATGGGATGGGAATAGACGGCGGTGATGCCCTCGATTTTTTCGCCCGGCCGCGCGAGCAGGCAGTGATCGATGGGCAGATACGCCTCCGCCGTCGCGAACACTTTCCGTTCCAGCAGAAGGTCGGTGTTGACGCCCACGGAGCCCGCGATGCTGTTCTCCACCGGCACGAAGCCCGCGTCCGCGCGGCCGTCCTCCACCATGTCGAACACGTTCTCGCTGAACGCGCACCCGACGGGCGTGACGTCCGCGCCGTAGTGCTTGCGCAGGGCCGCCTCGCTGTACGCCCCGGGAACGCCCTGGTAGGCGACCTTCATGACCGCACCATCCGGTCGGTGGCGCTCATGGCGGCCATGAATCGGCGACGCATGGGGGCCGCGAACGAATTAAAGCGATTCATGTCCTCGAACAACTGCCAACTGTCGTTCTGCACCGTCTCCAGGATGCGCAAAAGGCGCTTGTAGCCTTCCGTGTCCACGCCCGTGGTCTTCGCTCCGGACGCGATCAGGCTCCGGCCGATGAAGTGGGTCAAAACGAGGGACGACGCCATCCGGCGGTCGTGCTCACGGGGAGTCATCTCCACCACGTCCAATCCTTTGCGCTTCAAGACGGTCTTCGCGCGAAGATAGTCGCCGTTCTTCATTCGCACTTTGCACAAAACGATTTTCCGCCCCTTCAGCGAGTCCGCGGCGCTGTCGGGACCGAAATTGGGGTGCGTCGCGAGCAGCCCGACCGTCTTCGGAAGATATTTCTTCATGACGCGCACCGGATGCTCTTTCACCGAACAGGCGTCCACCACCAGCGCGTCGGGCCGAACCAAGCCCTTGATCCGTTTCACCACGCCCTCAAACGCCGCCATCGGCACGCACAGCACCACGATGTCCTGGGCGCAGGCCTGGACCAAGCTCGCGGGGACGGCGCCCAGCGCGCGCGCTTTTCTCCCATCGAGCTTCACGTCGTACACATAGATCCGAGCGTCCTTTGAAAAATGACGGACCAGGAGCCGCCCCAGCCGCCCGAACCCGATCAACCCCACGCTCACAGGATGTTCTCCATCCGGAGAAACCCCTCGCGCAGGACTTCCTCCGGCGCGGAGAAGCTCAGCCGCAGGAATCCTTCACGCCCGAAGGCCGAGCCGGGAACCACCGCGACCTTCGCCTTCTCCAGCAGGTACGCGGCCAAGGCGGCGCTGTCCTTGTACCGGCCGCCGAGATGCTTCCGCGCGTCGGCGAACACGAACAGTCCGCCCTGGGGCGCCGCACCCTCGAACAACCTGGAGGCGAGCGCCCACGCGGTGTCCCGTCGCTTTTGATGCGCCGCGCGCCACGGCCCGCGGTGCTCTCCGCCGAGTCCCAGCGCCGCGATCGCGCCGTACTGCGCGAACGTGCAGACGTTTCCGGTCACATGACCATGGATGCGCGAGACGTTTTTCATCAGCTCGGCGGGCCCCGCCAAATAACCCACGCGATAGCCGGTCATCGCGAAGCTTTTGGAGCAAGTTTGAATAGTGACGGTTCGCGCGGCGGCCTCGTCGCTCAGCGACGCGACGCTGATGTGCTTCGCGTCGTCGTAGACCAACCCCTCGTACGCCTCGTCGGAGATGATCAGCAGGTCGTGCTTCGCGGCGAAAGCGACGACGGCGCGGAGCGCCGCCTCGGGATAGACCGCGCCGGTGGGATTGTTCGGCGTGTTGATGATGATCGCGCGGGTCCGCTTGCTGACGACGCGTTCCAGCGCCTCGAGCGCCAGCTGGTGATCGGCCCCGGTCTGCACGAACACGGGCAGGGCGCCCGCCAGCTTCACGGCCTCCGGGAACGTGACCCAGCACGGCGCGGGGATGAGGACCTCGTCGCCGGGATCGCACAAAGCCTGCAGCACCTCATAAACGGCCTGCTTGGCGCCGTTGGTCACCAGGATGTTCTCGGGCGCGGCCGTCACGCCGTTGTCCGCCTTGAGCTTGCGGGAGATCGCGGCTTTGAGCTCCGCCAGGCCGGAGGAACTGGAGTACTTGGTCTTCCCGGCGCGCAGGGCGGCCTCGGTGGCGCGGATCACGTCTTCGGGGACCGGAAGGTCGGGCTCGCCTTCCAGCAAGCCGATGATGTCCTGTCCCTCGCCCCGCAGGCGCGCGACCGTGTTCGACAGGCGCAGCGTCTCCGATTCGGCGAGCGACAGGGCGCGGCTAGAAAACCTCATGGTACTGCACTTCCTTGGAGTTCATCATGATCATGCGGAACACGACCTCGACGAATTCCTCGTTGAGCTTCTTCTTCGCGCCGCGCTTCTTCACGCGGTCCACCAGCGCCTGCTCGCGCTTGCGGTCGTAGATGGGGACCTTCAGGACCTTCTTGATCTTGGCCAGCGCGATCACCAGCTTGCGCCGGCGCGCCAGCAGCTCGACGATGCCGTCGTCCGCCTTGTCGATCCCGGCGCGGATGCGGTTGAGGTCCTTCGCGAATGTTCGGGCCATATTCATCAATCATATGAAATTCACGATGGACCCAAAATGAGCTAATCTTCGAGAGTGCCTTGGCTGAAAATCGCGGGAAAGATCGTCGCGCTCAACGTCCTGGCCTTCGTTTTGGCACTGATCGTGGGTCACACGCCCGTCGCCCAGTCCTACGTTCTGGCCGTGTTCGTATCAGTGATCTTCTGCCCCCTGGGCCTCGGATTCGTCGGCGCGCGCTTCCTGAGGCTGGGCCCCGTCGCCACCTTGGCGGGAATCAACCTGGTCCCGGTGATTTCAGCGCTGGACGACATGTTTCGCCTCGGCGACCCCGTGCAAATCCGCTGGCTGATCGCCGCCATCCTATTCACTTGGGCCGGCTGGCGGCTGGGGCGCGTCGCGACGGCAACTGTTGTTAACAACAGTTAAGCGCGCAACTGTTGCCGGCAACAGTTGTCTTGGGGATAACGCGAATAGTCGCACGATCCAAGGCCCCAGTGACGGGTGCGGGGCGTTTATGGCAAAATAAAATCATGATCGTCAGCACCGGAATCAGAAAGGTCACCCAGCTAGGCCATCCCGTCTTGCGCAAGGTCACGCGGCGGCTGAAGGCCGACGAGATCCGCTCCGCCGACGTCCAGCGCCTGGTCCGCGAGATGGCGGTCACCATGGAGGAGTACGACGGCGTGGGCATCGCCGGCAATCAGGTCGGCGAGGACCTGGCCGTGTACCTGATGGGACTGCCTAAGGGCACCAAGCGCCACCCCGACGGCATCGAGCTGACCGTGGTGTTCAACCCCGTCATCACGCCCATCGGCGACGAGTACGAGGAAGACTGGGAAGGCTGCCTGTCCGTCCCCGATCTGCGCGGCATGGTGCGCCGCCACAAGAAGCTGGAGCTGAGCGGCCACGGCCTCGACGGCAAGCCGTTCAAGAAGATCTACGAGGGCTTCCCCGCCCGCGTGGTCCAGCACGAGACCGACCACCTCAACGGCCTGGTGTACCTGGACCGGATGGAAGGCCTCAAGACGCTGAGCTATCTCAGCGAAATGGGCCGGCACGGCTGACCGTGTCCGTCGCGCTCGAAACCAAGGGCCTCACCAAAGATTACCGGTCGCCCGTCAAAGAACCAGGCCTGTGGGGCGGCGTCAAAGCGCTCTTCGACCGCAAATACAAGGACACGCGCGCGGTCGATGGCGTCACCTTCAAAATAGAAGAGGGCGAGCTGGTCGGCTTCCTGGGCGCCAACGGCGCCGGCAAGACCACGACGCTGAAGATGCTCTCCGGACTGCTGACGCCCACGTCGGGCACGGCGATCGCGCTGGGTCATGTTCCTTGGAAGCGAGAAACCGAGTTCCAGAAAAAGATTTCGCTCGTCATGGGCCAGCGCACCCAGCTGTGGTGGGAACTGCCCGCGTACGAAACGTTCCGGCTCAACCAAGCCATCTACGGCATTCCCGAGGTCGACTTCCGGCGGAATCTCGACGAATTGGTGGATCTACTCGAGCTCGGGGAACACCTGTCGGTTCCCGTCAAGAAACTCTCCCTGGGACAACGCATGCGGGCCGAGATGGCGGCAGCACTACTTCACCAACCACGGCTTTTGCTTTTGGACGAGCCCACGATCGGCTTGGACGTCATCATGCAGAAGAAGGTGCGCGAGTTCGTGAAGGCGTACAACAAAAAATATAACGCCACCATCATGCTCACCAGCCACAACATGACGGACGTGACCGAGCTGTGCAAGCGCGTCATCGTCATCGAGCGCGGCGTTCTGCTTTATGACGGACCGCTCGACCGGCTCGTCGAGCGCTACGCCGACCACAAGATCATCCGCGCCCGCTTCAAGACGCCCGTGGAGGCGGTGGATCTCAAGAACCTGGGCACCGTCATGTCCATGGAGGAGAACGTCGTCGTGCTGGAGGTCCCCCGCGACCGCATCGCCGCCAGCGCCGGCGCCTTGCTGGCCTCCTATCCCGTCCTGGACCTGGACGTGGAGGAGGTGGATATCGACGACATCGTCCGCCGCCTGTTCTCGCACACGTGAAGAAATACCTGACGGCCTACGCCATCTCCCTGCAGGAGACCCTCCAGCGCCGGTCCACCTTGATCATGGACCGCATCGGCGGCTTCGCGGTCATTCTCAGCCTGTATTCATTTTGGGCGGCGCTGCTGGGGAACAAGCCCAGCTTCCTGGGCTACACCCGCCCGGAGATGCTGACCTACGTCCTGGTCATCAATATCCTGCGCTCCTTCGTCTTCACCGGCCGCGGCTGGCAGCTGGTCGGCGAGATCTCGTCCGGGAAAATTTCGTCCTACCTGGTCCGTCCCATCAGCTATCACGGCTACGCCCTTTCGTTGGACCTGGCCCAGAAGACTATCCACGTCGTCTCCGCGTTCCTGGAAGTGGCCCTGCTGGCCGCCATCGTCCGCGGCGGCTTGTTTCTCCCCCATGACCCCGCCACCTGGGTGATCTTCCTGGTCTCCGCCGTCCTGGCGTCGCTCCTTTTCTTCTTCATGGAGTTCATCGTCAGCTCCCTCGCCTTCTGGACCTCGGAGTCCGGAGGACCGCTGTTCTGCTTCGAGTTGTTCCTGGCCTTCGCCGCCGGCGCTTTCTTCCCCCTGGACGTTCTGCCCGAAGGGCTGCGCCGCGCCCTGTCGGCCACCCCGTTTCCCTACATGGTTTATTACCCCGCGCGGGTGTTCCTGGAAAAGGTTTCCCTCGGCGAAGGCCTCCGCCTGCTGGCCATCGAAAGCGCCTGGCTGGCCGTCTTCATCGGCGCGTCCGTCGCCGTGTGGCGAGCGGGCGTGCGCTCCTACGCCGCGGAGGGCGGATGATCGCCCTGGTCAAGAAGTACTTCGTCATCTGGACCCGCACCGCCTCCATGGCCATGCAGGCCCAGTTGACCTACCGCCTAGGCTCCTTCGGCTTCCTGATCGGCAAGATGATACGCCTGGTTTTCTTCTTCGCCTTCGTCGTGGCCATCTTCAACCACGTGGACACCGTCGCCGGCTACAACCTGGTGGAGACCGCCCTGTTCTTCCTGACCTACAACGTCGTGGACATGGTCGCCCAGATCTTCTTCCGCGGCGTTTACGGCGCCCGCCGCACCGTCAGCGAGGGAGACTTCGACTTCTACCTCGTCCAGCCCTGCGCGCCGCTGTTCCGCATCGTCTTCTCCAGCGTGGACTTCCTGGACATCGTCACGCTTCTGCCGGTCCTGGTCATGATCGGCGTCACCTTCGCCCGCCTGCCGCCGATGGGGTGGGAGCGGTACGCCGCGTACGCCGCGCTGACCGCCAACGGCGTCGCCCTCACTTTTTCCGTCCACGTCTTCGTCGCGGGACTGACCGTCCGCACGCAGGAGCTGGAGAACGCCATCTGGATCTACCGCGACGTCATGTTCATGGGAAAATTTCCCGTCGACGTGTACGCCCAGCCCGTGCGCTGGGCCCTGACCTTCGGCGTGCCCATCGCCGTCATGACCTCGTTCCCGGCCAAGGCCATGCTGGGCCTCCTGACTCCCGCCTGGGCCGCCTACGCCTTCGCCCTCACCGCCTTCGCGCTGGCGGCCTCGGCTTGGTACTGGCGGGCGTCCGTCGCCCGGTACACTTCCTCGTCCAGCTGACGGCAATAACGGCGTAATCCGATTACGCTATCCTTTCGGCATGGCCGACGCCAATCGCCGCGCTCACGCCCGCTACCCCTGCCTGCGCCCCGTGCAGGTCTACCAAGGAGCCGCCTCCGGCTATCTGCTCGGGAGCGGGACCTTGCTGGACATCAGCCTCGCGGGCGGTTTTCTCCGGACCGAACAGGATCTCAAGCCGGCCACTTCTTATCGCCTGAGGATCGAGGGTCCCGACGGCCATCTCGAGATTCCGTGCCGCGTCGCCCGCGTCGGCCCGCGCAACGCCCCCGAAATGCCCAAGGCCCGTCATTACGGCCTCAACTTCAATCCGAGCGCGGATCAGGAGCGGCTGCTGAGGGTCTGCGTCGACCAAGCCCGCCGCGCCCCTCCCGTCACCGAAACCTCCTTCGACCGCTCCATGCGCGACTATTGGAAGTAGGGTCAGACTTATGGTTATGCGGTTATTTCGATAACCGCATAACCATAAGCCTGACCCTGTTTTCCTTAGGCGACGTCGAGGGCGGTGACGCGGAAGGTCGGAGCGCCGAAAGAGCCGTGGAAGATCAGGTCGTCGGCGACGGCGTCCACGCGGGACAGAAAGTCGAGAAGATTGCCCGCGAGCATGGCGCCTTTAAACGGCCGCCCGACGGTCCCCGCGGAAATCTCCAGGCCGGAGACCCCCACCGAGAATTCGCCGGAAACCGGATCCATCATGTGCGTGCCCAGGACTTCCATGATCAATAGTCCGTCCTTCGTCCCGGTTATCAAGGATTCTCGCGTCAGGGGTCCCGGCGCGAGGAACAGGTTCGACGGGCCCGGACTCGGGGTTCCGCTCCAGTCGCCGCGGTAGCCGCAGCCGTTGGAGGAGACGCCGTCGCGCGCGGCGGTGGCCGAGTCGTGAAGGAGCTCGCGCAGAACGCCGGCCTCGATCAGCGCCTTGTCGCGCGTGGGCACGCCTTCGTCGTCGAAGCGCGAGCTCGCCGGACCGCCCAGGCGGCGCGGGTCGTCGCGCAAAGTCACCAGCGGCGAAGCGACCGCGGCGCCCAGGCGTCCCGCCAAAAGGGAGCGCCCACCCTGAACTTCCTCGGCGGAGAGAAGGTCGGCCAGGACTTCCAAGAACTCGACCGCCACCCACGGCTCGAAAATCGCCGCGCGGCGCCCCGCGCGCGTCCGCCGCGCGCCCACGCCGGCCAACGCCCGGCGCGAGGCCTCGACGCCCGCGGCGACGGGATCCAGCGCGTCGAAACGGCGCGCGCCCCGATAGCCGTCGCCGACCTGCGTTTCGCCTTTGTCCTCCGCGGCCGAAGACACGAACACGGACGCCGAACCGCCGCGCTCCCGCGCCATGACGCCGCGCGTATTGGCGATCACGACCTCGCCGCGTCCCTCGGCCAGTTCCGAGCGAAGCACGCGCGCCTTGCCGCCCGCGGACGCCGCGGTCTCCGCGGCCAACAGCCGCGCCTCAAGCTCCTCCCACGACCGGGAAAACAGACTGTCGTCCCACAGGGAAGCGTCGAAAGCCGCGTCCACGGAGTCCGCCGCCGCGGCGGGAAGCGCGCGGCCCGTCTCCGGCGCGGCGTGCGGCAGCGCCTCCACCGCGCGGCGCCATAGACCTCGCAGCGTCTCCGGATCGGCCCCGCCCGCCGACGCGAAGCCCACGCGCCCATCGCGGATCACGCGCACGCCCGCGCCCAACGACTCCGCGATCTCCACGCCGTCGCGCGCCCCGTCGCGCCGGGCCAGCGCGCGGTCGGAGGAACGGCTTAGATAAAGCTCGGACTGGGTGTCCGGCGACTGCGCCCGCATCCAGGAGACGGCCTCGGCGGCCAGGGCGTCCAGGTCCGATTTCATCGCGGCAGAGCCGCCCAGCCCATGTAGTAGAAGAGGAATGAGATCAGCAGGAAAAAGAAGCCCCACTTGCGGCGTTCCAGCGCGATGTACGCGTCGTTGAGGAAATACTCACGCAGGACCGCGTTCATCCGCTCGATCAAGTCGGGACGGTACAGATAACCCAAGCCCAGAAGCATGCTGAGGAAGCCGACGCCGAGCTTGAAGAAGGGAGTCATGGGGCGGGATTGAAACGATTCATTGCAACGTCCATGCCATTCTCGAGCACGGTCCGCGCCGCGTCTTCCGCGCGGGCCAAGCCGTCCTCCAGGTCCTTTTCCTCGGCGGGCTTGAAACGGCCCAGAACGAAATCGGCCGCGTCCATCCGCTCGGGCTGAGGTCCGATGCCGATGCGCAGGCGCGAGACCTCCTCCGTGCCGAAATGGTTGATGATGGACTTCATCCCCTTCTGCCCGCCGGCGGATCCCTTCTTGCGCAGGCGCACCTTCCCCAACGGCAGCGCCAGCTCGTCGTAGACCGCCAGTATGTCGCCGACCGGGATATTATGGTAGTCGGCGAACTGCCGCACGAACTGCCCCGATTCGTTCATGTACGTCATCGGCTTGGCGACCCACACGTCGCCCCACTTGGATACCACGCCCAGGCCCTTGAAGTCCTTCCAAAAAGGGTCCGCCCCGCCGACCAAACGGTCGACGAGGCGGAACCCGACGTTGTGGCGCGTCCGCTCGTATTCAGAGCCCGGATTGCCCAGACCCACGACGAGCCGGAGCGCCACTTCTGGATAACTCTACTTGCCTTCTTTCTTGGCCGGCTCCTTCTTGCCGGCCGCGGGAGCCGCGGCGGGAGCGCCGGGCTTGGCCGTCTCCTTGACGAGCTTGCCTTCCTCGTCCTTCTTCCCCTTGGTGTTCGACGACTCGGGCTCGGCGACGGCGGCGGCGCCTTCGGCGGCGACCGCTCCGGCAACCGGCTCCTCGACGACTTCCACCTTGGCGATGGTGACGTGAACCACGACGGCCTTCGCGTCGTCCACGATCTCGACGCCTTCGGGCAGCTTCAGGTCGCCGACGTGCAGCGCCTCGTGCAGGCCCAGCTTGGTGACGTCGACTTCGATCTTCTGAGGGATCGCGGTCGGCAGCGCCTTGATGCGCAGTTCGCGCAGGTCGATGGCGAGCATTCCGCCGAAGTCCTTGACTCCGGTGGCCACGCCGACGACGATCAGCGGCACGCGCGCGTCGATCTTCTTGGTCAGCGAGATGCGCTGGAAGTCGGCGTGCACGGGGCGGTCGGTGACCGGATGGCGCTGGAGTTCCTTCACCATGACGGTCTCCTCGCCCTTCGCGTGCTTCAGGCGCAGGATGGCGTTGATTCCGCCTTTCTTGCGCGCGTCCATGAATTCGCGCTCGGACAGAGCGATGTTGATGGGACCCGTCTCGCCGCCGTAAATGACGGCGGGAATGCGGGACTCGGCGCGCAGCGTCGAGAGCTCCTTTTTAGTGCCCTTCGCGGCGCGGACGTCGACGTTCAGCGTAATTTCCATGACTCTCACTTCCTCCTAATCTAAATCAGACGAACAGCGCGCTGATGGACTTGCCCTGATGATTGCGGGCGATCGCCTCGCCCAACAGCGGCGCGATCGACAAGACCGTCAGCTTCCCCCCGGCCAACGAGTGAACCGGGATCGAATCGGTGAGGATCATTTCCTCGAGGGACGACTTGGCGATCAGATCGTGCGCGGCGCCGGACAGCACGCCGTGGACGCAGGCCGCGTAAACTTTCGTGGCGCCCTTCTCGCGGATCTTCTCGGCGACCTTGACCAAGGTGCCGCCGGTGTCGATCATGTCGTCGAGAATGAAGCAGACCTTCCCCTCGACGTCGCCGATGATGTTGTACACCGACGCCTCGTTCGGGCGCGGACGGCGCTTGTCGATGATGACCAGCTGGGCGTTGAGGCGCTTGGCGAACGCGCGCGCGCGTTCCGTGCCGCCCACGTCGGGGCTGACGACCACGAGGTTCTTCAGGTTCTTCTTCTTGACGTAGTCCAGCAGGATGGGCGCGGCGTAGAGGTGGTCCACCGGAATGTCGAAGAAGCCCTGGATCTGGGCGGCGTGCAGGTCCATGGTGATCACGCGCTGGGCGCCGGCGGTCACGATCAGGTTGGCCACCAGCTTGGAGCTGATCGGCACGCGGGGCGCCGTCTTGCGGTCGGCGCGCGCGTAGCCGAAGTACGGGATCACGGCGGTGATGCGGCCCGCCGACGCGCGCCGGAGCGCGTCGATCATGATCAGCAGCTCCATCAGGTTCTCGTTGGTGGGGCGGCAGGTGGGCTGGATCAGGTAGCAGTCGGCGCCGCGGACGTTCTCCTCGATCTGGACGTTGATCTCGCCGTCGGCGAAGCGGCCGACGTGGGTCTTGCCCAGGGGCACGCCCAAGTACGCGCAGATGCCTTCGGCGAGCGGCCGGTTGGCGTTGCCGGAGAAAATCTTCAATCCGCGCAGGCTGCGCAGGCCTTCCATGGGCAGGGGCTTCTCGACGAACTTATGACCGGCCATCCGCGCCTCCGCCTTCTCGAGTGTCTTGGAACTCAAATTGATCCTCACGTTTTATTGACCTGGCGCGCGCGCGCGATGGCCAAGGCGTCGTCGGGGACGTCCTCGGTGACGGTGGAGCCGGCGGCGACCTTCGCGCCGCGGCCGACCTTCACGGGAGCGATCAGGTTCACGTTCGATCCGATGAAGGCCTTCGCGCCGATCGTCGTCTTGTGCTTTTCCTTGCCGTCGTAATTGCAGGTGATCGTGCCGGCGCCGATGTTGACGTCCTCGGCGATCTCGGCGTCGCCGATGTAGGACAGATGGTTGACCTTCGAGCCGAAGCCGATCTTCGAGGCCTTGACCTCGGTGAAGTTGCCGATGCGCGCGCGCGGCCCGATGCACGACTCCGGGCGGATGTGCGCGAACGGCCCGACCGAGGTCTTCTCGAGCAGGCGCGACTGCAGGACGTACGAGAAGCGGACCTCGCACTCGTTGCCGATCTGGGTGTCCTCGATGTGCGTGTAGGGCCCGATGCGGCACATGCGGCCGATCTTGGTCTGGCCCCGCAGGATCGTTCCCGGATAGATGACCGTGTCCTGGCCGATCTCCACGTCCGCGTCCACGTGCGTGGACTGCGGGTCGCGGATGGTGACGCCGGAGAGCATCAGGCGCTCGAGCATGCGCTTGTTCAGCACGCGCTCGCAGACCGAGAGCTGGGCGCGGTTGTTGACGCCCTGGACTTCCTCGGCGTTCGTGGTCGCGTAAGCGTGGATCCGGCCGCCCTTGGCGCGGATCACTTCCATCACGTCCGTCAGGAAGTGCTCCTTCTTGGGGCCCTTCGCGGAGATGTCCTTAAGGCCCTGCACCAGGGCTTCCAGCTCGAAGACGTAGGCGCCGGAGTTGACCTCGCAGATCGCCGCTTCCTTCGGGGTGGCGACGGACTCCTCGACGATGCGCTGAACCTCTCCCAGCGCGCCGCGGACGATGCGGCCGTAGCCCTTCGGGTTCGGAATGCGCGCGGTCAGCAAAGTCGCCTGTCCTTTGAGCTGCTCGTGCGTGAGGCACAGATTGTAGATGGACTCGTAGGTCAGGAGCGGGGTGTCGCCGCACATCACGATGCCGGTCTTGAACTTCCGCAGGAAAGGCAGGGACTCGAGCACCGCGTTGCCGCTGCCCAGGGGCTTTTTCTGGACGATGAACTGGATGGGGCGGTTGAAGCCGACGGACTTGGCCATCTCCAGGGTCTGCTTCTTGACCGCCTCGGCCTCGTGGCCGACGACGACGCCGATGGCGCCGGGCTTCAAGGCGTTGGCGATGCGCAGGATGTAGTAGAGCATCGGGCGCCCGCCGACGTGGTGAAGCACCTTGGGGATGGAAGACTCCATGCGCGTCCCCTGGCCGGCGGCCAGAATCAAGGCGGCAAGCTGTCCTTGTCCACTCTTTCTATTTTGGGCGTTGCTCATGTTGTTTTTAGGTGCGTCGAAATCGTCATTCCCGGGCCTGGGCTCGAACCAGGAATAGCGGATTCAAAGTCCGCTGTGTTACCGTTACACCACCCGGGAGCCAGTGCCGGTTCCGGCCGCGGCCTTCTTGCGTTCGTCCTCGTAAGCGGCGAAGACTTTTTGCTCCAGGAGCGACCGGAAATCAGCGGAAATCGGATGCGCCACGTCCTTGAACGTTCCATCGGGCATCTTGCGCGACGGCATGCACAGGATCAGCCCTTTTTCGCTTACGATCACCTTCAAATTTCGTACGACGAAGCATTGGTCGAAGGTCACCGTCACGAACGCCTTCAGCTTCTCTTCGTTGCGCAGATGAACTCGAATTTCCGTTATCTCCAAGGCCGTTATCCGTGACAGCTGGTCAAAAAGACCTTCCAGGGGTACGCCTGGAGACGCCGCACGACTTTCTCGCCCTCGACGTGGGACGAGACGAACCCGAAGACCGACGAACCCGAGCCCGACATACGCACGCCCTTCGCACCCGCGGCTTCCAAAATGCGGCGGGCTTGCGCCACATGAGACATCACCGGCAAATTCGCCTGCTCCATGCGGTTGAAGAGAAGCCCCCCCCATTCCTCGACGGGGCGGCCTCTTTTCAGGCTACGGACCAGTCTATCAAGTTGGGACAGCCTCGTCAATATTTCCGGCCGTCTCCGGATGGGTAGGGCTTTATAAACAGGTCCCGTGGGAGACCCGAAACCGGGCCAGGCCAAAATCATGAACGGGAGAGATTTTGGGATGACGACCGGCCGCAGGCGGTCCCCGATGCCGGTCGCCCGGCAGAAATTGGCGTCTTTGAGGAAAAACGGGACGTCGGCGCCCAGCTTGACCCCGATGTCGTGCAGGCGGCGCTTGCGCGCGGCCGTCAAATCTATTTGAAAAAGCTTGGCTAATCCAAGCAAAGTCCCCGCCGCGTCGGATGATCCCCCGCCCAGGCCGGCGCCCATGGGGATGCGCTTGGTCAAAGTGATCTTGACCCCCACCCCGATCCGAAAAGACTTGTAAAACGCCTCGGCTGCGCGCAAGACCAGGTTGTCGGGACCGGCCGAAAGAGGCCCGGTGCCCAGCTCATCCACGATCTCCAAGGTCGGCCGCCCGCCGTTGATGAACTCCATGTCCAGGACGTCGTAGACGTTGATCTTGGCGAACAGGGTGGAGAGCGTGTGATAGCCGTCCTTCCGCTTGCCCGTGACCTCAAGGAACAGGTTCACCTTGGCCGGGCATTGAAACTTCATTCCCGGGCCTCGAACGGCGTCGCGTCCGGGAAGGTTTCGAATTTCGGCTGCGCGCAGCGCAGGGAGAACTCCCAGAACCGGCCCTGGGCCGAGAACGTCTTCGGCACGCGCCGCACGCCCGACTTCTCGAAATCGCTCAAGGTCAAAGCGGCGCCCGACGCCGGGGTGATCGAACGAGCCAACGCGTTGTCGCCGATCTCGACGCGCCAGTACGGGCGGTCCAGCTCGCGGCGGCTCCAGCCCGTGTCCAGCTTCGCCGGCCCGGGCAGCAGAGGCTCCCCGGCCAGCACTCCCGCCACCAATCCCAGCACGCCCTCGACGGCTCCGCGCACCTGCTCGTCGCTCAAACCCTCGACGGGGAAACGGTCCATCCGGAAGCCCTGCGCGTCCACGCTGGCGCGCGCGACCGGAGCGAACAGCGGCCCCATGATCTCGAGCGTCAGCTCTTTCGGCGCGCGGAAGGTCAGCAGCGCCTGCTGGTCGATCACGCGGCCGCCGATGCGCCCTTTGACCTCGCAGAGTCCGGCGTAGCGCTTCAAGCCGCCCTGGACCGCCTCCAGGTGCGCGCGCCACAGCTCCCCCGCGGCGTCGGCCGTCAGGCCTTTCTGCAATGCGTCGGCCTTCGCCCCGGCTTTCGTCCCGCCGAAGGTCTGAGACAGTCGCCACGCGCGCCACGCGGCCTCCTCGCGGCCCGCGGCCTTGCGCGCTTCGCCGAGATGATCCCAGACCGAGTCGTCGTCGGGCAGCGCGCGCGCGGAAACGGCCAGCTCGTGCGCCGCCTCCGTGGAACGGCCCAACTTGAACAGCACCCAGCCCAGGGAGTCGCGATAGGCCGCGTTCGACGGCTCGATGACCAGGGCGCGGCGGATGAGGCCCTCGGCTTCGTCGAGCTTGAGCCCGCGGTCGGCCAGCGAATAGCCCAGGTAATTCAGCGCCGGCGCGTCGTCGGGCTTGTCGGCGATGAGCTTGCGGAACTCCGGCTCGGCCTCGGCGATCTTATCCATCTTTTCCAGGATGGTGGCCAGCTGCCAGCGCGCGTCGCGGTCGTCGGGCTTGACCGCCAGCACGTCGCGAAGGAGCTTCACCGCCTCCGCGTGCTCGCCGCGGTCGTCGTGGCCGAGGGCCAGGTAATAGGCGATGCGATCGTCCTTCGGCCAGCGCTTTCGCGCCTCGCTCAAGGTCGTCATCGCGTCGTTCATGCTTCCGCCCTGCAGCTGATAGTAGCCCAGGCGCAGGTTCAACGTCGGGTCGCCCTTCAGCGCGGAGCTGTCCTTCAGTGCGGCGGCCGCGCCCGCGAAGTCTCCGGAGCGCTCCGCGTCGGACGCCAGCCAGGCGCAGGCCGCGGGATCCCCGGGATGCTTCTCCTTCAAGCGCTTGAACGTGTCGCGAGCATCGTCGAGCGTCCCCATCTCGGCCTGCAGCTCGCCCACGTGCGCCCACAGCTCCACGTCGTCGGGATCGTCGCCGAGCAGGCGTTGGTAGGACGCGACCGCGGCCGCGGTCGCGTGCGTGGCCTCGTACACCTGGGCCAAAGTCAGCCGCGCCGGATCGGATTCGGCGTCGTCCAGTTCGATGGAGCGCTTGAGCTTCTCTTCCGCGGCGGAATAGCGCTCCTCCTGCGCGTCCAGACGTCCCAGCTCGAACAGGGCGCGGGCGGCGTGCTCCGGGTTGCGCGCGAGGTAGTCCTCCAGGAGCTTGCGCGCGCGCTTCGGATCGCGGCCGGCGACCAGCTCGGTGAGGGCGAACAAGGTGTCGGCCGACGACGGATCGTCCTGCAGGGCTTTTTCGAACTCGGCCTCGGCGCGCTCGGTGTCGCCGCGGGTCCACAGGACGCGGCCCAGGATCACGCGGGACTTGGCGTCGTTGGGCGCCAGCTCCAGGCGCTTGCGCGCCCATTTCTCGGCGCGGTCGCGGTCCTCCAGCTGAAGCGCCAGCTCGGCCGCCTCGCCCGCGATGAAGGCCGCCGACGGGTCCAGGGACATGGCTTTCTCGTAGGCGGCCAGCGCCTCGGCGTAGGCGCCGCGCCGCTCCAGCAAGGTGCCGCGAAGGTATTCGGCCTGCGCCTGCCGCGAACCCGTGGCGTTCGAGGACGGCGCGGCGTGCGCGGGGACCAGGGCGAGCGCGAGAAGAAGGCCGGAGATCATGCGAGAGGGAGGTCCATCAATATGGCGTCCGAGCCGTCATTGTAGAACTTCGAACGGCGGCCGACAACAACGGCTCCGGCCCGTTTGTAGAAAATGATCGCGCGGGCGTTGGCGGCCGACACCTCCAGCGTGAGGCGGGCGGCGCCCCGGGCCCGCGCCGCCCCGGTCAAGGCCGCCCACAGGGCGCGGCCCGCGCCCTGCCCGTCGACGGCCGCGGCCAGATCGAGCAGCTGCGCTTCCCCGTCGAAGACGCGCGCGACCGCGTAGCCCGCCACCGTCCCGACGTCGGCGATCAGGAATATCGAATCGGTCCGCTCGGCTTCGGCCGCGTAGGCTTCCCGCGACCAGCCGGCCGCGAAGGGGCGCCGGGCGATCTCGACGATCTCCCCGACGTCGAAGCCGCGCGCGGGCCTAACGAGAGGGCTTTTCATAGCCGGCGGGCTTGAGATAGAACGGCTCGAACGGCGGAATTTTCCCGGCGGCGAGGCGACGCCGGGCGACGGGAAGAAGGTCGGCCGCGTCGGTGTCGCCATACGCGACGGTTTCGCCCTTCGCTTCGGCGTCCGCGCGGCGCGCGGGCCAGGCCTCGGGCGCCGTCCACTCGGGTTCGCCGTCGGCCCCCAGGACGCCGTTCTTCCGTCGAAACGCCTGATGATAAATCTCGTTCTTCCAGCCCGGCAAGGCCGCCCGGATTCGTTCGGCATCCGATTTTTCGGCGGCGGCCTCCAGGCGCGAAAGCGCCAGCGCCGGGATGTCCATCTTCATGCCCACCATGGACGCGAACGACAAGCCGATGCGGATCCCGGTGAAGCGCCCCGGGCCCGACGCGACGGCGACGGCGTCCAGCTTCTTCCAGGAAATCTTCGCCCGACGGAGCGCGCCCTCGACCAGCGGAAGCAAGGTCTCGTCGTGCGGTTTCTTGCCGGATTTGCGCGCGGAGAAAATCCTCCCCCCCGCCTCGAGCGCGACGGACAAGACTTCGCCGGTGCCGTCGACCGCCAGGATGTTCATGCGCGCTTCCGGAGGTCGCGGACGGAAATCCCGCGCCCGCCTTTCGCGTGCGAGAGGCGGATCTCGATCCGTTTCTTCGGCCAGCGCGCGGCCTGGGGCCACTCGACGACCACGGCGCCGCGAGGGTCGTTGAGAAGTTCGTCCAATCCCAACTCGCCGGTTTGCCCCGGCTTCAGGCGGTACAAATCCAAATGATGGAGGGTCAGGGGATTGCCGCGGTAGACGTGGGCGAGAGCGAAGGTCGGGCTCGACACGCGGCCCCGGTAGCCGACGCCGCGCGCCATGCCGCGAACCAAGGTGGTCTTGCCCGCTCCCAGCTCGCCGTACAGCAGCACCAGGTCGCCCGGCGCGAGCGTGCGGCCGATCAGTTCGCCCAGACGAATCGTCTCGCCTTCGGCCGCGGTCGCCAGCCTCACGGTCACAGCGCCTTGAAGGCCTTCGGCAGGAAATCGACCAGATCCTCGGACGTCGCGGCCCAGGAGGTCATCTCCCGCTCGACGAAATCGCCCGCGGTCCCGTGGAGCCACGCGGCCAGCGCCGCGCACTTGAAAGCCAGGTCGCCGTCCACGCGCCCCGACGCCAGCGCCTGCGTCCACAGCCCGACCAGCAGGCCGGTCAGCACGTCCCCGGAGCCGCCCTTGGCCAGAGCGGGCCCGCCGGTCGCGTTGATCGCGGTGCGCATTCCCGACGAGATCAAGGTCCGGTGGCCCTTGAGCAAGGCAACGCCGCCCCACTCCCGCGCCAGGCGCTCGACGGACTTGACGCGCTGGGCCTCGACGTCGGACTTCTCCGACTTCAGGATGCGCGCCATCTCCGTGGGGTGCGGGGTGAAGATGCACGGATGCTTGCGTCCCTTCAGCATCTGAGAGACCCCTTCGGGCTCCTGCGCGGCCAGAATGTTCAGCGCGTCCGCGTCCACCACGGCCGGCAAGGCCAGGCCGGAGAGCGCGTGCAGGACGAAGCGCGCCGCGTCGGCGTGCGCGGTCAGCCCGGGGCCGACGGCGACGGCCGTCACGCGCCGGTCCTTCGCGTAGATCTTGAGACGCTCCACGCCGTCGGGGCGGAACGCGCCGCCGACGTTCTCCGGCAGGGGCAAAGTCATGGCCGACGGAACCGCGGCCGCCACGATGGGCGCCACGCCCGACGGAACCGCCACGGTCACCAGCCCGGCGCCGGAGCGCAGCGCCGCGCGCGCCGCCAGGATCGCCGCTCCAGACATCCCGCGCGAGCCCGCGACGATCAACGCGTGCCCGTAAACGCCCTTATGGTCGTCGGCGTTGCGTTCGACGAGTCCTTCGCGCAGCTCGGCCTTGGTCAGCGCCTTGATGGTCATGCCGTATTGTAGCGCTTCGGCTCAGGCTTCGGGGGCGAGAAGCTTCTTCCAGCTGGCAGGTATGTTCGTGCGCGGGTGCGGGACCAGGCAGCCCATCAAGGTCCAGCGCGGCTTCTGCGGCAGGACCTTCAGCGGCATGCCCGCCTCCTCGGGAAGCTTATCGGCCTTCTTCAGATTGCACGGGCGGCAGGACGTGACGACGTTGGTCCACTCGTGCGGACCGCCGCGCGACTTCGGCAGGACGTGGTCCAGGTCCAGCTCCCCCGTGGGCTTCTTCTTGCCGCAGTAGCCGCAGCGGTGCTGGTCGCGCGCGAAGACGTTGTGCCGCGTGAACGCGACCTCGCGGTGCGGGATCCGGTCGTAGCGCACCAGCCGGATCACCTCGGGCACGGCGAAGCGCGTGCTGGTGGAGCGCACGAAGCTTCCCCGCGTCTCCACCCAGCTCGACGAGGCCGCGATCCACGCCTGGAAATCGTAAGGCGTCAGGTCCTCGTCGAGCGCCTCGGCGAGGCCCATGTAAACGAGAGTCACCGCCCGCTGCCAATCGGCAACGGCGACCGCTCGAAAGCTCCGGTTCAAGACAAGGGTCCGGCCCATGTGGCATAGCGTAACAGGCCGGGAACCGGAAATCAACGCCCCGGAGGCGGGGGTCCGATGGGCCGCGGCGCTGGGTCCTTGGACCCTCGCTCGGAGACGGGAGCGGCGGTACACTGTGAGCATGAAGAAAATCACTCTCCTCCCGCTGCTGGTCATCGGCCTCGCGTCGCTTGCGGCCCCCGCGTTCGCCACGCACCCGAACGAGGTCTGCCACATCAAGCTGGACATGGCCGCCCTGGCGAAGTCCGCCGGAGCCGACGCGTCCTCCGTGAGAGTCCGATTCATATTCCGCGGCGGCATCTCGAACATGACCGATATGGACGCGCCCAAGCCGGAGATCGTCGCGCGCCCGGCGGAAGGCCCGTGGATCTACTCGAGCGACGTCCACTCGAACCTCTATTACCGCTCGCTCGCGGCCGTGCGCGTCGAGTCCATCCTTTATAAACAGGTCGACGGAACCCCGGAGTGGACCGTCACGACCGATCGCCCGGAGACGGACGACCTGAAAAAGGACACCCCGATCCGCTGCGAACAGTACGCCGATTGATAAGGTCCTCCGGTAGCGAAGCCCCCCGGCGACGGGGGGCTTTTCTTTTTCCGGAATAGGGGCTATGCTCACCGCGCGGCACGGATAGCCGCCATTTCGAGTCAGAGAGGCCATCGATGAATCACCCCGCTCCCGTTCGCCGGACCGCCGCCGCGCTGCTCGCGTGCGCCGCCCTGCTCGTCCAGGCCTTCCCCGCCGGCGCCGCCGAGGCGGGCAAGCCGAACGACAAGAAAATCGACTTCGCCGCGGACGTTCAGCCGATCCTCAAAGCCTCCTGCGTCAAATGCCACGGCCTGGACCCGGAAAAGCCGAAGAAGAAGCCGGCCGCGGGCCTGCGCCTCGACGACAAGAGCCTGGCGATGAAGGGCGGAAAGACGGGACGGGACATCATCCCGGGCGATTCCAAGAACAGCATGCTCTTCAAGCTGCTGAGCGGGCCGGTCACCTTGGAGGACGGCAAGGACCTCGACCCCATGCCCAAGGTGAAGAAAGGCCAAAAGTGGAAGCCCTTGTCCGCCGCGCAGGTCGAAACGCTGCGGCTGTGGATCGACCAGGGCGCGGATTGGCCCGCGACGAAATAGCCGCGCGGACGGCTACAACTTGACGGCGAAGGCGACCGCGTGCTCGCGGCCGTGCGTGAGGGAGAGCTTCATCTTCTTGGCGGGCTTGCCATGGATGGTCACCGTCGGACGGCCGGCGGCGTCGCGCGCGACGGAAATCGCGGTCAGCGGGATGTCCGCCTTGCCCAAGGTCTTGTACACCGCTTCCTTCGCGGCGAAGCGGACCGCGAAGTGGGGCCAGGGATTCTTCTTGGCCCGGCAGTAGGCGATCTCGTCGGCGGAGAACACGCGTTTAAGGAAGCGCGGGTTGCGGCGCGCCAGGTCGCGCACGCGGGAGATCTCCACGATGTCGACGCCCAGCTCCATCAGAGCCGCTCGACGGGACGAAGCTGGATCAAGCCGTTCTCAAAGCCGGTGATCACCGCGAGCACGTTCAGGCAATGGCCCGGATTCGTCCGATACACGTCGTATTCGCCGTTCAACGCGACAGGCCAGGACGGGCGGCCCGAGACGTAGGATGACTTCGCCGCCGGAGTATCCACGCACCAGACCACGGGCTTTCCGATGAAATCGCCGGGCTTAACGAGGACCGCCTCATAGTCCAGGTTCAACTCGCGCGCTTGACGCGAAAGAGGGGCGTTCACGTCGTAGATGTAATGCTCCTTCATCCAGTCCGGCGTCAAAAGATTTTCGCGCACGGCCGCCAGCCAGCCGACGAACAACAGGGCCGGGAAGAGCCAAAGAATGCGGCCGTGCGTCCGGGACACCAGGCGGAACCAGTTGGCGCAGGGATCGAGCCGGCGGGCGATGGCGTTCACGCGCTCTCCCTATTCGACGGTCACCGACTTGGCGAGGTTGCGGGGCTGGTCCACGTCGCAGCCGCGCAGGTCGGAGATGTGGTAGGCGAGCAGCTGCAGCGGGATGATGTTGACGATGGGCGACAACAGCTCCGGAACCGGCGGCAAGCGCAGAACGTGCTCGACGTCCTTGAAATCTCCGAAACCCTCGGTCGCCAGCACGATCAGCTGGGCGCCGCGCGCCTTCACTTCCTCCAAGCTCGACATCGTCTTGTCCAGGACGTGGGACTTCGTGGCGATGACGACGACGGGCATCTCGGTGTCGATCAGCGCGATGGGACCGTGCTTGAGCTCGCCGGCGGCGTAGCCTTCGGCGTGGATATAGGAGATTTCCTTGAGCTTCAGCGCGGCCTCCAGCGCGATCGGGAAGTTCACGTAGCGCCCGATGAACAGGAAGTGCTCCTTCTTGGCGAACTTGCGGGCGATGGCCAGCACGGCCTTGTCCAGCTTCAGCGCGGCGCGGATCAGGCCGGGGATCTTGACCAGATCCTCCACGTACGCCCGGCCCTGCGTCTCGGTCATCGTGCCGCGGCCGATCGCGGCGTGCAGGACCAGCACCGCCAGCGCCGTCAGCTGGCCGATGAAGGCCTTCGTCGAGGCCACGCCCAGTTCCGGGCCGCAGTGCGAGTACAAAGTCCAGTCGGCCGTGCGCGTGAGCGCCGAGCCGACCGTGTTGCAGATCGCCAGAACCTTCGCGCCCTTCTCCTTGGCGATCTTCACGGCGGCCAAGGTGTCGGCGGTCTCTCCGGACTGGGAAATCGCGATGACCAGGTCGTCGGGGCCGATGGTCGTCTCGCGGTAGCGGAACTCCGAGGCGGTCTCGACCCTTGTCGGAACGCCCACGAGGGTCTCGAACCAATATTGCCCCACCAGGCAGGCGTGGTAGGCCGTGCCGCAGGCGATCATGTGGATGGAGCGCGTCTTCTTGAGGATGTCGGCGTTCATGCCGCAGTCCCGCTCCAGCACGCCCTTGAGCGGGAACAGGCGGCCGCGCATGGTGTCCTCGCACGACATCGGCTGCTCGTTGATCTCCTTGAGCATGAAATGGCGGTAGCCGCCTTTTTCCGCCATGGTGCGGTCCCAGGAGATCGTGATCGGCGTCTTCTCCAGCTTCTTGCCGGCCAAATTAAAGAACGTGACCCCGTCGCGCTTGAGCACGGCCATCTCCCCGTCTTCCAGGAACACGGCCTTGCGCGTGTGCGACAGGAACGCCGGAATGTCGGACGCCAGGAAGGTCTCCCCCTCGCCCAGCCCGATGATCAGCGGCGACGCCGTCTTCGCCGCGATGATCACGCCCGGAGCCTTCGACCACAAAACCGCGATGGCGTACGCGCCCTTCACGTCCGCCAGCGCCCGCCGCACCGCTTCGAACAGCAGCGGCTCGTTGAGATCCGGCCGCGGCGACGAGCCGGGCGGCGCCAGCTGCCGCAGCTTCTCCGCGACGAGATGGGCGATCACCTCGGTATCCGTCTCGGACGAGAACTTGGCCCCCCCCGCGATCATCCGGTCCTTGATGTCCAGGTAGTTCTCGATGATCCCGTTGTGGATCACCGCGACCTCCCCGGTCGGGTCGGAGTGGGGATGGGAGTTCTCCTCGCTGGGCTTGCCGTGCGTGGCCCAGCGCGTGTGTCCCAGCGCGACGCAGCCCGCGAGCGGCTCCGTCGTCAGGACCTTCTCCAGGTTCGTCAGCTTTCCGGGCGCGCGCCGCCGCTCGATGACCCCGTCCACGATGGACGCCAGCCCCGCGGAGTCATAGCCGCGGTACTCGAGACGCTTCAGCCCCTCCATCAGGAGAGGCACGGCCTGCTTGGGCCCGACGTAGCCGACGATCCCGCACACGAGGTTAGTCCACCATCCGCCGCATCTCGGACACCGCGGTCTTCAGACCGACGAAGATCGAGCGCGCGATGATGGAGTAGCCGATGTTGAGCGCGGCCATGTGCGGCACGCGCGCGATCGGCGCCACGTTGTGGTAGTCGAGACCGTGGCCCGCGTGGACCGTCATCCCCATCTCCCACGCCATGTACGTGGCCAGCTCCAGGCGCTCCAGCTCCGCCTTCTGCGCGGGCTTGGTCTCCGCGGCGACGTAGTCCGACGTGTTGAACTCCACCACATCCGCGCCCAGGTTCCGCGCGGCGCGCACCTGCGGCGCCTCCGGCGCGATGAAGAGGCTGACTTCCATGCCCGCCTTCTTCAGCCGCTTGACCGTCTTGCTCAAGCTCTTGAAGTTGCGGACCACGTCCAGGCCGCCCTCGGTGGAGACTTCGCCCGGGCGCTCCGGCACCAGGCACACCGACGTGGGACGCGCCTTGAGGACCGCCGCGACGATCTTGGGATCGTCGGACAGCTCCACGTGAGTCTCGCCCTTGAGGCGGCAGAGCTTGATCAAGTCCGCGTCCTGGATGTGCCGGCGGTCGCGGCGCAGATGGCAGACGATGAGGTCGGCGCCGGACTGGCGCGCGACCTGGGCGGCCGCGATCGGATCCGGATCGATGTCGTGGCGCGCTTGGCGCAGGGTGGCGATGTGGTCGATGTTCACGCCGAGCTTGATGCGCGGTTCCTTCATGGATGAGCCTCCTCGGTCTGTCCCGTCTCTGCGAAATAGATTCTGCCGATCGTTCCCGCGATCTTCGCGTTCTCGGCGCGGCTGGGCCCCTCGACGAGCACCCGCAGCGCGGGCTCCGTGCCGGAGTAGCGCACGAACACGCGTCCGCGCCCCGTCAAGGCCTTGCCGGCGTGCGCGATCGCCGTCTGGGTTTTCTTCAATCCGTCCAGCGCGGGCTTGTGCCGGACGCGCAGCGCCAGCAGGGTCTGCGGCGTGGGAGCGTAGAGCCGGCGCAGGGCGCTCATCGGCTTGCCCGACTCGCGCCAGGCCGCCAGGGTCTGCAGCGCGGTCAGGATGCCGTCGCCCGTCGGGGCGAAGTCGCGGAACACGACGTGCCCTGAATTCTCGCCGCCCAGGCTCAGGCCCTCGCGCTCGATCGCTTCGGTCACGTGACGGTCGCCGACGGGAACGGTCACCACCGACACGCCCTTCGAATTCAGGTAGCGGATAAGGCCGTAGTTCGACATCACGGTCAGCGCGACCTTGCCGCCGTGCAGCGAGCCCCGCGCGAGCAGGCGCGTGGCGGCCGCGCCTATCACCATGTCGCCGTCCAGCAGCGCCCCGCGCTCGTCGCAGACCAGCGCCCGGTCCGCGTCGCCGTCGAAGGCCACCCCCGCGTGCGCGCGGCGCCGGCGCACCTCGCGGGCCATCAGGTCCGTGGAGGTCGCGCCGCAGCCGGCGTTGATGTTGCGGCCGTCCGGCTTCACGCCGATGGCGAACACCTCGGCGCCGAAGCTCCGCAGCAGCTCGGGCGCGAAGGCGGACGCCGCGCCGTTGGCGCAGTCCACGACCAGCCGGACGCCGGACAGGTCCAGCATCGCCGGAAACGCGCTGCGCAGGAAGTCCGCGTACAGCGCGGAGTGCCGGCGGCCGTCGACGGGAGCGGCGGAGCCTCGCGCGGCCGGGAGCGGCCGCCCGGCGGCGACAGCGGCCTCCACCTTGTGCTCGAGCGCGGGTGCCATCTTGAAGCCGCGCCCGTCGAAAAACTTGATGCCGTTGTATTCCGCGGGATTATGGCTGGCCGAGACGACCACGCCCCCGAAGCAGCCCAGGCGCGGCGCCAGATACGCGACGCCCGGCGTCGGAATCACGCCCAGGTTCAGGGTCTCGACGCCCGCCGCCGCGAAGCCGCGCGCCAGCTGGCGGGCCAACGCCGGCCCGGAACCGCGCGTGTCCAGCCCCAAGGCGATTCGCGGCCGCGTCCCGTTGGGCCGCGCTCCGCTCAGGCGCAGCAGCTCGCGGGCGGCGTGAAAGGCGATGGCCTCCACCAGGCTCGGGGTCAGCGGCTCGCGGCCGGGAATCCCGCGCACGCCGTCGGTGCCGAACAAGCGCTCGCTCATTTCGTCCCCGCCAGCGCGGACAGGGCGGCCAGCGCGCTCTTCGTCTCGGCCACGTCGTGCACGCGCAGAACCTCGACCCCGGCGAACCCCGCCCAGGAGGCCAGCGCCAGGGATCCGGGGAGGCGCTCCTCGGGGCCGTCGTCGGGAGATATCTTGCCCAGGAACGACTTGCGGGAAATCCCCAGAAGCACCGGCGCGACCGCGGCCAATTCGCCGACGTGCTTGATCAGCGCCAGATTGTGCTCCAGAGTCTTGCCGAAGCCCACGCCCGGATCCACCCAGACGCGGGACGGGTCGCCGCCGGCCGCGACGAAGGCCTCCAGCCGCTCTTCGAGGAACTTCTTGACCTCCGCGACGACGTCCGCATAGCGAGGTTCGGCCTGCATGTTCTTCGGGCTGGTTCCCAGCATGTGCATCAGGACCACGCGCTCCGCGCGCGCGGCGACCTTCGCCATATCCGGGTCCGCGCGCAGGGCGCTGACGTCGTTGATGATCCGGGCGCCGGCGTCCAGCGCCTCGGCCGCGATGCGCGCCTTGTCGGTGTCCACGGAGATCGGGACGCGGACCTGCTTGGCCAGCGCCCGGATCACGGGGATCACCCGCGCGCGCTCCGTCTCCCAACCGACCGCCTCGGAGCCGGGCCGGGTGGACTGGCCGCCGATGTCGAGATAGTCCGCGCCTTCTTCCGCGAGGCGCAGGGCGCGCTCGACCGCGATCTCTTCCGACAGCGCGCGGCTCTCGGAATAGAACGAGTCGGGCGTGGCGTTGACCACTCCCATCAGCTTCGGAGCGCGGAAGCGCAAAGGCGCCTCCGCGACCGGCTCAGGCTCGGGCAGCCGTGAGTATGGCATCGATTTCCTCGCCGTTGAGGACTTCCTTGTCGAACAGCGTCTGCGCGAGGCTGTCCAGGATTTTCCGGTTCGTCGTGAGAAGCTCGCGGGCCTTGGCCTGCGCCTCGGTGACTAGGCGCTTGACCTCTTCGTCCACCAGCTGGGCGGTGCGTTCGGAATACATGTTCTGATCGCTGATGCCTCGGCCCAGGAAGACTTCCTGGTCGGGCTTCTTCAGCGACAGAGGCCCCACCTTCTCGCTCATCCCGTACTTCGTGACCATCTCGGTCGCGTAGCGCGTGGCCTTGGACAGGTCGTCGGAGGCGCCGGTCGTCATCTCGCTGAAGGCGATCTCCTCGGCGGCGCGGCCGCCGAACAGGATCGAAAGGCGGTTGAGGATGTCGGTCTTCGTCTCGAGGTATTTGTCGTCGGTCGGCAGCTGCAGGGTGTAGCCCAGCGCCATGCCGCGCGAGATGATGGAGACCTTGTGGACCGGATCGGCGCCGGGGAGAAGCTTGGCCACCAAGGTGTGCCCGGACTCGTGGTAGGCGATGACCTTGCGTTCCTTGTCGGACATCAGCTTGACCTTGCGCTGCGGACCGGAGATCACGCGTTCGATCGCCTCTTCCAGATCGGCCAGCTCGACGCCCTCCTTGTCCTTGCGCGAGGCCAGCAGGGCCGCCTCGTTGATCACGTTCGCCAGGTCCGCGCCCGCGAACCCCGGCGTGCGGCGCGCGACGATCGCCAGATCGGCGTCGGCGGCCATCTTCACGATTTTCGCGTGGACCTTCAGGATCTCCTCGCGGCCCTTCAGGTCAGGCAGCGGCACCCGGATCTGGCGGTCGAAGCGGCCCGGGCGCAGCAGCGCCGGGTCGATCACGTCCGGCCGGTTCGTGGCCGCGATGAGGATGATGCCCTGGTTCTGCTCGAAGCCGTCGAGCTCCACCAGCAGCTGGTTGAGGGTCTGTTCGCGCTCGTCGTGTCCGCCGCCGACGCCGGCGAAGCGGTGCCGGCCCACGGCATCCAGCTCGTCGATGAAGATCACGGCAGGAGCGGCCTTCTTGGCCTGCTCGAACAGGTCGCGCACGCGGCTGGCTCCGACGCCGACGAACATCTCCACGAACTCGGAGGCCGACGCGGAGAAGAACGGCACGCCGGCCTCGCCCGCGACCGCGCGCGCCAGCAAAGTCTTGCCGGTGCCCGGGGAGCCGAACAGCAGGACGCCGCGCGGCATTTTACCGCCCAGCTTCTGGAACTTCTCGGGGTGCTTCAGGAACTCGACGACCTCGCTGAGCTCCTCCTTCGACTCGTCGCACCCGGCCACGTCGGCGAACAGGGTCTTCTTTTTCTTCTCGTCGACCATCTTGGCCTTCGAGCGGCCGAAGGACATGGCCTGCTTGCCGCCGACCTGAACCTGGCGGATCACGAAGAACCACCACAGGACGAAGAAGAGCAGTATGCCGCCGACGTTCAGGATGACGCCCGACATCCAGGAGCGGTCCGGCTCGCCCTGGAAGTTCGAGACCTTGTGCGCTTCCAGCTCGGCGACCAGGTTCGGGTCGTTGAGCGGCAAGGTGTGGAAGTTCTGGACCAGGCCCTTGTCGTCCTTGTACGCGCCGTGGATCAGGTCCGGGCGCACGCGCAGCTCGCTGATCGAACCGGCGCTCAGCAGGGTCTTGAACTCCGAATACGGAATTTCCCTCTCGACCGGGACGCTGGTCTTGACGCTGTTGAACAGCATCATCAGCATCAGCAGGCCGAAGCCCCACATCGCCATCTGCTTCAGATTCTTGTTGTCCATCTAGGGAGTCCTCAGGATTCCGACGTAAGGAAGCTGCCGGTACCGCTCGTCGTAATCGAGGCCGAAGCCGACGACGAATTCGTTGGGGATCTTGAAACCCGTGTACTTGGGCTGGAAAGGGGTCTTCCGGCAGTCCGGCTTGTCGAGCAAGGTGCAGACTTCCAGCGAGCGAGGCTTGCGCGCACGCAAGGTCTCGGTCAGAGACGACAGCGTCAGCCCGGTGTCCACGATATCCTCGACGACCAGGACGTCGCGGCCCTCGGGATTCTCGCGCAGGTCCAGAAGGACGCGGATGGTTCCGGTCGAAGCGGTGCCCGCGTAGGACGACACGGCCAGGAAGTCCACGTGCACGTCCACCTCGGGGCCGATGGCGCGCAGCAGGTCCGCCATGAATATCAGGCTTCCCTTGAGCACGCCCACCACCAGCAGGCGGCGTCCGGCGTAGTCGCGGGTGATCTGGGCGCCCAACTCCCGGATGCGGACGCGCAGGGCGTCCTCGGCCAGGAGCACTTTCAGGATGTCGGGATGGAGGGTCGTTTCGGTCGGCATAAGATGATTTTTGAGGGATGTCAGGATAGCTTTTCCAGCCCCTCTTATCAAGGAAGGGGAACCAGGCGGACTGGACGGGGCGGGGTGCGTCTGCTACAATGGGCCGCGATGGCGACTCCCGAAGAAGCTCAATTTTCCATTCTCGTCGTTGACGACGAACAGGACAACCGGACTTTGCTCAAGTCCCAGCTGGAGAAACTGAAGCAGGCCCGCCTGTTCGTGGACGTCGCGGCCGACGGGGACGAGGGGCTCAAGAAGCTGAAGGAGCGCACCTTCGATCTGGTGTTCCTGGACTACCGCCTGCCGCCGACCGACGGCTTGGACATCCTGGACAAGATCCGCCAGCACCATCCGAAGACCGCTGTGGTCATGACGACCGCCGCCGGCAGCGAGCAGGTCGCCGTCGCCGCCATGAAGAAGGGCGCGATGGACTACCTGACGCACAAGGACCTGCGCGCGGCCGACCTGGGCCAGCTCCTGCGCCGCGTGATGGAAATCCGCAACCTGGTCAACCAGAACATGGAACTGCGCCAGGTCAACCAGATGAAGAACGAGTTCATCGCCAACGTCTCGCACGAGCTCCGCACCCCCCTGACCGTGGTCATCGGGTACGCGAATACCATGCGCGACGGGAACCTGGGGCCGATGAACGACCACCAGCAGAAGGCCTTGACCGCCATCGTCGAGCGCGCCGAGGCCCTGCTGGTCACGCTCAACAACATTCTCCGCATCCGAGAAGTACACGAAGGCCGCAAGCCGACCTTGCTCAAGCCGGTGAACCTGAAGGCGCTCGTCGAATTCCAGCTGGGCCGGGCCGGGAAGGAAATCCGCCGCAAGAAGATCGTCGTAACCTCGGAGCTGGGCGCCGGATCGGCCTGGGCCCTGGCCGACGAGGAAAAGCTGGGCGACGTGGTGGACAACCTGCTCAACAACGCGACGAAGTTCAGCCCCGCGGGCGGGGCGCTGCGCGTGGAGCTGGCCGTCGCCGGCGGCAAAGCCAAGATCTCGGTATCCGACCAGGGCCCCGGCGTCCCCCCGGAGCTGATGCCTCACGTCTTCGAGCGCTTCTTCGCCGCGAACCAGGGCCCGACGCGCGAGTACCCGGGCCTGGGACTGGGCCTGCCCCTTTCGAAGGAGATCGTCGAGCAGCACGGCGGACGCATCTGGCTGGAAAGCCAGGGCGCCGGCAGCGGGACGACCTCGCACCTGGAGCTGCCGACGTGCGCCCCGGACGCCGCGCCCACCGTGGTGGACGGCGGCGAGACTCTGCGCAAGAAGCGCGTGCTGATCGTCGAGGACAATCCGGACCTGGTCGAAGTCCTCATGCTGTTCCTGGCCAGCGTGAGCCGCAACGTTTCCATCGCGACCGCCCGCTCCGGCTTCGAGGCGCTCGAGAAGATCAAGGACGAGACTCCGAACCTGGTCATCTTGGACGTGATGATGCCCGGGATGGACGGGTTCGAGGTGCTGGCCCGCCTGCGCCGCCTCCCCGACGCCGAGCGCGTGCCGGTGATGGTGCTGACCGGCTACTCCGACGCCGTCCAGCGCGCCCGGGAAGCCGGCGCGCAGGAAGTCATGCTGAAGCCGTTCGAAAAGAACGTCTTCGTCAAGAAAGTCCTGCAGCTCCTGCAGGACTCCCCCGACTGATCGCGGCCGTGCCGCCGCAAAAAAACGACGCTTCCGTCGGGCGCATCTTTCTTTACTTCCTGCGCCTGGGCGCGACGGCGTTCGGCGGGGCGGCCCCGCAGCTGGCGGCCATGGAGCGGGACTGGGTGCGGGAATACCGCTGGGCGACGCCCGAGGACTTCTCCCGCGGCATCGCGCTTTCGACCCTCTGCCCCGGGCCGGTCGGCAGCCAGCTGGCCGCGTACCTCGGCCGTCTCCGCGGCGGCGCCGCCGGAGCGACCGCCGCCCTGACCGGCTTCTTGGCGCCGTCCTTCGTCATGGTCGTCGCGATGGCCGCGGCCTACGGTCGCTGGGGCGGACGCCCCGGACCCCGGGCGTTCGTCGCCGGCGCGGGCTGCGCCGTGATCGTCGTCGTGATCAAGTCGTCCCTCAAGCTCACGAAGACCATGCTGGGCCGGCATCCGTCGTCTTGGACGATCGCGGCCGCGTCGGCGCTGGTCACCGCCGCCGCCCCGGACCTGGCCACGCCGGGCATAGTCCTCGCGGCCGCGCTGTGCGCCTTCGCGGACTCCCGACCCTCCCGCCGCGGCGCGATCGGCGCGGCGCCCGCCGCCTGGCTGGGATTGGCGCTGATGGGAGTCAAGGCGGGACTGCTGACCTTCGGCACCGGTCTGGCCATTCTTCCGGTCATGCGCGCCCACGCCGTCGGCCACGGCTGGGTCACCGACCCGCAGTTCGTGGACGCCGTCTCCGCCGGCGTGGTGACGCCCGGACCCATCGTGATGGCCGCGGCCTTCGTCGGCTATATTCACGCCGGTCTCGCCGGCGCCGTCGCCGCGACCGCCGGGCTCTTCGTTCCCGTCTGGGCGCTGACCTTGCTGCTCGCGCCGCTGCTGGACCGCTGGTCGCACGACGCGCGCGTCCGGGGATTTTCCCGCGGGGCGATGGCGGCGGCCATGGGCTCCATCGGCGCCGCGGTTTTCGCGATGGCGGGGGCCACCCTCATCTCGCCGGCGCGGCTGGCGCTCGCCTCCGCGGCGGCGGGACTGCTGTTCTTGACGAAGACGCCCGACCCGCTGGTCATCCTCGCGGCTGGCGCCGCGGGCCTGTTCTCGCTATAATGCGCGCATGGCGAGAATAATGATCGTGGACGACGAGGAAGCGATCCGGGACCTCATAAAGGAAGTGCTCTCCCCGGGCGGACACGAATTCCATCTCGCGGCCCACGGCGCGCAGGCGTTCGAGATCCTGCGCAAGAAGACCGTGGACCTGGCGATCATCGACCGCAACATGCCCGGGATGACGGGGATCGAGGTGGTCCAGCTCATCCGCCAGAATCCGAAGACCGCGGCGATGAAGATCCTGATGTGCACCGGCGCCAGCGTCACCAAGGAAATCGACGAGGCCTTCGCCGCCGGGGCCGACGACTACGTGCTCAAGCCCCTCAATTTCGCCCAGTTGCTGGGCAAGGTCGCCAAGGCTCTCGCTTCTCCGCCGAGAGCCGCGTGAAGCGATCCACCGTCGTCGTGCTGTGCGGCGGGAATTCCGCCGAGCGCTTCGTCTCGACGGTCTCCGCGCAGTGCGTGGTCGCCAATCTTGATCCGCGCCGGTTCCGCACCCGCCTGATCCACATCGGCGTGGACGGCTCCTGGGCCGAAATCGCCCCCAAGCGGCTTCTCGCCGAGACCGCGGAAGCCCTGCACGCCGGAGCGCCCGCTCTCCGCCGGATTCGCGCCGGCGCCAAGCGCCTCGACCCGTGGGCGATGCTGACCTCCCTCGGCGCGGGCGACTGCGTGTTCCCCGTCCTGCACGGGCCGATGGGAGAGGACGGCACGCTCCAAGGAATGCTGGAGCTCGCCGAGGTCCCTTATGTCGGCTGCGGCGTGCTGGGCTCGGCCGCGGGCATGGACAAGGAAGCGACCAAGCGCGTGGCCGCGTCCGCCGGCCTGCCCCAAGTCCCGTGGGCCGTCGCGCGCACGCCGCGCCAGGCCGCCGCCGCCGCGCGCCGCTTCGGCTTTCCGGTGTTCATCAAGCCGGCGCGCATGGGCTCCTCCGTGGGCGTCGTGAAGGTGAACGCGCCGTCCGGGGTGGCCGCGGCCCTGCGCGAGGCGCTGCGCTACGACGACAAGGCTCTGGTCGAGAAGGGCGTCCCCGCGCGCGAGATCGAGACCGCCGTGCTGGGCGACCCCTGGGCTCCGGCCGGGGACCGCCTCGCGCTCAAGGCCTCCATCGTCGCCGAGATCGCTCCGAACGCGGAGTTCTACGACTACAACGCCAAGTACCTGGACCCGAACGGAGCCCGCGTGCTGGTTCCCGCCCCGCTGCCCGCGAAGACCGCCGCGCGCGTGCGAGAACTGGCGTTGGCCGCGTTCCGCGCGCTGGACCTTTACGGCCTGGCCCGCGTGGATTTCTTCGTGCACAAGCGCACCGGCGCCGTCTACTTCAACGAGCCGAACACCTTGCCCGGCTTCACGCCCATCAGCATGTATCCCCGTCTTTGGCGCGAGTCCGGCGTCCCGACGCGCCGCCTTGTCGAGACCTTGATCGCCCTGGCCCATCGCCGGGCCCGCGCCCGGCGCCGCCTGTCGGCCGACCCGAAGGCCCGCTGAGGCCCGAACCAACCGCCCCCCCGAACGTATTATTTATGGAGAAGATGGACGCCAAAACGTTCGCCGATCTGATCTCGCGGGCGGGCGATAAGGCGTACAACTTCGCCTACCGCCTGTCCGGCAACGAGCCGGACGCGCGGGATCTGGTGCAGGAGGCGTTCGCACGGGCGTTCGAGCACGCCGGATCCTACGACTCGACTCGGCCGTTCGATTCGTGGCTGTTGCGCATTCTGCACAACGTTTTTCTCGACGCGATGCGGCGTCATTCGCACAGCCGCACCGTTTCTTTGGACGCGCCGGCGCCGGTCGAAGACTCGAGCTGGGCCGATCTGCTGCCCGGCGACGAGCCTTCGGCGTCGGACGAGTTGGTTTTGAAGGAAAGCCTGGACCTGCTGCAGAAGGCGATGGCGCGCCTGCCGATGACGTACCGTTCGGCGATCGCGCTGTGCGACATCGAAGGCCGTTCGTACGAGGAAATCGCCGAGGTGATGGCGGTGCCGGTGGGGACGGTCAGGTCGCGGATTCATCAAGGACGGGTTCTTCTGAGAAAGGCGTACGAAGAGCTCGAAAAAAGCGGAGGACGGGTGTCATGAAAGAGCACATCGAAGGCATCGAGATTTCGGCGCTACTGGACGGCGCGCTCGCCGCTTCGGATCGCGCCCGCGTGGACGCCCACGTCGCCGCCTGCGACTCCTGCCGCCGGGAACTGGACGCCTTGCGCCACCTGAAGCTGGTCCTCTCGTCCGCTCCGCGCCGGACCATGCCCGCCGACCTGGCCCTCTCCCTGGAAAGCCGCTTCGTGACCGGAACGCCGTGGTGGAAGGCCGTCGCCAAACCCGCGCTCTGGATCCCCGCGGGGGCCGTCGCCGCGACCGCGCTGGCCGTCGGCATCTGGGCGAACAAGATGCGCGCCGCCGACGAACTGCCGTTCGAGCCCCTGCTGGCCGCGCACGAGCGCTACAGCGCCGAGGCGCTGGTCCCCGAGGACAACCTCGTCGCCGCCAATTATTCGGACCAGATGACAACCCTCTATGCGGACGCCTCGGATTCCGAGCCCCAGTAGCCTGCTGGCGGCCGCCGCGCTTCTCGTCTCTTCGGCGGCGATCGCGGCCCAGACGCCGGAGCCCGCGGCGCTTCTCGACGCCGTCCTGGCCCCGCCCACGGTCGCCTACCAGGGCCGGCTGATGGTCACGCAGTGGTACGGCAAGCAGACCCGGGCCGAGGAGATGCGCGTCCAGTTCCTCCCGCCGGACAACATCCGCCGCGAATACCTTTCCCCCGACGGGACCGTGACGCGAGTTTCGGTCAGCGACGGCGACATCGAGTCCGTGCGCTTGATTCGCGCCGGAAAGACCGTGGTCGGCGACGCGGTGCGAAGCTACGAAAAGGTGATGTCCCCGGAGCTTGAGCGCCAAGCCCTTCTTTCGAACTACGAGCTCTCGAGCAGCACCGGCGAGAAGGTCGCCGGCCGCCCGACGTGGCGGCTGACGATGAAGCCGAACATTGACGGCAAGCCCTGGCAGACTTTATGGCTGGATCAGGACACGAAGACGGTTCTTCGCAGCCGGCGATACCTTCCCAAGCGCCCGTTCGCCAGCAAGGCGGAATTTTCCGCGTTCGAACCGCGCGTCAAGCTGGACCCCGCCTTGTTCCAAGTCGAAGGCGCCACCGCCGCCATCCAGGGACCCGGCCTGGCCCCCGACTTTCTGACGCTCGAGCAGCTGAACGCCGCGACCGGAGAGGCCGCCGGCCTGCCCGCGAAGCTCCCCGGCGGCTTCATCTTCGAGAGCGCGGACGTCCTCCCCGTCGGCAAGAGCAAGGTCCGTCACGCGCGCTACACCGACGGCCTGACCGTGATCTCCATCTTCCTGACGGACCGGAAGGTGCGCCTGCCGAAGGGCGGCATCATCGCCCCGGGCGCGACGCACCTGCCCGGGCTTCTGCACGCCTCCCGCGCGGGCAAGCTGATCCAATGGGGAAGCGGCGCGCGGCATTTCACCTTGATGGGCGACGTATCGCGCGAGATGGTCGCCGACATCGTCAAGACTCTGCGCTGAATTTCGGCCTTTCGCCGAATCTTGCTATAGTTTTTCGTCGTCGGGGAGCTTGGGCGCCAAGCTGAGAGTCCCGGTCGGTCCGGGAGACCCTTAGAACCTGAACCGGGTAATGCCGGCGGAGGGACAGTGCCGATCGACGCGCTGCTGGTTCTCGCCTTTCTCGCCGCCGCCGTCCTCCTGGGCGCGCGCGCGCGCCGCCTCGACGGGATCGAGGACTACGTCCTCGCCTCCCGCGCCCTGACCCTCCCGCAATTCGTGGCCACCTTGGTGCCGACGTTCTACGGCGGCGTGCTGGGCGTCGGGCAATTCACGTGGACGTCCGGCCTGTCGAACTGGACGGTGATGGCGCTTCCGTATTACGTCTTCGCGGCGGCCTACGCGCTCATTTTGGCCGAGAACGTGCGGCTGGAGCCGGGCATGACCATCGCCGACCACTTGGAAGGCGCGTACGGGCGGTGGACCGCGTTGCTCGGCGCGGGATTGGTGTTCCTGCTGGCCGCGCCGGCCGACGACATGCTGATGGCCGGGACTTTGCTGTCGCACCTCAGCGGCCTCGCCGTGGGCCTGGCGACCGCGGCCGCGGGCGCCGCGGCTCTGATCCTGCTCTGGCGGACCGGCCTGCGCGGCGACGTGGCCTCGAACCGCCTGCAGATCGTCGTGATGTTCGCGGGGTTCGCCTTGGTCCTGCCGTACGCGATCCGCGCCGTCGGCGGCCCGGCGGCGCTGGCGGCGAAGTTGCCGCCGGGGCATTTGTCGTGGACCGGCGGCATGACCGCATGGAAGATCATCGGCTGGTGGCTGATCGCGGTGTGGACCATCGTGGATCCCGCGTTCCATCAGCGCTGCGCCGCGGCCGGCTCGCCCGCGGTGGCGCGGCGCGGCATCCTGATCTCCATCGGCTTCTGGGCCGTGTTCGATCTGATGACGACCGCGGCCGGGCTGTACGCGCGCGCCGCCGTGCCGTCCCTGGCCGATCCCATGCTGGCCTATCCCGCCCTGGCGACCGCGGTGATGCCGGTCGTCGCGCGCGGGTTGTTCCTCGCCGGAATCTCCGCGTCCATCTTCGCGGCCCTCCAAGCCAAATCCCTGCTGGCGGCCGTGAGCCTGGGCCGGGATTTCGGATCGCGGATCAAACCCGCCGACGCCGCGGCCACCCAGCGCCGCGTGCGCGTCTCCTTGATCGCGGCGGCGGTCCTGTCCTTCATCTTGACCTTGTTCGTTCCGTCCGTCGTGGATCTCTGGTACGCGGTGGGCAGCGCGGTGATTCCGGGCCTGCTCCTTCCCATGCTGGGAGTCTATCTCCCGCGCTGGCGCGTGGGCGGGAGGTGGGCCGCGGCCGCGTCGACGGCGGGATTCTTGCTGTCACTGGGATGGGTGATCGCCGCGCGCCGTATCGGCGAGGCCCCGTTGGGCCTCGAGCCGCCGTTCCCCGGGCTGATCGTCTCGGCGCTGATCTGGGGCGCGGGGCTCTACGCGTCGAAGGCGGCGGCGCAGCACGCGCCGACCAGGACGCCCCAACAGCCGCAGTAGGCCCACACCAAGGTCGCCAGCGCGGAGCTGAGCACTCCCTGGAACATGCTCACGCCCCAGACGCGCGGCATAAGGAAAGCGAAGACCAGGCAGGTTCCAGTCCACGCCGCCGTGGCCAAGAGGCCGCCCAAAGCCGCGGCGCGCCACCGCGGACGGCGGATCGGCTCGGGGATGAAGGCGTAGGTCAAGGTGAAGGCCGCGAACATCAGCATGATGGCCGCGGGGTAACGCACGGCGGCGGGCGCCAAGACGGGCAACGCCTGTTCCGCGCCCAGGCGCGATAGGGACTCGCGGGCGATCGGGATCAAGACCAGGAAGATCGCCGTCGCGCTGATCGCCGCCGTCCAGATGCCGAGCAGGCCCAGCGCCTTCAAGCGCCGCATCCAGCCGCCCGGATGCGGCCGGTCCGAGAAGACGAAATGCACCGCGCGCGCCATCTCGTTGAAGCCGTTGGAGGCGGTCCACACGGCGACCGCGGTGCTGACCGCGCTCAAACCCCGGCCCTGCACGGCGGCCGAGATCGCCTCGGGGCGCAGGCGGCTTTCCGGCGGCAGGACCTCCCGCAGGAAGCCGGCCAATTCCGACGTGAGGTTCGTCGAGAACATCCACGCCACCGCTTTCGACACGACGATCAGAAACGGAATAAGGGAGACGACGAAGTAGAACGCCATCGCCGCCGCGAAGGTCGGCAGCATCGCGAATTTCCCTTCCAATCTTTTGAGCACGGTGCGCATCGCCGCGCAGGGTAGCAAATCGTACAATGCCTCGTGGCCCTCGACATCGCTCCTCCCGCGTTCGCCGTCTTGGGGGTCTGCGTGTTCCTGGCGGGAGTCATCGACGCGCTGGCCGGCGGCGGCGGGCTGATCACCCTTCCCGCGTACCTGGCGTCGGGCCTGAATCCCGCGCTCATCCTGGGCACGAACAAGCTCTCGTCCAGCCTGGGCACCATCGTGGCGACGGCCCGCTATCATCGCGCTCTCAAGTTCTCGCTCAAGGAGTTCGTTCCGGTGCTGATCGCGACCGGCTTGGCCGCCTGGCTGGGGGCGCGCCTGGCGGTGCGGGTGGACCCCAAGTGGCTGCGCCCGCTGATGCTCGTCGTCCTGCCGTTGGTGTCCTGGCTGGTCTGGTCGCGAAAGAATTTCGGTCACGAGGATTCCAGCCGGCGCCTGACGCTCGCGGCGCGGCGGCGGCTCGAAATCATGGTTTCGGCCCCCGTCGGCGCCTACGACGGATTCTTCGGGCCCGGCGCGGGCACCTTCTACGCCCTCGGACTGGTCCGCGTCTGCGGCTTCGATCTGCTGGGAGCCACCGCGCGCGCCAAGGCGCTGAATCTTCTGTCGAACCTGGGCGCGCTGCTGGCCTTCGTGATCGCGGGCCGGGTGAACTGGCGCGTGGGCCTGCCGATGGCGGCCATGGGCGTGGCCGGCAACTGGGTGGGCGCGCACCTCGGAGTGCGCGACGGGGCCAAGATCATCCGTCCCGTCGTGGTCCTGGTCTGCGCCGGACTGTTCGCGAAACTGCTCTTCGACTCGATGCGCTGAGTGGTATCATACACGCCGATGCCCGCCAGCGAACGGCTCGTCGCCGTCTATGAAGTCCCCGGCCCCGCCGCCGAAGCGGAGAAGCTGGCCCTCGCCATCGCGTTCGAGGAGACCGTGGAGGTCCCGCTCGACTTCCCGCTGCCGCAGGCGATCCGCGACGGGATCGTCGGCCGCGTCGGCCCCGTGACGCCCGCGGACGGCGGCCGCTTCCGCGTGGAGGTGGATTTCCCCGCGGCGCTCGCCTCCGGCCGCGTCGGGACTTTGCTCAATCTGGTGTTCGGCAACGCGTCCATCTGGCCCGGCGTGAAGCTGGTGGACGTCCGCTGGCCCGAGTCGTTCCTTAAATCCTTCCGCGGCCCCAACTTCGGCGTCGCGGGCCTGCGCAAGCTTCTCGGCGTGGCGGGCCGGCCGCTTCTGGCCACCGCGCTGAAGCCCGGCGGGTCGTCGGACGCGGAGCTGGCGGAGATGGCCGCGGCTTTCGCGCGCGGAGGCGGGGACATCGCCAAGGACGACCAGAACATCGTGGACGCGTCGTTCCTGGATTTCCGCTCGCGCGTGTCGCGCATCGGCGATGCGGTCGCGCGGGCCAACGCGGAAACCGGCGGCAACTGCCTCTATCTGCCTCATTTGTCCGGCCCGCAGGAAGAGCTGGAGGCGCGCCTGGACTTCGTGCTGAAATTCGGCCTGCGCGGCGTCCTGGTCTGCCCCGCCATACTGGGTCTCGACGAGGTCCGCCGCCTGGCCCAGCGCAAGCCCGCCGTGTTCATGGCCCACCCCGCCTTCTCCGGCGCGTTCTACGCCGACCGTTCCCATGGGATCGAAACGTCGTTCTACCTGGGAACGATGATGCGCCTCATCGGCGCCGACATCACGGTCTTCCCCAACGCCGGAGGCCGCTTCGCCTTCACCCCGGCCGAGTGCCGCGCCATCGACGCCCGGTCCAAGGCCCCTCTGGGCGGGCTGGCCGCCGCCTTCCCCGCTCCCGGCGGCGGCATGCGCCTGGACAACACCGCCGACATGGCCCGGGATTTCGGCCCGGACGCGGTCTGGTTGGTCGGCGGACGCCTCCTCATGCACCCCGGCGGCCCCGAGGCCGGGGCCCGCGCCTTCCGGGCCGCCATGGCAAACATCGTTTGACGGCGCCGTCGGGGACTTGCTACCATGTTCCCTCGGCGTTTTTGACGATAAAGGAGCGATTTGGCGACTAACAACCGGTTTCAGCAGCGCGCACCGCAGGATTTCACCCGCGTCAATTCGTCCATTCGGGCCGCGTCGGTCCGCCTGATCGATGCCGACGGAACCCAGATCGGAGTCAAGCCGATCGGAGAAGCTCTGGCGATCGCCCGCAGCCGGGGACTCGACCTCGTCGAGATCGCGGCCACCGCGACGCCTCCGGTGTGCAAGATTTTGGCGTACTCGAAGTACAAGTACGAGCAGGAAAAGAAGGAACGCGAAGCTCGCAAGAAGCAGAAGGCCGGACTCCTCAAGGAACTGCGGTTCCGCCCGAATATCGGGGCGCACGACCTGGACGTCAAGGTCAGGCAGATCGAGGCGTTCATCGACGCGCACGACAAGGTGCGCATCACCGTGGTCTTCCGCGGACGCGAGATGCAGCATCGCGACCTCGGTTTCAAGCTGTTGATGTCGATTCAAGAGAAGCTCGTCGCAAAGGCGGCCGTGGAGCAGGCTCCGATGCCTGACCGCAACCGCCTCGTCATGACGTTGATCCCGAAGCCGCATTAAATCAGCCGCACGAGTTGAGGAAGTCATGCCCAAGATGAAGTCGCACTCCGGCGCCAAGAAGCGCTTCCGCACCAACGCTGCAGGGAAGTTCAAGCACGAGCACCCCGGCCAGCGCCACCTGATGGCTCCGCTCGGCGGCAAGCGCCGCCGTTTCCTGCGCGGAAGCTCCACTCTGAACAACACCGACGCGAAGACGATGCGCCGGTTCCTTCCTTACGCTTAGAGGCAATCCATGAGAATTAAATCCGGCGTCACCACTCGCGCCCATAAAAAGAAGTTCTTCAAGCTCGCCAAGGGCAACTACTCCGCCAAGAGCACCCGCTGGCGGATGGTCAAGCAGCAGGTCGAGGCCTCGCTCAACGAAGCCTACACCGGCCGCAAGGACAAGAAGAGCGATTTCCGCTCCCTCTGGATCGAGCGCATCAACGCCGCCTGCCGCCAGCACGAGACGACCTACGGTCGCTTCGTCAACGGCCTCAAGAAGGCGGGCATCACGCTGAACCGCAAGATGCTCTCCGAGATCGCCATCCGCGACGGCGCTTCCTTCCAGAAGCTCATCACGCTCGCCAAGGGCGTCTAAACCCGGCCATGGAGCCGACGACGACCCGCGCCGCCTGGGACCAGGCTTACGCGCGGGTCGAGTCGGCCCTGCGCGGGGCGGGCGTCGGCGAATGCACGGACCTCCTCAAGCTCGAGGAGGTCCGTGTTCGTTTCCTGGGACGCAAAAGCGAGCTGACCGAGCTCCTCAAGTCGCTGAAGGACCTCCCGATCGACGACAAGAAGGAGGCCGGCCCCAAGGTCCAGGCGCTGAAGTCCGCGTTCGAGGCCGAGCTGGAGGCCCACCGCGCGTCCCTGGAGGACGCCGGCGACGCCGCCGCCCTCGCGGATGACGCGATCGACCTGACCTTGCCGTCGGTGCGCTCCCCGCGCGGACGCCTGCACCCGCTGACCACCACTTTGTCCGCCATCGCGGATATCTTCCAGCGCATGGGCTACTCGTGGGCGGAAGGCCCCTTCGTCGAGGACGAGCGGCACAATTTCTCCGCGCTCAACATCCCGGACGACCATCCGGCGCGCGACTCCCACGACACCTTCTACCTTCAAGGCCTGCCGCGGCTCCTGCGCACGCACACCTCCACCGTCCAGATCCGCTCCATGGAAGCGCCGGGCGCCGCGAACAGGCCCCTGCGCATCGTCTGCCCCGGCCGCGTGTTCCGCCACGAGCAGACCGACGCCACGCACTCCGCAATCTTCCACCAGGTCGAAGGCCTGGTGCTGGACCGCGGCATCGGCTTCGCCGATCTCAAGGGACATCTCCAGGCGTTCCTCGAGCACCTCCTCGGCAAGGACACGAAGACCCGTTTCCGCCCGTCCTATTTCCCTTTCACCGAGCCGTCCACCGAAGTGGACGTGAAATGCTTCTTCTGCCCGGGCACCGGCTGCCCCGCGTGCAAGCACACCGGATGGATCGAGATCCTGGGCGCCGGCGTGGTCAACCCCAAGGTCCTGACCGCCGCGGGCTGGGACCCGGAACGCTTCACCGGCTTCGCCTTCGGCATCGGCGTGGAACGCGTGGCCATGCTGAAGCACCGGGTGCGCGACATCCGGGACTTCTACACCAACGATCTCCGTTTCCTCAAACAATTCGATGAAGATCTCGTCTAACTGGCTCAAGGAGCATCTCGACCACGGCCTTTCGGCCGAGGCGCTGTCCGCCCAACTGCTGAAGCTGGGGTTCGAGATCGCCGGGGTATCCCATCTCGGGCCGACCTTCACCGGCGTCGTAGTCGCAAAGGTCGTGTCGAAGGACAAGCACCCCAACGCCGACAAGCTGTCGGTCTGCCTCGTCGACGACGGCGCGAAGCAGTGGAATGTCGTCTGCGGAGCGCCGAACGTCGACTCCGGCCAGACCATCGCCTTCGCGCGCATCGGCGCCGTTCTTCCGGGCAACTTCAAGATCGAAGGACGAAAGCTACGCGGCGTCGAATCCCAAGGCATGATCTGCTCCCGCGCCGAGCTGGGCCTGCCCAAGGACGGCGACGGAATTTGGGTGATGGGCGAAGGCCCGGCCCTGGGCACCGACGTGGGGTCATTACTCGGACCCGCCGACGACGTCTTCGAAGTGGAGATCACCGCGAATCGCCCCGACTGCCTGTCGCATCGGGGTCTCGCCCGGGAGATCGCCGCGGCTTTGGGCAAGACGCTGAAGCCGGTGTCATCCTCGCTGGCCGAAACGCTCACTGACACGTTCCCGATCCGAGTTGATGCCCCCAATGCCTGCCCCTTCTACGGCGGGAGACTCATCGCGGGCGTGAAGGTCACCGATAGCCCGGCGTGGCTGAAGACGAAGCTCGAAGCGATCGGGCTGCGACCGGTGAACAATGTCGTGGACATAACCAATTATGTCCTCCATGACGTCGGCCAGCCTTTGCATGCCTTTGACGCCGATAAACTCGCCGGAGGCAAATTGTTCGTTCGCCGTTCGCGCCAAGGAGAAACTTTCCTGGCGCTCGACCACAAGAAGTACGACCTTCCCGAGGGACTCCTCGTCATCGCCGACATCGAGAAACCCGTGGCGCTGGCGGGCGTCATGGGCGGCGAGGAATCGTCCGTCACGGCATCCACGACGAGAGTCGTGCTCGAGGGCGCTTACTTCACCCCCTCCGAGGTCAGATCTTCCTCGCAGAAGACCCGGCTCCGCTCCGATTCGTCGTATCGCTTCGAGCGCGGCGCGGACATCGCCGCCGCGCGCGACGCCGCCGCCCGCGCCGCCGCGCTGATCCTTCAGGCCGCCGGCGGGGCAGCCGGAAAGGCGTCCGAGGTCATGTCGTCCACGCCGGCGAAGGCGCTGATCAAAACCTCGACGTCTCGCCTGAACGACATCCTGGGCGCGTCATTCGCCGACGACGAGATCCTCGATTCGCTCAAACGCATCGCCTCCGAATTTTCCGGCGACGCCGCCGATTTCTCGTTCACGCCCCCGACTTGGCGGCACGACCTCTCCACGGCTTTTGACTTGTCTGAAGAAGTCGGCCGCTTCCTGGGCTACGATCGTATCCCGTACCGGCTCGCGCCGTTATCTGCCGGCGCGGCGACGTTGACCCCGGTGGAAACCGCCTCGCGCCGCGCGCGCCGCCGTCTGACAGCTATGGGCCTGACCGAGGCGTATAACTACGATCTCCTGGCCGAAAAGACCTTGGCCGCCTGTCGCATGCCCGCCGGAGACCTGCCGCGCATGTCCAACCCGCTCTCCGAAGATTGGGCCGTGATGCGCCCCTCCCTTCTGCCGGGCCTGATGAAGAACGCCCAATACAATCTGAGCCGCGGATCCGACGCCGCGCGCTTCTTCGAGCTGGGCAAGGCCTATTCTCTCAAGGACGGCGCCGTGTCGGAGCAGTGGCGCGCCGCGGGCCTGATGCTGGGGCCCGTGCTGGACGCGCGCTGGCAGTCGGCCCGCGCGCCGCGCGCGGGCTTCGCCGACGCGAAGGCCGCGGTCGAAGACCTGCTGGCCGGCGCCGGCACGCTGACCTGGGCCAAGCCCGGAGACGCCGCCGCCGGGCGCTGGGTCTGCGACCCGCTGTTCCATCCCAGCAACGCCCTGCGCGCCCTCGTGGACGGCGTCGCGATGGCCACCGTCGGCTGGCTGCACCCGCGGGTCGCCCGCGCCTTCGACATGGAGCGCGAGGGCGCCGTCATGTTCGAGCTTAATCTCGAAAAGCTGTCCGCGCGGCCCGCTCCCGTCGTGCGCTTCGCGGAGTTCTCCCCCCATCCCTCGTCGCGGCGGGACCTGGCTTTGGTCGTGGACCAGGCGGCCCCCTACGCGTCGGTGGAGGACGCCGTCCGCGGCTGCGCGATCGCCGAGCTTCACGACGTCCTGCTCTTCGACGTCTACCAGGGCAAGAATCTCCCCGAAGGCAAGAAGAGCCTGGCCATCCGCCTCACTTTCGGCCGCTCCGACCGCACCTTGACCGACGCCGAGGTCGCGGGCTTCGTCGAGAAGATCGTCGCGGCGCTGACGGCCAAGCTCGGCGCCGCGCTCCGGAGCTGACGCCATGATCGGCCCGCTCCAGAGCCTGCAGAAGCTCGAGAGCCTGGCGAAGCAGACCGCCGAGGCCCTGCAGAAGATCTCCACCGAAAACCGCGCCCTGCGCGAGAAGCTGCATAAGATCGAGACCGAGCACAAGCACGCGAAGGAAGAGCTCCGCGAGGCGAAGATGACCTTGGCGCGCCACGAACGACTCAAGTCGCGCCTCATCAAGCTCTCGGAAAAGCTGGAGCGGCTGGCATGAACGAAAAAGTCGAGGTGCAGATCGGCACGCGCCGCCTGGTCGTCGAGATGGAGGGACTGACCCCCATCGAGATCAACATGCTGGCGCAGAAGGTCTCCGAGCGCATGACCGAGCTGCAGGGCCAGAACAAGACCGTGGCCGACACCTCGAAGATCGCCCTCCTGGTCGCCCTCTCCTTCGCCGCCGACCTGGATAAGGAGACGCGCCAGCACGAGACCACGCGCCGCATGCTGGAGAACGCCGCCGAGCGCATCACCAAGTCCCTCAGCGAATCCCTGGACGCCGGCAAGTCCCCGGCCGCCGAGTGAGCGAGCTGTTCGCGGCCGGGAATTCGGGACAGCCTCTGGCGGCAAGAATGGCGCCGCGCACGTTGGACGAATTCGCCGGGCAGGCCGCCTTGTTGGGGCCGGGGAAGCTCCTGCGCCGCTTGGTGGAAAGCGGGCGATTCACGTCCGCATTATTCTTCGGGCCTCCAGGATGCGGGAAAACGGCGCTGGCGAGACATATCGCGTCGATATCAAACGCTGAAGTCGTGGAACTCAACGCGGTCACCGCCGGGGTGGCCGACATACGGAAGGCCGTCGATCAAGCGCGGTATTCGGCGCAGAGTCTGGGCAGAAAGACGCTTCTTCTCGTCGACGAGATCCATCATTTTAATAAGACCCAGCAAGACGCCTTACTTCCATCGGTGGAGCGCGGGGATGTATTGCTCATCGGTCTGACAACGGAAAATCCCGGATTCTACGTGAACGCCGCTCTCCGCTCGCGCGTGACCGCCTTCGAGTTCATGCCGATCCCCGAACCGGAGCTGGAAAAGATTCTTGATCACGCCGTTTCCGACTCCGAACGCGGCGTCGGCGCGATGAAGGTCGTGCTGACACCGGAGGCCAAGGCGCATTTGATCCGCCATTCGGGCGGCGACGCTCGCCGATTGTTGAATGCACTCGAGATCGCATCATTAACGACATCACCCGATTCAACGGGAGAACGTCGCGTCACGTTGGCCGTGGCGGAAGAGTCCATCCAGAAACGCCAGATTCGTTACGATAAAAAATCCGACAATCACTACGACCACATTTACGCGTTTATAAAATCAATGCGCGGCTCCGATCCCGATGCCGCCGTTTATTGGATGGCCAAGATGCTCGAGGCCGGGGAAGATCCCCGCTTCGTCGCCCGCCGCATTCTGATCTGCGCGTCCGAGGACGTGGGCAACGCCGACTTCCGCGCCCTGTTGGTGGCCGAGTCCGCCTTCCGCGCCGCCGAACTGCTGGGCATGCCGGAGGCCCGTATCCCGCTGGCCCAGGCCGCGATCTTCGTGGCCACCGCGCCGAAGTCGAACGCCTCTTATTTGGCCATCGACGCCGCGCTGAACGAGGTCCGCAACGGGCCCACGCGCGAAGTCCCCCTGCACCTGCGCGACGCGAACATGGACGCCAAGGAGCGCGGCCACGGCCAGGGCTACAAGTACGCCCACGACTTCCCCGGCCACTGGGTCGCCCAGGAGTACATGCCCGATCCCAAGCGCTTCTACGAGCCCACCGACCAGGGCGACGAGAAGCGCATCGCCGAACGGCTGAAGGGCCTCCAAAAGTAAGCTTCCGGGGGCGTTTTTTGTATCATCAACAGATGCGCCAAGAGAGCCTCCGCCGGTCCGTTTTCGCGCTGATTCTGGCCGCTTTCGCGGCGGTTCCGCACGCCGCCGCCCAGGACCCCGCCCGCACGGACGCCGTCGCCGAGCCGTCCAAGGCTTCCCGAAGCGCCGCCGTCGCCGAGATGCGCCGCCGCTTCCTGGACCCGGGCCTGCGCTCCGAGGCCGACGACGCGCTGGCCATGGACGTGGCCTCCTATTCCGAGCTGGAGCCCCTGCGCGACGAGGCCGAATTCGTCCGCGCCGGCCGCGTGGAGGCCTTCGACGACTGGGCCATCTACGCCGACATGGTGGTCCGCGTCGCCGGACGCCTGGGAGTGAACCCTCCCGAATCCGCCTTGGCCCTGTACCGCGGACGCCGCCGCCCGGCCGACGAGGCCCTGACCGCCGCCGAAAGCCGCGCCCGCTCCGCCCTGCTGGCCGAAATCAGCGAGCCTTCGTTCGCGAAACGCTACTACTACGTCACCGGCCTGGTGGACACCCTCCAGCCGGAGGTCGCCCCGCCCGCGCCGGCGCCCGCGACGAAATCCCGCTCCAAGAAGGGCTCCAAGCGCCGCGTCCGCGTCGCGCGCGCGCCGGAGTTGGCCCCGCCGCCGAAGCAGGTCAGCGTGATCGGCCGCATCGATTGGGACAAGACCGACGAGCTGGCCGACGTGGCCGACGGAAACGCGCACAACTGGGACCGCCATAACGGAGAGTCCCCCCGGAAGTACGCCCGCCGCCTGAAGCGCCTGCGCAAGCACTGCTACGAGTGGGTGCGCCGCGACATCGCCGCCCTGGGCCTGTGGGACGACCGCCTCTTCCGCGGCGAGGTCTCCACCCGCCGCGACCCCAAGCGCCCCATCCGCGCCGCCAGCTTCGCCCTGGCCATGGCCAAGGTCCAGGCCGCCGAGCCGCTGATCGCCCGCACGCCCATTCGCGAGCTGAACCTGCGCGTGGACCCCATCGTCCGCGGCGCCATTCTGGTCTTCTCCCAAAGCGTCTGCGGCTACGACCGGCGCAGCGGCCACATCGAGATCGTGACCTCGGTCCTGCCCCTGCGCGCGGCCAGCTACAAGTTCCACGACGTGAAGTCCGAATGCCTGGTGCGCGCCTCCCAGCAGAACAAGGTCCACGTCTACGTGCCCCTGCGCTCCGAGGCGCCGCCCGTCATCAAGCCGCAGAATTCCTAGCCTGCGCCGGCTCATTCGAGTTATCCACAATTGAACTGTCGTTGACGACAGTTGTTCAAAAACGCTCCGCGGTGTTTTTTGTATCATCGACCCATGCGCATCCTCGTCGGCGGATTGATCGCGGGAGTCATCCTGTATTTCGTGCCTGGGCTGCACAGCGGGCCGGCATGCCTGATCACCGGCGCCCTGCTCACCTACGCGCTGATCCAAGCCGGTCCGCGCTCGATCGTCGAGAAGATCGGGTTGACGCTCACCATCGCATCGATCGCCTGGCTGGCCGGTCCGCGCGCCGCTTACAACCAAAGCCTGATCTGGCACCTGCTGGGCTGGTTCTTCGCCGGAAGCGCTTTGGCGTACTACCTGCATCCCAAGTCGGAATAACCTCATGCCGACCGACCGACGCATCTTCACGGTCGCCGAACTAAACGCGCAGATACACGAACTGCTCGAGGCCTCTTTTCCCGACCTTTGGGTTGAAGGGGAAATATCCAACTGCAAGGCCTACCCGTCGGGTCATACCTATCTGACCCTAAAGGACGACAAGGCGCAGGTTCGCGCCGTGCTCTTTAAAGGTTCGGCGTACTCGGTTAAGTTCAAATTCGTCGATGGCCTCAAGGTGTTAGTTCGCGCTCGAGTCACGTCGTACGAACCTCGGGGCGAATTACAGCTGGTCATTTCCGCGGCGGAGCCGCGGGACAAGGGCGCATTACAATTGGCGCTCGAACAGCTGAAGGCCAAACTCCAGGCCGAAGGGTTATTCGACGAGTCCCGCAAGAAGCCCCTGCCGCCGTTCCCAAAATCCGTCGGCGTGGTCACCTCCGGGCAGGGCGCGGCCGCGCGTGACGTGATCAATGTTCTGTCGAGACGGTGGCCCGGCATCGAGATCCGCGTTTGGCCGGTCAAAGTTCAGGGCCCGGGCGCGGCGGAAGAGATCTCCGACGCGATACGCGGCTTCAACGAGCTGGCGGCCGATACGGATGTATTACTCGTGGGCCGCGGCGGCGGATCCATCGAGGACCTCTGGGCGTTCAACGAGGAGCCCGTCGCTCGCGCGATCGCAATGTCACATATCCCCATCGTTTCCTGCGTGGGTCATGAAACGGATTGGACCATCGCGGACTTCGTCGCCGATCTGCGGGCCCCCACGCCGTCCGCCGCCGCCGAGCTGGTCGTTCCGGAAAAGGCGGCGCTGCTGGACCGATTATTGGAACACGACGACGCCATGGCGCAGACATTACGCGACAAGCTCGAAGATCTCTCACGCCGTTTGATCTACGCCGCCCAGCACCCCCTTCTGCAGGACCCCCGCCGTTTGTGGGAACAAAAGGTGCAGCGCGTGGACGAGCTGACCGTTCGTCTGCCCGAAGCCGTACGCCGTTTACTCGAGAACGCCGGGCTGCGCCTCGGCGCGACGGCGGGACGGCTGGACGCGATCAGCCCGTTGAAAGTGTTGGCGAGAGGTTATGCCATCGCGGAGAGCAAGGGCAAGGTCCTGACGAAAGCGTCTCAGGTCAAGCGCGGTGATCCCGTACACATCCGTTTATCCGACGGCGAAATCAATTGCGAGGTGACCTCATGAGCAAGGCGAAGACCGACAAGCCGGAGGCGTTCGAGAAGACCCTCGAGGACTTGGAAACGCTCGTGCGCGAGCTGGAATCCGGCGACAAGGGCTTGGAAGAGTCGCTCGCTCTATACGAGAAGGGCGTGGGCCTGGCCAAAAGCCTCACCGAGCGCCTGGAAGACGCGAAGACCAAGGTCGAAGCCTTGTCCAAAGAGAGCGGCAAGCTGGTGAAGAAGCCGTTCGCGCCGAAAGAAGATTAGGCGACGTTCTTCGTGGCGTGCTCGCGGAGGTATTCCGTGAGCGTCTTCGTGAGGGTGACGAAATCCGAGGGGATCATCAGCACGGTGGTGCTGTTGTTCTCGGCGCCCACCTCGGACACCATCTGCATGCGGCGCAGTTCCAGGGCGGCGGGATTCTCCGCCATGGTGGCCGCGGCCTGGGACAGCTTCATGGACGCTTCCAGCTCCGCCTCCGCCTTGATGATGCGGGCGCGCTTCTCGCGGATGGCCTCGGCGGACATGGCCATGACCTGCTGCATGGCCTCGGGCAGCTCCACGTCCTTCATCTCGAAGCGCTCCACCTCGACGCCCCAGGCGGCGGCGGACGAGGCGACGCTCTCCTTCAATAGACCGTTGATCTTGTCGCGGTTCTGAAGGACCTCGTCCAGATCGTGCTGGCCGATGATGTTGCGCAGGCTGGTGAGGCCGCGCTGGTAGATGGCCGATCCCGCGTCGGTGACGGCGATGACGGACTTGGCCGGATCCGTGACCTTGTACCAGATGACGGCGTTGACCTTCACGGTGACGCTGTCGCGGGTGATGGTCTCCTGCTGTTCGGCCGAGACGGTCTTGATGCGGATATCGATGATGGTGGAGCTCTCGACGCCCAGGGGGATGATCCAGTACAGCCCCGGGCCGCGGATGCCGGTGAAGCGGCCCAGGCGGAACACGACGCCGCGCTGGTATTCCTGGGCGATGCGCAGGCCGGAGAGCAGGATCACGACGATGGCGATGATGAAGGGCATGGGAAACTCCTGTGGGGCGACTTCCTGCTTACACTAGCTGTATGGCGGCCGGGATTTCAAGCGGGAAACGTCAATGCTCCCAGACCATGAAGCCGCGCACGGCGTCCTGGGCGGCGATCACGCGGTGGTCATTCCGCAGGCGCTCCACGGCATACGCCCCCAGAAGGGCGCCCAACGGCATCAGCAGAACGTAGCGGGGAGTCGTGACAAGGGCCAGGCCCGCGGCGGGGTACATTCTCATCGGCACCGAGGAGTTGATCAGACCGATGATGAGAGACGTCATCAGCGCCCACAGAACGGCCTTGGGCCAGGATTTGTCGGCGAATAATCTCATCGCGGCGCCGATGAAGAAGCCGCCGGAGAACACGGAGATAAAGCCGAGGCCGGCCACGGCGACGGCGAAGACGTGATCGCCCATGACCCCGAAGCGGCGAGCGTCGGCGAACAATTCGCCGATGAACTGGAGTATATAGCCCAAACCTTCGGACAGACTGGTGCCCAGTAGCCAGCAGACAAGGAGGGTCAGCGGATGAGGGATCACGCCGGTTCGGCGGTGAGATCGTATTCCGACGCGGAGATCACGCGCAACTGCGCGAAATCGCCGATCCGGAGATAGTGCTTCGACGCGTCCACCAATACTTCGTTATCCACTTCGGGAGAGTCGTGTTCGGTGCGGCCCACGAAGTGCTTCCCTTCTTTACGATCGATCAACACCTTGAAGGTCTTACCGACTTTGTCGGCGTTGATCTCGGCGGAAATGTCCTGCTGGACCGCCATGACCGCCTGAGCCCGCCGCTTCTTTTCCTTCGCCGACACGTCGTCCTTCAAGGTGAATGCGTGGGTATTCTCTTCGTGAGAGTACTCGAAGATTCCAAGGCGGTCGAAGCGGGTCTTCGCCACCCATTCCACCATCTCCTCGTGATCCTTCTTGGTTTCTCCGGGGTAACCGGCGATGAGGGTGGTGCGCAAGGCGATGCCGGGCACGCGGTCGCGGATCTGCGCCACAAGGTCGGCGGTTTTAGCCTTCGTCGTACCGCGACGCATGGAGGCCAACATCTTGTCCGACACGTGTTGTAGGGGCATGTCCAAGTATTTGGCGATATTAGGGCGTTCTCTCATGACGTCCAACACATCAAGAGGGAAGCCGGCGGGGAAGGCGTAGTGAAGCCGGATCCAACCGATACCCTCCACGTCCGATAAAGCCTTCAGCAGATCAGCCAGGCGGCGCTTGCCGTAGATATCCAAGCCGTAGTAGGTCGAATCCTGGGCGATGAGCAAAATCTCGCGGGTCCCGGCGACGGCCAAGCGCTTGGCCTCGGCGACGAGGTCCTCGATGGGGGTCGAAACATGTTTGCCCCGCATCAAGGGGATGGCGCAGAAAGAACAGGGGCGGTCGCAGCCCTCGGAGATCTTGAAGTAGGCGAAGTGGCGCGGGGTGGTGAGCATGCGCTCGCCGACGAGCTCATGCTTATAATCCGCGCCGAGGTTCTTCAAGAGGCGCGGCAAGTCGTTCGTTCCGAAGTAAGCGTCCACCTCGGGGATTTCTTTAGAGAGGTCGTCCTTGTAGCGCTCGGAGAGGCAGCCGGTGACGATCAGCTTATCCACCAAGCCCTTTTTCTTGGCGTCCGCATACCGAAGAATCGTATCGATCGACTCCTGCTTCGCGTTGTCGATAAAACCACACGTATTGATCACGACGATGGAGGCGTCGTCGGGGTCGGTTTCGTGCTCGACCTCGAACTTGTTCGCCTTGAGCTGTCCCATCAGGACCTCGGAGTCGTAGAGGTTCTTGGAGCAGCCCAAAGTGACGACGTGGACCTTGTTCTTCTTTAGGGTTTTGGTGCGCATGGAGGGAGCCCGCCCGACGAGGATATTATACCAGACGGGGGTCAGAGCCCGACGAGAGACAGCAGCTTGGCCCACAACGGGACGGTGATCAGGCATAGCGGCACGCCCAGGCCGACCATGAGGGAACACAACTCGCCGTCGAGTCCATGCTCCTCCGCGACTATGGCGCCCGTGATCATCGGTCCCATCGCCGCTTCAAGCAAAGTTACCCGAATGGGTTCACCAGACGCTTATAACAAAATCCAATCCCACCAGAAAGACAAAAAAAACTAGTAATGCCTCGTCAACGGGTAAAAGCTCGGCGCGGGGTGGGGCG
>JBIOJO010000018.1:0-65850 GCA_044450965.1 Elusimicrobiota bacterium | reverse complement strand
GATCGGCGCCGCGGGGGCGTAGCGCGGCCGCGACGCCGCGCGCGGGGGATCTTCCGTCGGCTCGGGCGCGCGGCGCGAGGGCTTGGTGAGCGTCCAAATGAGGATGAACGCGCAGAACAGCGCTAGGCCGTGTTTTTCCTCCATCCCCCGCTAGGGTATCAGACGCGCGGGGAACCCGCCAGGGAGTTTTCGACCCAGGCGGTCAGCTCTTCGAAGGCGGCGTGCGCGCGCGGCATCAGGGGCTCGACGAAGGGGAACATCTCCCGGTTCGTGTCGATGTGCGAGGAGGACGGGAAGTACTTCATCCGGTGGAGGCCCGATTTCGCGGCCTCGGCCACCAAGGCCGCGTAGGCGCGCGCGTGGCCGGCGCACGAGATCAGGTAGTCGCGTTCGCCGGACAGGGAGATCAGCGGGACCTGGAGATCTCCGGTGTTTTGATACGAGCGGATCCGTTCGCGGACGGCCGCCGGGCGCGCGTCCAGGTCGTAGTCCTCCATCGGCCCAGCGTACTCCGGGTCGATGTCCTGGACGAACAGGGCCAAGGAGGCCTCCCAGTACGCGGCGCGGTAGAAGGCGAGAACCGGCTCCCATTCCCCGCCGCCGGCGAAATCCAACGCGGCCAACGCGGCCCGATCCCAAGGCTGGGCTTTCGTCGCGCGCAGCGCGGCGGGCAGCTCCCGCAGCAGGCCGCCGCGGTCGGCGCGCCACATCACGCCGGAGATTTCCAGCGCGCCGTCGAACAGGCCGGACTTGGACTCGGCGGCGCGGCGGGCCAGGAAGCCGCCGTTGGACAGGCCGACCGCGTAGGTCTTTTCCGGCGCGCGGCCGTAGCGCTTGGCGGCGAGCTTTTTGGAAAGCGCGGCGAGCGCTTCCAGGCGGTCCGCCCAGCGCACGACGCTGGCCTCCGGGATCATCGGCATCAGGACCGTGGTTCCGTCCAGAACGGCGCGGCGCATGCCTTTGTCGGTGGCGGCGAACGCGTAGCCGCGGCTGAGCAGGAAGTCCGAGAAATAGAGGTCGTAGGTGTTTTCGTCCGTGATGCCGGAGGCGGCGGCGACGACCAGGCGTCCGTTCCAGTCGCGGGGAAGCCGCAGGAGGAAACGGGCGTGGTGATCGTCGGGTAGGGTGCCGGAGACCAGCAGGCCGGGGACGGGGGAGGGGAGCGGCGTCCACAGGTCCTTCGGCGGCGCGATGTGCAGCGCGTCCGGCGCCAGGGTCCCGGACGCGCGGGCGGCCGCGGTCGTCAGGTCGGCGAGCTCTCGTTCCTCCAGGACGGCCTTCGGCGGGAGATCGAAGCGGAAGCCGTAGGTGCGGATCAGGCTCATGGATCCAGGCGGCGCGCCAGGTCGTCGCGCTGCTTCAACGGGTAGTAGTGGTCTCCGGACACGATGGACGCGCGGAACAGGCCGGTCTTGTCGGTGAGCACGGTCCCGGCCTCGGGAGCGGCCTCCGGAGCGTGGATGCCCAGGCGCTCGAACAGGGTCTGCGCGCTGGTCCAATTCAACAGCTGGTCGCCCGTCGCGTGGATCAGCTCCAGCCCGATCTTCAGCCGTCGGATCAGCGCGGCGTCGGCCTTCGTGAACTCCAGCTTGAACATGTCGCTGGAGCGGCGCAGAAGGGATTCTTGCCAGCCGTGGTCTTCCCGGTCCCTGGCCAGCGCCGACAGGAACGAGCGGCGGATGGGGTCGATCGCGGGATCCCACGGCGCCTGCAGGTCGGCGCGCATCATGTCCGCCGCGCCTTTGGACGCCATCGCCATGATCTGGTCGCGCTGGGCCTTCCAGGCGGCCTGAGCCGCGGCGAGAAAGGGGTTGAACTCGGCCGCGGCGCGCCACATGTTCGCGACCCCGTCCATGGAGTCCAGCCAGCCGACGAACTGCTTCGTGGCGGTGCCCATCTGCTCGAACTGGCGCCCGGCGCGCTTCTCGCTGCCTTCGTAGTGCGTGGTGGCGTTGAGCATGAACACGCGGGAGCCGGACAGGAGCTTCAGGGCCTCCGCCACCTCGGGTTCGGCATGGAGCTGGACCATGCGCTGGAAGATCAAGGTCCCGAACGAGTGCAGGGCCAGCTCGACCTTGGGCGAGCCCGACTCCCGCGCGGAGATCACGATCATCCGGGCCAGGTCGCGCGCGTCGGCGTCGATGGGCGTCGCGGTGGGGGTCCAGCCGGTCGGCGCGTGGCCGCGCATCCAGAGGAAATACTCGGGGCGCGCGGACTTCGCGGAGCGGGCGAACAGCGGGTCGAAGCTTTCGTTCAGGGCCAGGCCGCCCGCGTACACGCGCGGGACGGTCCCGGCGGGGCCGGAGCGGTGCTTGTAGGAAATGTCCAAGCCGCCGTCCGCGCTGGCGAACGCGGCGCGCTTCCAGCCTTTGGTCAGCGCGCCGGGGAGTCCTTCGACGGGCGGCTCTTCCGTCTCGGCCGACACGTCGGACCGCGGGGCGCCGAAGCCGTCCCACATCCGGCTGGCTTCGGTCGCGGCCTGCTCGCCGACGGGACGCGCCGAGTCGGAGGCGGAGGGAAGCGCCGCGGAGCGCAGCGCCGAGGCGGCGGCCGGCGCGGCGGCGGGCGGCAAGGCGGCGGCCGGAGCGGCGGCCAGCGCGGGCGCGGCGGCGAGAACGGGAGCGGCGCTCAGCGCGGGAGCGGCCGCCGGCGCGGTCAGGGCGGGCACGACGGCGAGCGGCAGAGGTTGTAGGGCGGACGCGGCGACGATCGTCGGGGCGACGGGCATCGAGACGCCGAGGCGCGGCGCGATTTGGACGACGGCGGCCTGCGACGGCAGTGCGGCGGACAGCAGAAGCGCCGGAGCCCAGTTGATCATGCGCCATTCTATGACAGCGAGGGGGGATCGGCATAGGCCGTCCGGGCCATCCGCGCCGTGCCAAAAGGTCCCTCCGCTGGGGACCCATCGGCCCAAGTGATGGCGTTCATCCGTGGATATACTCCGTTCATGAAGCGCTTGTTACTTCTGGCTCTGATCGCGGCGGCGCCCGTTCGCGCCGCCGTGCTCGTCGAGCCCATCGCCGTTCCTTCCTATTCCGCGATCTCCGCTCCGGCGGCGCTGGCCGCGCCGGCTCTTCTTTCCATTTCCCCGGCCGCGTCGATCTCTCTGCCGCCGTCCGTTTCCATCGCGCCGGTCGCCGCTTCCGCGCCGGCGCTTCTTCCCGCGCCCGCGGCCGCGGCGCCGCCCGTCGCCGCGACGGACACCGGGCTGATCCGCGCGCCCGATCTGGCGTCGGGTCTGGCCGAGCTGCGGCGCGGCTCCTACGAGGTCCACCCTCAGATCGAGGCGATCGTGGCCCGGATCAACGCGCTGCGCCCGGAGCTGCCGATCACGGCGAAGAATCTGTTCCTGGTGCGCGACCGGGAGATGCTCCGGAGTCTTGGAATCCCGGAAGACGCGGCCGGCGCGGCGCGGATCGTGACCGACGGAAAGACCGAGGTCCCGGTGGTGATCCTGGTCGCGGCGCGGCCGGTGGCGTTGGACGCGTTCGTCGAGTACGCGGTGCACGAGGCGGTGCACCTGATGGACGACGGCATCCTGCGCGTGCGCCACGATCAGGAGCTCAAGCACTTCTTCGCGGAGGGCTGGACGCAGAAACGGGCGGTCGTCCTGGCCAACGAGATCCTGACGGACCTGGGGCGGCCGGCGACGCCGGGCGCCGCCTATCACCAGGAGATTGCCTTGGTCGAGGCGTTCATCGCTCTCCACGGAAGCGGGCCGCTGGACGAGCTGGTGCGCACCGGCTCCGACGCGGGTTTGCGCCGGGCGCTGGGCGGCCGCTGGGACCTGGCCGCCCGCCTGATCTCCGGCGACGGGGCCGCGCCCGGCCCGCGCCGGCGCCGGATCGACGCGCTGACCGCGCTGATCAGCGCGAAGTCCGTCGGCCCCGACGAAGAGCGCCTCCTGCTCGATTACGTCCGCCGCTAATGGAGGGGTCAGGCTTTCACTTAATCAACTTATTCTCGGATAAGTGAAATAAGTGAAAGCCTGACCCCATGTTTGATACGATGCGCGCCATGGACATCACTCGCGTCGTCGTCGTCGGCGGAGGCACGATGGGCAACGGCATCGCCCACGTGTTCGCGCTCAAGGGATTCGACGTGACCGTGGTCGAGGCGAAGAAGGAGCTCGCCGACAAGACCTTGGCGACGATCGGGAAGAATCTGGAGCGCCAGGCGGCGAAGGGAACGATCACTGAGGCGGAGAAGGCCGCGGCGCTGGGCCGTCTGAAGGTCTCTCTTTCGATCGCCGAGGCGAAGGGCTTCCATTTCGCGGTCGAGGCGGTGTCCGAGCGCATGGATCTCAAGAAGCAGATTTTCCGCGATCTGGACGCGGCCGCCGCTCAGGGCGCGATCCTGGCCACGAACACCTCTTCTTTGCCCGTCACGGAGATCGCGTCGGTGGTGAAGGACCCGTCCCGGGTCATCGGGATGCACTTCATGAATCCGGTGCCCGTGATGAAGCTGGTGGAGATCATCCGCGGGCTGCAGACGTCCGACGAGACGTACCGCGCCGTTCACGAACTCTCGGTGAATTTAGGGAAGACGCCGGCCGTCGCCAAGGATTTCCCGGGCTTCATTTCCAACCGCGTCCTGATGCCGATGATCAACGAGGCGATCTTTTGCCTGATGGAAGGCGTCTCCACGAAGGAAGACATCGACACGATCATGAAGCTGGGCATGGCGCACCCGATGGGTCCCCTGCAGCTGGCGGACTACATCGGCCTGGACGTGTGCCTGGCGATCATGAACGTGCTGCACGACGGCTTCTCGGATTCCAAGTATCGGCCGTGCCCTCTGCTCAAGCAGATGGTTCAGTCGGGGCGCCTGGGCGTGAAGTCGGGCCAGGGATTCTACGAGTACAAGGCCAAGTGACATGGATTTCGAACTGACTGAAGAGATGGAGATGCTGCGCGAGTCCGCCCGTTCTTTCGCGGAGAAGCGCCTGAAGCCCGGCGCCCAGGAGTGGGACGAGCACGAGGCCATTCCGGACGCCATCTATAAAGAAGGCGCCGAGCTGGGCTTCTTCGGGCTGTCGGTTCCCGAGGAATTCGGCGGGCTGGGCGTGGACGCGCTCGCTTACGCGGTGGCCATGGAGGAGCTGGCGCGCGGTTCGGCCGCCTTCCAGGTCTGCGTGACGGTCCACAATTCCCTGATCGCGTCGGCCATCGCCAAGCACGGCACCGACGAGCAGCGGAAAAAATACCTGCCGAAGATGGCGACGGGGGAATGGATCGGCGCGTACTCGCTGTCGGAGCCCGGCTCCGGCACGGACGCCGGCTCCCTGTCCACGCAGGCCGTGGACGCGGGCGACCATTTCGTCGTCAGCGGCACGAAGTCCTGGGTCACCAGCGGCGGCTTCGCGTCGGTGTTCCTGGTCTTCGTCTCCACCAACAAGGAGGCGGGCAGCCGCGGGATCACGTGCCTGCTGGTGGACAAGGGCACGCCGGGCTTCACCTCCGGCAAGAAGGAGAAGAAAATGGGCCTGCGCGCGTCGGACACGCGCGAGCTGGTGTTCCAGAACGCGAAAATCCCGAAGTCGCAGGTGCTGGGCCAGGTGGGCGGCGGCTTCAAGATCGCGATGAGCCAGCTGGACGCGGGGCGCATCGGCATCGCGGCGCAGGCCGTGGGCATCGGCATGGCGGCGCTGGAGGAGGCGGTCGCCTACGCCAAGCAGCGCAAGCAGTTCGGCAAGAAGCTGGCCGAGTTCCAGCTGACCCAGGCCAAGATCGCCGACATGGCGACGAACCTGGAGGCGGCGCGGCTTCTGGTCTACCGCGCGGCGTCGCTGCAGGCGCGGGGCGAGAAGTGCACGAAGGAGGCCTCGATGGCGAAGTCCTTCGCGTCGCGCGCCGCCAACAAGGCCTGCTTCGACGCGGTGCAGATCCACGGCGGCAACGGCTACGTGCGCGAGTTCCCGGTGGAGCGCTACTTCCGCGACGTGCGCGTCACCGAGATTTACGAGGGCACGACGGAGGTGCAGTCGCTGATCATCGCCCGCGAAGTCCTGGGCTGACGTCCCGCGCGATTATTTGCGCGTGAGCTTCTTGTAGTGGATGCGCTTGGGCTGAACGTCGCCCAGGCGCTTCTTCTTGTCCTCTTCGTAGGCCTCGTAGTTGCCCTCGAACCAGGTCACCTGGGAGTCGCCCTCGAACGCGAGGATGTGGGTGGCGATGCGGTCCAGGAACCAGCGGTCATGGCTGATGACCACGGCGCAGCCGGGGAAGGCCGAGATGGCCTCTTCCAAGGCGCGCAGCGTGTGAACGTCGAGGTCGTTGGTGGGCTCGTCGAGAAGCAGGACGTTGGCGCCCTCTTTAAGCATCTTCGCCAGGTGAACGCGGTTTCGTTCGCCGCCGGAAAGATTCTTGACCAGTTTTTGCTGGTCCTGACCCACGAAGTTGAACCGGCCGACGTAGGCGCGAGAGGGCATTTGCATCTTGCCGAGCGTGACCATATCCAATCCGTCCGAGATCACGTCCCAGACGTTTTTCTCGCCGTCGAGCTGCCGGTTCTGATCGACGTAGCCCAACTTCACCGTTTCGCCCACTTTGAACGTCCCCGCGTCGGGCTTCTCGAGCCCCGTGATCATCCGGAAGAGCGTGGTCTTACCCGCGCCGTTCGGCCCGATGACGCCGACGATTCCGTTGGGGGGCAGCTTGAACGAAAGGTTGTCGTAAAGAAGTTTATCGCCAAATGCCTTGGCGATCCCGTTGGCCTCAATGACGACGTCGCCCAGGCGGGGCCCCGGGGGGATGTAGATCTCCAAATCGTCGTACGACTTTTCCTTCTGCGCCTCTTCCAGCATCTTGTCGTAGTTGGCCAGACGGGCCTTGGACTTGGTGCGGCGGCCCTTGGTTCCGGCGCGGACCCATTCCAACTCCTCGGCGAGGGCCTTTTGCATCTTGCCCTCGGACTTCGCTTCCTGAGCGAGGCGCTGGCCCTTCTGCTCCAGCCAGCTGGCGTAGTTGCCCTTGTACGGGATGCCTTCGCCGCGGTCGAGCTCCAGGATCCAGCCGGCGACGTTGTCCAGGAAGTAGCGGTCATGGGTGACGGCGATGATGGTGCCTTCGTACTGCTTCAAGTGCTGCTCCAGCCATTCCACGGACTCGGCGTCGAGATGGTTGGTGGGCTCGTCGAGGAGTAGAATGTCGGGCTTGGACAGCAAGAGGCGGCACATGGCCACGCGGCGCTTTTCGCCTCCGGAGAGGGTGCCGCACTTCTGGTCGGACGGGGGGCAACGCAGGGCGTCCATGGCGACTTCCAGGGTGCTGTCGATCTCCCACGCGTTGGTGGCGTCGATGCGTTCCTGGAGCTTGCCCTGCTTCTCCATCAGCTTTTCCATGCCGTCGGGCGTCAGCGCGGGGTCGGCCAGCTTGTCGTTGATGTCGTTGAAATCGGCGATCAGCTTCATGGTCTCGGCCACGCCCTCGGAGACGGTGTCCTTGACGGTCTTCTCGGGGTCCAGCTGGGGCTCCTGCTCGAGCAGGCCGACGGTGTAGCCTTTCGACTGGGTGATCTGGCCGGTGAAGTCGGTGTCCTTGCCGGCCATGATGCGCAGCAAGGTGGATTTGCCCGAGCCGTTGTCGCCCAGCACGCCGATCTTCGCGCCGTAGTAGAAGCTGAGATAGATGCCCTTGAGCACCTGCTTCTTGGGCGGGTGGATGCGGCCCACGTCGATGAGGGAGTAGATGATCTGTTTCGTGTCGGTGGTGGCCATGGCGTTAAAATCCTCTGTTGGGGGAACGATTCTACTAATTTCGTCGTCGGACGGGCTAGGAGCTCGCCGGGCCGTTCAGCTCGCGGTTGAGCTCGAGGGCGCGGACGAAGAAGGCGCGCATGCCGGCCTCGTCGTTCGGCGGCAAGACGTTCGGCTCCGCGATGAACCAACCCATCGCGGACCGCGGGTAACGGGCGCGATAGAACAGCAGCCATTCGCCGCCCCCATCCACGAACCAGCGCGTGCGGCCGGAGTCGTCCGTCATCTCCCGGCGGAAGCCTGCGGGGCGGTGCGTTCCGGGCGTGCGGAACGCGGCCAGCATCCAGAAGTCGTTCGAGTTGGTCGCCGTGTAGGAAAAGAACGCTCGGCAGTCCACGCCGTCGATCATTCCGGAGGACAAACTGAAGAAGTCCCAATAGCCGGGGAAAGGCCGCGGGGAGAAGAAGTGAAAGTTCGAGTACTCCTCGGACTTGACCCGCGAGGCGTCGAACGAATACACGAGGCCGAGGTCCTTCAAGGCGGCGCCGTAACGGTCCCCCATCGAGCGCATCGCGCCCCGACCGATCGCGTGCAAGAGGGCTGCAACGCCGCCCAGCGCCAGAACAAGCAGCGCTCCGATCTGGACGCCCGGGAGCCAGTAGTCGAGCGACTGGCGCCAAGCCGGGATCACTTGATGTGGAGTCTCTTGGGGTCGAGCTTGGTGCGCAGGAGGTCGATCTCGTTCTTCGTCGGCAAATCGACGGGCTTGAGCGCCTCGGCGCGCTTGAGCTTCCAGCCCACGTTCTCCTGGACCTGCTCGAAAGTCACGTTGGGATAAAGGGAGGTCAAGACCAGCTCGCCGTCGGCGCCGGACTCGAGTATGCCCATGTTCGTGATGACCTTCTTCACGCGCTTGCCGGAGCTGGTGATGAAGTCCACCTTGTCGGGGAACGCGCGCTTGTCCAGCTTGGTCACGATCAGCACGCGCTGGGCGTGGAGGGCGATCTCGCAGGCGCCGCCGGAGCCGGGCAGGCGAACCTTCGGTTCTTTATACGATCCGACGACAGTCGTGTTGATGTTGCCGCGCTTGTCCACCTGCGCGCCGCCCAGGAAGCCGACCTGGATCTTGCCGTTCTGCAGGAAGGACTGGAAGATGTCGGCCATGGAGGTCACCATCAGGGAGCCGGTGACCAAGGCGGGATCTCCGATGGAGGGCGGCACGCGCTCGGGGATGGCCCCGACGGCGCCGGACTCGTAGATGAGCGTCATGTTCGGCGCGTGGGTGGCGCGGGCCAGGTTGCAGGCCAGGTTGGGCAGGCCGATGCCCACGAACACCACGTCGCCGTCCTTGATCTCTCTCGCGGCCAGCACGCACATCAGCTCGTTGAGCGTGTATTCGGTCGCTGCTTCGGCGGTGGCGGTCATGAGGAGATTCTAGCTTTTTGACGGGAAAGACGGAAGCCGCCGGGCGCGGCGGAGCGGCATGGGTCCTTGGACCTAGATGTCAATAGGTCCAGCGGCGCTGTCAAGGGGGAGGGATTCGGAGCTATATTTGGAACATGAGGAACTTGATCGCCGCCGCCGCCCTGGCCCTGACGGTCCCGGCTTCCGCGCAGAACCTCTCCGACGCCTTCTCGTCCCTGTCGTCCCAGATGGCCGCGTCACGCCAGGCGATCGCCGCGGCGCGTTACGTTCCCGGCTCCTCCGGCGGCGACGCCTCGTCCCCGGCCTCGGGCAGCGCGGCGCCGGACTTCAATCTGAAGACGGTCTCGGGCCAGACGTACGGGCTGAACGACTTCAACGGCCGCGTGGTCGTGATCGAATTCTGGGCCAGCTGGTCCGGCCCCACCAAGAGCGCCGCCCCGGCGCGGACCGCGTTGGCCCGCAAATGGGCCGACAGCGGCGTGGCCATGCTGGACATCGGCGTGGGGGAGACCGGCTCCGGCGTTTCCGGCTTCGCCGCCGCCTCCGCGCCCGCCTCCAACGAGACCATTTTGCTGGACGCGGACCAGTCGGTGTTCGCCTCTTACGGCGGGAGCGGCCTGCCGCTGGCGGCCGTGATCGACAAGAACGGCAACCTCGCCGCCGTCATTCCCGGCGCCGACCCGGCGCGCGTGGACGCCGCCATCCGCGCGGCCCTGGGGAACTGAGCCGCGCTCAGCCGCCTTTCGAGCCCTCGAGTTCGACGACGAGGTCCGTGTAGCGCTTGAACGCCCGGGCGGCCCGATACGCGCGCACCTTGGCGGTCAAGGTCACGGCCGGCCAGGCCGCGAGGTAGATCGAGTCGGTGGCCAGGCCAATCGCTCCGCCGACCGGCAGAAGCGCCGCGCTCGGCGAGGCCTCGCCTTTTTCATCGGGGAAAAATGCTCCCAGGATTTCAAGCGGGGCCAGAACCACATAGCCCGTGTCCGTTCCGAACGCGGTCGCGAGCTGCTCGCCCGTGCAGGCCCGCGCTATGGCCCTGGCGGCGCCGGCGGGGGCGGAGGCGTAGCGGTCCCAGGCGTTCTCGAGCCGGCGCCAATCGGAGGCGCTGACGGTCGCCTTCAGGCTCCGGCCGCGCTCGGCCCAGCCCGTCGTCGCGGCGTCGTTCGAAACCGCCGCCGCGCCGGCTCCGCCGCTCATCCGGCCGACTTGATCGCGAAATCCGAGGGTCTGCTGCAGGCAGAAAGCGGGCGGAGGGAACTTGCTGTCGAATTCAAGGAAGGCTTCGGCCGCGTGGAGACGCGGGGGAAGGGCGGCCGCCGATAAAGCCAAGACGGCCAGGACCGCGGCTGATTTCACGGCGCTTTCAGCGACTGGAGCTGTTTAAAGACCCGGGCCTTTCGCGTCAGGATGTCGGAGCCCGTCTCCCGGTCATGGGCGGCCGACCAGACCTTCTTGACCGTCACGATGTCCGTCTCCGAGTCGGCGACGAGGGTTTCGGCCGCGCGGATCTCGCGGTCGAGCCGGACGCTCTCTCTCGCGCGCGCGACGGCTTCCTCGATGGAGCGGGGCTCCTCGGTCCGGGCGGTGGCCCTTTCCTGAGCGAGCGCGTGGCGCACCGCCTTCCAGTAATCGGTTTTTTTGTTCAGCGAATCCATGAAACCGGCGAGGGTTTTGTCGTCGACATGGATCGCGGCGCCTTCGGCCCCGTAAGGGAGGCCGGCGGTCACCCCGGCGTATTCGACGGGAATCTGGGCGAGCTGCCGCGCGTTGTCGTCCGCTCGATCCGCCGCAGCGCCGATGGCCGCTTCCGCCGCCTGCGCGGACATCGCGACGACCTGAGCCCGGACGAAGATCGGAATCGTGAGGAAGGCGGCCATGAGGAGCTTGGACGTCGCGTGTTTGGTCATGGTCCCAGGATAGCCGGAAGGCGATCCGCCGCCGAGTGTCCTTGGACCTGAGAGGACGTGGGCCTTAAGCCCCGCCGGCCGAGTCCAAAGTGCGCCAGAGGTACCAGCTGGCGACCGTCCGGTACGGGGCCCACGTCTTCCCGTGCTTTTCCACCGCGGACGGCGGCGGCATCTTGCCGTTCTTGCGGTATAGCCGCCCGAACGCCTTGCGGATGGCGAAGTCGCCGACCGGCAGCACGTCGGGCCGGCCCAGGCGGAACATCAGGAACATGTGCGCCGTCCATTCGCCGATGCCGCGCACTTCGGTGAGCCGCGCGACGATCTCCGCGTCCGTCAACGTCTCCAGGTGCTTGCGCGGCGGAGCCTCTCCCGACAGGCACTTCGCGGCCAGATCACGCACGGCCAGCAGCTTGTTTCCGGACAGCCCGGCCCCGCGCAGGTCGGCGTCGGACGCCTTTAGGAGCCGCTCCGGCGTGGGCTTGCCGCCGAGCACTTTCAAAACGCGGCCATGGATCGTGGCCGCGGCCTTGCCGTTGAGCTGTTGATAGACGATCGACTGCAGCAAAGCCTCGAACGTGTCTTGATCGTGGGCGCGCAAGGCGCACGGCCCCACGCGTGCGATCACCTTCGCCAGCACCGGGTCGGACTTCTTGAGATGCCGAACCGCCGCGGCGAGATAGCGCGGTTTCCTAGTAGCCGTAATTCACTCCCGTCGAAATCATGGGCTTGGCCTTGAGACGCTCGGCCAGCCCGGCGTTCTTTTTCATGTATTCGGCGCGGTCCTTGACGCCGTACACGTATTCGTCCAGGTACTTCTTGAACGATGCATCTTCCCTCGCGATCTTGTCCCACGCCACGTAGAAGTCGTTGTCCCGGTCGTAATACCCCTGCGCGTACGACGGATGCGCTCCCCAGGGCTCCACCACCACCGCGTCCACCTGAAGTCCGGGAATCAAGGTCCGGTTCGGGTCCTGACGGATGACCGACTCGTCCACCAGCTCCTCCACCACGACGATGACCCGCTTGGAGGCGAAGGCCGCCTCTTTTTGGACGCCCATCAGTCCCCAGATTTGCGTATTGCCGTTCTTGTCCGCGCGCTGGGCGTGCACGATGGTCACGTCCGGCCGCAGGGCCGGCACCGCGGCCAGCTTTTCGCCCGTGAACGGGCAGTCCACCGTGCGGATCAACGGGTTCGCCCCGGGGATGTCCGTACCCTCGTAGTTGCGCAGGGGCCAGAACGGCAGGTTCGCGGCTCCCGCGGACAGGCGGGCCACCATGCCGAAGTGGGAGTATTCTTCAATAGCCAAAGTGGGAGGCTTGGACTCCACCGCGCGGCGGAACGCGTGCAGGGAGCCCACGCCGGGATTGCCCGCCCACGAGAAGATCAGCTTCTTGGCCACGCCCGCCTGGATCATCTGGTCGTAGATGAGGTCCGGAGTCAGGCGGGCGAGCGTCAGGTCCTTCTTCTTCTGACGGATGATCTCGTGTCCGGCGGCGAAGCAGATCAGATGCGTGAAGCCCTCGATGACCACCACGTCGCCGTCGCGGACCAAGGACGCCACCGCGTCCTTCATGGACAGAACCTTGTTCTTCATGACGTCATTCTACCGAATCCGGGCTAGGACTTCACGCCGCCCGCGTAGGACCATTGCCCAAGCGCCGCTAGGCCGCAGGACCCGCGGGCCGGAGGGGGGATTCATGGGAGAATGTCCCCAATGAAGAAACCCTCCGCCGTCCGCGTCGTTCTGTCCCTCGCGCTCGTGCTGGCTTCTCTTCAATCCGCCGTCCCCGCCGCGGCGCAGATGTACCGCGGCGCTCCCGTGGAAGGCGCCGTCACCCACGCCGTTCTTCCGTCGATGTCCTTCACTCCGTCCCAGCTGACGCCCGCCGGCGGTCTCTCCGCGCCGTTCTCTTCCCTCGGCTCCGCCCCGTCGGCCCTCTCCGCCGCCCCGTCCGCCGTCGCGCCCTCCGTCGCCGTCGCCGCCGCTCCGGCCCTGAACGCCGCTCCGGCCGCGGCCGTCGCCGCTTCTCTTCCCGCCGCCGCGTCCGCCCTCGCCGCCGTTCTCCCGGCCGCGGCCTCCGGCCCGCGGGCGTCGGCTTATGAATCGATGCGCTCGTTCTCCGCCGCGCGCCCGTCCGACGCCTCCGCCGCCGCCGTTTCCGACGCCGCGCGCTTCGACGGCGCCACGGCGCTGACGGCCCTGCCCGCCGCCTCGGCCCCCGAGTCCGCCTCCGTCGCGGCGCCCGCGGCGGCCGCCGCTCCCCGCGGCCGCCTGCGCCGCGCGCTGACGGCGCCGTTCCGGCTCTTCGCCTCTCCGGCCGTGGCCGTTTGGACGAAGACCCGCGCCGCCGCCGCCACCATCAAGGAGAACGCCGCCTGGGTGCGCGGCTTCTGGTCCGGCTTGCGCGCCGAGGGCGTGGACGTGACGAAGGAGCTGCGCACGGCGTCGGTGATGGCGCTGGTGATCGCCGCGGTGTCCTTGGTGCCTTCGTGGCTGTACGGCCAAATGGCCACCCACCTGCACGATCTCCAAGGGCTCGCCGCCTCCGCCGGGATTCCGTGGTATCAAATCCCGACCCTCCAGACGTTCGCGGCGCTGAGCGGCGCGCTGATCGCGGCGCACGCGCTGGGCGCGTATCTCTCCAAATTCCAAAGCCACACCATGTACGCTCTAGGCAACAAGCTGATGAAGGGCGTCAGCGACCTGTACGTGGCGAAGGTCCTGAGCCTGGACATGCGCTGGCAGAACGGCCGCAACGTGGGCGACGTGGTCTCCACGGCCACCGACGCGATTTACACCCTGCAGAGCACGGCGTCGGCCATGATCGTGGACCTGGTGCGCAACGGCTCGGTGGCGCTCATTTCCGGCGCGGTGATGGCGTTCGTCAGCTGGAAGGTCTCGCTCTTCGCGATCCCTTTCCTGATCTTCGCTCTGTCCATCCCGTCCAGCGTCTACGGCAAGCGCGTGCAGGACGCCTACCGCTCCTTCTTCGCCATGAAGAAGCCGAAGTTCGCGTCCGCCCTACAGGAAATCGCGGTCAACATGCTCAAGGTGAAGGCCGCGGGCCTGGAAGAGCGCGAGCTGGAGAAGATGCGCGAGCACAGCCGGCAGACCTACATCGTGGGCGGAGGGGAGATCGCCGACGTGGCGGCGCCCCAGCGCGCGTTGGCCGGCGGCCTCACCGACGTGGCGCGCGTGGTGGTGATGGCGGCTGCGGTGCTGGGCGTGGTGTTCCACGTGATGCCTTTGTCGGCGGCGGTCACCTACATCTTCCTGGCGAATTACTTCCGCGAGGCCATGCAGGCGATCACCGGGCTGTGGGTGTCGCTGAAGTCCATGCGCGGCGCGGCGGCCCGCTACGACGCCACCATGAATCAGGCCTCCGAGGATCTGAATCTGAACGGGAAGATCCTCCCGCCGACGAAGACGGGGCGCGGCATCGAGATGAAGGGCGTGAAATTCCGCTACACGAAGGACGGAGCGCCCGTCCTCAAGGGCGTGGACCTGAGCATCAAGCCCGGCGAGATGGTGGGCTTCGTGGGCATGACCGGCGGCGGCAAGACCACGACGGCGATGACCTTGCTGGGCCTGTATCCGCTCGAGTCCGGCGAGATCAGGATCGACGGGGTTCCCCTGTCGGAGCTGAACCTGCGCGCGTTCCGGAAGGAAATCGGCGTGAGCCTGCAGGACTCCATCCCGTTCGCGGGGAGCATCCGCGACAACATCGCCTACCTGCGCCCCGACGCCGACGAGCGCGAGGTGTGGGAGGCGGCGAAGGCCTCGGGCCTCCACGACCAGATCGCGCGCTTCGGCGCGGATTATCCGCTGAACCCCGAGGGCAAGGAGAACGTGGAGTCCGCGATCATCCAGTCCTTGTCGTCCGGGCTGGAGGGCATCCGCGCGCGTCTGCGCCGGAACGTGGCGGGAATTCCCACGGGGCCTCTCGACCCGGCCAAGGGCCTGCGCGACAACGCGGTCGGCGCGTCCGGCGCCACCTGGGAGCAATTCGAGGAGGCGGCCGGGGGCGCGATGGGCGACGTGGCGCGCCTGGGCTACATGACGCGCGTGGGCGAGCGCGGCCTGAACCTGTCCGGCGGCCAAAAGCAGCGCCTGATGCTGGCCCAGATCTTCATCCAGCCGCGCAAGCCCTTCGGCGTGATGATCTACGACGAGCCGACCTCGGCCCTGGACGGGCGCACGCAGTCCCTGATCGAGGACCAGATCGCCGAACGCCGCGGCAAGACCACGCAGATCGTCATCGCGCACCGGCTCAGCAACGTGCAGCGCGCCGACAAGATCGTGGTGTTCGCCGACGGCGCCGTGGCCGAGATGGGCACTCACGACGAGCTGATGGCGAAGGGCGGCGTCTACGCGAAGATGTGGGACGCCCAGCGGCTGTTGGACGCGGCGACGCAGCAGACCGCGGATGCGTCCCGCTGATCTCGGCTGACTCCGGAGCTAGTCGACTGATCCGGTCAGGATAGTTCCGAAAGGCACGCGTCGAAGATCTCGAGCCCCTTGTCCACGTCGTACTCGCTCAGCACCAGCGGCGGCGCGATGCGGATCACGGACTTGCCGCAGCCGAGCAGGAGCAGCCCCTTCGTGAAGGCCAGCTGCTCCAGCTTGCCCACCAGTTCGGCGTCGGCCTCCTTCGTGGCCCGGTTCTTCACGAATTCCACGCCGATGAACAGCCCCGCGCCGCGCACGTCGCCGATGCAGGCGTGCTTGGCCTGGAGCTTCTTGATCCCGGCCAGCAGGCGCGCGCCCATCTTGGCCGCGTTGGCGGCCAGTTCGCCTTCGACCAGATTCAAGGTGGCCAGCGCGGCGGCGCAGGCCACGGGATTGCCGCCGTAGGTGGAGCCGTGGGAGCCGCGCGGCCAGGTCATCACCGATTCCTTGGCGATGATCGCGCCGATGGGCATGCCGGAACCCAAGCCCTTCGCGCTCAGGATCACGTCGGGCTCCACGCCCATGACGTCGGCGGCCCACATCTTGCCGGTGCGGCCCACGCCGGTCTGGATCTCGTCGAAGATCAGGACGATGCCGTACTCCGTGCAGAGATCGCGCCAGAACTGGAGGAACTCCTTGGACGGCAGGACGTAGCCGCCCTCGCCCTGCAGGGGCTCCATGATGACGGCGGCCACTTCGTCGGGGGAGACCTGCGTCTCGAACAGCTGGTGCGCCGCCTTCACGCAGTCCTCGAAGGTGTTCCGGTAGGGATTATGGAACGGCAGGTGGTACACGCCCGGCAGCAGCGGTCCGAAGTTCTTGCGGTACTTCACCTTGGAACTGGACAGCGACATGGCCGCGTAGGAGCGGCCGTGGAACGCGTTGTGGAACGAGATCAGAGCGTGGCGCTTGGTGTGATGGCGCGCCAGCTTGACGGCGCCTTCGACGGCTTCCGTGCCGGAGTTGGTCAGGAACACCCGTCTCTTTTCCTTGCCTTTCGCCGATTTGGAAAGTTTCTCGACCAAGTCGGAGAAACCCTGGTAGTAAAAGTCGGTCCCGCAAATATGCAGGAACTTGTCAGCTGCCTCGTGGATGGCGGCGACCACCTTCGGGTGGTTGTAGCCGGTGGAAGACACCGCGATGCCCGCCATCCAGTCGATGTAGCGGTTTCCGTCGACGTCCTCCACCATGGCGCCCTTGCCGCCCGCGATCACCAGCGGGTATTCCTTTATATAGGACGGAGACGCATAGGCGTTGTCCCGGGCGATGACCGCCTTGGCCTTCGGGCCGGGTGGCGCGGTCAGGATGCGGGGGTAATCGTGCGTCGAGGACTTGGCGGGGGCGGTTTTAGTGGCCATAGCTACTCCATGATGGTGCGGCTCTGCTCGCGCATGAACTGCGTCACGTAGTAGGGGCCGCAGCCGCCCTTGCCCGTGGATCCGGAGCCCTTCCAGCCGCAGAACGACTGCACGCCGGGCCACGCGCCGGTGGTGGCGCCGGTGGGGCGGTTCGCGTAGCAGACGCCGGCCTCGATCTCGTCGAAGTACTTCTGGATTTCGGCCTTGTCGGCGGTGAAGATGCCGGCGGTCAGGCCGTACTCGGCGCGGTTCGACTCGGCGATGGCCTGGTCGATGGACTTCACCTTGCCGACGGCCAGGAACGGGACGAACAGCTCGCGCATGAAGATCTCGTGGTCCAGGGGCAGCTCCGCGATCGTCGGCGCGCAGAAGTGCCCCTTGTCGAACAGGCCGCCCTTCAGGCGTTCCCCGCCTAAAAGAATCTTGCCGCCCTTCTTGGCGCTTTCGACCGCCCCGTCGAACGTCTTGACGGCCTTGGCGTTGATCACCGGTCCGAAGTAAACGTCCTTCTGCGTCGGGTCGCCGCAGACGATGGCCTTGGTCTTCTCCACCAGCTTCGCGACGAAGGCGTCGTACACTTTTTCGTGGATGTACACGCGCGAGCACGCGGAGCACTTCTGCCCCTGCAGGCCGAACGCGGACTTCATCACGCCCGACGCGGCGTCGTCCAGGTTCGCCGTCTCGGACACGTAGGTGGGATTCTTTCCGCCCAGCTCCATCAGCGCCGGCTTCGGATAGGCGGAGGAGAACTCCTTCACCATGCGCATGCCCACTTCCTTGGAGCCCGTGAACACGATCCCGTCCACGCCCGGGTTCTTCCACAGCGCGTCGCCGATGACCGAGCCCAATCCCGTCACGAAGTTGAACAAACCGCCGGGGATGCCGGCGGACTTGTAGCACTCGTACAGCATCAGGCCGGTCCAGGGCGTGTCCTGCGCGGGTTTGTACACCACCGCGTTGCCCGCGAGAAGAGCCGCGGCCGACATGCCCGTGGAGAGCGCCATGGGGAAGTTGTACGGGGCGATGCAGACGAACACGCCGAACGGGCGCAGCACGGAGCGCGTGTTCTCGTTGGGCAGAAGCTTGCCCAGCGGCTTCACATAGCCGTCGTTGTCCTGAACCATCTGCGCGTAGTAATCGATCAAGTCGGCGGATTCCTCGGCGTCGCCCATGGCTTCCATGCGGCTCTTGCCCACTTCCAGGCTCATCACCGCGGCGATCTGGTACTTGCGTTGCCGTATGAAGTGCGCGGCCTTGCGCATGGTCTGCACGCGTTCCTGCCAGGGCAAAGCGGCCCACTGTTTCTGGATCTTGCGCGCCGCCTTGACGGCTAGGTCCACGTGCTCCGCGGTGGCGGAGGCGAATTTGCCCAGGATCAGCGACGTGTCGATGGGAGACAGATCGATCAGCAGGGGGGAGTCCGACTTCACCGCCTTGCCGTCGATCCAAAGGGGATGCTCCGCGCCGGCCTGCGCGTGCACGGCCTTCAGCGCCTCGTCGAATAATTTGTGGAACGCGGTCATGTCCGCGTTGGCGGAGGTGTAGGTGATCTTGGACGGGGCGGCACTAGTGGTGGACATTGGATGCCTCCAGGGATTTCGTAAGCGCGATCTTGAAGCGGGAAATGATTTCGTTGATTTCGTCTTCGCTGACGATGAACGGCGGTGCGACCATGACCAGATCGCCGTTGGTGCCGTCGGCCTGACCGACGTTGGGCCAAACGATGAGCCCCGCGTCTTGGGCGGCCGCGGTGAACGTTTCGGCGAACTTCATCCTGCGCGGAAACGGAGCTTTCGTCTGTTTATCGGCCACGAACTCGATTCCGGCCAGAAGGCCGCGGCCCCGGACGTCGCCGACCGACGGCAACGACGTCAACGGCGTGAGAGCTCGATGGAGCACGGCGCCCATGTCCGCGCACCGTTTGATCAGTCCGTGCTTCTTGATGTGACGCACCGCCGCGAGACCCGCGGCGCAGATGACGGGGGAATGGGAGAAGGTTTGCGCGTGTTTGAAGGCGCCGGAGCCTTTCGCGATGGGATCGATGATATGTCGCGACGTGACCACCGCCGACAACGGAACATAACCCCCGGACAGTCCCTTGCCCAAGGTCATGATGTCGGGCAGCACGCCGAATTGCTCCAGCGCGGTCCAGGTGCCGGTGCGTCCCGAACCGCAGAGCACTTCGTCCGCGATGAACAGCACGCCGTGCTTGTCGCAGATCTGCCGCACCCGTTTGTAGTAGTCCTTCGGCGGGACGGAGCCCCCCGTGGACGATCCTCCCACCGGTTCGCAGATAAACGCGGCCACCGTGTCCGCGCCCTCTTTCAAGATCGCCTCTTCCAAGGCATCGCCCGTCATCGCCGGCGATTTCTCGTCGCAGCGATACGGATACGGCGCGGGTATCATCGTGACCGGCACCAGCCACGGTCCGTAGAGCTTCTTGTAGTGCTCCCGCGCCGACGCGGACAACGCCAGAAGCGTGTTGCCGTGGTATCCCGGCGTGCGCGCGATGATCTTATGTTTCCCGGGTTTGCCCGACTCCACCCAGTATTGGCGCGCCAGCTTCAGCGCGGCTTCCACCGCCTCGGAACCGGACGAAAGGAAGTACGCGAAATCCAGGCCCTTCGGGTTCAGGGTCCTCAGTTCCGCGGCCAAATCCTCGGCGGGCTGATTGGTGAAGGCGGTGCCGTTGACGTAGGATACCTTGCGGATCTGATCGGCGATGGCGTCGGTCACCTCGGTCACGCCGTGGCCCAGGTTGGCGACGTAGGCTCCGCCGCAGGCGTCCAGGTAGCGGCGGCCTTTGTCGTCGATCAGCCAGCAGCCCTCGCCGCGGACCGCCAGGGGAAATTCGCGGTCGAGGGCGCGATAGAATACTCCCGTTTCGGGGTATCGGCGCGCGGTGCTCACGGGGCAAATAGTATCATTTTGCCGTGGGACTCACTCTTTTCGACCCGCGCACCGGCGCCCGCGCCGAGTTCAAGCCGGCCTCCCAGCCCGCCGTCGGGCTGGAGCTGGCCGGGACGGGCCCGCGCGAGCGGGCGCTTCACGCGGGGCTGTCCAGCGCGCTGGTGTTCCTGGGGCTGGAGCCGCGTCCGGGGAAGGAAATCCGCGTGGGCGGAAAGGATCCGGGGCCGAAGGCGGCGTGGCTGGTCGCGGGGGAATTGACCGGGGAGGAGGCTCCCGACGCGGCGGCGCTGAGGTCGCGCGGATTTTCTCCCGACGATTTCCAATTTCTGTGCCTGAAGACCCATTACCGCCGGCCGCTGGCGTTCTCCTGGCAGGCGCTGGACGCGGCGCGCGCGGAGCTGCGCGACCTGCGCGCCTGCGCGGCGGCGCACGCGGAGGTGTCCTTGGAGCCCAGCGTCCGGGCGCGGGTCGGGTACCTGCACCGTTTCCGCGAGGCGCTGTCGAAGGATCTGGAGTTCGCCGAGGCGGTGAACTGCGTTTGGGACGCGGTTCGTCCCGGGGCGCTGTCGCCCGGTTCGCGCGCGGCGCTTTTGCGGGAAACGCTGCCGGGGCTTGGAATATCTCTTTGAAAAATAACGATTTCCTCGTCTTGACAGAGCAAGGTGCCCCTGTTATACTCGGCGAAAGAGGGGATATTCATGTCTGACGTGGACGTGCATTTGAATATCGCGTTGACCCCGCGCCTTGTCCGCGGAGCCCTGTTCTTATTTTTTCTTTCCGCGCTTCCCGGAGAGCTGGCTTCCGAGGCCGTGACCCTCAACTCCTATTATCCGGCGCCCTCGGGAATCTACACTCAGATGATCACGACGGGGAATACCTTTCTGGCGCGCGACGGCGGCTACGTGGGCTTCAGCGTTGCCGCGACCATCGGCGGTGTGGGAACCATGCCCGTTCCAACCGTCACGCCAGGGGTCAACCCCACCAAGCTGATCGTTTTGGGAGGCAATGTGGGTATCGGAACTCCGGATCCCGGTTCGACCTTGGTTCCGCTTCTGGCTTCGGGCGTCTCGCTGGACATCCAAGACGCGCGCAACGCCCCGGTCGGCGTCGCCGTCAATGGCCAGATATTGACGGGCGACGGGACCAATAACGGCGGAGTTTGGTTGAATGGGGCCTACGGAACCAATGCCTTGGGACCGACGGTCCCGTATGTCGGCACCAGTGCCGTGGTCGGACCTAACCGCGTGGTCTTGACCAATGGCAGCAACGCGAGCGCTATCTACGTGGACAACATCGGGAATGTGAGCATCGGAATCAATCCGCCTCTCATGCACTTGGATGTCAACGGGATCATAGTGGGCAGAAGCACAGATCTCGTTTTTTCCCTTCCGTAATTTTCTGAGCGCCTCAATGACAGAACTTAATTTTCATTTGGAGATTCCGGTCAGGGTCCGCTCCTTTCGGGGGGCTCTGGTTCTCGTTCTGCTGAGCGGCCTCGCGAGGGAATTGTCGTCGGAGTCGGTGACCTTGACCACGTATTATCCCGCGCCCTCCGGCATTTACTCTCAATTGATCGCCGCTCAGACGGCCTACATTGCTCGCGACTCGGGGTACGTGGAGGTCGGGACCTTCCAGCTGCCCGCCGCCGTCGGTGCCAACACTCGCTTGACGGTCAAAGGCGGCCTCGTGGGCATCGGGACCGTGGACCCCACCCTGGTCCCGGGTTGCCCCTTGCCTCTGGGGGTCGGGGGGAGTTGTCCGGCGTTGCAGGTTTATGAAACCGTGGGCGGGGCCGTTATCGATTTGAAAGTCAACGGACAAATTCAAACGGGCGACGGGACTCCTACGAATCCAGGCGGGGTCTGCCTCAACAGCAGCTGCACGCAAGTCGTCGGAAACGTCAAATCCGCAAATAACACGAATAATTTCGGGATCATCAACGCTAACGGCGGCATCAACGGATTGATGCTTTTGGGCACGAACGTGGGGATCGGCTTCCCTTCGGCGGCCACGGCGGCCGCTCCTCTGTCGACCTTGGACGTCAACGGAACGATCAATTTCTCCGATTGCGTCGGCGCCCCCCAAACCGCGTATGCCGGGGGATCGGCGTCGTGTCCCGGCCCGTTAAACACTCAATATGCGACATTCGCGCCGGGCCTTTTCACGCATTACCAGACGGCGTCGGATATCGCGGATGACGTAGGGGGGAAGATGTATTGCTGCCCGTGTCCCGCCGCTGGCTGCCCGCCATGATCATTCGACTCCATATTCGAATCAGTGCAGGGTTGTTTCGCGCAGGTCTTGTCTGTCTTTTGCTGACGGGGCTGGCGGGAGACTTGTGCTCGGAAGCCGTTACGCTGACGACGTATTACCCCGCTCCTTCGGGCGCCTACACACAGTTGATCACGACCGCGGGTTCTTTTTTTTCGCGAGACAGCGGAACGCTTGTGATCGGATCCGCCTCGACCGCGAATGCCATACTTAAGATGGCGGTCATGGGAAACGTGGGCATCAAGACCGTCAATCCGGCGACATTCGTCGGCCAGGTCAATCCGGTGAGGCTGGACATCAACGGCGCCGGCGGGGCGGTCGTGGATTTCGTGGTTAATGAGAAAATAGAAACGGGTGATGGCGCGGCGGTCGGCGCGGTTTGGTTTAACAGCAACTCGGTGGCCTCCGCCAAAATCGGCGCCAACGGGACCTCGGTCTTCGGTATTTACAACGGCAATGTGCCGAATTGGCCTTTGACGGTTTCCGGCGTCGCCGGTCAGGGCAACGTCGGAGTCAATCGGAACCCTTCCGGGTTCACCTTGGATGTCAACGGGGCGCTCGCCTCTCGCGAGGCGGTCTGTGGTCCCGGCAATATCGTGAACTACATCGCCGTGGCGGGAAACGGCGTCACGCCCTGCCCCGCCAACACGTACGCGACTTGGGCGAGCGGCGTCATGACCAATTATCAGCATGACAGCGGGCCCGCGGTCTTGATTACGGGTTCGATGCTTTGCTGCCCTTGTCCCACCGGAAGCAGTTGTTTGAGCGCTTTCATGCCTTGAGCGGCCGAGGGCGTACGCGTCCGGGCGCTCCGCGTGAATGTGATATAGTGTGAACGGATGGCCCTTCATCTCCCGATCAACGGCGTATGCAACATCAAGTGCGTCTTCTGTTCGTCGGAGGGGCGTACGGGGGGCTATGAGCTCCCCGACCTGCTGCGGGAGATCTCCGAGGACTCCACCGGCCACATCCAAATTTCCGGCGGCGACCCCATGCTGCGCGAGCCCCTGGAAGTCCTGGCCATCGTCGCCCACGCCAAGAAGCTGGGCAAGATCGTCGAGTTCCAGACCAACGCGGTCCTGGTTGAGAAATGGGACCCCAAGCGCCTGACCCAGCTGGCCGGCCTGGTGGACTTCTGGAACGTGAACTTCTCCGCGCACACCCCGGAGCTGGACGTGGCCGTCACTGAAAGCCCCGGAGCCTTCGCCGCGCGCGTGCGCGGCGTCAAGATTCTCCTGACCTTGGGCAAGCCCGTGCGGCTCAACTACATCGTCCATGAGATCAACTACCGCGCCGCCGAGGACTTCGTGAAGTTCGCCGTCAAGGAGTTGCCCGGCTTCTCCTGGATCCAATTCTCCTACGTGAAGGGCATGGGCCGTGCCAAGAACAACCAGCTGATCATGCCCCGCTTCCGGGACGCCGCGCCGTACCTGAACCGGGCCTTCAAGCTCTGCGATCAGCTGGGCGTCAATTTCGACGTGGACCACATCCCCGTGTGCTTCGTCATGGAGTGGAAGGAGCACCACGCCGACTACCGCAAGATGCGCTCCGCCGCCGTCGGCCGCCACCTGTCGGAGAAGCAGCAGATCGCCGACTGCGACGGCTGCGCCATGCACGACGTCTGCCCCGGCCCGCGCAAGGACTACATCGAGGTCTACGGAGCGCTATGAGCCCCGTCCCCGCCGCCGCCCTGGACGTGGAGGCGCTTCGCGCGCTCTTTCCCGCGCTGTCCCGGGAGATCTCGGGCCGCCGGCTGGTCTATCTGGACAGCGCCTGCACCGCGCTCAAGCCCCGCGCCGTCGCCGACCGCCTGGCCGACTTCTACGCGAACTGGGGCGGCTGCGGCGGCAAGCGCTCCACCCATCTTCTCAGCCAGCAGGTCGAGGAGTGGTTCCAGGCCTCGCGCCGGGCCGCCGCGGAATTCCTCCGCGCCGACGGCGCCAACGAGATCGTATTCACCTCCGGCACCACCGAGGCCGCGAACCTGATCGCCCGCGCCTTCCCGTACGACGCCGAGCGCCGCGAGGTGATCATCACCGATCTGGAGCACAACGCCGTCGCGCTGCCTTTTTTGGAGGCCGCGCGCCGCGGCGAGATCGAGCTCCGGATCTGCCCGACCGACGACGGCCGATTGGACCTGAACCGGCTGGAGTCCATGATCTCGGCGAAGACGGCCCTGCTCGCCATGACCCACGCGTCGAACGTCATGGGCGGCGTCGTGCCCGCGGCGGAGGCCGCCAAGCTGGCGCGGCGCAAGGGCGCCAAGGTCTTCGTCGACGACGCCCAGTACCTGGGCTCCCACCGCGAGGACGTCTCCACCTTGGGCGCCGATTTCGTCGCGTTCTCGGGCCACAAGGTCGGCGGCCCTTTCGGCACCGGCGTGCTGTGGGGGCACGAGACCGAACTGAATCGATTGAATCACTATAAAGTCGGCGGCGGCACCATCAAGAGCATGGCCTGGCAAGGCGGCGAGGACTCCCCGGAGCCGGCCTACCTGGACGCGCCGATGCGCTTCGAGGCCGGCGTGCAGGATTTCGGCGGCGCCATCGGCCTGCACGAGGCGCTGAAGGCGCGCGAGGCGCTCCCGCAGGCCGCCGTGCGCGCTCACGTCGGCGGCCTGGCGCGGCGCCTGGCCGAGGGCCTGGCGCGCGTGACCCAGGTGCGCGTCCTGGGACGCCCCGAGGATTTGGAGAAGGGCAGCCTGGTCTCCTTCGTGCCGGAGCACCCGGATTTCTCTCCGGTGGACTTCAACCTGTTCCTGAACCACGAGCTGCCCGGGCGCTTCGTCGCCATCCGCGTGGGGGAGCATTGCGCGCACCTCCTGCACCGGCGCCTGAACGCCGGCGCCACCGTGCGCGCGTCGTTCGGACCCTACAACACGGAGGCCGAAGCGGACCTGTATCTCGACGCGGTCCGCTCGTACGCCTCGGAGGCCTGCGGTGGCTGACAATTCTCCCCGGATCATGGCGGAACTGCCCAAGCTGGAGCGGATCGACCGCGAGAGCTTCGACGGGACCAAGTGCTTCGACATCCTGCTCAACTACAACTGCTCCGCCAAGTGCCTGTTCTGCTCCCAGGACTTCGAGTGGCGCAAGGAGCCCAACGACCTCCCGTTCGAGAAGGCCGTCGAGTTCATGTACATGGCGTACAAGAACGGCTACCGGCGCCTGGGATTTACCGGCGGCGAGCCCACCATCCGTCCGGAACTCCCCAAGCTCATCGCCCTGGCCAAGAAGATCGGCTACGGCTACGTGCGCATCCAGACCAACGGCATCCGCATCGCCGATTACGAGTACGCGAAGACCCTGCGCGACGCGGGCCTCACCTTCGTGAAGTACTCCCTGCACGGCCATACCGCCGAGCTGCACGACAAGCTGGTGGGCGTGCCCGGCGCGTTCGCCAAGAACCTCAAGTCCATCGAGAACCTGAAGCAGCTCAACGTGGGCATCGGCGTGAACATCGTCCTCAATGAATTGAACTACCGGCATCTCGTGGAGTTCTACGAGCTGTTCCTGCTCAAGCTCCAGCTGTCCAACTTCGTGATCATCGCGCCCTTGTACGAGGGCAACATGAAGCTGAACGCGAAGGAGGGGGGCAAGATCGGCGTGCGGATGACCGAGCTGGCCCCGTACATCAAGAAGGCGTACGAGGTCTTCACCAAGATCAACTACCCGAAGCCGCCGCTGCTGCTCCACTTCACGCCCTGCGTGCTGCCCGGCTACGAGCAGCAGATGCTGGGCTGGTCCGCGTTCAACACCATGGTGGTCAACCCTCTGGGGGAGAAGCGCGACCTGGACCAGACCGCCCAGTCCCACACCACCAAGGTGGAAGCCTGCAAGACGTGCGTGTACAACGACCGCTGCATCGGCTGGGACGCCAGCTACGCGCGCTACTACGGCACCGACGAGATCAAGCCCCTGCTGGAGATCCCGGAGCGGTACGACGCGCACGCCCCGCGGATGGAGAGCCACGAGGGCCGCGCCGGAATCCTGACCGACAACGAGCAGTGCGTCGTCGAGGTCCTGAAGATCAAGAACAACGTGACGACCAAGCAGTTCCTGGACATCGCGGAGTCCCTGCCGCTGTGCAAGGACTGCAAGGACGAGAACGCGGTCATCAACGCCGCGGAGACCTTGATCAAGATGGGCGTGGTCGAGCGGCCGTTCGTGAAGGGCAAGTACATCTGGCGCATGAAGGCGGAGCTTCCCTCGTGACCGACACCGGCTGGACGCCGCCGCAGGGCCGGACTCAGAAGCTGGTCCTGTTCACGGGCTTCTCCTGCTCCAGCCACTGCCACTTCTGCATCGACCTCAACAAGCGCGACCTGCCCGACAAGTCCACCCGCCAGATCGTCGAGGAGATGGTGCAGGCCAAGGCCCAGGGCGTCGAGTATCTGGAGATGATCGGCGGCGAGACCACCATCCGCGGCGACTTCATACCTCTGGTCCGCACCGCCAAGAAGCTGGGCTTCAAGGACGTGGTCGTGGTGACCAACGGCCGCATGTTCGCCGACCCGGCCTTCGCGAAGGCGACGGTCGCGGCGGGCGTGACCGACCTGGTGTTCTCCATCCACGGCCCCGACGCCAAGCTGCACGACGAGATGACCTACGTCCCCGGGGCCTTCGACGAGCTGATCCGCGGCATCGCCAACGTCCGCGCCGAGGGGTTGGAGCGCATCTTCGGCAACTGCACGGTGGTCAAGCAGAACATGAAGCGCCTGCCGGAGATCGCCGCGCTGTTCCTGAAGCTGGGCATCCACCACGTCGAGTACATCTTCGTGGACCCCACCTACGGCGGCGCCTACACCAACTTCCACGGTCTGGTGCCGCGCATCTCCGAGGCCGCGCCGTACATGCGCGAGGCGCTCGAGGTGGGCCGGCGCGGCGGCACCAAGGATTTCGTCGTGCGCTACGTGCCGCTGTGCCATTTCACCGATTACCTGGACCAGGTGTCCGAGATCCGCGAGGTCGCCACCTTCCGCACCCGGCACTGGGCGCCGGACTTCAAGAACGACGACGTCGGCGCCGGCCGCGTGATCGCGGGACGCGAGAAGACCGAGCGCTGCACGGGCTGCGCGCTGTACGACTCGTGCGAGGGCATCTGGAAGGAGTACGTGCGGCGCTACGACGACTCCGAACTGACCCCGGTGAAGCTTCCGGTGAAGGCGGCCTGATGCCCGACTTCCCTATTTGGCCTCAGTGCAACATCGGCTGCGTGTTCTGCTCCAACCCCGTCGAGGGCTACCGTCACACGACCGAGAAATACTCGTACGACGTGATCAAGAAGAAGGTCTTCGATTATAAAAGAGGACTGCAGACCTTCGTGAAGTTCGACGAGGTCGGCGACTATTTCAACCTGACCGGCGGCGAGCCGACGCTCCATCCCGATTTCCTGAAGATCCTGGCCCTGATCCGCACCGAGTTCCCGCAGAACCTGATCCGCCTGCTCAGCAACGGCCGCACCATGGCCGATCCGGACTTCGCGCGGCGCACGCTCGGCATCGGCGGCCTCCCGTTCGAGATCGCGGTGCCTATGTTCGGCGGCGACGCGCGCAGCCACGAGGCGATCTCCCGCACGCCCGGCTCCTTCGCGCAGACCTCCCAAGGCTTGCGTCATCTTCAGAAGCACCGCAAGCCCGGGCAGATCGTCGAGATCCGGATCATCATGACCAAGGTCCAGGCCCGCTTCCTCGACGGGCTGGTGGACTACCTGCTCGCCGAGTTCCCGTGGGTGGACCGCGTCGTGTTCCTCTACGAGGAAATCGAAGGGTTCGCGGAGATGTACAAAGACCGGTTGTTATTTACCCAAAGCGAATGCTGTTCTCACATCGACCGCAATTTCGAAAAGCTGCAAAAATTCAAAGACGTTCGTCTGTATCATTTTTCCCTTTGCACCGTTCCGACCCGGCTTTGGCCCCACGTATGGCGCACTCTCGCCGGCTTCAAGGTCACCTTGCTGGAAGGCTGCCGGACCAAATGCCTCTACCGGGACCAGTGCATCGGCGTGCATCGGAGCTACGTCAAGCACACCGGCGCCCCGGACATCGCGCCCGTCGAAGCGCCGCGTCCCGTGACGCTGTCCGGCGATTCCTATCACCCGATCCTCTCCTGCGATGGCGACGCGGTCCGCGCGTAAGCCCGTCGCGGTGCGCGCGCCGAAGGGCGCCGATCGCCGCGCGTTCCGGGAGGCGGCCTACCGGCTGATCGACCGCGCGTGGGTGCGCCTCGACGAGAAGAAGGGATTTCTGACCGCGGCGCTGACGCCCCGGAGCGGAAGCGGCGCGGGCTTGGCCGCGGATTTCAAGGCCGCCTACGAGAGCGCCGCCGCCCTGCGTCGCGCCGCGCGCGGCGCCCGCGCACTGCAGGCCGCGATCCTGAGCCGCGCCCTGGAGCTGGCTGACCACGTGGACGCGCGCCGCCGCGAGCCGGCGCCGACCTTGCCGCCGGAACGCCTGGCGGAGATCGCCGCGCTGCTGGCCGAGGCGGAGGCCGCGCCGTACGATCCGCTGGGCCTGCGCGTGCCGTGGGAAGAGATGCGCCGCCGGGAGGAGGGGCCGTGAGCCGCTCCGCCCGCGCCTCGATTCCGAAGTCCCTGTATCCGCGGGCGTCGTTGGCCGCGGCCGCGCTGACCTTGGGACGGCGCGCGCGCGTCGGTCTGGCGGCGGACGGGCGGCGGTGGCGCGTGGAACTGGAGTCCGAGGGGCGCGGCGACGGGGACGCGCTGATCGGAGAGCTGCTCAACGAGGCGCTGTCCCACGCGCTCCGCCAGGAGGCGCTGAAGGACGCCGCGCCGCTGATCTCCGCCGTGGCGGGCCGCCTTTTGGAGAAGGGCTTTCCCGCCGCGCCGGCCGATCCTCTGGAGCAGCTGGAGCCGCAGGTTCGCCTGGATCGCTCCGAGGAAACCGCCGCCCTGCTCGACCGGTCGCGGAGCCAGACGTGAGCCGCCTGCGCGAACCCCGTGTGCCCGGCCCGCTTCCGGCGCGCGCTTTCGCCGGAGGGAAGGTTCTTCTCGTCGGCCCCACGGGGCGCGCCGCCCTGCTGACCGACGCGGAGCACTCTTCCTTCGCCTCGGGGCGCGCCGCCGGACCGTTGCGCGAGCGCTTGGAGGCGCTGGGCGCGGCCGGCGCGCCGGACGCCGAGGCCTTCGCGCGCGGGACCATCGAGAGCGGCCTGCTCAATTGGGGAGGACCCGCGACGTTCGCGATCCTGGCCTCCGCGCGCGGAGAGGTCATGCCTCCGGAGATCGCGAAGGCCGCGGTGGACTTCGCCTTCGCGTCGCCCCGGCCCACGCTGTCCCTCGAATTCGTCGACGAGGACGGACGCGCCTGGCCCGCGGCGTGGTTCGGCGTCGCGTACGCTCGCCGCCGCTCGGAGTGGGCCGGACGCGGGCTGGCCCTCAGCTTCCGGACGGCCGTGTCTCCGTCGCGCGAGCGCGACGAATTCCTGCGCGGCCACGGCGTCGCGACGCGGCTGGCGTTGAACGCGGACGGGGCGCCCGGCGCGATCCGCATTCCGGGGGCGGCGCGGGCGCGCGTCGTCGTCGGCGCCGGCGCGCGCGAGCCCGAGGCCTGGGTGGACGCGCTCGCGTCCGCGGGCGTCTCCGGCGTGGAGTGGACGCCTGCTCCGGTCGCGGCGCGCGAGCCGTCGGGCGCGAAGCGGTACGCGGAGTTCACGGCGCGCGCCCTGGCCCGAATGATCGACCGGCACGAGACGTCCGATCTGCGCGACGAGCTGGCCGTCTCCCTCTTGAGCGGACGGCCGTGGGAAGTCCGCGGCCTGGACCTGGCCGAGACCCTGGCCTGCGGGCCCGATGGGACCGTGTTCACCTCGGAGGAAGGCTGGGCTTTGGACGCGGACGGAGAGGGAGATCTATTCCGGCTGGGACATGCCGGCTCGCTGCGTTTCCCCGAACTGCCGTCCGTCCCCGTGGTTCCCGCCTTGCTCACCGCGCTCTCGCGCGACGCCCAGCCGCTGTGCGCGGCCTGCGTCTACCGCACGCGCTGCCTGATCCCTCCGTCGGTTCATTTCCGCGCGCAAAGAAGCCTGAGCGGGCGTTTGCCGGACAGCCCGCGCTGCGCGGCCCACATGGCTTTGCTGGATGCCGTTTTTTCCCGCCTAAATGACGAAAAATGCTTAAAAGCGTTGGAGAAATGGGGCGTTGACATTTCTCCTCTCACCTGCTAACATAACCTTAAGTCGCAACATATAAGGTAAGCATGGTCAAAACGAAATCGCAGCGCGCACCCGCGCGTCGCTCCCGTCTTTCCGCCCGCCCGCAGCGGGCGGCCGCGCGTCCCGCCAAGAAAACCGCGAAGCGCTCCTCGAAATCCCCGGCGAAGAAATCCGCCGGATCTCCGGGCGAGGTCGTCTTTCATCTGAACGTCCGCGCGGAGGGCCTGGAGCCGATCCTGGGCGCCGCGTATCTGTTCATGGACCGCGCCTACGCGTTCCTGGAAGGCGATAAAACGAAGACGCTGACCGTGACGCTGCGCCCGAAGGCCGCGCGCGGAGCGGCCGAGCTGTCCGCGCTGAAGCGCGCGTTCGAGGACGAGCTCGCGTCTCAGAAGCTGCGCTGGGCCGTGGCCCGCAACAATCAGCCGGTGCGCGAGTACGTCGCCGAGAACGCGCTGGCCCTGGCCCAGGAGTTCGCCGCGCGCGCCGCGGCGCCGGCCGAACCCGCGGCGGAGCAGCTGACCGCCGACCAGCGCTCGGAGATCGAGCGCCTGATCGCCGAGGTCGAGACGGAGATTTCGCAGATGAACGCGAAGAAGGACCCCGCCGCGGCGAAGGACAAGGCTCTCTCCTGGGAAGCCGCGCAGGAGACGGAGAAGAAGGGGGGGCCGGCCAAGTGAGCAGCCTCCTCACCAGCCTGCCGCACGGAACGCGCACGGACGCCGCCGAGCTGGGCCCGTTCAATTTCCGCGACTTCGGCTCGTGGGTCCTGATGACGAACGACTGGGGCCGCTGGCTGATGCTCGACAAGCCGGACTTCGAGCGCTTCGTCGCGGGCCACGTGATGCCCTCGGACGCGCTGTACGCGGAACTGGCCGGCCGCGGATTCGTGCGCGATCAGATGGATTTCGGCGACCTGGCGTCCAGCTACGTCAAGCAGACGGCGTTCCGCCTCGTGCGCGGGCCCAGCCTGCACATGATCGTGGTCACATTGCGCTGCAACCAGAAGTGCCAGTACTGCCACTCCAGCGTCGTGGATCCGTCGCGCACCGACACGGACATGGACCTGGAGACCGCGAAGAAGACCGTGGACTTCATCTTCGCGACGCCGAACCCGGCCATCTGCATCGAGTTCCAGGGCGGCGAGCCGCTGCTGAACTGGCCCGTCGTCAAGTTCATCACGAAGTACGCGCAGGCCAAGGCCAAGGAGCAGAACCGCCGCCTGCTGATCGCGCTGGTCAACAATTTCACTTTGATGACGGACGACAAGCTCCAGTTCCTGATCGATCACGGCGTCTCCATCTGCACCTCGCTGGACGGCCCGGCGGACCTGCACAACAAGAACCGCCCGTTCGTCGGCGGCGGCGAGGCCCAGCCGAAGGTCGTGGGCTGGCTCAAGAAGATCATGGACATGGCCAAGATCGACGACCTGCGCAAGCCCTACCTGCCCAGCGCGTTGATGACCACCACGCGCTTCTCCCTGGGCCGCGGCCAGGAGATCGTGGACCTGTACCGGGAGCTGGGCATGGAGCAGATCTTCCTGCGCCCGCTGTCTCCCATCGGCTACGCCAAGCGCGTGTGGCCCGAGATCGGCTACGAGTATGCGGATTTCCTGAAGTTCTACGAGAACACGCTCGACTACATCCTGGAGCTGAACCGGACCGGCAAATCCGCCATCATGGAGCGCAACGCGCTGATCCTGCTGACCAAGATCGTCAAGGGCGAGGATCCGGGCTTCATGGACCTGCGCTGGCCCGCCGGCGCCGTGCTGGGCTGCCTGGCGTACAACTACGACGGCCGCATCTTCGTCAGCGACGAGGGCCGCATGGTGGACCACCAGGGCGACCCGATCTTCAACGTCGGCACCGTGTCCGACAAGTGGACCGACGTCCTGGACCACCCCACGGCGCGCGCCTGTTCGGCCGCCTCCAACCTGGAGACCCAGCCCATGTGCGCGCAGTGCGCGTACAAGCCCTGGTGCGGCGCCGAGCCGGTGTTCCACTACGAGATGCAGCGTTCCATCGCCGGGCAGATGCCGAACAGCCCGTGGTGCGGAACGCACATGGGCATCTTCGACATCCTGATGAAGCGCCTGCGCGATCCCGAGATCCGCGCCATTTTCGACAAGTGGCTGGAGCGCGATCAGTGCCATTGGCAGGAAAACGGCCCCACGCCCGCGGGCCAGCCCGTGACGGAGGTTTCCGCTTGAAGATTTCAGTCGACCGAGCCGAGCGCTCGGCGTCGTTCTCCGCGCCGCGCAAGATCTATTCCGACGACGCGGTGCGCATCGCCGCGCACGTGTTCTCCAGCCGCGTCGAGGTCTACCACGAGGAGACGAAGAGCGCGCACGCGCTGACCTTGGTCGCGAAGCGGAAGGATCTGGACGAGAAGGCCCTGGAGGCGCTCGGCGGCGAATTCCTCAACGAGATGCTGAACCAGGAGTACCGCTTCGTGGTGGCCCGCTTCAACCGCAAGGTCGCCGACGTGATCGCCGCGCAGACGTTGCTGTCCGCCCGCGGCGGGGAGAACCCCGCGGCGCCGGCGGAGGATTCCGCGGAGCTGAAGACGGAGACCGCGCGCCTGATGGCCGAGGCCGACGCCGAGATCAAGCGCACCATGCCCAAGAAGCTGGCGCCGCAGGGGCCGCTTTATCCTCCGGAGGTCCATGCGCGCTGAGTCCTCGCGCCTGACGTCCCCCGGCGGAACGCTGGAGGCGGAGCCGCGCCGCGTCGCGGCGCACGGCGCCCGCGTCCTGGGCGGGGGGACTCTGATCACCAACGACGCGGGCGAGTGGCACGTGCTCTCCTCCGAGGACTACTCGCGCTACGTCGCCGGAACCATCCCGGACGACGACGTGCTGGGCGGGATTCTGGCGGGCAAGGACTTCATCCGCGAGCGCCTGGATTTCGCGCGCATGGGCGGCGCCCTGGCCGCGCGCCACCTGCTGGACTGGCGCGGACCCAGCGTGCACACCATGGTGGTGACGCGCCGCTGCAACTTCAAGTGCGTGTACTGCCACGCGAGCGTGATCGCGGCTGACGACGCCTCCACCGACATGAGCGTGGACACCGCGCGCCGCTCCGTGGACCTGGCTTTCCAGAGCGCCAATCCCGAGATGACGATCGAGTTCCAGGGCGGCGAGCCGCTGCTGAACTGGCCGGTGATCAAGTTCATCGTCGAATACGCCCGGCTGAAAAATAAAACGGCGAAGAAGACGCTCCACTTCGGATTGATCTCGAATTTCAGCCTGTTGACGGAAGAGAAAACGGATTGGCTCATCGAGCGGGGCGTTTCCTTTTGCACGTCCTTGGACGGCCCCGCCGACCTTCACGACCGGAACCGAACTTATCTGGGCGGCAATGGACACGCCTCCGTGATCGCCGGTCTCAAGATGATTCTGGCGAGGAAGAAATCCGGCGCGAAGGTGGACGCGCCCAACGCGATCTGCACCGTCACGCGCGGCTCCCTGACGCGGGCGCGGGAGATCGTGGACCAGGTCGTCGGGCTGGGCTTGGAACGCGTCCAGCTGGGGCCGCTGGACCCGGTGGGCTTCGCGCGCCGCTCCTGGGACGCGATCGGCTACACCACGGAGGAGTTCGTCGCGTTCTACGCGGACGCGCTCGACCATCTGATCTCGCTGAACAAGAAGGGCGTGAAGGCCTACGAGAAAATGGCCCTGGTCCTGCTGATCCGCATCCTGGAAGGCGGCCACTGGCGCTTCCCGAACGCGGACGGCCTGGCGCGCCTGGCCTACGATTGGGACGGCTCGGTGTACACCGGAGAGGACGGGCGCCTGCTCGCCGCGGAAGGCGACGCGTTCTTCAAGATCGGCCACGTGGCGACGGCCAAGATGAACGACCTGCTGAATCACCCGACCGTCAAGGCGTCCCTGTACGCGTCGATGGCCTGGAGCCAGCCGCAGTGCTTCCAGTGCGCCTACGCGCCGTACTGCACCGTCCAGCCCGTGTACAACCACGAGACGCAGGGCGGACTATTCGGCCAGATGCCGACCAACGGCTGGTGCGGCAAGATGATGGGAATTTTCGACGTGCTGTTTTCGCGCCTGCAGGATCCGGAAGCGCGAAAGGTCCTCGAGTCCTGGCTCGAGTATAGGGATCGTTAGGAGAACCGCGAATGGCCAAGAAGAAAACGACGAAGAAGAAAACCGACGGCAAGCTGAAGAAGGCGAAGCTCCTCCCGCAGCTGAAGGAAGACGCCTCGGTCTTCCTCAGCTCCGAGGAAGGAAAGATCACGAAGGAGAACGTGGTCAAGACCGCGGCCGCGCTTGGCATCATCGGCGCCGCGCTTCTCAAGTCCACGCCCGCTCCGGCGGCGCACTCGAACTACCTGCACAACTCGGGCGGCATCGGGTCGCACACGAGCCATGGTTCTCACGGGTCGCACGGATCCCATGGATCTCACGGGTCGCACGGCTCTCACGGGTCGCACGGCTCCCACGGGTCCCACGGATCGCACGGGTCTCACGGCTCCCACGGGTCTCACGGCTCCCACGGGTCTCACGGCTCCCACGGATCGCACGGATCGCACGGCTCCCACGGATCGCACGGGTCGCACGGCTCGCACGGGTCCCATGGCTCTCACGGGTCGCACGGCTCTCACGGGTCGCACGGCTCTCACGGGTCGCACGGCTCTCACGGGTCGCACGGTTCTCACGGGTCGCACGGCTCCCACGGATCGCACGGTTCTCACGGGTCCCATGGGTCACATTGCCGCGGCGGCTGGTGCAATCCGAGGTGCTGACCGTCTAAGCCGGACGCCGTAGGCGGAAGGCACTATGTCCCTGGATCATTTGGCCGTGTATCTGTCCAATAGCTGCAACTTGGCCTGCAGTTATTGCTATGTCGCGGTCAACCAGGGCCCCGCGGCGCGGCTGAGTCTGGAGCAGATCAGCCGCGCCGTCGACGAGTTCGTCGCGAAAGTTCCGCCGGAACGCCGGAAGATCACCTTCATCGGCGGGGAGCCGATGCTGGACTGGCCTCTGTTCGTTTCGGCCGCGCGCTACGCGCGGAAGGCGGCCGGACCCGAGGGAGTCCTTCAAACGTTCACGAACGGCACGCTCCTGACGCCGGAAAAGACCGCGTTTTTCGACGAGGTCGGCGTTCACTGCACCGTCAGTCTGGACGGCAAGAAAGAGGACAACGACAGGCACCGCGTCTACTACAAGACGACCGAGCGCTCCGTTTACGACGACGTGCTCGAGCGCCTCAAGCCGCTGGACAAGAAGAATCTCGGCGTCAGCCTCGTCTTCACGGCCCATACCGTCGACCGCCTGCTGACGAACGTGGACGCCTTCCACCGGATGGGCTTCGGCCGCATCACTTTCAATCCCGAGCTTTACGAGATCTGGCCCGAGGAGAAGATCGCGGTGATGCGGGCCGTCCTCAAGGGGATGGCGCGCTGGTACCGGGCTTTGATCGACGCGGGCGCGAGGCCGCCCCAGCTGCAGATCCTGTTCGCGGTGCTGGAGGCCGTGGAGAACGCGCGCACCAACGACCGTTGGTGGCACGACTGCCACAACATGACGCTCGGGCCGGAGGGGAACTACTACTCCTGCGACAAGGCGCTGTCCTTCCCGGTGGGCAAGGCCGCGGACATGCGCTCGGGCAATACGAAGGACGGCATGGATTGGGAGGAGCGCCAGAAGCAGCTCGACACGCCGACGGCGTTCATCGAGGCGCAGGGCGAGGGTTCCGGGCAGGTGTTCTGCCCGATCGGCGTCGTGGAGCAGTCGCGCCTGGCGGGCCGCGACCCGGCCGCCGCGCTGAAGAATTTCCGCCGCGTCGCCGACGCGTTCGCCGAGGGTCTCAAGGACCTGATCGCGCGCTGCGAGGGGCATCCGGCGTACGAGGAGATTTATGGCCGTCCCCGCGTCTCCTAGCGTCGACGCGGCCTACGGCCCCGCGGAGCTGGCGCGCCTGCGCGCCAAGGGCCTGGCGACGAACAAGGAGATCCGCCGCTTCAAGGTGGCGATCAACACCGCCTGCCCTCTGCGCTGCGAGTACTGCTTCATCGACAAGGACTCCGGCGAGGTGATTTCTTGGGAGCACGTCGCGGGATTGGTCCGTTTCCTGTTGTCGTCGCCCGGCAAGGTGAAGAAGCTTCTTCTCTACGGCGGGGAGCCGTTTCTTAACTTCGATCTCGTGCGAGAGATAACGCTCTACGCCCGAGCCGAAGCGCTCAAGGCGGGAAAAGATCTCGATCTTTCCATCTGCACGAGCGCCGCGCTTCCATTGAAGCGCGAGTGGCTGCAGTTTCTTTCCGACCAGAGATTTTTTCTCTCCGTGAGCATGGACGGCGACGAGGCCACGCACGACGCGCACCGCCGCGACAAGAAGAACGCCGGCTCCTGGAAGAAGATGATCCCGAATCTTCCGACCGTGTTCGACACGATCGGCAAACGCCGCGCGATGGCGATCCAGTGCGTGCATCCCGACAACGTCGAGAAGATGTTGGACAACTACAAGACCTTGGTCGGTCTCGGCTTCGAGAACGTCGAGATCGAGGTCATCCACGGCTTCGGCTGGAAGGACAAGAAGCATCTGTTCCGGCCCATGATGCAGAAGGTCCTGGATTGGGTCTGGGACGAGGCGCACGAAGGGCGCTTCCGGTCCGTCGTGTGCTCGCTGGTCCCGCTGATGCTGAAGGAGGGGATTCTTCTCGAGGACTGGTGCCCGTTCCACTCCTCCATGGAGACCTACCCGGACGGGAACTATTCGTTCTATCCGTTCGCCTTCGTGGATTGGGAGGGGCGCAAGCGCTCCCAGGTCGGCGGCGTGGACGCCGGCGTGCCGGAGCGCTACCGCGACTGCACCTTCGACCTGTCGTCCGACCGCTGCAAGAACTGCACCTCGGACTACTACAAGAACCCGGCGGTCAACGAGGGCAACGATCCCTACCGCTGGCGCACCGAGATGGCGCGCGCGTTCATGGACCGCGTCGCGCTGGCCGCGCGGACCGATCCCGTCATGAAGGATTACCTTCGGGAGGCCTTGATCAGGTGCCGCATCAGCTGACGCTTCTGGGCCCGACCCGCGGCGCGGTCCTGAGGCGCGGCGCGGTGAAGGCCAACCTGATCCATCACCTCGCTCACGCGGGCGGGGAGACGGTCCTGCGCCGCCTGGGCCGGGCCTACGTTCCGCCGCGCGACTGGGTTCCGGCCTCGGGGCCGAAGGCCCCGCCCGCGCTGGCGCGCGCGTTCGACGCCGCGTTGGCCGTGCCCACCGGGCATCTGCGGCGCGGCCATCCCGCGCTCCGCGCTCTCGACGCCTGGGCGGAGAAGGGGGAATTCTGGGCTCATGTCGGGCTGGCAATCAACCTGCTGCGCGTCTGGGACGGGGACGCCTCCTTCCGCGAATCCCTGGCTCACGCGGACGCGGCTTTGACGCAGGAGCCGCTGTGGGCCTGGGGCTTCCTGCTGCGCGGAGAGATCAAACGCTCGTTGATCGACTACGCGGGCGGCGCGGAGGACCTGCGCCGCGCGTGCGCTCTGGACCCGTCCTGGTCGTGGGCGCACGGGTTCCTGTCGCGCGCCGTCTTCCAGGGCGGAACCGACGCCTCGGGTCTGACGCCGCTGGATGAAGCCGTCCGTCTCGACCCGCGCGAAGGGTTCCTGCTGTGCTGGCGCGGCGAGGCGTATCGCCGTCTCGGCCGTCTGGACGAAGCCGCGCGCGATTTCGCGGAGGGCCTGCGGCTCGATCCGCTGTACGATCAGGGCTACGGCTGGCGCGCGCGCCTCTTGGACGCGCAGGGCCGTCACGACGAGGCCGCGGCCGCCCTGCGCAAGGGCGTGGCGCTGTGCCCGCAGTTCGAGAAGGCGCGGCGCCAGCTGGTGCGCTCCCTGCGCGGTGCCGGGCGCACGGCGGAGGCCCTGCGGGAACTGGACCGGGCCGCGCGCTTGAATCACCGCAACGACTGGCTGGGAGTGTGGCGCGCGGAGGGCCAGCCCGACGGCGCGTCGGCGCGCCAGGCCCTGGCGGAGCTGGACGCGCACCTGTCGCGACGCCCGCGCGACGCGCGCGCGCTGGCCTGGAAGGGAGAGACTTTGACCCAGATCGGCCGCCTGCCGGAGGGCCTGGCCGTGCTGGACGCGGCGCTGAAGCTGTCGCCTCGCGATGCCTCGGCGCTGGCCTGGCGCGGCGAGGCCCTGCTGCGCCTGGGCCGCGTGGCCGAGGCGCGGGCCGATCTGGACCGCGCCGTCGCGCTCGCTCCGGACGACGGCCGCGCGTGGGCGTGGCGCGGGCGCGCGCGCCTGCTGTCGGGGGACGCGGCGGGGGCGGAGACCGACCTGACGCGCGCGCTGGGCGCGCGGCGGGTGGAGTACGCGTGGATCTCGGCTTGGCGGGGCGAAGCTCGCCTGGCCCTGGGCCGGATCGACGCCGCGCGCGAGGACCTGGACGCGGCGATCGCTCTCGATCCCGGCCAAGGCTTGTTCTTCGCCCTGCGTGCGAAGACGCGGGCGGCGGCGGGAGATGCGGCGGGAGCCTCCGCCGATTTGGAGCTGGCTCGCAGCCGCCCGGGCCCCGTGCCGGAGCCGTCCGGCCCGGTGCTGTGGGGAGAGCTTCCGTGGCGCGCGATCCTGGCGGCGGAGGACGACCGCCGCGCGGGCCGGCCCCTGCGGGCCCTGAAGCGCCTGGCTCCGGTCATCGCGCGGCACGGGGAGCGCGCCTCGTGGCTGTTCATCCTGCGCTACCGCCTGAAGCGCGAGGCCGGCCTTCCGGGCGCGCTGCGCGACGCGGATCGCGCCTTCCGCCTGGACCCGTCGTCGTGCTGGATCGCGGGACAAGGCGACGCGCCGGCGGGGGCGTCCGCTCAGGCGCGACGGTTGCGCGACGAATGGCGGGGATTCTACAGCGAGCCGGCCTCGGCTCCTCTGCACGCGTACCGCGGCCAGGACCTGCTGCGCCGCGGCGAGACCGCGCTGGGACTTCACGCGCTGGAGCGCGCGGCGGGCCTGGAACCCGCGGGCTGGATCCTGGCCTGGCTGGGAGAGGCGCTCCGCGCGATGGGACGCAAGGACGAGGCGCTGGCCGCCCTGGACCGCGCGCTGACTTTGGACCCGCGCTACGACAACGCCTGGGCCTGGCGCGCCACGCTCAAGCTGGCCGCGGGCGACGCGTCCGGCGCGCTGGCCGATCTGGACCGCGCGCTGAAGCTCCGCCCCACCGCGCGCGCCTGGCACGACCGCGCGCGCGCGCTGCGGGCGTTGGGGCGCGTGCCGGAATCCATCGACTCCTTGGAGCGCGCCGCGCGGCTGAACGCGGAACTGGGCTGGGGCGGGCCGCGGCCGGAGGCGGCCGAAAAGGCCTTGGCCGAGATCCGCTCTCTCGAGGCGTCGAAGGATCCGCGCCTGGCGGAATGGGAAGGCGAGACCTTGCTGCGCCTGGGCCGGCCGGCGGACGCGCTGACGGCGCTGTCGGGCGCGGCGTCGGCCTGGGGCCTGGCGTGGCGCGGCGAGGCGCGCCTGCGCCACGAGGGGCTGACGGCGCAGGCCGCGCGCGACATCGCCGACGCGGCGCGCCGCGATCCGAAATGGGCGAAGGCGCGCGCGCTCGCCGCCGAGGCGGCTTTCCGCGCCGGCGACCGCCCCAAGGCGCTCGCCCACGCGGCGGCCGCGGCGCGCCTCAACCCCTATTCGGCGCGGCTGCGCCTGCTGCGCGCCAAGGCCCTGATCTGGGCGGGCCGGCCCGCGGCCGCGACGGGTCCTCTGCGGGACGCGCTCCGATTGGTCTCCGATCACGCCGAGGCGCGCCGGCTGCTGGCGGCTCTTTCCTCCGGACGGACTCCGGTCGTCACGACTTTGCTCGACGAACTTCCGGCGCCCGAGGCGGAGCCGAAGTCGCTGGAGTTCTTCGTCAACTACGCCTGCAACGCGAAGTGCCCGTTCTGCTTCAACCCGCCCGACGCGACGCCGGAGCTGGACCGCGGGCTGCCCCTGCCGGAATTGGCGCGGCGCCTCCTGCAGGGCTGGCGCGACGGCTACCGCGCGGTGAAGTTCATCGGCGGCGAGGTGACGGTCCGCGACGACCTGCCCCAGATCCTGGGGCTGGCGCGCAAGATCGGATATACATCCATACAGTTGACGACCAACGGCATCCGTCTGGCCGATCCAAATTACGTCAAACTCCTGGTCGGGTTGGGTGTGGACCGGGTGCGCTTTTCCATCCACGGTCACACGCCGGAGCTGCATGACCGGCTGGTCGCGGTGCCGGGCGCCCTCGCGAAGATCGTGAGGGCGGCGAAGACCTTGAAGGGACTGGGCGTCTCGATCGGGGTCAACTATGTCCTGAATAAGATCAATGTCGCGGCGTTCCCGGACACGCTGGAGTGGCTTTACGGCGATTTTGGCACGGACGACGTCATCGTCTATTTCATCCGCTATCAGGGTTTCGGCGCGTTGCCGGAGAACAAGGAGCTGTTAAAGCTCCGTTTCACGGATGCCGTCGAACACGTGCGGCACGGCTTCGCGCGCCTGAAGGCCCGCGGCGTCGCGCGCTTCCCGCAACTGATCCATTTCGCGCCGTGCGTGGCGCCGGAGCTGGCGCGCTACATGCTGGACTGGACCAAGGACCCCGTCGGCAGCGGCCAGGGCAACACGCCGCTGGACCGCGTCACCTTGCCCGACGGCAGCGGCGGCCTGATCCACGAGATCACCAACAGCGGCAAGCGCGCGGTGTCCGCGTGCGCGGCGTGCGCGCTGAAGGACCGCTGCTTGGGCATCGAGGAGAATTACGCGGCGGAGTTCGGCGAGTCCGAGTTCCTGCCGGTCCTCCCCGAGGAGGCCGCGGCCGCGTGAGAACCAAGGACGCGGTCTTCGAGCTGTTCCTGAACTACGCCTGCCAGGCGAAGTGCGCCTTCTGCTACAACCCGCCCATCACGCCCGAGCTTCTGCGCCGGGAGCTGTCGTTCGCCCAGGCCGCGGAGGCTTTATTCGCCGCCGCCCGCGGCGGCGCCAAGAAGCTCAACCTCCACGGGGGGGAAGTCACCCTCCGCGACGACCTGCCGAAGATTCTCCGTCTGGCCCGCAAGGTCGGATTCACGGAAATCACTTTGGTGACCAACGGCGTGCGCCTGGGTGATGCGCGCTACGCGAAATCGTTGATCGCGGCGGGAGTGACGCATGTCCGGATGTCGGTCCATGCCGGCGACGCCGCGCTTCACGATCAGATCGTCGTCGTCCCGGGCGCGTTCGATCGTCTCACCCGGGGCATCGCTCACCTGAAGAAGCTCGGCATCCCGGTCGGTCTTAATTATGTCCTGGTCCGCGCGAATTTGAAGGCGCTCCCCGCGTTTCTCCGCCGTTTTGTTCTGAAAGAGAAGATCGAGGACGTGATCGTCTATTTCCCGCACGAGCGCGGCATGATGGCCCTGAACGCGGACGCGATCGCCGTGTCGTATTCGGACGCGCGCCCGCCTTTGCTGGAGTCGGCCGCCCTGCTGGACAAGGCCGGCAAGCTCCACGCGCTGCTGATCGCCAACGTCCCGCCCTGCGCCGCGCCGGAATTGGCGGACCTCCTGCTGGACTGGGAGCGCGATCCCGAGGAAGCCGGCGCCGCCATGCTGAACCCCGAGGGGCGCCGCACCGACCTCAAGGCGATGAAGGACGATCAGAAGGGCCGCGTGCCCGCCTGCCGCGCCTGCGCGCTGAAGGACCGCTGCCGAGGCGTGGAGCCCGAGTACGTCCGCCGCTTCGGCGACGCGGAGTTCCGGGCGCTGGCTTCGACGCCGCCGGCGCTGGCCGGGGCGGTGCGCCCTTGAATCTCCTGATGTTCCTGTCGGACCGCTGCAACATGGCCTGCGACTACTGTTTTCTGGCGCTGAACTTGAAGCCCGCGACCATCCTCTCCGAGACGGCCGGCGAGCGCGCGGTGGACGCGCACCTGGCGCGCTTCGGTTCCGCCGCGCGCTTCACCTTGCTCGGCGGGGAGCCGCTGCTGCATCCGGAGCTGGCCCTGGCGCTGGCCCGCCGGGCGCGCGCCAAGGGCGCGAAGGTCACTCTCGTCACCAACGGAACGAAGGCCGCTCCCGCGCCCGTGCGCGGCCTGCTGGACCTCGGCGTCGAGGTCGCGGTCAGCCTGGACGGCGCGGCGGCGTCGCACGACGCTCACCGCCGGACGGTCGGCGGGGGGAGCACCCACGCGGCGGTGATGAAGGCCCTGGCGAAGCTCGATCCGTCCGCCCTGCGGGTGAACCTGGTGATCTCCGAGGACACGGTCGGCGCGTTCCTGTCGAACGTGGAGTGGCTGAGGACCGGCGGCTTCTCGCGCCTGTCGTTCCATGCGGACGTCGCGCGGCCGTGGACGAAGGGGGGCCTCAAATCCCTGGAGACGGCGCTCGCCGGCTTCGCGCGCTACGCGCGGGCCTTGCGCGCGGTCTCTCCCGGCGCGCTGACCTTGTGGCATCTCGACAGCTACCGCCGCGCGGAGACCTCCGTGCCGGCCGAGGACGACGAGCTGGTGCTCGGAGCCGACGGCCGCTACTACGCCAACGACGCCTGGCTCTCCAAGCCGTACGGCGAAGGCCTCGACGGCGCCGTCGGCGACCTGAAGTCCGGCGTGGACTGGAACCGGCGGAAGAATTTGCTGGCGGAGGCCGACCGCGGCGTCGCCGCGGCGCTCGACGGCGCGCCGTTCTACACCTGGCCGCGGGAGACCTTTCTCCTGGCCGGCCTGGCCGGCCGCGATCCGGCGGCGGCCGTCCGCGCCTTCGCCCGCGCCGACGGGATATTGGGCGACGCGCTCTCGGCCCTGGCGCGGGAGGCGGCCGTTGCCTAATTCCCGCTCTCAAAACTCGCGCCGGCGCGAGTCGCGATATGTTTCGACGTATCGCGACTTGCTCCAGAAAAAGTCCGGGGCTCCGGATGCTCTCGCCTCGGCGCCTGTCACCGGCGAGTTCGAGACCGGCATCCGGGCCGCGGCGTCCGTGCTCGGACTCGCCGGCCCCCGCGCCGATTTCCGCCTGCGCGCCCGCGACCCGCGCCAGGACATGCAGTACGGCGAAAGCCTGCTCCTGGTGGACGATCCCGCGCCGTACCGCCGCGCGCGATTGGTCCTGGCCCGCGCGCGGCGCGCCTGGCCGTCGTGCGCCGGGGCGTGGCTGGCGGCGGCGGCTGTGGAGACGGTCCTGGCCCGATTCCCGCAGTCTTTCCCCTTGTATGCACGAGCCGCGCGCCTGGCCCCAGATTCGGCCTGGGTTCCGGCTTGGCGCGGCATCTCCCGCGTTTTGGACGAGCGCCGACGCCGTTCCGAGGACTTGAAGGCGGCTTTGGCCGACTTCGATCTGGCCTTGGCGCGCGGCGCCGCTCCCGCGTTCGTCGCGCCGTGGCGCGCGGAGCTGCGCCACGACCTGGACGACCGCGAAGGCGCTCTCGCGGACCTGGCCGCCGTTCCCGCGAACGACCCGTCGGCGTTATGGGCGCGCGTGGAACGCGGCGAGATTCTCTGCGAATGCGGCCGCGTCGGCGAGGCTCTGGCGGAGTTCGACCGCCTGGTCGCGGAAAACCCGAAGGCGTCCTGGGCCTGGGCGCTGCGCGGACGGACCACGGCCACGACGGGGCGCGCCGCGGAGGGTCTTGCCGATCTGGACCGGGCCGTGAAGCTGGCCCCGCGTTCCGCGGTGACGCGCGCCTGGCGTTCGGAGGCTCTCCGCCGTTTGGGACGCTACCGCGCGGCGCTGGCGGACCTGGACCGGGCGACGGCCCTGGATCCGCGCTACACCTTGGCCTGGGTCTGGCGCGGACGCCTGAAGCTGATTCAGGGCGATCCCGCCGCGGCGCTCAAGGACCTGGACCGCGCGGTGCGGCTGGACCCGCGCTACCGGCTGGGCCTGGCGTGGCGCGGCGAGGCGCTGTTCAAGCTGGGCCGCACCCGCGAGGCGGCGCGCGATTTCGGCCGCGTCGCGCCGATGGACCCGCGCCGAAGCTGGACGCCGCCGGCGCCCGAGGGGCGGATCGGCGGCGCCGAGGCGCGCGAGGCGGCGTACTGGAACGATCTGGAAAGCCGCGTGAGGTCGTATCCGCGCGACCGCTGGGCCCGCCGGCTTCTGGACGACGCGCGCGCCCGCGGGCGCGCGACCGAGGCCGCGGCGTGAAGACCGAGCGCTGCGACGTCCTGGTCATCGGCGGCGGCCCGGCCGGCGCCACCTTGGCGACGATCGTGAAAAAGCACGCCCCGGAGCGCCGCGTGGTGATTCTGGAGCGCGCGCCGGGGCCGCGCCATCACGTCGGCGAGTCCCTGCTGCCCGGCATGATCCCGGTCCTCCGGGAGATGGGCGTTTACGAGAAGATCGACGGCGCGGGCTTCCCTCGCAAGCTCGGCGCCACCTACGTCTGGGGCCGCGATCGCGTTCCCTGGGAGAACGACTTCAACGACGTGAACATGAAGGAACTGGTCGCGCGCTACGGCGGCATGCCGGAGAAGCTCGAGTACGCGTGGCAGGTGCGCCGGTCGGAGTACGATGAAATGCTCCTCTCCCACGCGGCCGAGTGCGGCGTGGAGGTCGTGCGCGGCGTGCAGGCCGACGGGATCGTGGAGGACGGCGCGCGCGTGGCGGGAGCCACCGGCCGCTTCGACGACGGCTCCCGGACGCGCTGGGAGGCGGAGTTCACCGCCGACTGCAGCGGGCAGGCCGCGTTCCTGGCGCGCTATCGCCCGGTCCGCGCCTACGACCCGCGCCTGAAGAACGTGGCCTGCTACGCGTACTACCGCGGCGCCCCGTGGATGTTCCAATACACCGGCCACCCCGACAAGACCAAGATCTTCATCTGCTCGAGCCCCGGGGGCTGGTTTTGGTACATCCCGCTCGACAAGGACCTGGTCTCGGTCGGCTTCGTGACGACCGTCGAGCGCCTGAAAGCGGACGGCGGCGACCTGCGCGCGCTGTTCGACCGGGAGCTCGCGGCGTGCGCCGAGATCGCGCCGCTGCTGGCGAAGGCGGAGCGCGTGACGGGCATCGACGGCGAGGCCCGGGACTTCTTCACGCACAGCGACTGGTCCTACCTGCCCGTCGAGTCCTCGGGACCGGGCTGGGTCGCCTGCGGCGACGCCGCCGTGTTCGTGGATCCCATCCTCTCCTCGGGCGTGACGCTCGCGCACCTGTCCGGGCACCGCGCGGCTTACACCATGCTGGAGCACTGGCGCCGCGGCGAGGAGAACGAGCGCGCTCTGCTGTGGTCCGATTACGGCGCCTATTGCCGGGACATCGCGGGTCAGTACCTGGCGCTCGCGCTGTTCTGGTACGGCAACGATCCGAACGCCGAGGAGTGGTGGGTGCAGGCGCGCCGTCTCCAGCAGGCGATCCTTCCGGTGGACCTGGCCGACAAGGGGGCGTTCATCACCGTGTCCGCGGGGCTCACCCAGCACTACGACCGCCTGCTCGCGGTCCGCGAGCTGGCCCAGGAGGTCGCGACCGAACCGGACGAGCATCCGTTCTACGCGATGGTGATGAAGGATCTCGAAGGGGCCTCGCCGGCGACGGGGCTCGACGAGAAAGCGCCGCTGCGGCTCGCCTACGCCTATCGGACCGAGTTCTCCTTCCTCCCCGAGATGGGTTCCGGGCGCCTGCGCGCGGTCAAGCGCGTGCGCTTCCTGCGCGGCGATCCGGACGACGCCGTCGCGGGCGCGTTCAACCCGCGCAAGTTCGTCACGCGCTGGCATCTGTCTTGGCTGGAGGCGGTGGACGGCAAGCGCGATTGGTCCGGCGTCCGGACCGCCGCGGCGGCCGCGGGCGTCCCGAGCTGGTGGCTGGACGGCCCCGCGCGCCTGTTCGCGCGGGATCTGATGGTGCAGGGCGTCCTGCGGGCGGACGCGCCCGAGGAGGCGCGAGCGTGAGCGCCCGCCGAGGCAAGGTCGCCGCGATGGCCGCCATGGCCGACGGCCGCAAGCGCGTGGACGCCGGCGACATCCGCGGCGCGATCAAGCGCTTCGACCGCGCGATCAAGATCGATGGGAACTGCGCGCAGGCCTATCTCTACCGCGCGGGCTTGAAACTCCTCCTGCGCGACTACGCCGGAGCGATCGCGGACTTCCGGATCCTGCCGACGCTCGACCACTCGTTTCTGCCCGCGTACCGCGACCTCACCACCCTGTCGGCCGAGGAATTCCCGGCGCTGATCGCGGCGTCGGAAGAGGCGGTGCGGCGCGCGCCCGACTGCGCGTGGGCGCGGGTGTTCCGCGCGTTCTCCCTGCGTAGCCTGATGAAGTACGAGGAAGCGGTCGGCGACCTGGACCGCGCCGTGGAGCTGGAGCCGAAATCCGCGGCCCTGTGGGCCATGCGCTCGCGCGTGAAGCTGACCAACCGCCAGGAGTTCTATCGCGGCGTGCGCGACATGGAGAAATCCGTGGCGCTGGGGCCGAACTACGGCTGGCTGTGGTGCTGGCTGGGAGAGGCCCTGCGGCACGAGGGGAAATTCAAGGAAGCCCTCGCCGCCTGCGACCGCGGCCTCAAGCTCGAGCCCGGCTACCTGCGCGGCTGGGCCTGGCGCGGCGGCGTGAAGGCCGCCATGGGCGACTGGCGCGGCGCGCGGCGCGACCTGGACCGTTCCCTGGCGTGGGACCCCATCTATTCCTACGATTTCGAGTACACCTACGACCAGAAGGCCTGGGCCTTCAACCAGCGCCAGCTCGCCGATCGCGGCCTGGGGGAGATCCGCCGCGCCTTGCGGGACCTCAACAAGGCGCACAAGTACGGCCCGCGCTACGCGTGGGTGTACAGCCCGTCGCGCGACCCGAAGGACTACGAGCGCGGCGTGGCGGAACTCGACCGGTATTTGAAGAAAGCCCCGGAGGACGGTTGGGGCTGGGCGTGGCGAGGCTGGACGCTCCACCAGGCGTTGAGAAACGAGGAGGCCCTGGAATCGCTGACGCGAGCGATCCGTCTTTCGCCGTCTGCCGCCTGGCCGCGGGCCTGGAGAGGGAAGGTTTTTTCGGCGCTCGGCCAGGACTCGGACGCGGTCGCTTCCTTGTCCGCGGCGCTGAAGCGCGATCCGTCCTACGCCCCGGCCTGGGGCTGGCGCGCGGAGGCCCGCCGCCGTTTGGACGATCGGCGCGGCGCGGTCTCCGACTTCACCGCCGCCATCCGCTGGGACCACCGCGCGGCTTGGGCGCTGGCCGGCCGGGGCGAGGCGAAGCGGGGTCTGGGCGACTTGAAGGGGTCTCTGGCCGATTTGGATCGAGCCATCGGGATACTTCCCGGATATCCCGAAGCGCTGGGATGGCGCGCCGAAACCTATCGCTTGATGGGCAATTATGAAGGCGCCCTCAGGGACGCCGGGCTGGCGTTGAAGTCCAAACCGGGGTTGGTTCTGGTGTACGTGACGAGGGCGCTGGTGAAGCAGGCGCTGAAAGACTACGCCGGTCAGCTGAAGGATTTGCGGCACGCCGCCAAGCTCGATCCGGGTCTCTTCGCCGAGGTATCCCATTGAGCTGCCGGGAGTTTCTCTCCGGTTTCGTCAAATCCGTTTTGGTCCATCGTCATGCGTTTATATCTTCTCCCGCCCAGAGCATGGCGCTGGGACGCGTCGCAAAACTTCCGTCGTCGTTTGACGAAATTTACGGCATGAAGGCGCCTCATGACATAGAAACGGCGTTCAACTCCCGCCGTTGGTCCGTCGTTCAAGGCCGTTTGAAAAAATGGGCCGACCGGGAGCCGTCCCGTCCGGAGCCCCGGCTTCTGTCAGCGCTATTGCGCCTCTGGCCCGCCCCGGGATCCAAGGTCCGCCCCGACCGTCTGGAAGGTCTTATCGATCGTTATGCGTCCCTCGACGGCATACGCGCGATCGAACGGCTCGTCCGTGATTTTCCCCAGTGGTCCCCGGCCGGCCTTTGGCTGGCGCTGGGATATCTACGCCGCACCGATCTTCCCGGAGCCTCGCGGGAACTCGACGCGCTGTGCGCCTCGCGTCCCGAATGGAGCGCCGCGTTTCTCGTTCGTTCCGAATTGGCCCGTGTGGACATCGTCTACGCCCGCGCGCTGAAGGACCTGGACCGGGCCGAGGCGCTGTCTCCGAAGGACGCCTGGGTGCATGCGTTCCGCGCGCGCGTTCTGTTCCAAAGCGCCCCCGGGCGCGAGGCCATGAAGGCGATGGACCGCGCGGTTTCTCTTTCGCCGAAGGAAGGCTGGATCCGCGCCTGGCGCGGCGACGCGCGCCGCAAGTTGGGAGACCTGCGCGGCGCGGCCGCCGACCTGAGCGCGGCGCGGAGGCTGGAGCCGGACTACGACCGCATCTACCTTTGGGAGGGGAAGGTCCTCCGCGCGTTGGGCAAGCCGCGCGAGGCGGAGCGCGTCCTGACGCTCGGGCTGAAGAAGGTCCCGCATTTCGAGAAGGCGTTCGCGGAGCGCGCGCGGGCGCGGCTGACCTTGGGCCGCGTGGACGCGGCGCTGGCGGACCTGGAAGCGGCGGTTCGGATAAACCATCGCCATAATTATTTCTTCAACTGGACGGCGCCGATCGCTCCTCAGGACGAGGCGCGCCGCGGGACCTTGGCCGCCCTGGCGGCGCACGCGGAGAAGAATCCGCGCTCGGCGCGCGCCTGGGCTTGGCTGGGCGAGGCCCTCACGCAGTACGGCCTTTTCCAGGAAGGCTTGATCGCGCTCGACCAGGCGCTGGCCCTGGAGCCCGGTCGGCCGTGGCTCCATTCCTGGCGAGGCGAGGCGTTGATGCGGCTGGGCCGCCTGCCGGAGGCCGAGCGCGATCTGAATCTGGCGGTGAGCGCCGACCCGAACGACGGCCGCGCGCGCGCGTTCCGCGGGCGCGTCCTCTTCCTGCGCGGTAAGAACGCGGCGGCGGTCCGGGATTTGGAGAAGGCCGCGGCGGACTCCATGGTGGAGTACTCGTGGGCCTATCACTGGCGCGCGGAGGCGAAGGAAGCCGCCGGCGATCGCGCGGGCGCGCGCGCCGACGCGGAGACCGCCGCCGCGCTCGAGCCGCGCCGCCCGGAGTTTCGCGCCCTGCGCGACCGTTTGGGGAAATCCCGGGCGAGGGCCGCGTGAACGGCGCCGCGCTGATCGCCGAGCTGCGAAAGAACCACGAAGGCTGGGTGGAGGACTGCTCGGCCCGCCTCCAATGGCCGTTCGCGATGGAGCACGATCTTTTTTTTCACGGACGCCTTCACTCCCGCCGTCTGCGCGAGCTGTTCGTCCTGGCCGACCGCGCCGCGGCTCGCGACCCGCGCGCTCTCGCCGCCCGCGGGCGCCTGCGCCGGCTGCGCGGCGACGCCGCGGGAGCGGCGGGGGATCTGTCCGCGGCGCTGGACCGGGAGCCGGGTCTGGCCGTCGCGCGGGCGTGGCTGGCGGAGCTAGACCTCGCCGGTCCGGACAGCGAGGCCGGCCTGACCGAGGCGCTGTCCGCCGCGCGTCCGCCGTCGGAGGCGTTCGTCTATCGCGCGGAATCCCGCCTTTTCCGCCGCGACTGGACGGGCGCCGAGGCCGACGCCCGCGCCGCGCGGAGCGCCCGGCCGAAGGACCCGCTCGCGGCGCTGCTCCACGGGACCGCTCTCGAGCGCCTGGGCCGCCGCCCCGCCGCCTTGGCGGCCTACGAAGCGGCGGGCCGCCTGGAGCCGTGCGGCTCGGCGGGCTTCATGCTGCGCGCGCGCCTGGAGACCTCCCCGAAACGGCGCGACGCCGCGCTGGAGGGCGCGCTGCGCGCGGACCCGTGCTACGCGCTGATCACCTTGTCCTGGTTCAAGCCCGGCGTCTCCTGGGACGCTCATGCCCGCAAGCTGGTCGCCTTCGCGTTTCGCGATCCGGAGCTTGCCGGCTGGTACCAGCGCCAGCAGGAGATCCATTTCGCGCCGTACCATTTCGAGGAATACGAGGCCGCCAAGAGCGTGCTGTCGCGCCGTCCCGGGTCGCCCTGGGCCGCGGCCTTGGTCGCGCGCGGCGTCCTGCGCTGCCCGCCCGACGCGGAGCGCAACACGGAAGGCCTGCGCCTGGCCGACGCGGCCGTCCGGGCCCAGCCCGGGGCGGGCTGGATGCGGGCGTGGCGCGCGCTGGGTCTCATGAAGGCCGGCCGGCGCGAGGAATCCCTGGCCGAGCTCACGCGCTGCCTGGAGCTCCAGCCCTACTACCACCGCGCGATCGCCTGGCGCGGCGGGCTTCGCCGCGGCCTGGGCCGGGCGACGGAAGCTCTCGCCGACCTGGACGACGCCTGCGGCATCGACGAGCAGTACCCGTTCTCCGCCCACGAGCGTTCGCTGGCCCGGAGGCTGACGGGGGACCTTCTCGGCGCGGCTCTGGAGCTGGACCGCGCCTACCGCCTGGACTTTCGCTACGCGTGGATCTTCACCACCTTGCGCGAGCCGACGCGCGCGGAGTTCGTCGCGGCGGAGGCGGAGCTGAGCCATGCCGTCGCCGCGCATCCCTCGTGCGCGTCGCTCCGCGCCTGGCGCGGCGACACCCGTCGCCGTTCGGGGGATATCTCAGGCGCGGTCCGAGAACTGCGCGAGGCCGTCGCTCTCGATCCCGCCCACGCCAACGCGCAGGCGTTCCTCGGCAAGGCGCTCCTCGACGCCGGCCGGGTCCGCGAGGCGCTGGAACCCCTGCGCCGCGCGACGCAGCTGTCTCCCGACCAGAAGATCTTCTCCGGCTGGCGCGCCGAGGCCTTGTTCCGTTCCGGCCGCCGCGCGGAGTCGTTCGCCGTCCTCGCGCGGCTTCTGAAAGAAGTGCCCGCGGTCCAGGTTTGGTGGGTCCTGCACCAGCGCGCCGAGCTCCTGCTGGAATCCGGCCGCGCGAAGGAAGCCTTGCGCGACCTGAAGACCGCCGAGCGCTGCGAGGGCCGCCACGCCGACGGGTATTATCTGAGCGCACGCGCGCGCCTGGCCTTGGGCGACGCCCGCGGCGCGGACGGCGAGATCGGCAAGGCTCTGACCATCTCCCCGAACATGGGCCGCGCCTATCTCCTGCGGGCGGAGATCCGGCGGACTTTGGGCCGCGTTGACGCGGTGCTCTCGGACTATCGAATCGTGCTGGAGCGCTTCCCGTTCTTGTTCAACGAGGAAGAACGAAAGCGCGTGACCGTCCTCCTGGGGCCATCCTGAGTGAAAAAGTCGACTAGCTCCGGAACCAGTCGCTTCCGGGCGCCCGCATCGGATGGGCGTCTGGAGGATTTCGCCCTGCGCTGGGGCGTTCCCCATGTCCCGGAGTTCGAGCTGGGATTGTATCGGAGATTGTTCGGCGCCGAATTGCGCGGAGCCCTGACGGCGATGGGCAAACCGAAGACCGCGGCGCAGTACGCGAAGCGCGGACGCCTGCGGCGCCTGCTGGGAGACCCGTTCGCCTCGCAGGACTTCCGCGCCGCCCTGGACCTCAAACCGGATTATGCCCGCGCCCATGCATGGCTGGGGGAGGCGGGGCTGGGGGAGAAGGGCGCGCTCGACAGTTTGGATAAATCGATCCAATTAGATTCGAGAGACGGTTGGGCTTATGTCTATCGTGCCGCCGGGCGTTTGCTTATGCACGACGCGGCGGGAGCCGCGTCGGACGGCAACACGGCGAAAAAAATATTGCCCCGCGAAGCGTTGCCGTTTCTTCTTGAGGGTCTTGCTCTCGCGAGATCAAATCGCCGCGAAGCGGCGAATCGTTCGTTTCGTACGGCGTTGAGGCTTGAGCCGTCGTGCTCCGCCGCGGCTCTTCTCCGTTCTCGCCTTTGGACGGGAGCAAAGGCCGCGAAAGCCGCGGAAGAGGCGTTGGACGCCGAACCCGACCACGCGCATGTCGCGCTGTTCACTTGGCAACCCGACCGTTCATGGGCGCATTGGCTCGCGCAACATGTCTCCTTTTGTTTCCGCTCCGAACGCGTGCTCCCTCTATGCACCCGCTTCGGCCTGGACGAGACCCGCTTCTCGCCGTACCACTTCGAAGCCGTGGAGCTGGCGAAGAAAACCCTCGCCGCGCGCGGCGCCCATGCCTGGACCTTGGCCACCGTCGGCCGCGCCTTGGCCCGGGCTCCCGGTGGAGCTCATGGCAAGCGCGAGGCGCGGCGCCGTTTGGACGCCTCCGTCTCCGCCAATCCGCGCGCGGGCTGGACCTGGGCGTGGCGGGCGCTGTCCCGCGTCTCGTCCGACCCCGACGGGGCGCTGTCCGACCTGAACAAGGCGCTGTCGCTGTCGCCCCATTACTTCCGGGCCTACGGCTGGCGCGGTTCCCTTCTGCGCCGGCGCGGCCTTCTGAAGGAATCGCTCGCCGACTTGGACCGCGCGGTGGCGGGAGAGGAGCGCTATCCGTTCTCGTCCCACGAGCGTTCGCTGACGCGCCGGCTCGCCGGCGATTACCTGGGAGCCGCGCACGATTTGGACCGCGCCTACACCCTCGACCCGCGCTACTCCTGGACCTACGCCCCCGGCCGCGAACCGTCGGCGGCGGAGCGGGAGCAGGGCCTGCGCGAGTTGGAGAAGGCGATCGCGCGCTTCCCGTCGTGCGTGTCCTTGCGCGCCTGGCGGGGGGAGCTGCTGGCCCGGACCGGCGACCTGGGCCGCGCGATCCTGGAACTGGAGGACGCCGCCGCCCTGGACCCGGCGCACGCGCTCGCGCTGGGCTTCCTGGGCCTGGCGTACCTGGAAGCCGGCCGCCCGGCCCGCGCGCTGGAGCCGCTGCGCCGCTGCGTGAAGCTGGACGCCCGTCATCTCGCGTTCCGCGCCGGCTGGGCCGAGGCCCTGCGCGGCCTGGGCCGCAAAGCCGAGGCCGAAATGGTCCTGGCCGAGACCTTGTCCGAGCGACCGAAGGCCTGGACCTTGCGCCTGCAGCGCTCGCGCTGGGCGCTGGACGACGGCGACGCCCGCCGCGCGCTGGCCGAGGCCCGCGCCGCGGCCGCCTTGGAGGGGCGCGACGCCGACGGTTATTTCCTGGAGGCGGCGGCGCTGTCGCGACTGGGTCGCTGGAAGGAGGCGTCGGACGCGGCGGAGAAGACCTTGACCATCGCGCCGAACCAGGGCCGCGCCTACCTCCTGCGCGCGGAGATCCGGCGCGCCCTGGGACGCGCGGAGGAGGCCGTGGCCGACTTCCGGGTCGTGCATGAGCGCTTCCCTTATTTGTTCAATGACGAGCAGCGCGGCGCGGTCGCCGCGCTCCTGAGGAGCTGACATGGATCCGTTCCGGCGCGTCGAGGCCCTGGGCCTGCATGAGAAGATCGAGGATTTCAGCGAACGCTTCGGCGCCCCGCATTGCCCGGAGTACGAGCTGTCCTACTTCCGCGACCTGCGCCGCCCGGAGCTCCGCGCCGCCCTGGACTGGGCGGACGGCGTCCCGGCCAAGCGCCGCGACGCGCCGTTCCTGGCCCGCCGCGGACGCCTGCGCCGCGCCGCCGGCGATCAGGCGGGCGCGCTGGCCGACTACCAGGCCGCGCTGGACCTGGATCCGGACCTGGCGGAGGCGCACGCCGGCCTGGGCGAGGCCGACCTGTCCCGGCCCGAGGCCGAGCAGTCCCTGTCGCGCGCGATCGCCTGCGACAAGGAGCTGGCGTGGGCCTGGCTTTACCGCGGAGCGGCGCGCCTGCTGGCGGGACGCACCGCCGACGCGCGCGCGGACCTGGAGCGGTTCGTCGGATTGGAGCCTGAGTCCGCGCTGGGCTTCATCCTCCTGGGCCTGTGCGAGGAGAAGTCGGGCCGGCGCGAGCGCGCGGCGAAGGCGTACGAGCGCGCGTGGGAGAAAAGCCGCATCTCCTCGGCCGCCTGCCTCCTGCGCTGCCGCATCGCGAAGTCCTTCAAGGACGAACTGGTCTGGTTCCACCGCGCCTACGACGTCAGCCCCGTGCTGGGCTTCATCACCCTCCAGATCCACCAGACGACGAAGATCGGGACGCCCGCCTACGTGCGCAAGATCGTCCGCTTCTGCTTCGACCAGCCGGAGCAGGTGGCCGCGTACTACCGCCGCGAGGCCACGCAGTCCCACTTCTCCCATTTCCCGGCGGAGGACTACGCCTTCGTGCGCAAGCTGTGCGGCGAGCACCCGGACCTGGGCTGGGCCAACGCCTTCTTCGGCCGGGCGTCGTGCTACACCCCGGCCGGAATGCCGGAGGGCATCGAGCACCTGACGCGCGCCATCGCCCAAGTCCCGCACGCGGGCTGGCTCCACGCCTGGCGCGCCAACGCCAAGCGCGCCGTGGGCGACGCGAAAGGCGCGCTCCGGGATTTCGGAGAGGCCGCGCGGCTGCAGCCCTACTACCACCGCTCCTTCGTCTGGCGCGGGGGGCTGCTGCGCAAGCTGGGCCGCTTCGAGGAGGCCCAGGCCGACCTGAACCGCGCGCTGGCCATGGACCCGCACTACAGCCTCACCTACTGGGAGCGCGGCCTGGCGCGGCGCGGCCTGGGCGACATCGTCGGCGCGGCGTTCGACCTGGACCGCGCCTACCTGCTGGACCACCGCTATCACTGGGCTTTCAAGACCGGAGGGGCGCCGGCTCCCGCGGAGCTGGAGAAGGGCGTCGTGCAGCTGACCGCCGCGATCGCGCGCTACCCGTCCGTGCCCTCGCTGTGGGTCTGGCGCGGCCAGCTCCGCCTCCAGCAATGGGACCGCTCCGCCGCCGTCCTGGACTTCGAGCGCGCCGCGGAGTTGGACCCGCACCACGCTCTCGCCCACGGCTGGGCCGCGCGCGCCCTTCTGGAATCCGGCCGTCCCGCCGCCGCCGCCGCGCGCGCCCGCCGCGCGATCGCCCTGGAGCCGCGCTTCGCCATGGCCCGCATGTGGCTGGCGGAGTCCCTTCGCGCCATGAAGAAGTCCAAGGACGCCAAAGGCGTTCTCGCCGAGGCCCTGCGCCTCAAGAAGACCACGCCCTGGGCGCATTATCTCCTGGGCCAATTCGCTTACGACGACGGGAATTTGGCGCTGGCGGAGAAGGAATTGAACATGGCGCTCCTTCTGGACGGGAAGTACCCCGAGGCGTATCTTCTGTTGGCCCAAGTGCAGTTGGCCCGCGGGAAGGCGAAGGCCGCCTTGGTGGCCGCCCAGCGCTGCGTGGACGTGGCCGCGAACCTGGGCCGCGCCTATGTCATCCGCGCCGCGGCAAATATGTCGTTAGGCCGGGCCGATGACGCCCTCGCCGATTACCGGAAAGTCCTGGCCGAGTTCCCTTATCTCCTCAATGACGAGCAGAAGGCGCAGGCGGAGGCATTGCTTGCCGTCGGGCATTGATCCCCTCGATCTATTGTTCTCCGTGGAGTCGTCGCTGCTTCCATCGGTGATTTTCCGCGGATATATATCCCATTCGTTGTTGTTCTACCGCCAAAATAATCTCCGGGGTTTTCGCGAATTCACGCGGATAGGGTGGGAACTCAAGCTCGGTGCCGGCGGCGACCCGCGTCGTTCCTCGTCGTTCGTTCCGTCGGGTCCTGGGTGGAACGAGGCGCTCAAGGCGGTCCGTCAATACGACGACCGCGTCGCCGTCCGTTTGTTGACCTCGGCCATCAAGAAGGCCCCCAAAACCCCGTCGTTCTACGTTCTGCGCGGCTTCGTGCTCGGCGAAAACCACTGGGGCTCCCGCCGTTTGTCGGAAGCGAGCATCGCCGATTTCGAGACGGCGTTGAAGCTCGACCCCGATCAGCTCTGGGCCCGCATGGGCCTAGGAATGGCGCTGGAAATGCGCCGCCGTTTCGTCCGGGCGAAGTCGCAGTTCGACGCGGCGTCGTCCTTGGCGCCGAAATGGTCCTGGCCGCACATATTCCGGGGAGTCTGCCTTTGGTACCTGGCCGATCCCAAGGCGGCGGCCGAGGTGTTCGCGCATGCGGCGAAGCTCGATCCCGAGTCATCCCTTCCGTTGTTGTTCTCCGCCCGCGCGAAGGCGGATATTCGTGATCGGTCGTTAATCTCCGACTTGAACAAGGCGCTCCAGCGAGATCCCCATTCCGGGTTCGCGTTATCCTGGCGCGGTCGTGCGATGTTCGTTCTTCAACGGACGCCGGAAGCGTTATCCGACCTCAAGCGTTCGATCAAGGCCCTCCCTGATTACGACCGCGGTTATTCCTGGCTGGGAGTGTCCTTGGCCGAACAGGGGAAGCTCAAGGAAGCCGTTCCTCTCTTGCGCGTCGCTCGCCGTTTGAATCCATACTACCCCACGACCTTGTATCCCCTGGCCGGCGCGCTGATGCGCCTGGGGCGCTGGGACGAGGGCGGCAAGATCATGCGCGAGTCCGCCGCCGTGGACCGCTCCGGCGTGTGGATCGAGCACCGGATCAGCATGAGCCATCCGAATCCCGCGTGCCTGCGTTCGCGGGCGGATCTGGATCGATATATTGATAAACGCCCGAAGTCGGCCTGGGCATGGGCGTGGCGCGGCCAGACCGATTTGCTGCTGCAGAACTACTTGAAGGCGCTGGCCGACCTGAACCGCGCCTTGGAACTGGACCCGAAGGATGCCTGGACTTGGCTTTGGCGGGGAGAAGCCCATCGTCGTTTGGGCGATTACATGTCCGCACGGCGCGATTTCGAGACATGTCTTCGCCTCGATAAGAATATTTCGTGGGCGCATGCCGGGAAAGGAGATTGTCTTCTGGCCGAGGGGCGCGCGCGCGAGGCGTTGAAGGAGATCGACGCGTCGCTCAAGATGCAGAGCTATTGCGCTCCGGCGCACGCGTTCCGCGGCCGCGCTCTTCTCGCGCTGGGTCGGGCGAAGGACGCGGCGGAAGCGTTCGGCAACTCGTTGGAGATCCATCCTCAGGATAAATGGGTGATGCGTTTGCGCGCCATATCATTGGCGCTCAACGAAGATTGGCATGGAGCGCATGCCGCCTTCGGCGGCGTGGGGAACTCGGATGACGACGCGGCGCTTGAAGCGTATCTGCTCGCGCGCCGCGGCCTGAGGCGCGAGGCGCGCGCGGCCGCGATGGAAGCCCTGCGACGGAACAAACGGCATTCACTGGCGCACGGCGTTCTCGGCGGACGGTTGCCCGGGACGAGCGTGGCGTTGTCGTCCTTGGGGCAGGGCGATCCGGCCGCGGCGTTCTCGACGGAACATTTGATTCGCGTCGCGGCGAGCGCCGGACTTCCCGGGAGCGTCCGCGCCTTGCGGCGCGGAGATATGTCCGCCGCGTTAGCGGCGTTCCCCGATCGCGCCAAACGCGACTCCGGTTTGTACCGCCTCCGCGGCTGGCTGAAGCTGGCTTCGGGCGACGCGCTTGGGGCCATCGAGGACGCCAGCCGCGCCCTGGACGCCACCTTGGATCCGTTCGATCCCGCGGCATTATGGCTTCGATCCCAAGCCCAGGCGGCGCTCCGGTGAAGACCTGGGATCTCATCGTCGTCGGCGGCGGCCCCGCGGGCAGCACTTTGGCGGGGATCGCGCGGAAGCACGATCCCAAAGCGCGCATACTGATCCTGGAGAAAGACCCGTTTCCGCGCCATCATGTGGGCGAGTCGCTCCTGCCCGGCTCCATCCCCGTCCTGAAAGAGCTCGGGGTACATCATAAGATCGACGCCGGCGGCTTCCCGCGCAAGATGGGCGTGGTGTTCGTCTGGGGGGAGAACCGGGAGCCCTGGGACGCGGACTTCAACAATTTGAATTTGGAGATGGTCAAGAAATACGGCCGCATGCTGGACGCCGAGTTTTCATGGCAGGTATTACGGTCTAAGTACGACCAGATTTTATTGGATCATGCCGCGGAGCTCGGAGCGGAAGTGCGCTTCGGCTGGCGCGCGGTGTCCGCCGTTGAAGAAAAGGGTCGCGTCGTGGGCGTCGTGATCGAGAAGGACGGAAAAAAAGAAACTTTGCGGTGCGGCACCCTGGCCGACTGCTCCGGGCAGTCCGGCTTCCTGGCCGCGCAACGCGGGACGCGGACATTTAACGACGAATTAAAGAATGTCGCGGGGTATGCGTACTACAAAGGCGCGAAGTGGAAGTTCGAGTTCCAAGGACATCCCGACAAGACCAAAATATTCGTTTGTTCCGTGCCGGAAGGGTGGTTCTGGTATATACCCCTTTCTTCCGACATGGTTTCCGTTGGGCTGGTGTCGAAGGCCAGTTATGTGAAGGGCCATAAGAATGGGAAAGACTTTCGTAAGTACTTTTTTGACGCGTTGAAGCGCTGTAACGAAATATATCCGTTGCTTGCCGACGCCTCACTGATGCACGGCGTCGATCCGAACGACAAAGAGAAAGATTTCTTCACGACAGGCGATTGGTCTTACCAGAACGAGAAGGCCTGCGGCCCTGGCTGGCTCGCCGCCGGCGACGCGGCGTTTTTCCTGGATCCATTACTTTCGTCCGGCGTGATGATGGCGCACCTTTCAGGACATAGAGCGGCATACACATGGTTGAGCTCTCGAAGGGAGACCGACGCCGATGTGCGATCGTTGTTATGGTCCGACTACGATCGTTTCTGCAAGGAAGTGTCCGGAGCGTTCATGGCTCTCGTTCGTTTCTGGTATAGACATGATCCAAACGCCCGCGCCTGGTGGTCCGAGGCGCGCACGGCCATGGGGAATCGTTCGCCGGTCGATCTTGACGACAAAACGGCGTTTGTTGCCGTTGCGGCGGGGCTGACCTATTATTTTGAGCGCGCGTATACATCCCAAAGCCTCCTGTTCGGTTCGAGTGGAGCCGAACACTCCTGGCAGTGGGAAGGCACCAAGCTCGAGCTCAAGAACTGGACCCGTCAAATATTGGCGATCGTCGAGACGGGCTTCCTGAAGGCGGGGCCGGCTCGCGGCGATAAATTGCGCGCCGCGGAAACCGAGGTCGCGCGTCAGGAGGTCCCGGACTCCTGGATTCCGCGCGTGGTGAAGAAGATCGAGGAGCAGGTCGCGTTCCTGCCGGTCTCGCAGGACGGAAGGCTTCTTCCGGCGCGGCGTTATCGCGTGGTGAAGGCCGAGGGACTGGACGCGGGCGACGACGCCGCCAATCCGCGCCGCATTTTGCCGCGTTCATATGCCTTGGCGCTGTCGTTGGTGGACGGAAAGCGCTCCGTGGGATTAATCAAACGCGAATTATCGCGCCGCTCTGCTTTGCCGCGCGATGTCCTCGACGCTCAAGTGTTTCGTCTTCTCAAGGATCTGGCCGTATTGGGAGCCGTTGCTTGGACCGAAGCCCCTGACATGCCCCTGCCTCCCGAGCCCGCGCCGAAGGCGGGTGATGCCTGGGGTCATTTCCGCCTGGGCGAAGCCGCGCTTCGCCGCGGCGATCCGGCCGCCGCCGATGAAGCGCTGTCCCGTTCGATCTCGTCCGGCCCGCCTGGACCGTGGACCTACGCGCTGCGCGGGGAAGCCCGGCGTCACTTGGGCCGAATCGCCGAGGCAAACCAGGACTTGGACGAATCCCTTCGCCTGTGCGCCGCGCCTAAACCGGCCCCGGGCGCTTCCCGGTTGGACATTCTAAGACTCGAATTCGAGTCCGGCGTCGAACGCGCCATGATCGAGGACCGGGTCCATCTGCTACGCGGTAAATTGCGTTTGATCACCGGAGACGCGCGCGGAGCGCGCGAAGATGCCGAAGCCGCGTTGAAGGTGAACCCGCGTCAGTCTGAAGCGTTGGTCATCCGCGCCAAGGCCGCGATGGCGCTGGGCGACATGGCCGCCGCGAAGGAAGATCTGCAGGCGGCGCTGACCATCGAAAACGCCGGCAAGCGCCACGAGGGCTGACCCATGGAGCCCCTGGAGGCGTTAGGCCGTCTCGTCAGCACCGGCCGTTCCAGCGTTTTCGGCATGAAGCGGTATCTCATCATGCGCAAAACGACCCCCGCGCTGAAACCGGCGCAGGCATCACCCCATACTGCGCAAGCCTTGAAGCTCTTGACCTCCCGGCCGCGCTCCGACTATTCGTTGGCTCCCCATGGGATCAATCGCGTCGCCAAATCGTCTTCCGCCGTTGCCGCGGCGAAGTCGGCGCTGTCGGAGGCGTTGATCGCCGTTCGGCGCCATCCCAAGAATCCGTTGGGCCCCATCGTCTGCGCTCTGGCCTGCGAGGATCTCAACCGTCCGAAGGACGCCATCCGTTGGTTCTCGCGCGCGGTCGCTTTGGCGCCCAAAGAAGGCTGGATTCTTTTAGCACGAGCCGATGCCCGTCGTCGCGCGGGAGACCTCGACGGATTCGTGCGTGACGCGACCGCCGCCCATTATCTCGGCGAGGGCGCGGGCGCCTTCCGGTTCGCCGTCGCGGATCCGCGCAGCGAATCCGTGCCGCTCGCCATCGCCGGCGCGACGAAATATCTCAAGCGCCATCCTCGCGCCGGGTGGGCCTTGGCCCTGCGCGCGGATCTCAAGCGCTTCCCGGAGATCAACGATTTTCCCGGCGCCTTGGCCGACTTCGAAGCCGCGGCGCGGCTCTCCCCGAAGGAAGGCTGGATTCATGCCTATCTCTCCCGCGCCCGCATCACCGGCGGCGACTCGGCCGGAGCGCTGGCGGCGGTGACGCGCGCGGCCGACCTGCGTCCCGATTGCGGCTGGATCCGGGCGTGGAAGGGGGAAGTCCTCCGGCGCCTGGGACGCCACCAGGAATCGCTTCGGGAGCTGGACCTCGCGGTCCGTCTCGATCCGAATTACGAGTTCAGCTACGCTTGGCGCGGGGGAACGCGGCGCTGTCTCGGGCTCTTCAAGGAAGCGCTCTCGGACCTGAACGTCTCCACGGCGCTGGATCCGTCGTACGCCTGGGCCTTCGTCGAGCGGCACCTGGTCCTGCGCGCCTTGGGCCGGGTCGCCGAGGCGTTGGGCGACCTGGAATACGCGCGGCGTTCGGACCCGAAGAACGCGTGGTGCCCGAGGTCGCAAGGGGCCGACGCGGCTCTGCGGGAGTTGGACGCTTATCTGTCCCGTCGCCCGCGCGACGCGCGGGCGCACGCCTGGCGTGGGGAAACGCTTTTGCGCTCCGGTGACGCGGCCGGGGCGGAGCTGTCTTTGTCTCGCGCGGTCCGTTTGGATTCGTCCCTCTCCTGGGCGCGGGGCTCTCTGGGAGAGGCCTTGTTGCTTAGGGGCAAGCCGAAGGAGGCGATCCGGGCGTTCGACGCGGCGCTGAAGGCCGATCCGACGCGCGGGGAGCTTCTGGCCCGCCGCGGGCGCGCGCGCCTGGACTCCGGCGACGCGCGCGGAGCCTTCTCCGACCTGACCGCCGCGGCGGAGCGGGAGCCGCGGGCGGCGTGGATCCACGGCTGGCGCGGCGAAGCGGCGCTGACGCTGAAGCGCTGGGCCGACGCGCGGGCGTCCTTCCGTCAGGCCTCGGGGCTGGACCGGAAGGACGTCAACTCGCGTCTGGGCGAGATCCGGGCGCTGCGCGGGGCGGGGAAGGGGCGCGCGGCCGACGCCATCGTCAAAGAGATCCTCCGGCAGGCGGAGGCGCTCACCGGGGCGGGGCGTCACGACGATGCGATTTGGTTGTGCACCGCCGTTTTGTCTGTGGATCCGCGCCGCCGGGAAGCGCTCGCCGTCCGCGCCGAGGCCTACCGCTGTCTGGGCCACCATCAGGACGCCGTGGCGGATCACGACCGGCTGGTGCAATTGTCCCGCCGGGACATCCAATCGCTGCTGTCGCGCGGCGCCGCGCGCCGCGCCGCCTTCGATTTCCTGGGGGCCTTGTCGGACGCGGAGGCGGCTTTGCGCCTTCGCCCGCGCGCGGTCTCCGGCTGGATATTGAAGGCCGAGGCGCTGCGCGCCCTGGGCCGCGAGGCGCAGGCGCTGCTCGCGGCCGAGAAGGCGTGCGCGCTGGAGCCGCGCCGCTCCTGGGCCTGGACGGTCCGGGCGAAGGCCGCGCGGCAATCCGGCGCTTTGAACGATGCGTTGTCGTTCGCGGCTCGAGCGTGCGCTCTGGACCCGCGCGACGCGAAGGCCTGGGCGTGGAAGGGCGACGTTCTGCGGGCTTTGGGGCGGCTTCCGGAGGCGCGCCGCTGTCTGGCGCGCGCCGTCGCGCTGGCTCCGTCCGTGGCGTGGCCGCTGGCGGTGCTGGCGGAGGTTCTGCGCGAGTCGGGGGATTCCCCCGGCGCGGTGGAGCTGTGGGCGCGCGCCCTTCGCACCGACCCGCGCGCGTCGTCGGCCTACGACATGCTGGGCGCGGAGCCGGAATCGGTGGCGCGCGATCCGGGGCGGGCGTGGGCGTACGCTTGGCGCGGCACGGCGCGCGGCGCGGCGGGCGATGAGAAAGGCGCGGAAGCCGACACCCATCGCGCGCGCGTTCTGGCCCCGGGCTTGTTCTCCCCGTCCGCATGATCCGATGAAGAATAAAACTCCCGATTCATTTCGCGAAGGCCTTTTCGGAGGACTGCGCGGCATCGCCTCTCCGGGGCGCTCCTCGCGCTACGATGTCGAGCGTCACGCGATCCTTCAAGCGCCGGCGCTGCTCGCGGAAGCGGCGGCGCTGAACGGCGACGACGCCGAAATGTCGGCTTTGCGCGCGCGCCTTCTGCGGCTGGCTGGTCGAAACGACGACGCGGCCGCGGAATTCGAGCGGGCTCTCGATGAAGATCGGAACTGCCCGGAAGCCTTGGCCGGACGCTGGGAGCTCCGCCTCGTATCGGGAAAAAAGGACGACGGTATTTCCCGCGCGATCGATCTTGAGCCGAAACGAGATGTCTGGCATGCCTGGCGCGGACTGAAGCTCGTGCGCCGGAATGCCGCGGCGGCCCGGAAGGATTTCGAGAAAGCCGGTTCGGGCCCCGCCGGAATATTGTCCTTGGTGGGATTGCATGCCTGCGAAACCCGCGCCCGCCGCGCGAAGGCCGCCCTGGTCCCGCTGGACGCCGCCGTCCGCCGCGCGCCCCGCGAGGGCTGGCTGTACCGCCTCCGTTCCTTGGCCCGCCTGCGCGCCGGCGACGAGAAGGGCTTCGTGGCGGACGCCGAGGCCCAGATCCTTCGCGACGAAAACATCGGCGTCCTGACCAAATTCCTGGACCGCGACGGCCCCTACGATCCGCGCAATTTCCTGGCCTTGTCCGAGCGCGCCATGAAGTCCCGCGGAAGAACCTGCTGGCTCCTGGCCGTGTCCGGCGACATGCGCCGCAGCCCCGAGGTCGGCGATCCGGAAGGCAGCCTGCGCGATTGGGAGGAAGCCGTCGCCAAAGCCCCGCGCCCCGGCTGGCTCTTGGCCCATTTGGGGCGCGCCCGCCAGGAGAGGGGGGACGAACGCGGCGCGTTCGAAGCCCTTCACGCCGCCGTGGCCGCCGAGCCCAAGTGCGGCTGGATCCGCGTCTGGTTGGCGGAAATTCAAAGGAAGTACGGCGACCAAGCGGGCGCCTTGCGCGACGCCGGCGCCGGCCTGGCCTTGGATCCCGACTACGAGATCGGCTACGCCACCCGCGGCGCGGCCCGGCGCGCCCTGGGAATGACCGCGGAGGCGCTCCAGGATTTGGAGATCGCCGTCGCCCTGGCGCCCCGCCTGGAATGGGCCCGCCGCGAGCGGGACTTGGCGCGGGCGACCGTGCTATAATCCGGCGAGTTCAGGAGATGAAGATGAGCCAGAAATCCGTCCGCGCCTTCTCCATTTTAATCGGGGCCGCTTTCGCGCTTTCCCCGGCGTTCGCCGCCGGCCCCGCCGCGCCGCCTTCTCCCGCCGCGCCCGCCGTCGGCGAGTTCACCCCGTCCCAGCAGGCCACCGTGGACGCCGCCATCGCCCGCGCCCGGGCCCTCACCGAGGAGATGGAAAGCCTGGCCGCCGGGGGCGCCGACGGTTCCAACTGCCCGAAAGGAGTCACCGTCAAGGAAATCTCGGAGGACTACAAGGCGAACCGCTTCTCCAAGGGCATCAACGGCGAGATCCGCCGTCTGGTGGGCAAGGACTCCGACGGGTGGGAGATGGCCAACGCCTGCTCCGCCTACGCCTCGAAAAATCCCGCCCAGTGCTCCTCCATGCTGGCGTCCGACTACGACGAGGACCCCAAGGACCTGCCGGATCATCCGCTGGACTTCATGCGCGGCCGCTGCGGCGCCTTCGCCAAAATCCTGCCCGTGTACCGCGCGTACGACGCCAAGGACCCCGCGTTCGTGGAGGCCTGCGTCGGCTTGGCTCCCAGCTTCGACGGACTGACCTCCCCGGACGCCCTGCGCAAAGCCTGCCAAGCCCTGGCCGATTATAAAGGCGATCCCGAGCCCTTCATCGCCGCCTACTCCGCCGCCGTCAACCCCACGCCTTCCCGCACCGAGGCGATGGACAACCTGCAGAAGCTGACCGGCGACCAGAAGCTCTGCGACAAGTACATCTACTCCGTCCAGCGCGAGGTGTGCAAGGAGCGCGGAAGCTTCCAGCGCGCCAGCGCGTCCAAGAGCAAGGGCGCCTGCCGCGGCGCCCTGTGCCGCGTCATGATGGGAGAGCCCGCCGGCGCCTGCGAGACCTACGCCGCCGACGTCAAGAAGGCCATCTGCCGCGTCGCCTATCTGCCCGCCTACGTGGACGACCAGACCCGCGCGTTCCAGGGACTGTCCGACCAGGTGGTCGCCGCCGTGTCCAACGCGGGCTTGACCGACCTGGCCGCGCTGAAAGAAGTCAACCAGCGGCTGGACCACGTCTTCGCCCTGCGCGCCCGCTTCGACGACGCCGCGAACAAGATCGCCCCCAAGGCCCCGCCCGCGAACGCCGCCGCCCACAAGTGATGCGGGCCCTGCTCGCGGTCCTGCTTCTGTCCGCCGGGGCGAAGGCCGCGGACATTCCCATCGGCCTGGACCCGCGCATCGAGACGCTCGGCATCGTGCAGATGCTGGCCGGGGGGGAGCCCCCGCACAGCTTCCGCGTCCCGGACGGGGAGTACGCCCGCCGCGTCCGCGCCGCGTTCGAGAAGTTCCGCGGCCATCCGGCCGTCGCCCTCACCGCCGCCATCCCGCATGAGTTCGACTACCGCAACCGCATCGACGCCCTGATCCGCCGCGGCCCCCTGCCCGACATGGCCCCGCTGTGGTTCACTCCGGACTCCATCCTTCAGCAGGTCGGCGGACGCGCGAAGTACGAGGCGTGGATGGCCGCCTTGGCCGACTTCGCCCGCCAGGCCCACGTCGAGGAGTTCATCCGCGACAACGCGTCCGCGTTGGACCCCGAGGCGAGCGACTTCAAGCGCGACGTGGCCGCCCGCGGCTACCTCGCGAAGCTGGAGCGCTACGCCGGCTACCCGCTGGACGGCCGCTACGAAGTGGTCCTGGCGCCCTTCGTCCTGCGCGGCTCCCAGGAGAACGCCGTCCTGCGCCTGGACGACGGCACCTACCGCATCATCAGCGTCGTCGGACCCGACATCTCCGGAGGCCGCCTCTTGTTCCGCCCCGAGGACTTCGTCGCCACCGCCGGCCACGAGCTCTCCCACGGGCTGTTCGACACCTTGGGCGACCTGTACCGCGACCGCATCGAGCGCGAGGCCGGAACCTACAAGAAGCTCCCGTGGCCGTGCTACAACGACTGGCTCCAGTGCGCGAAGGAGAACGTGGTGCGCGCCGTCATGCTGCGCCTGATCTCCACCGAGCTGGGCGAGGGCAAGGCCGCCCGCCACCTTGATGAGGAGGGGCGCGCCAAGTATCCCTACCTGGAGGAGATGACCAGGCGCCTGCGCGAGTACGAGGCGGACCGCAAGCGCTGGCCGAACATGGCGGCGTACTATCCCACCTTGATCGCCGTGTTCCCGCAGGACCCGCCCGCGCGCCCCGAGCCCGCGGCCGCCGCCGTGGAAAAACAAGGCCCGGACTGGATGTACGAGGAGACCCGCCCGTTCTCCACCCCCGGACAGCGCGCCCACGCGCTGGAGCACCTGGACCGCGCGCTGGCCGCCG
>JBIOJO010000017.1:0-68274 GCA_044450965.1 Elusimicrobiota bacterium | reverse complement strand
GCTCCATCGCCTTCACCGAGGGCTACTACTACGACCCCCGCATCGACAAGGAGCTGTTAGCCAAGCACTCCAAGGGACTCGTCGTCCTCTCCGGCTGCCTCAAGTCCGAGCTCAACCAATCCATCCTCTCCGGCGACCTGGCCCAAAGCGAAAAGCTGGTCACCTGGTTCCGCGACAACCTGGAACCCGACAGCTACTACCTGGAAATCATGGACCACGGTCTGGACAAACAGCGCCAGGTCACCCAGGCCCTCATCCAGCTGAACAAACGCACCGGCATCCCCCTCATCGCCACCAACGACTGCCACTACTGGAAATCCGACGACCACGAAGCCCACGACGCCCGCGTCTGCATCGCCACCGGCCGGAAGCTGGCGGACACCGAACGCCTCAAGTTCGACAGCCACGAGTTCTACATCAAGTCCCCCGAGGAGATGCACAAGATTTTCTCCCCCTTCGCCCCCGAGGCCATCACCAACAGCCTCAAGATCGCCGAGATGTGCAACCTGAAGATTCCCATGGACCAGATGCTCCTCCCGGAGTTCAAGGTCCCCCCCGGGTTCGACCAGGACACCTATCTCGCGCATCTGTGCCAAGAGGGCATGAAGGAGCGCTTTCCCAACGGCTGGAGCAAGGAGTATCAGGAGCGCCTGGACTACGAGCTGGGCGTCATCAAACGGATGGGCTTCTCCGGCTATTTCTTGATCGTCTGGGACTTCATCAAGCACGCCAGGTCTATTGGAGTTCCCGTCGGCCCCGGCCGCGGATCGGGCGCCGGCGCCATCGTCGCGTACGCATTACGGATTACGAACGCGGACCCGATCCAACACCGGCTTCTGTTCGAACGCTTCCTGAACCCGGACCGGAAATCCATGCCGGACTTGGACATCGATTTCGCCGACACCGGCCGCGACCGCGTCATCGCCTACGTGCGCGAGAAATACGGCAAGGAATGCGTGGCCCAGATCATTACGTTCGGTTCACTGGGAGCGAAGCTTGTGATTCGCGACGTGGGGCGCGTGCTCGACATGCCCTTGATGCAGATCGACGAGATCGCGAAGAAGATTCCCGTGGGGCCGAACGTTCACCTGCATGAGGCCATGCAGGGACCCGAGCTTTTGGAAATGGCGAAGGATCCCCAGGTCAAACGGCTTTTGGATTTGTCGCTCAAGTTGGAAGGACTCAAACGGCATACGGGAGTACACGCCGCGGGCACTTTGATCACGAAGGAACACGTGGTCAAGTACACCCCTCTGGCCAAGGGCGCCAAATCGGATGTCGTCACAACGCAGTACGACGGTGACATCTGCCCCAAACTCGGTCTCCTGAAGGTCGACTTTCTCGGTTTGCGCACCCTTTCCATCATCGATGACGCCGTTAAGTTCGTGAAGAAGCGCCATAACGATAAATTCGACATCGACACGGTCCCGACCGACGATCCCAAGACGTATGAGATGCTCCGGACCGCCAAATCCCTGGCGGTGTTCCAGTTGGACTCCCAGGGCATTCGCGACCTGCTGTTTCGAATTAAGCCCACCGTGTTTGACGACATCGTGTCTCTCATCGCCCTGTTCCGCCCCGGCCCCATGCAGTCCGGCATGTTGGACATGTTCGTGGATCGTAAACATGGCCGGGAAGAGGTCGTGTACGACACGCCCTTGATGGAAAGCATCCTGAAGGATACCTACGGCTGCATGGTCTTCCAGGAACAGGTCATGGAAATCTCCAAGAAGCTGGCCGGATTCACCCCCGGCGAAGCCGACGGCCTGCGCAAGGCCATGGGCAAGAAAATCCATGAAGATCTGGAAAAGATGCGCAGCAAGTTCGTGGCCGGCTGCGGCGTCAATAAAATCAAGGACAAGATCGCGAATAAGATTTACGACCAGATGGTGAAGTTCGGCGGGTACGGCTTCAACAAATCCCATTCGGTGGCATATGGATTGGTCGCCTACCAGACGGCGTACTTAAAAACGAATTTCCCGATTGAGTTCATGACCGCCGTGCTGACCAGCGAGATCGGGCACTCCTCCATCGGCGCGGAAGACAAAGAAAATAAACTCGTGACCTATCTCGAGGAAGCACGACGCATGGGCATGAAGGTGCTTCCCCCGGATGTGAATAAATCCGAATCGAAATTCGACATTCAAGACGATCAAATCCGTTTCGGCCTGCTTGCGATTAAAAATGTGGGCTCCGGCGCGGCCGAGTCCATCGTGAAGGCGGCGCGCGAGAAGCCGTTTGTGTCGTTAGATGACTTCTGTTCACGCGTCGACCTCCACGCGATCAATAAGAAGGCCGTCGAGTCATTGGTGAAGGCCGGCGCGCTTGATTGTTTGCGCCCGAACGAACCGTCGCCCGCCGCGCGCGCTCGATTACTTGCCGCCATCGACGATGTCGTCGGCCGCCAGCAGAAGATCAAGGCCGATCTGGACAAAGGCCAGGGGCTCTTGTTCGGAGGCGGCGTCTCCGCCCCCACGCCCGCCCCGGCGGCCGACGCCGCGTTCAAACCGTTGTCCGAGCACGACACATTGACCTTCGAGCGCGAAGTCCTGGGCTTCTATTTCTCCGGCCACCCGCTGATGGCCGTGAAGGCCCAGCTGAAAGCCTCGGCCACCCACGAAGTGTCCCAACTGAACCCTTCCGTGACGGTCCCAGTGCGTATCGCCGGCATGATCTCCAAGATGCGCAAAATGGTCTCAAAGAAGACGGGCGAACCTTGGGTCATCGTCACCTTGGAAGATCTCACCGGGGAGCTCACCTTGCTGTGCTTCCCGAAGATCTACGGCTCCGGCCTGTCCCACCTGGCCAAGATCGGCGCCTTCGTGGCCGCCACCGGCCGCCTGTCGTTCCGCGGAGAAGAGACCGAGGGCGCCACCGGCGAGCTGATCGTGGACGAGATGGTGCCGCTGGACATGGCCGTGTCGCGCTTCGCCAAGCGCCTGCGGCTGAAGTGCGACGCCACCATCGGCACCGAGAAGCTGGAGGCGTTGCGGGACGCGCTGGAGCTTCATCGCGGTCCTTGCGCCGTCGTTTTGGAACAGGAAACTCCCGAAGGCACCGCCATATTAGAAGTGGACCAGCGCGTGGTGCTGAACCAGCCTTTGTTCGAGGCGCTGGAACTGGTGCTGGGCCCCAACTGCTGGCGCATCGACGCCGGCAACGCGCCCGCCGTCATCGCCCCCCGCCGTTTCGAGCGCCGCGCTCCCGCGGCCGAGTAGTTAACTTACTCTGGAGTAAGTTCGACCATTTGGTTAGGATAAACCATGATCCGATTCATGATGATCGCCGTTTCCCTCCTCACCGCCGTCACCGTCGTCGCGGCGAAGTACGACCCCGCCGAGGAGCGCACGGCGCTCAGGCAGCACGCCAACGCCGCGTACTCGAACGCCGACACCGCGGCCGGCACGCCGCTGGAGCCGGGCAAAGCCGCGGCGATCAAGGGAACTCTCGACCAGACCGTGGCCGAAGCGAATTTGGCCGAAAGCAGCGCTAAATCTTTAGAAACGGCGGGATATCTCCGCGCGGGCGAGATGGAGAACGCCCTCAAGGGGAAAGACGACGCGGCGAAAAATGTGGCCGACGGCTCACAGGCCGCACGGAACCGGTGGAAGAAATTATCGTCGGACCAAAACGAATTAAAAGCCAAGGTGGACGCCCTGCCCGACGAAAAACCCGCCGGGAAGCCGAACGAGGACAAGTCGCGGCTGAAAAGCACGTTGGACCAGGCCGCAACGTATCTTAATTCTGCGGACGGGAATCTGACCGTCGCCGAAAACGGCGCTACAGCGATGCTCTCTTCCGTTGATCAGATGAAGTCGATCAAACACCGGTCGCAATCGCCCGCCGCCGAGCGCAAAGCGGCCGACGACGAGGTCGCGTCCTCGGCCGACTCCCTCCCTTCGCCCGTGTCCGAAGCGAAGGCCGCCGTGGACCTGCTGGGCCAGGAGCCCCAGGCCGAGAACCGGACCCGGGCCGGAGCCAAATTGGGGGTTCCGCGCGACATCGCCCGGCGGTTGTTGTCCGCCGCGGACCGGGCGTGCAACCGGGACGGAGACTTCGTGTCGCTGTCCAACGCCTTCGACCGGGCCCAAGGCGGCTATGAGGACGCGCGGAAGGCCTCGGACGGGAAAACCGAGGCCGCCAAGGCCCTTTTGGATCAGGCCGAGGCCGCCCAAAACGACGCGCGTTCCCGCCTTGCCCATAATTAAAATCTGCTAGTATTTGTCGACTCTAATCACGAGGAGAAAGAATGGCGGATTCCAAGCGAATTCTCGTCGCGGACGACGATCCCGATCTTCTGGACCTGCTCAAGATGGACTTGGGCTTCCAGGGGTACGAGGTGCACGTCGCCGCCAACGGCAAGGACGCCCTCCAGATCGCCATGACCCAGCCGTTCGACCTGGTCCTCCTCGACGTGATGATGCCCTACATCGACGGCTACCACGTGGCCTACGAGCTGACCAACAAGCTGGGCGCCAAGGCCCCGCGCATCATGATCATGACCAGCCGCGACACCGTCAAGGAGAAGGGCATCGCCTTGATGAGCGGCGCCGCCGAGGTGCTGCAGAAACCCTTCGAGATGGCCAAGCTCCACGACCGCATCGCCGCGGTCCTGGCCAAGCCGGCTTAAACTTCAAACCATGAACAACCGCCCCCTCATCGCCGCCCTTCTCCTCGCCCTCGCGGCGTCGTCCGCCCTGGCCGAAAGCGCCACCGTGTCCTCTCCCAAGATCCGCGCCAAACGCGCCGCCGCCTCGGCCCCGGCCTCGGACAGCGCCCTGCAGCCCGACACCGAGGTCATCGACGCCCCCACCACCGGCGTGCTGGACTACCGCGGCTACTCGTCGCGCTCCCGCTTCTACGCCCAGGGCGGACTGCTGGAGTACCTCTCCTTCGGCGTGTACCCCGGCGTCAACATCGGCGCCAGCATGGCGGGCGACGGCATCATCGGCGACGAGCGCAACGTGCGCATGCGCGCCCCCACCGCCCAGGTCAAGTACCGCTTCTACGAGGGCGACCAGGAACTGCCGTCCTTGGCCATGGGCTTCGACGGCCAGGGCTACCGCTACAACGCCACGAGCAAGCGCTTCAACCAGCGCCAGCGCGGCTTCTACGTGGTCGCCACCGAGGAGGTCGGCGTGCCCGGCTTCCAGATCCACCCCTCGTTCAACATCTCCGACTTCGACACCAACGGCATCTTCGGCTGCCTGCCTCTGACCTTGAACATCCGCGACAAGGCCGAGTTCCTGCTGGAGTGGGACAACATCAACAACATGGTGGACAGCCGCGTGAACGCCGGCATCCGCGCGTTCCTGACCCCGAATTTCCACGTGGATTTCGCCGTGCGCGCCATCGGCGCGGCCAGCCATTATCCCGACGGCGCCCCCCGCGGGCCCGAGCGGATCGTGCAGCTCAAGTACAGCAACAGTTTCTAGAAGTTAAGGTAATTTCCTCAGCACTTCTGCTCCGGGCCCGAAGGGTCCCGGAGTAGAGCAAGGAGAGCATCATGTCCAAGCGCATCGCGATTCTGACGGGCGGCGGCGACTGCCCGGGACTCAACCCCGCCATCCGCGGCGTCGTGCTGAAGGCCGCCAAGCTCGGCTACGAGTGCGTCGGCATCCAGGAAGGCTGGAAGGGCATGATCAACGCCGACGCCAAGCCCCTGACGCCCGACGACGTCCGCGAGATCGTCGGCAAGGGCGGAACGATGCTGGGAACGTCCCGCACCAACCCCTATAAGAAAGAAGGCGGCGTTCCCGCCGTGCTGGAGACGTTCAAGAAATTAAATCTCCACGCGCTGGTCGCCATGGGCGGCGAGGACACCTTGGGCGTGGCCAACAAGCTGTTCAAGGAACACAAGGTCAACGTCGTGGGCGTTCCCAAGACGATGGACAACGACTTGAACGCGACGGACTTCACCTTCGGCTTCGACTCCGCGGCGACCTTGTCCATGGAAGCGGCCGAGCGCCTGGTGGACACCGGCCGCTCCCACCGCCGCATCATGGTTCTGGAAGTGATGGGACGCCACGCCGGCTGGGTGGCGCTGTACACCGCCATCGGCGCCGGCGCCGACTACCTGTGCCTGCCCGAGCGCCCCGTGGACGTCAAGGACATGGTCGCCAAGCTCAAGGCCGCGCACGCCAAGAAGAAGGTCGCCTTGGTGGTCGCCTCCGAGGCCGTGGAGATCACCGGCGAGAAGAAGGAGGAGTCCCTGGACGAGTTCGGCCACATGATCCTGAAGGATCGCGGCGTCGCCGAGCGCCTGGCCAAGATCATCGAGGCCGAGACCAAGATCGAGACCCGTTCCGCCGTCATCGGCCACATGCAGCGCGGCGGCGGGCCGACCCTGTTCGACCGCATTCTGGGAACGCGCGTCGGCGTCGCGGCCGCGGACCTGGTTCACGCCGGAAAGTTCGGCCACATGGTGGCGCTCAAGGGCGACGCGATCGTCCCCGTCAGCCTGGAAGCCGCCACCGCCGAGCTGAAAGTCGTCACCAAGGAGTGGCTGAAGTTCTCCGACGACCTGCTGTAAAAACAAACTATGGCCCAAGACACCAAGCGGTTCCAGCGTAAGACGGTCCTGGTCAAGCGCTCGCTGCAGCTGAAGTACATCGGCATGGTGTTCCTGAGCGTCCTGGTGGCGTCGATGATCGTGGGCGGCGACATCTACTACTCGCTGTCGCGCGTGATGCTGACCGAATGCCCGTCGTCGCTGGACCGCGTGGTCCAGTTCAACGGCGTGCTCCTGGTGAAGTCCGCGCTGTACCTGGGCCTGATGCTGCTGATCTCCCTGTACGTGTCGCACCGCTTCGCCGGCCCCATCTACCGATTTGAAAAAAGCGCGCAAGCGCTTTCCGGCGGCGACCTGACCCATCGCGTGGCCCTGCGCACCGGCGACGAGCTGATGGAGCTGCAGGAGGAATTCAACGCCATGGTCTCGGGCCTGCAGGCCTTGGTGCAGAAGGACCGCAACCTGGCCCAGCGCCTGGGCGAACGCGTGGACGAGATCGCCAAGAAGCTCCCCGACGGCGCCGACGCCTCGCGCCAGGAGCTCAAGGATTTGAAGGTGGAGCTGGCGCACCTGACCAAGTCGTTCAAAGTCTGACCCCGAACCGATGAGCCGCCGTCCGCTCGCCGTCCTTCTCGTGCTCGCGCTCGCCGCGGCGGCCGCGCGCGCCCAGGCGCCGAACCAGCCGGACCCGGGCTCCCCGGAGCGCACCTACGCGCTGGAAGACGCCCTGCGCCTGATCCGCAACGACCCGCGCCTGCAGTCCGCCGAGCAGGACGTCATCATCGCCGAGTCCCGCGTCACCGAGGCCGAGCTGCGCTTCCTGCCGGAGCTGGGCGTGCAGGCCAGCGCGTCCAAGTACAACGCGATCTACCCTTTCTCCCTGTCGCAGGACTTCCGCAACATCCTGCTCTTCCCCAGCAAGGACGACAACATCTACTCCGGCCGCGGCTACTTCAACCTGCCCCTGTACGAGGGCGGCCGCACCATGAACACCTACCGCCTGGCGCAGGCCGCGGAGAAGCAGGCGCTGGCCAGCCGCGACTCCGTCAAGATGGACCTGAACATGCAGGTGAAGGAGGCGTTCTACCGCCTCCTTCTCGCGCAGGAACGCGCCGGGATCAGCGACGAGGAGCTCCAGAACGTGGAGCGCGCGGCCGCCGACGGCGGGCTGGGGCCCTGGGAGGCCGTGGAGGCCGAGGCCCTGCTGGCCGCGGCGCGGACCCGCTCCGCCGAGGCCGGAAACCAATTGGGCGCCGCGCGGCTGGCGTTCCTCAAATCCCTGAACCTGGAGCTGGACACGCCGTTCCACGTGACCGGCAGCCTGGCGTCGTCCCCGCTGAAGGTGGAGGTGGAGCGCGCGGTGCTGTGGGCGATGGAGCTGAGACCGGAACTCCAATCCCAGACTTATAAGGCTCAGATGGACTCCATCGGCGTGAACCTGGCCTTCGGCCGCCGCTACCCGACGGTGTTCGTGGCCGGCGACTACGAGCTCACCGCGCAGGACTTCCCGCTGAACAAGAACAACTGGGACCTCAGCGTGGGCATCAAGCTGCCCTTTTCTTATGATCTCTGGAGCCAGCTCAAGCAGAAGCGCGCCGAGCAGCGCCAAGGCCAGCTGGCCCGCTCGGACCTGCAGGACCGCGTCCGCCTGGAAGTCCGCCAGGCCGCCGAGAGCCTGAACTTCTGGCAGGACGAGATGCCGCGCCGCGAGAAGCAGTGGCGCCGCATCCAGCAGCTCTACGACGCGGCCTCGGGAAAAGCCGGCGCCGCGCTGTCGCGCCTGCGCGCGCGCGAGGGCGTCCTGGACCTGCGGCTGGCGTACCTCAGCGCCGTGACCGAGCATCTCCTGGCCCGGGCGCGGCTTGAACGCGCCGTCGGCCGGGAGATCGCTCCTTGACGCGCCGGGCCCTCTCCCTCCTTCTCGCGCTGACCTTCGCCCGCCCGGCCGCCGCGGCGATGGACCTGTCCGCCGACGCCCTGCTGCGCGACCATCTGTGGCGCGAGGTCCGCACCGCGTCGCCGGACCGCCGCCCGAAGGTGGGGCTGGTGCTCTCGGCGGGCTCCTTGCGCGGCACGGCGCACGTGGGCGTGATCACGGTGCTGGAAAGCGCGGGGTTCCCCATCGACGTGGTCGCGGGCACCTCGATGGGCGCGGTGGTGGGCTCCATGTACGCGGGCGGCCTGACGGTGCCGCAGCTGTGGGCGAACGCGCTGGCCGTGAAGGTGGACTCCGGCAACGACCTGTCCAGCCGGCGGCTGATCTCTTTGGTGCTCTTCGACAAGCTGCTGTCGTCCGAGAAGACGGAGATCGCCATCCGCAAGGCCGTGGGCGACGTCACCTTCGACCGGATGAAGAAGCCCTTCGCCTGCGTGTCCATGGACGTCTACACGGGCGAGGCCATCATCTTCCGCGACGGCCCGGTGGCCGTCGCCGTGCGCGCCAGCATGAACCTGCCCGGCATCTTCGCGCCGCTGGAGTACCGCCACCGCTACCTGGTGGACGGCGGCGTGGTGGACTACATCCCGGTGGACGCCGCGCGCCTGCTGGGCGCGGAGTGGACCTTGGCCAGCATCACGGAGAACGACTACACGGCGGCGCGGCCGAAGAGCGTCCTGGACTCCCTGGAGCAGGTCATCGACATCCGCGGCTCGTATCTCTCGCGCGAGCAGCGCAAGCAGGCCAATTTCCTGATCGAGCCGCAGGTGGGCGACATCGGCATGTTCGAGGACTCCCGCGTCCAGGAAGCCATCGAGAAGGGCGTGATCGCGGCGTCCAAGAAGATCGACGGCGCGAAGCAGAGCCTGATCTTGGCGTCCATCCCGCGCCTGGCGCCGGCCTGGGAGCCGGCGGAGGCGAAAAAGTGAGGGCCGCGGCGGCGTTGCTGCTGGCCGCGCTGCTGGCCGCGCCCGCGCGCGCGTGGCGGCCGTTCAGCGAGCCGTCCGACGGGAAGGTCCGCCCCATCCAGGTCCTCAACGACGCGGGCAAGGCGCGCGAGGTGCTGGCGGCGCTCACGCCGGACTTCATCCAGACCTTGCGCGGCACCGACCTGCGCCAGGCCTACATCCTGCTGGGCGACAACCACGACAAGCTCAACCGCCGCGACCAGGCGATCAGCGACTACCAGCTGGGCGTCACCTTGTTCCCCAAGAACGTGGACCTGCTCTCGCGCCAGGCCATGCTCCTGCACCGCGAGGGCCTGGACGAGCAGGCCCGTCCCCTCCTCCTTCGCGTGCTGGCCATCGAGCCGAAGCACGGACTGGCGCACCAGGGACTGGCCGAGATCGACCGCAAGCTGGGCTTCATGGACCGCTCCGCCACGCACTACGAGATCGCCCTGGAGTCCGCCGACAAGCGCGCCGACCTGTGGCGCGACTACGCCGAGGTCCTGCTGTCCATGCGCGAATACCCCACCGCCGACCTGGCGCTGCGCCGCGCGCTGCAGCTGGAACCGAAGAACCCCGACGCGCACGTGCTCTTCGCCTTCGCGCGCCGCGCGCAGAACGACTTCGACGCCGCGCTGGCCGCGCTGGACGAGGCGTCCGCGCTGGGCGCGGGCACGGGCGCGGCGCGGGCGAAGGCGCTGTTCCTCCTCGAGGCGGGGAGGCTGGACGAGGCCGGCGTTCAGGCCGACGCGGTCCTCAAGGACGCCCCGGGCGACGGCGCGGCGCTGTGGGTGCGCGCCCGCGCCAAGCTGGCCCGCGGCGACGACGAGGGCGCGGTCCACGACCTGGAGGCGGTGAAGGCCGCGGACGGCCGCAACCTCTTCGCCGCGCAGGCCGCCAGGACCTTGGCGGTGGAGGCGCGCATGCATCAATCCCAGCGCGAGGATGAGTACTACCGAAAATGAAGGTCCATTTTTGGAAGATGAGCGGCGCGGGCAATGATTTTATCGTTCTCTCAGGATTGCCGAAGGGAAAGTCCGGAGCGGCCCTGGCCAAGAAGCTGTGCGACCGTCATTTCGGCGTCGGGGCCGATGGATTAATCGTGATGTCCCGCAAAGGCGACGGCGCGCGGCTCGATTATTGGAACGCCGACGGGTCCTCCGCGTTCTGCGGCAACGGCTCGCGTTGCGGCGCTCTCTGGGCGGCACGATTCAAATGGGTCAAAGGGAAGAAGTTTAAACTAGAAACGAATCGTGGCGTCCTCGACGTGGAGCTCACCGGGAAAGGGCGAGCCCAGGTGGGGATGCCGCCGCCGTTTGATTTTCGTCTCGGGCTGAAGCTCAGGGCCGGCGGGAAGATGCATACCGTGAATTTCGTCGATACCGGAGTCCCCCACGCCGTTGTGTTCGTGCCCGACATCGGAAACATCGACGTCAAGGCGCTCGGCCGTGAACTCCGTCATCATAAAGCCTTCGGCAAACCCGGCGCGAACGTGGATTTCATTCAGATCAAAAAGAATGTCGTGCTCCTTCGAACCTACGAACGCGGCGTCGAGGATGAGACTATGGCCTGCGGGACCGGCGTGGTGGCGTCCGCCGCCGTGTCGTTTCTGTTGGGCAAAACGCACGAGCGCGTGAAAGTAAAGGTGCGCGGCGGCGATACTTTACATGTGTCGTTATTGCACGGTCATACCTGGCTGGAAGGCCCCGGACATATCGTTTATCAGGGAGACGCGCTGCTATGAAATTCCAAGGGTCATGGGTCGCGCTCGTGACGCCGTTCGATTCCGAGGGCCGCATGGACCAGGACGTTTACGCGGAGCTGGTCCACCGCCAGATCAAGGGCGGCACGAGGGGCCTGGTCCCCTGCGGCTCCACCGGCGAGGCGGCGACTTTGATGCCCGCGGAGTTCCGCCGCGCCATCGAGATCGCCTGCGCGGAATCCCACGGCGACGTGCCGGTCATGGCGGGCGTGGGCACCAACGCCACGTGGAAGGCCATCGAGATCGCGCGCGAGGCGGAGAGCCTGGGCGTGGACGCCCTGCTGGTCCTGGCGCCCTACTATAACAAGCCCACTCAGGAAGGGCTCTACCTGCATTTCCGCGCCGTCGCCAAGGAGACGCGCCTGCCGGTGATGATCTACAACATCCCGGGCCGCACCGGCGTCAACGTGGCCCCCGCCACCATCGCGCGCATCGCCAAGGCCTGCTCCAACGTGGTCGCCGTGAAGGAAGCCGCCGGCAGCCTGGACCAGGTCTCCGAGATCCTGAACCTAGCCCCGAAAGGGTTTACGGTCATGTCCGGCGACGACAGCCTGACGCTTCCCATGATGTCGGTGGGCGCGCGCGGCGTGGTGTCCGTGGTCGCCAACATCGCGCCGAAGGAAACCCAGGCGCTGTGCGACGCGGCTCTCAAGGGCGATTATAAGACAGCGGCGGCGTTGCACCTGAGGATGTTCCCCCTGGTGAAGGCCCTGTTCACCGAGACCAACCCCATCCCCGTGAAGGCCGCGCTGGGCCTGATGGGCCTGTGCCGCCCCGAGCCGCGCCTGCCGCTGACCCCTCTATCCGCCGCGTCCCGCCCGGCCCTGAAGAAAGCGCTGAAAGACTTCGGGCTGATCTAAACCGCCGCGCCTAGCGTGCTCAACTGTGTCCGGACAGTTGATGCCGCGGCTCAGGGCTTGCCCATGTCCCAGCCGAGCAGGCGCTTGTTGACGCCGGCCTTGATGTAGTCCGGGCGCAGGCGCAGGGCGGCCTGGTACTGCTCGAGGGCCTCCTGGTCGCGGCCGGCTTCCTGGTAGGCGAGGCCCAGGTTGTTGCGCGCGCGGGCGTTGTCGGGCGCCTCGCGCACGCTCGCCTCCCACAGCCGGATCTCGCTGCGGTAATCCCGTTGGCGCGCGACGCCGGCGACCGCGAAGGCCCCCAGAAGGAGCGCGCAGCCGATCCGCGCGCGGCGCGCCGGCATCAAGCGCTTGGCGGTCACGGCCAAGGCCAGGAACGGACCCCAGCAGGCGAGGTAGAGCTGGCGGTCGTTGGCCGGATCCAGGCGCGGCACCAGCGAGTTCGTCGGGGCCAGCTGCAGGAAGAACCACAGGACGCCGAAGGCGAGCTCCGGACGGCGGCGAAGGTTCGACAGCGCGAGTCCGGCCAGCGCGGCCAGGCCCGCCGCTTGGGCGGCGAGAGCCGGCGTCCACGCGCTGAGCTCGGGCAGGCCGGGGTCGATATTGAAGCCCCGCAAGGTGACGAGGCGCGCGATCAGATAATAAACGCCGTTGAGCTGGGTGAGAAGATTCGACAGGAAGCCGCGCTGGGTGAATCCGTAGCCGAGCAGGTCGCGGTAGCGCGCGGACAGAAGCAGAGCGATCAACGCGGCGGCCCCGGCCAGCCACAGCGGCGCCTGGCGGCGAAGGATATCTCCCCAGGCGGGCCGTTTCGGCGAGCAGGCCTCGAACAGCAGCAATGCCGCGGGCAAGGTGACGGCGTATTCCTTCACCGCCATCGCGCACAAGAACGCCGCCGCGGCGGCGGCCGACGACCCGCGCAGGAACAGAAGCGCCGCGCCCAGGTAGAAGCTGGCCATCAACGACGACGATCTACCGCAGATGTAGGTCACCGCCTCGGTCTGCGCCGGGTGCAGGGCGAACAGCAGCGCCGCGGCCAGGGCCGGTCCCGCGGCGCGCCCCTCGCCCAGCCAGCGCCCGCACAGCCTCCGACCGAGCCGGTAGATCAGCGCGGCGTTCAGCGCGTGGACCGCGATGTTGAACAGGTGGAAGCCGGCCGGTCCGGGGCCGAGCGCCCAGCTCAACGCGTAGCTGGCCTTGAGCAGGGGCCGCACGCCGCCGGCCAAGCCCGCGAGCAGGGCCGCCCCGGAATGGACCGCGGGCGCGTCGACGATGACGTTGTAGTCGTCGAACTGGAACGCGCCGCCGAGCGAGGGCAGGTAGGCGACGGCGGCGGCCAGCGCGGCGGCCGCCGCGCGGCGGCGCTCGCCGACCGGATCCGTCACGGCGGGGTCTCCGCGAACGCGCGGTCCAGCAGGGCGTCGCCGCCCCACCAGCGGTCGCGCGCGCGCAGCATCACCATCAGGATGCGGACCCCGTCCTTCTCGGCCAGGGCCGCCAGGCAGGTGCCCGCGCCCGGCGTGGTCCCGGTCTTGAGACCGATCGCGCCAGGGTAGCGGCCGATCAGCGCGTTGGTGTTGTCGAAGGAGAACTCGCGCCGGGCTCCCTCCGTGGCGATCGTCGCGCGCTCAAGCCGGGACGCGCTCAGATAGTCCGGTTTCTTGGCGACCTCTCCGGCCAGCAGCGCGAGGTCGGCGGCCGTCGAGTACTGCCCGTCCGCGTCGTGCCCGCAGGCGTTGACGAAGCGCGTGTTCCTCATTCCCAGCCCGGCGGCGCGCGCGTTCATCTTCTCCACGAACGCCGCCTGGCTTCCGCCGCGCGCGTCGGCCAGCGCCCGGCAGGCGTCGTTGGCCGAGCGGACAATCGCCGCGGTCAGAAGGTCCCGCGCCTTCAGGCGCTCGCCCTCGCGCAGGCCCAGGCGCGTTCCCGTCTCCCGCGCCGCCGCCCGGCTCACCGCGACGGTCTGGTCCAATCGCCCGCCCTCGATGACGAGCAGCGCGGTCATCATCTTGGCCAGGCTGGCCGGCGGCAGGCGCTTATCCGCCGCGCCGCTCCATAGGAGCTTGCCGTCGCGCTCCACGACGTACGCCTCCGCCGCTTTCGGGAAAGCGTTCGAGGCGGCGCGCGCCGGAACGGCCGCGGCCAGGCCCACCGCCAGCAGCAGCGAGACCATGCCGCGGCCCTTTCCGTCTAATGGCCGAACAGGCCCTTGATCGCGTCGATGGCGGCGCCCTTGGCGGCCTTCTTCGCCGCGGCCTTCGCCTCGGCCTTGGCGTCATCCTTCGCCTGCGCCTTGACCTGTTCCGCGCTCTGATGAGCGGACGGGGCCTCCGAAGCGGCCTCGGAGGAGTCGTCGCCGCCCAGGCCGGCGCCGGCGACGGCCACGCAGAACTTGAACCACTTCTTCTCGACGCGCCGCGGATCGCCTTCCTTCACCGTGTAGCTGCGGCCGGCGCAGTGCGCCTTCGCCAGGGGCTTCGCCTCGGCGGCGCAGCTGGCGCCGACGAACTCGTAGGACTCCGACTTCAGGGCGCTCTTGCACAGCTTCGCGCGCAGGTCCTCGGCGCTCACGCCGCACATCTGCGCCGCCGCGTGGAGCCGCGAGCCGTCCCCGGCGAGCTTCTGGAAGCCCTCCTGCGTCTGGTAGCGCGCGCAGAACGCGTCGGCCTTCGCCGAGCACTCCGCCGCGGCCTTGGGCTGCTGCTTCGCGTACGCGTCCGTCACCGACTTGCAGTTCGCGTCCTTCTTGTGATAGCAGCTCCCGTAGAAGCCCAGCCCCTCGGGGTTCATGCCGTCGACCGCCTTCGCGCAGTTCTTGATCTGGTCGCGCTCGGACTTGAGCTGCATCTCCTCGTACTGCGCCTTAGCGTCCGCGGCCTGGGCCTTGATCTTTTCCACCTTCGCGGCCGTCTCCGCGCGCGCCTTCGTCGCGTCGCAGGAGCCCAGCTTCTTGCCGGTGATATGCATCGTCATGTCGCCGCGCTGGCCGTCCTTCATGTGCATCGTGCCCTTGTAGGAGCCCCGCCCCTTGGCGTACACGTACTCCATCGACCCGGAACGGTCCTTCTTGCAGGTGAAGGACATGGAGACGGTCGTGTCGGTCTGCTTGAGGTCGCTGACCGCGCAGTCCTTCATCTCCTTGTTCTTGGTGACGGCCTCGCGCGGGTCGTTGCCGCGGCACACCTGCACCGTGCGCGCGCCCATCGCGCCCATCATGCCGGCGGGCATCTCTCGGCCGGACGGCATCTGGCGCCCTCCGGGCATGTCCATCTGGGAGGTCACTTCCCACAGCTCGCCGTCCTCGGCCGCGCGGGAGACGCGGGGGACGAGCAGGGAGACGGAAACGACGGCGGCGACTAGAAGGAAGTTCTTCATCTCGTTTCTCCTGTGACGGGTGCGGTTAAATGTCGTGGCCGATGATTTTGCGCAGCGGCTTGTTGGCCGCGAAGAAGATCAGGCCTGAGCCCACGCCCATGACCAGCAGCAGGGCGAAGAAGGTCTCCTTGCTCATCGTGCCGTAGAAGCCGCCGATGAAGCCGGACAGGTAGTTGCCGAAGAAGCTGGACAGGAACCACATGCCCATCAGCATGGAGACCATGCGCGCCGGGGCGATCTTGGTGACCAAGGACAGCCCGATGGGCGACAGGTACAGCTCGCCCATGGTGAACAACCACGTCGTGGTGACCAGCCACAGCAGGCTGCCCTGCTCCGTGGGACCGATCAGCCGCGACGCCGCGATCATGATGATGAAGGCCCCGCCCAGCAGGACGCAGCCGATGCCCATCTTCGTGACGCTGGACGGCTCCTGGCCGCGCTTGTTCTGCCAGCCCCAGAACTTGTCCATGAACGGGGCGAACAGGAAGATGAACAGCGGATTGAAGGACTGGTACCAGCTGGACGGCACGTTGAAGCCGAAGAACTGCCAGCGCGTGTTCGCGTCGGCCCACAGCTGGAGCGTGTTGCCCTGCTGCTCGTACACCGCCCAGAAGACGATGTTCACGATGCACAGGAACACCAGCGCCCAGATCGCCTTCCACTCCTTGCCCGTGATCGGCGCCTCGGCCGCCGCCTCGCGCGCCGCGCCTTTCTTCGTGATCCGGTCCGGCGGCAGCAGATGCTTGCCGAAATGGTAGATCACCAGGCCCAGGATCATCCCCACGCCCGCCGCGCCGAAGCCCCAGTCCCAGCCGACCTTCTGGCCCAGCGTGCCGCACACCAGCGGCGAGAAGAACGCGCCCAGGTTGATGCCCATGTAGAAGATGGTGAACGCCGAGTCGCGCCGGTGGTCGCCCTCGGGATACAGCAGTCCGACCTGGGTGGAGATGTTGGGCTTGAAGCAGCCGTTGCCCAGGATGAGGAAGAACAGCGCGGGGAAGAACATGTGCTCGCTGGCCATCAGGAAGTGGCCGATCGCCATCAGCACGCCGCCGATGTACACCGACTTGCGCTGCCCGAACACCCGGTCCGCCAATATGCCGCCGAAGAAGGGCGTGAAGTAGACGAAGCCCGTGTACAGGCCGTAGATCTGGGAGGAGAGCGCCTGCACCGTGAGCTGCTCGTGCATCCCGAACAGGCCCACGAACCACTGCACGAACATCCGGATCGAATCGTAGCCCAGGATGAACGTCCCGGAGTTGGCGTCCAGGATCAGGCGCTTGGTCATGTAGAGCACCAGCAAAGCGCGCATGCCGTAATAGCTGAAGCGCTCCCACATCTCGGTGAAGAACAGGACGTACAGCCCCTTGGGATGGCCGAACCACTCGCCCGGCTTCGACGTCGTCGCTTTGGTCATAGCCGGGATTATAGCGACTTGCGCACGGAATGGGCGATTATCCACCGCGCCGCCGCGGGAAGGTCGGGCACCGTGACAGCCGGCTTGGCCTTCGGATGTTTCCCGTCTTTCCCGCCATGGCCGCCGCGGACCAGAATGGCCGTGCAGCCGGCGTTATGCGCCGTTTGGATGTCCGTGGTGGTGTCGCCCACGAAGAAGCACGACTTCAAGTCCAGCCCGAATCTTTTCTTGGCCGCCTTCAGCATGCCGATGCCGGGCTTGCGCCACGGATGAGAGCTGTCCGCGGCGTGGGGCGAGAAATAGATCGCGTCCCACTTCGCCCCCGCCTTGGTCAATCGTCGTTTCAATTCGCGGTGGATGCGTCCCAATTGCGCCAATGAGAAATAGCCCCGGGCCACGCCGGACTGATTCGTGACCACGATCACCTTGAAGCCGGCCGCGCGCAGCGCCTTCATCGCCGCCGGAACGCCGGGCAGGACCGACAGCTGCTCCACGCGCGAAAGATATTCCACCTCGCGCACGATCACGCCGTCGCGGTCGAGAAAAACGGCTTTACGGGCCAAGGAACCTCGCTTCATTCCTTGGATTCTATTTCATTTTCCGCCGACCTCGCTGACGGCGGGCCGCTCGACTGTTGGCGCCAACAGTTGAACTGGCCCCGGGGTCAGTCGGATTGTGGATAACGCGGATAACTTCTAGACTGTCACCGTGAGCGATTCGCCCAAGTACAACCCGAAGATGATCGCGGCCAAGATGAAGCTGCTGGAACGCTTCAAAAAGGAAAAGGCCGCGCGCGTCGTCTCCCAGAAGCGCGGCCGTCTGCCGCCGGGACAGACCTGGACGCCGGGCTTCCCGGTGCTGGACCTGGGGGTCCATCCCACTTTCGACCCAAACACATGGCGCTTCCGCGTGTACGGCGAAGTGGAGAATCCCATGTCGTTCAATTGGACCGAATTTCAAAAATTGCCGCGTTCGCGGCAAATGTCCGACTTCCATTGCGTGACCACCTGGTCCAAAATGGACGTGCGCTGGGGCGGCGTGCGCATGGCGGATCTGATCGCGCTGGTGAAGCCGAAGGACACCGCGAACTTCGTGATACAACACTCCGCGGACGAGTACACCACCAACACATCCATCTTCGAGGCGTCCCAGCCGGACGCGCTCCTGGCCGACGAGCTGGACGGGATGCCGCTGCCGTTGGAACACGGGGGACCCGTGCGCATGATGATCCCGACGCTCTACGCCTGGAAATCCGCCAAATTCCTGCGCGCGCTGGAGTTCTCCCCGCGCGACAAGCCCGGATACTGGGAAGTGCGCGGCTACCACAACAACGCCGACCCGTGGAAGGAGGAGCGCACCGGGGAGCCGCCCGTCGACGACGGATTCGCGGACGCGGCCGAAGAAAGATAGAATCCCGCCATGTCCATCTCAGACCTGGGCCGGCGCATTTCGCTGGGTGTCGTCTCGTCGCTGTTCGCCGCCAAGGCGGCTCTCTCTAAAAAACAGGAGATCAACCCCATGCAGTCCGAAAACACCGCCGGCAAGATCTACGACTTCGAGATGAAGACCATCGACGGCAAGATGAAGAAGCTCGCGGACTACAAGGGGCACCCCCTGCTGGTGGTCAACACGGCGTCTTTGTGCGGCTTCACTCCGCAGTACCAGGACCTGCAGGACCTCTACAAGAAGTACGAGGCGCAGGGGCTGAAGATCGCCGCCTTTCCCGCCAACGAGTTCGGCGCCCAGGAGCCCGGCTCCGATTCCGACATCAAGAAGCTGTGCATGACCAAGTACGCGGTCGCCTTCGACCTGTACTCCAAGATCGTCGTGAAGGGCGACGGCATGCACCCGCTGTACCAGTACCTGACCAAGGACTCGGGATTCCCCGGCGAGATCCCGTGGAACTTCTCCAAGTTCCTGGTGGACAAGAAGGGCAAGGTCGTCGCGCGCTTCGGCCCCGAGGCCAACCCCGTCGGAAAGGAGATCGGCGCGGCCGTCGAAAAGGCGCTGGCCGACTAGGCCCGGCCGCTCAGCAGGGCGTCCACGACTTTCCCCGCCTCGCGGTACTCGGCGGGGGCGAACAAACCCCAGCGCAGGCGCAGCAGCGCCTCGCGCGCGGCCCGCAGGGGAGAGAGCAGGACCGGCGGAACGAAGGTCGCCCGCCACAGGCCGGACGAGCGCGCCGACGGGCCCAACTCCCGTTCCAGCAGGGCCCGCGCCTCGGCGGGCTTGACGGACTTCCAAAGATAGCCCGCCACCTCGCCCGCGATCCGCGCCCGGTGCGCCGCGGCGACGTCCGCCGGAGCGCCGGAGTTCTTCAGCGCCTCCATGGACTCCAGGAAGTCGCGCTCGTGGTCGCGCGTGATCTGGCCGTCGTGGATGAAGCGCACCGCCAGCGGCTCGCGCAGGACGCCGACCTCGAGCCCCGCCGCGAACATCCGGGCGTACAATTCGGTGTCCTCTAAAATGCGGAGATCCTCGCGGAAGAAGCCGGTCTTCTCGAAAGCGGAACGGCGGACGCACACCATGGTGGTCACGTACGGAAGCCAGCGGTCGCCGACCGCGTACCAACCCGGGACCGTCCCCTCCGGAATCTCCCGCGCCGGATCGAACAACCGCCCGATCAGACGGCCCCAGCGGTGGATGTAGGCGTTCGTGAACCAGAAGCCCGTCGCCGGCCGCGCCGCGATCGCCGCGGCCAGCCTCTCCAGCCGTTTCGGCAGGAACAGATCGTCGGAGTCCAGGAACGCGATCCACTCCCCCCGCGCCGCGCGGATGGCCTGGTTCCGGCAGGCGTGCTGTCCCCGGTTCTTCTCGTTGAAGAAGAAGCGCAGGCGCGGGTCCGAAAATCCCGACAGCGCCGCCTTCGTCCCGTCGCTGGAGCCGTCGTCCACCAGCAGACACTCCCAGCGCGCGTCCGTCTGCGCCAGGACGGAGCGCACCGCGGCGGCCGTGGAGGCCGCGCGGTTGTACGACGGGATCACCACGGAGAACAGCGGCTCGCTCACCGCGGCCCCTCGTCCGGCCAGCCGTCCTCGTAGCGCGCGCGGTAGGAGGCGTACGCGCGCAGGGAATACAGGATCGTCTTGTGGACGCCGCCCTTGACCAGGCCCGCCGCCGCCATGTCCGCGCGGCGCACCGCCGCGGCCGCGGCCTTGCGGTCGGGCGCCAGGATCTTCACGTCCAAGGTCAAACCGTCGGGCAGGCGCGTCTGGCGCCACGCCGCGACGCCGGGCACGTCGAAGGACTCCAGACGGTCCGCGCGCCCCGCCAGCAGGTAGCGGTTGACCTGGATGAGTTCGCCTTTCGCGGCCGCCCGCTTCGTGAGCTTCGCCTCGGGCTCCGGCATGAACGGCTGGGGCGGCGCCAGGATCGGGGATTTCTCCGGCTTGGTCTCGGAACGCTGCAGCTCGGCCTCGGCCAGCAGGAGGCTGGGCGCGATGATCGAGGCCGGCGCCGTGAAGTTCGCCTCGTCGGGCTCCGCGTCGTCGCCGGCGGCCAGGACGCTCTCGGCCATCACCAGCGGGGTGCCGACCACGTCCAGGTCGCGCACCCGCAGGTTCTTGCCGCCGTCCGCCGGCACCAGCTCCACGCGCGCGAGCAGCCGGATCGAGCCCTGGCCGCCGCTGCCCTGCTGAGAGACGATCGCGCGCAGGTCTCGCACCCACAACCCGTACGGCTTGCCCTGGCGCCGGCACTCCTCGCGCAGGCGCGCCAGGAGCTTGTCGGCCGGCTGCGGATCGGACGTGCTCAGGAACAGGACGCCGGGCGTGCCCGACGGGATCTGACCGACCGCCGCGCGGCCGTGGCCGTTGGAGCGCGAAAACCCCTTCACCGGATAGCGCGAGAGCAGGAAGCCGCGGAGCACTCCGCGCTCGATCAGGACGACGCGGCGCGCGGGCACGCCCTCGTCGTCGAAGTCGTAATGGCCGAACAGCGGGCGGCCGTGGAAGGACGCCTGCCGCGGGTCGTCGGTCAAGGTCAGGGTGTCGGCCACGATCTTCGCGCCCAGGCGGCCCTGGTAGGTCTGCGCGCCGGCGGGGTTGCGCTGCTCCTCGCCGGACAGGCGCTGGCCCAGCGCGTACACCAACGCGACCGAGACCGACGGATCGATCAGCGCGGGCGCGCTGAACGGCGAGGTGGTCGCGGCCACGCGCAAATCCTGAAGGTCGGCCAGCAGTTCGCGCCCGGCGCGGCGGACCTCGGCCTCCGACGGCAGCGCGTCGGGCGCGCGCGCCGACCAATCGCGCGACACCGTCTCGCGCAGGCCGTCAGGGCTGAGCGCCGCGGCCTCGATCTCCAGGTGCGCGACGTCGCCGTCCTTATCCACCGCCGTCCCGTCCGTGTCGCGACGGCGCGACCAAAGCCGGCGCAGGCTGACGTGCGACTCGGCGGACAGCAAGGACGGATCGCGGCGGAACGGCTCCGACAGCGCGTCCTCCAGGGCCCCCAGGCGCTCCAGGTCCCACGGCGAGGCGGCCTGAGCCCCGGTGCTGACCACGGGCGGCTCCGGCGCCTGGTCGTCGGTGTCGTACTCGGCCTTGCCCTGCGCGACCAGCCGCTCCTGCTTGCGCAGATAGTCCGCCGTCGCGTTCTTATAGGACGCGTCCAGCACCCGCCACAGCGAGTGGCGCAGCGCGAACTCGTCGTCGGCCAAGGACACCGGCGTGCCCTGGTAGTCCGAGCGCGGCGCGACGGCGTGGTTGTCCAGCGCGGCGCTGCCCACGCGCACGTCGGCCTGCACGATGCGCTCCTTCAACCGCGACTCCGCGCGGGGCGAGCCCATGGCGCTCCACCGGTCCCAGTCCTCGACGTCCCAGATGTTCAGCGCGGCGTGGTAGATCCCGGGGTATCCTTCGTCCTTCAATTCCTTTTTCGCCCGGGTCAACTCCGTCTGCACGGCGCGTTCCAGCCCCGTGTCCGCGGCGGCGGCTGGGTGGGAGAAGGGCAATAAGCAGGCGGCGAATAACGCGATCCTCGCCGGGGACGCTCGGCCTAGGGGCCTCGCTCGTCCTGCGGCTCGGGCATCAGCAACTTCCTCGCCGCACGATGCCCCGTCGAGGATCGCGTTATTCGCCCCCTCATTCCGCTCCATCTTCCGCCCTCCCTCCGCGAACGTGAACGGGAACGTAAACGGAAACGGGAACGGGAACGGGAACGGATTCGCTGCGCGTGCGTAAGAAAGATCGAATGGGGCAAGAGGAAATCCATAGCGTCCGATGCATGGGTCGGCGGGATTTCGAGCGACGACGGCGTCATGGACGTGATTCCGCTTTAAGCCGCGGAGCGAGGCTAAGCGCGGGTCAAACCCGCGCGGTCCCGCCGATTCATGCATCGGACGCGCGCCGATATCACCTTGCCCCGTTCGAGCGTTGTCACTTCGCATGCGGGTCCGGGGGCGAGGCATCGTGCAGCGGCGAGGGGAGGATGGGCGGGCGCGCGCGGTCTTCGGGGAGGCGCTGGAGCTCGACTTCGGAAACGAGGAGGCTGGGCGCGATCTGGCTGACCGGGACCCAGCCGGACTCGGCGCCGCAGTGGAAGCCGTTGGCCAAGGTGTCGTCGTCGGCCGCGGCGACGATGCGGTTGAGCACGACCAGCGGCGTGCCGACCAGCTTCACGCCGCGGACCAAGGTGCGTTTCCCCGTGTCCGCGTCCACGCGGTAGACCAGTCGCGGGCGGACCTCCAGGGTCTGCGCGGACTCGCGGTTGGTGGGGTTCTCGCCGCCGGAGGAACCGATCAAAAGAAAGCCGTGGGGCTTTCCCTGCTTGCGCACCAGCTCCAGGAGCTTCTTCTGCAGCCGCTCCAGGGTCACCGCGCCGTCGGCGGCGACGATCAGGTTGGCCATGCGGCCGGTGGGGTGGGAGCGCCAGTCCGCGCGGCCGTGGCCGTTGGTGGACGGGAAGCCCTTCACCGGCCAGCGCGACATCAGGAAGCCGCGCAGGACGCCCTTCTCGACCAGGGCGACGCGGCGCGCGGGCGAGCCCTCGGAGTCGAAGTCGTAGGAGCCGTGCAGCGGCGATCCCTTGAACGACTTCAAGGTTGGGTCGTCGTACACGCTGAGGAAATCGGGCAGGATGCGCTTGGAGACCAGGTCGCGGAAGACCTGGCTTTCGTGGGAATCGCGCTGGCGCTGGCCTTCCAGCTTGTGGCCCAGCGCCTCGTGGAACAGCACGCCGGACATCTCCGGGTCCAGGATGGCGGGCGCGGCCTCCGCCTCCTGCACCGGGGCGGCCCGGAGCTCGGTCAGCTCCTGGGCGAGAGCCCGGACGCGGGCCGTCAGCTCGGCCTCGGACGGCAGGTCCGACCACGAGCGCAGCGACAGGTACAGCGAGTCCTCCAGGCGCATCCCGTCGTCGGCGCGCGTGGCGGCGTTGACGCGCAGCTCGTGCGGCATCTCCTCGGCGCGCGTCAGAAGGCGCGTGCCCTCGCTGGTCACCAGGAAGCGGCGGGCCCACCACGCGCCCAGGCCCACGTTGGACTCATAGACGTCGGGATAGTCGTAGAACGCCCGGCTGAGGCGCACGGCCAGGCCCCGCAGACGCGCCCGGTCCAGCGACGGCGCGGGCACGCTGTCCACGCGGCGCTGCGGCGGTTCCGGGGAGAAGTCGTCCTGCTCGTCGGCGGTCAGCTCGGTGGAGCGCTTGGCCTTTTTTTCCAGGAAGCCCGCCACCGCGCCCTTGTAGGCCTGATCGGTCAAAGTCCAGAACGTCTGGCGCAGGACGGCGGGGTCCGGCGCGGCGGGACCGTTGACGCCCTGGTAGCTGAGATCGGTGTTGTCCAGGTGGCGGTCGCCGAAGCGCGCCTCGGCGTAGGCGGAGCGGTACTCCTCCAGGTCGTCGGCCATGATGGAGCCGAGCGTCGCGCCGACCTCGTAGTGGCGCGCGTCGGCCAGACGGTAGGCCAGGAAATACGGCGGGCCGAACGCGTCCTGGCTCAGGCGCTTGAGGCTGCGCGCCATCTCCGCCTCCATGGCGCCGAAGACCTGATCGGCGGGGGCGGGGCGGCTGCCCCAGGACTCCGCCGCGACGGGGGCGGCCAGCGCCAGGGCCAGCAGCGCGGCGCTACTTCTTGGCCGGCGCGACTTCATAGCCCGTGAACGGCGGCTCGCCGGGGGCGGGAAGCTTCGCCGGAACCGGCAGCTTGCGCAGGCGCCCGTCCAGCTGGGCCTTGCGGTACACGACTTCCAGGTTGCGCTTCGCGTTCTCGAAGGTCGGCACGAAGCCCAGCGCGATCTTGTAGTACTTCTCCGCCTCGACCAGGTGGCCGGCCAGATAGTGGGCGTTGGCCAGGCTGGTGTAGGCCTCGGCGGCGGGGCCCGGCTCCTGCGGGACGGCGTGACGGTGCACCCATTTCCCGTCCTCCTGCGTGTAGAGCTGGTAGGACAGGATCGTGTGGCGCAGGAAATCGTTGGTCAGCAGCTTGGGATCCACCGCGCACTCGTTCGCCGCGATCAGATCCTCGTACGTCTTGATGGCCAGGTCGTACTGCTGGCGCATGATGTAGATCTGCGCCATGCGGTAGTAGTTCGGCGGGAACACCGGATCGATCTGCTGGTAGAGGCGGAAGCGGTTCAGCGCCAGGTCCAGGTAGTGCTGGCCTTCCTCGGGAGGACGGTGGTTGGCGGGATCCAGCGCCCACTGGGCGCGGCGCAGGTGCAGGTTGCCGACCTGGTGGTGCATCTGCACGTAGTTCGGCGACAGGCGGCGGACCTCGTTGTACCAGTACAGCGCGCGCTCGAAGTCGTCCCGGGGAACGTTGTCCGTGTCGCCCCAGACGGGGTTGTACACCTTGGTCATGTTGAAGCGGTCGTTGAAGACGTTGCCCAGGAAGTACTTCGCCATGACGAAATCGGGGTTGAGCTTGTTGACCGTCAGGTAATTGCCGACGGCCGCGTCCCACTGCCGTTCCTTCGAGAAGTAGATCGCGACGTTGTGGTGGATGTCGGCCTTGAAGTAGCCCCAGAACAGGTACAGGGGCTGGAGGCAGGCCAGCACCAAGGCCGGGATCACCGGGTTGTCGGACATCAGGCACAGCCGGATGAACGCGTAGCCCAGGCCGGTCATGCAGCCGGCGAACACGCCCCACGCCAGCCACCACTGCAGAAGTTCGCCGCCTCCGGGGATGCGCGCCAGGGGACCGATCAAGGACGAGAACTCGCCGAACATGCCGCCCCAACCGATCATCGGCGCCAGGCGCTGCCAGTCCAGTATGAACGCGTAGTAGACGATCCCGCCGATCGCGGCCAGGCGCGCGGGCCAGATCAGGAACTCCGAGACGGTCTTCCACAACGGCAGTTCGGACTCGCCGGGCAGATTGCCGCCGGGCACGGCGGGACGCGGGTGCAGCTCGTACAGCGCGCGCCCGCGCGCGACGTTGACGATCAGGCCCGAGAGCAGTCCCAGGTAGACGCCGGAGGACACGAACCTCATGCTCACGTCGAAGAAGTTGTGGCCCAGCATGCCGCAGAACGAGACCAGCAGTCCCGTCAGGTCGTAGGCGCGGGGCGGCGGACGCCCGTCCTTGAGCGACAGCGAGGTGGTCAGTTGCCCCAGCGAGCGGAAGCCGACGGCCAAGGTGGAGAACACGAACCACAGGAAGATGCCGAAGCCGATGATGCCGTGGTCGAGCAGCTCTTCCAGGTACTCGTCCTCGGCGTGGTCGGTCTCGGTGTTGTGCTTGGCCTCGATGTGGAAGATGGCCGGGCGGCGGAACGCGGGGTACAGCGGCGGGAAGGCGCCCACGCCCGAGCCGATCCACGGGTGCGTGGTGATCATGTCCCAGGTGGCTTCCCAGGTAAACAGCCTAAAGTTGATGGACACGATGCGCGTCTGCAGGTCGCGGGCCGTGTAAGCGATCAGGCCCAGGGCGCCGGCGGCGGCGATGCCCAGGATCTTGGCGCGGTAGGGGCGGCTGAACTCCTTGAAGTACTTGAGGGACACCGCGCCGAACAGCACGCAGACCAAGGCGAAGCCCAGCCACGCGCCCTTGGTGCCGGTGCTGATCAGGTTCAGGAGCAGCATGGCCATCAGCGGCACCAGGCTCCAGCGGCGGGTCTTGAGGAACTGGGTGAGCAGGATCGGGAAGATGATGACCAGGAAGTCGCCGTAGAAGTTGGGGTTGCCGTAGGTGGAGAACACGCGCGGGCCGAACGCGCCGCGCCACACGAACGGGTCGATGCCCTTGCCGATGCCGGGCGGGAAGGCGTGGGCGTCCACGAACTGCAAGGTGCCGTAGCCGATGGCGATCCACGCGGCGTAGATCAGCCACTGGATCAGGTTCTCGACGGAAAGGGCGTCGAACTCGTAGATGACGATCAACGCCACGATCATGAAGAACATATGGCGGATGAAGAAGTCGGTGCTGGCCATGCCGTACGGGGCGTGCAGGAAGGAGAAGATGCCGACGGCCAGGTAGGCCAGGAACGGCGACAAAGTGATCAGGTCCTCTTTATTGAAGGCGTGGCGGCCGGCCAGGGCCAGGCGGCACAGCCAGAGGGTGAGCAGGCCCACGCCGCCCATCTGCATGACGGAGATCTTGACCTGGGCGGAGTCGTAGGTGCGCAGGAAGAAAAGGGACGAGATCAGCAGGTACAGGATCGGCAGCCACAGCGTGATGGCCTTGTGCGCGAACGCTTCCGCGTCCGTGCGCACGAAACGCTGGGCGATTTTCTTGTCCTCAGCCATGGGGGTTCATTCTACGCCTTTCGGGACTGGCGCTTCCAGCGCCCGCGCACGACCAGGATGTCGTTGACCCACTTCGCCAGGCGGGTCTCCTCGTGGCCGGTGAACACGCCGGCGAAGGCCTGGAAGACGCGCCAAGGGCGGGTCAGCAGGGAAATCGAATAAAAATTGAAGAACATCCACAGCATGGTGAAGTACAGGCGGCGGCTGGTGATGCCGTCGGCGAAGGAGGGCGCCTTGGAGGTGTAGAACTCCATGGGCATGATGAAAAAGTCGTCGTCCAGCTTCAGGCGGCCGCTGGCCTGGAGGTCGCGGAACAGCTTGGAGCCGGGGTAGGGCACGAACTTGCTGACCACCACGTCGTGGACGCCCAGCAGGGCCATCTTGCGGATCAGGACCATGGTCTCGTGCAAGGTCTCCACGGTCTCGCCGGGAAAGCCGATGACGATGAAGCAGGACAGCTTGAAGCCCACGCCCAAAGCTATGCGCATGGACTCCATCATCTTGTCCAGGTCCACCTGCTTCTTGACCAGCTTCAGCATGGCGGGCGAGCCGCTTTCCGGGGCGAAGGACAGCAGGCGCAGGCCCGCGGCGTACAGCTTCTCCGCCACCTCTTGATCGAAGACCTCGGCGCGGGTGCCGCTGGGCAGCTGCCAGGTGACGTTCAGGTTGCGGTCGGTCAGCTCCTTGCTGAACTCGATGATCCAGCGGCGCTGGATCATGGCGGTGAGGTCCTGGAAGTCGAAATTGGTGACGCCGTACTTGTTCTTGTAGGCTTCCATCTCGTCGGCGACGAGTTTCGGCGAGCGCGGAATCCACGCCTGGGTCCACATGCCCGGGTTGGAACAGAAGGTGCACTGGTACGGGCAGCCCCAAGTGGCCAGGAGCGGCATGGAGCGGCCGATGTTGGCGCCGTTGATCTGGTGGCGGTCGATGTACTCCCGGATGGGAATGGAATCCCAGTCCGGGAGCGGAATGTCGTCCACGGCGCGCTTGCGGGCCGAGAGGCCGTTGTCGTGGTATTTCCCGGCGGCGTCCACGTACGCGATGCCCTTCACCGACGCCCATTGGTCCTTCGAAGCGGGGTTGGAGCGATACGCGGTAATCACGTCCAGGACGGTCTCGGTCCCCTCTCCCAGCACGACGATGTCGATGGGGCTGGTGCGTAAAACGTTTTCCGGAACGGCGGTTCCGTGCTCGCCGCCCAAAACCAGCAGCGCCTTGGGGAATTTCGCGCGGGCGGCCTGGGCCAGGTCGCGCGTGATGGGCCACAACGTGCTGAACATGCAGCTGAAGCCGATGATGTCGGCCTCGGCGGGGATTCTTTCGAGCACCTGCTCGACGGTAAGGCCCTGGACCTTCATGCCCGGGCGGGACTTGTACTCGGTGATCTGGGTGATGCCCTCGCCGACGGCGTCGATCACTTTATAGGGGATGCCCTCGTGCTTGAGCACGCCGGCGATGTAGGCCGTCCCCAGCGGAGGGTTCGGCGTCTGCATCTGGATGGACGAAAAAGTCTTGATGCCGGGGGGCGCGATGAGAACGACGGTCGGCTGATTCATGAGGGGTTTCGGCTATGTTAACACAATTGAATCAGCGGTAAATTTCGCGGCGATGGCCGACGCCGACGACCGTCACAACAGCCGCCTTATCGTCGACGGTGTAGACGACTCGATAATTGCCGATCCGGATGCGATAGCCGTTCGTGCCGCTCAACTTCTTGCATCCGGGCGGACGCGGAGTCTCCGCAAGGGCCAGGATTTTCAGGGCGATCTTCTTATGAAACGGCCCCGGAAGGGCGTCCATCTCCTTCTCCGCGGAGGACCGGAGCAGGACCTGATAGGCCACTATTTGCGGGCGCGGTGCTGGGAGAGGTAGGCGGCGAACGGACGGGTCTTCTCGGAGCGCCGTTTTTCGATCAAGGCGATATCCACCAGGTCTTCCCGGATACCGCGGTCCCCCATCAGGCGCGCCAAGACGCCTTCCTGAGCGTTTTTCGGAAGGGCCTTAAAAGCGGTCCAAAACACTTCAACCGTCGCTTGAGCGGGGCTCATGTCATCAGTTTAACAGGGTAAAAGCCGGAAAACAAGGTCACTCCTGCCGGCCCCCCGTCGGCCCGGCACGGCCGTTATGATGCGGCTCTCCGAGATGATCCGGGAGGTTCCATGACGCGCAAGATTCCCCTGCCGCTGTCCCAGGTGTGCGGCCTGTTGGAGCCGGGGCCCGTGGTGCTGGTCACGACCGTGCTCCAAGGACGGCCGAACGTGATGACCATGTCCTGGCACACCATGATGGACTTCGAGCCGCCGCAGGTGGGCTGCGTCATCGCCGGCGGCAGCCTGACGCACGCCGTCCTGCGCGAGACCAAGGAATGCGTGATCAACATCCCCTCGGTGAAGCTGGCCAAGCAGGTGGTGGGCTGCGGGAACGCGTCGGGCCGGAGCGTCGACAAGTTCAAGGCCTTCCGCCTGACGGCGGTCCCGGCCACGCGCGTGAAGGCGCCGCTGGTGGACGAATGCTGGGCGAACTTGGAATGCCGGCTGATCGACGATTCGATGGCCGAGCGCTACGACTTCTTCGTGCTGGAGGTCGTCGCCGCGTGGATCGTCGCGGGGCGGACGCGCCCGAAGACGCTCCACCACCTGGGCTGGGGCAAGTTCATGGTCGCGGGGAAGACGATTTCGCTGCCGTCCAAAATGAGGTGATCATACCGCTCAGCTAATGAGCGCGTTTGAGCTTGTCGAGCAAGAACTCAAGATTATCGCTCGCGTGGGCGAAAGTAGGGTTAAGCGAGAGAGTCTGGCGATATTGCTCGATCGCCTCGCTCGATCTCCCTTGCCGGGCGTAGAGGTTCCCCAGGTTGTAATGCGCTTCGATCAATTGGGGATTGGCCTTGATCGCTAATCCGTATTGCCGGATCGCCTCGTTCGTCCTTCCTTGTCCGACCAACGCCACTCCCAGGCCGAAATGGGCCTCGGCATAGTCGGGTTTCTTTTGGATCGCCCGCGTGAACTCCCGGACCGCGTCGTCCAGCTTCCCTTGCGCGGAGAGCGTGAGTCCCATGTTGAAACGGGCCTCGGCGAAATCGGGATCTTCCTGGAGCGCCAGGTCGAATTGCTGGAGCGCCTCGTCCGCCTTTCCTTGCCCCGCCCGGGCGACGCCCAGGGCGAAATGCGCCCGGGCGAAATCGGGCTTCTCTTGGAGTGCCCGTACATACTGCTCGACCGCCTCGTCCGTCCTCCCTTTCCCGGCCAAAAGCATCCCCAGTTCGAGATGTTTTTCGGCGGATAAGGATTTCGGATGGATGGCGGCGTCGTCTTGGAGGCGCAGCAGTTTTTCTTCGGCCTCCCGGGAGTGATCCTGGCGCAAGACGAAATCCTTGGCCGCGTTCGCGAAGGCCGCCGCGGCCGCGGCGTCGGGCTCGGGCAATCTGATCCATTCCGGCGTCTCTTCGGGCGCGGGAGACGGATCAGGAGACTTCCAAAGGATGAGCCCGGTGTCCGCCGCGACTAGAACGTAGCCGTTGCGCGACAGGTACGTCAGTATCTGCTCGCGGAACCGGACGTCGGCCTTATCCAGCCACGGAGAGTCGAGGAGAACATAGTCGGGCTTAAAAACGTGATCGTCGTCTCCGAAGAACCAGGCGGGAACATACGACACGGCCTTGATCCACCGCCGGTTCGCCAGCGCGGTGGCGGCGTAATCGTCCGCCCAGACTCTCGATTTCGGCGGAATCTGAGACATCAAACGCGGCAGGGCATAGAACCAGGTGGGCCGCCAATCGGGAAGAAGCGCCCCAGTGTCGCCGCTGAAATTGATGGTGAAGTGCGGGATGAGTAGAGCGGCGGCCAACAGCCAGGCCTGGGCGTGCCGGGCAGCCAGCCACGCGTAGCAGCGGCTGAGCCCGTACACCGTGGCGAAAAGCAGAAGTCCGAACGCGGGAGACCCGTTATGCTGCGAGAACGTCGAGAAGAGAACGGCGGAATGAGGAACCGTGACGCTCAAGACATGCGGCAAGGACGTGAACAAGAGCGGGATCATCTGGATCGGGGCCAGCAGGCTCAAGAACCCGGTGGAGGCCAGGAGAAAGAGAAACGGGTAGAAGACATACGGGTGAAGACAGGCGACGACCGTTCGGAACGGATGGCTGAAGATCTCGAGGGGGATTCGTTCGCCCGGAATCCCCGGCGGGACCAGATGGGCGAACATCAACCAATAATTGAAACGACGAGCCCCGAACGCGCCGACTTCGAGCCGTTGATAATGTTTGACGACCGCTAATTCGATCAGCCACAACGAGGCGGACGCCGCGCAAATGAGCAGTCCCGTGCTCCAGGCGCGCGGCCTCCGATCACGCCAGATCCAGGTGAGATAAAGCCCGAGTCCGAAGAAGACGAACGGCACCTCCCAACTGCAGCACAGCGCGACCACGATGAGAGCCGTCGCGGCTCCGCGCCGGCCCAGCTTCAACATGTACAGCGCCCAGAGGACGAAGACGCACATGGCGGCTTCGCTCAGGTTGGCGTTGATCAGCTTCAAGAAGAATGGATTGAGCAGCGCCAGGAGCAACGCCGCGAAACCGGCCAAAGAAGATTCGGTCAGCTCGAAAACCAATCCGTACGCCGCGAACGGCGCGGCGCAGAGAAAGAGGTGCTGCAGGAGATACAGCGCGTACGGACTGTTCCAGATCAGGAGAATCGGCGAATACACCGCCATCAGCAGGAGCGGCTGGATGGCGAAAGCCTTGGTGCCGAACGGCGTGAATTCCATGACGCCTTGGTGGATGAAGCCGTAAGCGCTGTTGATGGAGTTGGCCGTGTCCGGCGGCATCTGGAAGGTTCGAATCTGGCAGAACCGGGGAAAGCCCATCCACGCGACGGCGCCCAGATAGGCGATTCCCAGCCATAAGAAGTGCCACCTCCGCGGCGCGGAAGAGAGTTTCTCGAAGTGCGCGACGATCTTTCGTCGCGCCTCCGGCCAGAACGCCAAGAAGGCCGCCAAAACCACGCCGATCCAGAATTCGGCAAGATACGATTCGCTTTGAGCGAAAAGGGCGTAGCTCGCGTAGTTGTGGAAGGTCAGGGAGCGCGCGACCATCAATGCCGGCAGGAGGATCAGCGCGAGGGACGGTAGATAGAACCAGCGCAGAAAGTCCCGCGCTTGCTTCGCCAGCCCGGAGTTAGGCCGCCGCATTTCGGCGGGACAGCTGACGGAAAACGGCGGCGCAGGCCAGCAAAATCATCCCCGCCATCAGCGGCAGACGGTAGCGGATCACGGCGTGGACCGCGCCGTACACGGCGGTCAGCGCGAAGACCGACGCCGGCAGAACGGGGAGCTCCCGCCAGCGCGCGCGGAACAGCCATAGGGCCAGGAAGCCCAGCGGGATGATCCAGCCGTCGGACAAAAGACTGACGGCCACCAGGATCGCGTAGGAATGACCGTAGGTGGTCATCCGGTACGGCCACAGCTTCCAGAACTTCATCACGCCGCCGAGCACGCGACCGACGTACTCGCCCTTATGCGCGCCGATCCAACGAAACGAAGCTTTCCCCATCACCACGTTGCGTTCGGCTTCGGACAGCGGCGCGACTTCTTTGAACAACGGATCGGCGCCGAGAATCTGCTCGACGGCGGGCGTATTCTGCTGATCGGGCGGCACCAAGAGCGCGCGGTAGAATTCCTCGCCTCCGTGAGTCGATCCCGCGATGAATCGATGATGTACTTGATAGTTCCGGGCGGTCCACGCGCCGAAAGCCAGCACCAACGGCGCCGTGTACAGGACAAAACGGCGGAGGCGAGTCTTGGACGGCGCCACCAACAAAATCAAAAGACCCGACAAGGCACAGGCGGGAAGGACGGCGGAGTTCGCCATGCCGAAGACCGTGGCGGCAAGACCGCCCCAGAGAGCGCCGCGATCCCCCTCCGGATCGCCGGATTCGGCGCGCCAACCGGTGCACGCCCATAACATGACCGCGAACGACAAACAAAGAATCGTTTCGCGGAAGAAATACGCGGAGTAGTAAATGGACTGGGGATAAAACGTAAATACAACCAAGGCGGCCAAAGCGGCGACTTCGTCGAATAATTTTCTTCCAGTGAGCCACACGAATAATCCGGTCATGACCGACAAAATGCACTGGAAGAAAATCACCATCGCCGGTCTTTCACCGAACGCCTTATAAATCAAAGCGATAAATAATGGATACACCGGTTCGCGGCCCGACGTCGGTTTTCCCGGCTCGATCGCGAACTCCCCGCGTTCGACGACCGATATCGCGATCGTCTCGTACTGGTCATTACTTGTGGGAAGGGCGTGCGCTCCGCGCCACGCGTAGCCGAGACGCACGAGAAGCCCGGCGCTCAGGACGAGCGCGGCCAGTCTGCCGGCTTTTTTCCGTTCCAATTTCACGAGACGCGACGGCCCGTGAATATTTCCGCGACGAGATGCTTGGTGAACTCGACTCCCGTCGGCCACGAATGCGCGGTGCTCTGCCCCCCCAAACGCGGGCTTTCGTAGGTGGCGATCTCACCGATGCGCATTCCCAACTTCATCATGCGCATGGACATCAGATACTCGATCACGAAGCCGTCGACTTTGCATTCGCAGCGGCGCAGGCTGTCGGCGCGCACCGCGCGGAAGCCGTTGATGGTGTCCGTCACGTACGGCCCGCGGTTCCAGATGACGTTGGCCAGGAAGGTGAAGGCCTGGTTCACCCATTTGCGCAGCTTGATGGTCTCCTCGTCTTCTTCGTTGTGCGCGCCCGCGCACATGCGCGACGCCACCACCAGGTCGTAGCCGCCCGCTTCCAGCGTCTCGAAAATCTTGGGGATGTCGTCGGGGTTCTCGTTGCCGTCGGGGCTGTAGTAGCACAGCACCTCGGCGTCGGTGGAGTCGAGCGCCACCTGGAACGCGCAGCCCCGGCCGCGGCGCGGCTGGCTGACGACTTTCACGCCCTTGGATTGAAGATATTCGACCGTGCCGTCCTTGGAGCCGCCGTCCACGGCGAACACATCATCCGCGGCGGACAGCGGAATCTTATCGAACAGCTTGGGAAGCGCTTCGATCTCGTTGAACGTCAGGAGGACCAGAGCTCTTTTAAGCCTCATGTTCCCTGTACCACGCGATCGTCTTCGCGAGCCCTTCTTCCAAGCCGACGCGCGCCTTGAAGCCGATCGTTTTTTGGGCCTTAGACACATCGCAACGGCGACGGGGCTGACCTGAGGGCTTGCTCGGGTCGAAATTTAATTTGGCGCCCGTTCCGGCGAGATGGACGATCATATTGGACAAATCACGAATTGAGATCTCGTCGTCCGCGCCGATATTCAATGCGTCCGCCTTGGGATACTTCGCCGCGACCTCCAGCACGCCGCGCGCGAAATCCTCGACATACAGAAAGGAACGGGTCGTTTTCCCGTCGCCCCAGACCTTCACCGGATTCTCCCCGTCGCAGACGCGCTTGACCAGGGCCGCGATCACGTGCGAGCGCTCCGGGTCGAAGTGATCCCGCGGCCCGTACGCGTTGTACGGCCGCGCGATCGCGACCTGCATGCCGTATTCGTCGTGATAGGCGCGACCAGTGTATTCCTGCATGCGCTTCGCCCAGCCGTAGCCCGCGTTGGTGATCTCCGGCTCGCCGCGGAAGCCCTCGCCTTCAGGCGTGGGAATCTTGCATTCGCGCGGATAAACGCAGGCGGAGCTCACGACGACGTAACGCCCCACGTCGGCGCGGCGCGCCGCTTCGATGACATTCAACCCAATCGACATGTTGTCGCGGAACAAGGAGCCCGGGTGAGCGCTGTTGTAACCCACGCCGCCCACGGACGCGGCCATGTTGATCACCACGTCCTGGCCCTTGCACAGACGCTTCGCGGCGGCCGGATCCGTCAATTCCGAAGGGATAAATCGCACATCCTTCCAAACCGCCTTCAGGTTGCGCCGCTTGATGGGACCGGCGTGGTCGCCGACCGTGACCTTGACGCCGCGGCCGGACTTCAGCAGAAGTTCAACGACGTGACTGCCGATGAACCCGCCGCCGCCCGTGACCAGAACTTTCTTGCGGTCCCAAAATCCCATGACGGAGATTGTATTTATTTCAGCGACGCAGGCGGTAAACCCGAAGCCAGGGGCCGGCGGTGACGCCCGGCTCCGACGGGAACTCGCGCACCAGGTCGGCCTGCGACGCCAGCTCGCCGAAGAAGGTCGCGAACTCCCGCGTGCGGCGCGGGTCGGCGCCGAAGCTGGAGGTGATCACATAGTCCACGCGCACCGCGCGCACCGGGTCCAGGCCCGGGCGCACGTCCAGGAAGTCCCCGTCGGCCTGGGACATGGCCACGTGGCGCGGCGCGGACCACAGGTCGCGGGCGGAGCGCTGGATGCGGTAGATCTTGTAGCCGCCGCCGGGGTGCCTGGCGGCCATGGCGCGGTACAGGCGCGCGCGCGGCGAACCGGCGCGCGCCACGCGCTCGGCCAGTTCCTCGCACTGCTCCTTGGTCATGATCGCGAACGGCCCGGCGTGAGGCTGGTCCAGAAGCAAGGTCGAGCCGGCCGGGACGTTGGCCGCCAGCCACTCCGTGGCCTGAGCGCGCGTGTCGGGCAGCAGGAGCGCCGCGTCGTAGCGCGCGCACAGATACACGCCCGGCGCCAGGACCAGGAGCGCGACCAAAGCGCGGCGCCAGCGCGGCGCGCCGCCCAACAGAGAGAAACCCTCCCCGGCCAGAAGCGCCAGCGCGGGGTAGGCGGCCAAAATGTAGCGCGCGTTGCTGCCGTCCAGGTACGGGGCCAAAACGGCGATGTACACCACGATGGGAACGAACAACATAACGGCACGGCGCCAGCTTCGGCGCAGCAGCGCGGCGAGGCCCACCACCGCGCCCAGTCCCGCCAGGGAGCCTTCCCCGCCGAAAACCCAGATGTTGCGTACGACCAGACGGCCGGTCTCGATTAATTCGTGCGGCGCGAAGCCCTCGCGCGCGCCGTTGTCGCGCCAGTCGTCGGCGAAGCGCGCGTGGTCCAGTAAAGCGTAGGGAGTGCCGAGAAGGAAGCCGCCGACGGAACAAAGACCCGCCTGGACCAGCCAAGCGAACGGCGCCGGTCCGTCTTCGCGCAGCAGCCACGCCAGCGGCACGACCAATCCCGCGGGCGCGGCCGTGTACTGCGCGGAGCAGGCCAGGCCCGCCAGGAAGGCAGACGCCAGCAGCCAGGAGCGGCCGCCGCCCTTTTGGAAGCGCAGGGCCGCGGCGAAGGCGCCGGCCACGAGCAGGACCATGAAGGAGTCGGGCTTGGACGCGTGCGCCAGGTCGATGAGCAGCGGCGCGAAGGCCAGGATCAAAGCGCCGTACGGCCAGCGGTCCGGTTTCTCCGCGCGCTCGGCGCGCGCCACGACGGCCACGGCGCCCAACTGGCAGATCGACGCCAAGACCCGGGCGATCAGGTAGAAGCCCGTCGGTGAGAACGCGTACAACGCCGCGAAGTCGGTGGCGCCGCGCAGGAGGCCGAAACCCGACCAGATCATGAACCACAGGCCGTAGAAGGCGGCCAGCACGGTGGGCCAAAGCGTGGGATATTTAAACGAGTAAGGACGCAGGCTCCCGGCCAAGGAGACCGCCATGTTGACCACGTGCGGCTCGTCGGCGTTGTACACGTGGGGCAGGCCGTAGGAAATCCCCACCACGCGCGGAAGAACGGTCAGCGCCAAGAGGACGGCCGACGCGCCCCAAACCGACGGCGGAACGGCCGGAAATCGGCGTTTTTTCTCCCTCATCCGACGGCATTATACTCATAACGCAACGGCCGGAAGCGGGCGGGATCGGGCTCCAGCTCGACGTGATCCGCTTTTTCGGCGGCCACACGGAAGCCTTCCGCGATGAACCAATCCCGGATGGAGTCGTCCTTGAGGATACGGCAGAAGACGCGGGCGACGCCGCCCGCGGCGGCGTACGTCGCCGCCAGGCGAAGAGCGGGTCCCAGGAGACGGCGGCCCTCCGGTTGGGGGCGCGCGATCACCGCGTAGACCTCCGTGTCGTTTGATTTCATTCGGACCCCGATGAAGCCGGCGCGGCGCCCGTCGCGTTGTACGGAGAAGAGCTGGTCGTCGTCCCGCGTCAGATAGCCGCGGTACCAGTTCTCCTGCTCTTCCTGGGATATCTCCTTTTTATAGAAGAACGTCGCGCGGGCTTCGTTCTTCCACAGACGCAGTTCCTCCACGTCTTCCTTCGCGACGGAGGTCAGGACGACCCCGGGGGCTTTCAGCTGGATGGACCGTTTCACGCGCAGGCGCAGTGAATCAAATCGGCGGCGGGAGGGCAAGGCGCGGACGGGGAATGCTACAATCGCGCCCTATGGCGGAGCTGGAGCTGTCCGTCGTCATTCCCGCGCTGAACGAGGAGCTCACCATCGTTCACTGCGTGGAGAAAGCCAAGAAGGCGATCGCCGCGCTCGGCGTCCCGGGCGAGGTGCTGATCGCCGACAACGGCTCCACCGACCGCACCCGCGCCGTCGCCGAGGCCGCGGGCGCGCGCGTGGTCGCCGTGGACGGCAAGGGCTACGGCCGCGCGCTGCGCGGGGGCTTTGCCGCCGCCAAGGGCCGCTACCTGATCATGGGCGACGCCGACGGCTCCTACGACTTCGAGCAGGCCCCCCGCTACGTGGAGAAGCTGCGCGCCGGCTGCGACTTCGTGGTGGGCAACCGTTTCCAAGGCGCGTACGAGGCCGGCGCCATGCCGTTCCTGAACCGCCACCTGGGCACGCCGGTGCTGACCGGCGTCATGAACCTGCTGTTCCGCACCGGCCTGGGCGACATGAACTGCGGCATGCGCGGCCTCACAAAGGACGCGTTCGAGCGCATGGGCCTGAAGGCCGACGGCATGGAGTTCGCCACCGAGATGATCGTGAAGGCGTCCTTGCTGAAGATGCGCATCGCCGAGGTCCCGTGCGACCTGCACAAGGACTTGCGCGACCGCCCACCGCACCTGCGCCGCTGGCGCGACGGCTGGCGCCACCTGCGCTTCATGCTTTTGTTCTCCCCGACGGGCACCTTCATCGTCCCCGGCGCGGCGTGTTTGGCGGTCGGCGGACTGGGCCTGCTGGGCGTGACCGCGCGCGACGTGTTCGCTCCGGACTCCGCGCTGTGGTTCGGCTCCCGCCACATCCTGACGTCGCTTCTGTTCTGGCTGACCGGCACCAGCGTGCTGGGCCTGGGCGTCGTCGCGCAGGAGGCCGACTACCAGGAACGCTTCGACTCCGCCAATCCCGTCAGCGCTTTTCTCCACCACACCTTCAGCCTAGAGAAGGGCCTCATCATCGGCGCGGGGCTGATCCTGATCGGACTGCTGGCTTTGGTGTATTTCCCGATCTCCTTCTATACCCATCTCCTTCCCATGGGTCCCGAGGCGGCGCGCCTGGACTTCGCCGTGCTGGCCATCGCCTCCGTGCTGACCGGAGTGCAGTGCGTGTTCGCGTCGCTGGCGCTGGGCTTGTTCTACCTGCGCGTCAAGTAGGACCGCCGCGCCGACTGTTGGCGCCAACAGTTGAACTGGCCCCGGGGCCAGTTAAATTGTGAATAGCGTGGATAACTAAGAGCGCTTCAGCTTCGCGTCGAGGCGATCAGCGGCGTCGAAACCCATCTTCATGGCGATGTGGGTGTTCACGTATTGGAAGCGTCCCTGGCGGCCGGCGGTTTCGGCGTTGTCCAGCGCGTCGAAGGCGTCGATCAGGATTTTGAGCGAGCGCTCGTAGCCCAACAAATACATCGGCTGGGCGTGGCGGGTGCGGAAGATGGTGTGGGAGAGGATCTCGTCGCGCGCGAGGATGTTCTCCCGGACCAGGTCGGCGACGACGGACTCCACGGCCAGCGCCTCGTCGGTCCAGATCTTGTCGGACGGGTCGCAGGCGATCTCGGCGACCAGCAAGGTGGTGCCGGGCGGGTCCATGTGGAAGCCGAAGTGCGCCAGGTCGGTGATGCGGTTGAACGAGTGTTCGCGGAAATACATAAATGATGCACGCAAGATTTTTGGACGTTTGACTTTAATACCCACGAAGACAATGGCGCGGAAACGCAGCCGTGCCGCCGCGTCATCCACCTCGGCGCCCAAAGAGGGCGCGAACATCTTCGGCGCGTCGTTGATCGCCAAAGTGTTCACGATCCCCGAGCAGATGATGGTTTCTTTCTTGCCGTTCGACTCGACTTCCACCGACACCACCTTCTTCCCGTCGTGCTTCACGCCCGTCACGCGCGTCGACAGCATGAGCTTCGCGCCTTTATTGACCGCGTCCTCGCCCATCCGATCGCAGATCATCGAGAAGCCGCGTTTGGTGGTCCACAGCTCGCCTTCGACTTTTTCGACATACCCCTCGGTCTTCACCGCGCCGCCGAAGGCGAAGGTCCGCTTGAAGGCCGCCACGGCCTTGTCCAGCAGCTCGAACAGGTTGAACCTTGGGATGCGTTCCTTCGCGAACGACGGCGAGAACTGCGCGGGAGAGACGCCCCACACGCGTTCGATGTAGTCCTTGAAGAATATCTTGTACAGCACGTCGCCGTAGTAGCGCCGGAGAATCGTCTCGGAGTTCTCGACGGCGGGTTTGGTGAGAGCGCCCAAAGTGAAGTACCAGACGAAGCTGCAGCCCGCATGGATGACCGTCGTCAGGGGGAGCTTGAATAAAACGTCTTTGATGGACAGCGGGAATTGGAAATAATTTCCGAGGAACTTGATCTGGATGGTGCGGTGATACGGGAGCAAATCGTCTCCCATCAATCCCTTCACGTCGGCGAGGATTTTCGCATCCGTGGTATGGAAAATGTGCGGGCCGTATTCGTACACGTCGCCGTCCAGCCGCACCCCGCCGGCCAGGCCGCCGACGTGGCCCTGGAGCTCGACCAACACCACCGGGCGGCCGGCCTCGCGCAGGCGCCGGGCGGCCGACAAGCCCGCGCAGCCCGCGCCCAGGACGACGACCGGGGCGTCGCTCATCCCTTCCAGCCCTTCACCTTCTCGACGACGGTCGCCACGTCGGCTTCCTTCAGCGCCGGATGGATGGGCAGGCTCAGCGCCTCTTCGTTCAATTGCTCGCAGACCGGAAGCTTCGCGGTCGAGCCGTAAATCTTATTGAGGTGCAAAGGATGATATCGAAGGGTGGTGTACACGCCGTTCTGGTAGAGATACTTGGCGAACGCGTCGCGTTTGCCGCCCGGCACGCGCACGCAGTAGGTGAAGTACGAGTGCGTGGCGTCGGCCGGCGCGTCCTGCGGGCGCACCAGCCAGCCCAGGGACGCGAATTCCTTCTGGTAGGTCTCCCATATCTTCTTGCGCCAGGCCTGCATCTTGTCCAGCTTGCGCAATTGCGCCAGACCGATGGACGCCGCGATGTCGCTGGGCAGCATCTTCGGGAAGAAATCGGAGACGTTGTACTCCCACCAGCGGTCCTTGGAGGCCGAGGCCTCGAAACCGGACTTGCCGATGCCGCAGTAGCGCAGCTGCTTGGCGCGCGCCACGCGCGCGGGATCCTTCGCCGTCAGGCCCCCGCCCTCGCCCATGGCCAGGTTCTTGACCGCGTCGAAGCTGTAGATGCCCACATCGCCCAGGCCGCCGCACAACCGGCCGTTTAATCGGGAATCCACCGCGTGCGCCGCGTCCTCGATGATGGGCAGGCCCAGCTTGGCGATCTCGTCCACGCGCACGGGCAGGCCGCCGTAGTGGACCACCATGACCGCCTTCGTCTTCGGGGTGCGCGCGCGCTCCACGTCGGCGAGCGTCACGTTGTGCGTGTCCAGGTTCACGTCGCAGAACACCGGCCGGTGGCCGCACAGCACCACGGCGTGCGCGCAGGAGATCCAGGTGAAGGACGGCACGATCACGTCGGAGCCCGGCGGCAGGTCCAGCAGCTTGACCGCCAGGTGCAGGGCGTTGGAACCCGAGTCCAGCAGAACGAAGCCGGGCAGGCCGCCGCGCTCGGCGAAATTCTTCTCGAAGGCCGCCGTCTTCGGGCCGATGCCGATCCACTGGGCTTCCAGGCTGGTGCGGATTTCCTCCAACTCCTCCGGGCCCATCAGCGAGCCGAACACGTTGATCATCGTTTTCTCCCCTTGCGCGCGGCTTCGTGCAGCGCCAGGCGCAGGAACACCTCGCGCCCGTCCAGGCGCACGCTGGCCCCGTCGAAGCGCGCGTCGGTGAACGCCCGGATCAGGTTGACCAGGCGACGCGCGCTCATCGTCTCGCCGCCGGACAACCGCCGCGCGTTCAGCCCGTCGGCGCGGTCGTGATAGGTTCCGGCGCCGCGCGCCTTGAACGCGGGATAGCGGCCGGAGCGCACGCGCGGCCAGATCGCGCGCAGCAGCGCGATCTCCCCCTCGGCGACGCGGCGCGTCAGGACCTCGCCGGTGTCGATGGGCAGGATCGGCACGCGCTTCTGGGCCACGATCAGGCCGCGGTCCACCAGCGCCGCCATCCGGTGCAAGGTGGCGCCCGCGGGGCTCTCGTCGGCGATCGCCCAATAGGTAGGCCAGTAGCCGCGGCCGTAAGGCAGGTAGCCCGGATGCAGGTTCAGCGGGTGCGCGACCGCCTCCAGCGTCTTCGGCGGCAGGACCACGTTGCAGTGCGCGCTGAGGATGCAGTCCGCGTCCTTGCGGCAATGCTCCGTGTAAAGGTCCGACGCGGGATCGACGATCCGCTTCGCCTTCGGGAACAGCGCGCGCAGCGCCGGGGACAGCTCCCCGGCCTGGTAGCTGACCACGCGCACCGAGCGGTCGGCGGCCAGCATCTTCGCCGCGGCCAGGCCGACAGCGCCGCGCGCCAGCAGGCTGACGCGGCGGACGCGCGGTCCTTCGAAGAAGCCCGCGGTCATGGCGTTCCGTTCCGGCGCAGGATCAGCATGCCCGCGTTCGCGTAGAACGACTCGTCGCGGACCCCGACGCCGCTCAAGGTCGCGGACGGGAATTCCTTCGCGACGGCGTAGCCGCCGCGGAAATCCGCGTCCACGGCGTCCCAGCCGACCCGGCTGGCGACCATCCACTCCGGCGTCTCGCGGCCGCCGAAGGACTTGGGGGAATCGAAGACGACCAGCTTCATGCGGTCCCAGCGGAACGGCGGGGTGTGCGCGGGCTCCGGGTAGCGCAGAAGCCCCACCGCCGAGTCGGCCGGGATGTTCGCGTCGATCCAGTCCGCGGCGAGCGTGCGGGAGTCCCGCGGGCCGGCCTCACGGCACAGGTTGTCCAGATAGACCGCGCCGTGGAAGCCCGTGTCCATCAGAACGACGGCGAAGAGCAGGGCCGCCGCGGGCTTGGGCAAAGCGGCCAGCAGGTCCACGGCCAGGAACGCGGCCAGCACGGCGTCCGCGTAGTGCAGGCGCATCGCGCCGATGCTGGCGGACATGTGGGGCAGGCGTCCCAGGATCAGGAACTCGCCGCCGATGATGAGCAGGGCGAGAGCGCGCCGCCGCGGATCGACGAACAGAGCGCGCACGATGGCCGCTCCCGCCAGCGCCGCCAGGGCCAGCCCCAGGCCTTCGGGCGCGGCGCCGCGCGCGAACGCGGCCAGGCCGGCGAACGAGGGCTCGAAGCGCGTCGGCGAGTAGACCGTGAGCTCCCACGCGAAGTCGCGCGGCGAGAACATCAGATAGGGATTGGTCAGGACCAGGACGCCTAGCCCGGCCGCCGCTCCGCCGACGGCCGGCCGCCACGAGCCCTCGCGCCGCAGCAGACGCGCCAGCACCGGCAGGCCCAGTCCGTAGCCGAGCAGGAGATTGCCGCCGGCGGCCAGCCCCGCGCCCAGGCCGCACAGAAGGTAGTCCGGCCAGCGTCCCTCCTCCACCGCGCGGACAAGGCAGTAGGCCGAGGCCAGGAACCAGAAAGCGGCCACCGGATGCGGCTTGAGCACGTGCGAGTTCATGATCGCCATGGGCGCCAGCGCCCAGATCAGGGCGGCCGCGGTCCCGGTCCGGCGCCCGGACAGCATGCGGCCCAGCTCATAGAGCATCCACAGCGTGCCCAGGTGGAACAGCAGCACGTACAGCCGGCCCAGCAGGTACAGCCGGGCCATCGCGTCGGGATGGGAAAGGTAGTACGCCAGGTCCGGCGTCAGGCGCGCCAGATGAGCGCCGTGCGCGGCCGCCAGGAACGCGCCGAACGGATAGATGAACGACCCGCCGTACTGCGCGTACAGCGGCTCGAACTCCAGGCGCCACGGGCGCATGCGCGACAAGATGATGAACGATTTTTTCTCGTCGGGATTGACCGACTGCGTCAGCAGCGACCGCGCGGAGTTCAGCAGCGGGCCGGGAGGAAAGGTCCAGCCGGGGCCGAGCTCCACGACGCCGACGGCGGAGGTCTGCGGCTCGTCGGCGCGCATCTCGATGTGAGACCGCTCGATGCCCTTGTACAGCTCCCGCCAGGCGGCGGCCAGGTTCGACGCGAACTCCGGGGAGATGCGCGCGGCCTCGGGCAGGGCGCGCAGGCGCGCCGGCCCGGGAAGCCCGCCCGTGATCCCCGCCAGGCCCGTCAGGAGGCCAAGCACCAGCGCCCCGGCCAAGCCGGCCTCCGTCCTCCAGCCGCCGCGCAGCGGCTTCAGGCGCAGGAGCAGGCGCACGTACGCGGGCGCCAGCTTCCAGGCGTTCGCCTTGGACGCTCCGCCCACGCGCGGCGCGTAATGAATGGGGATCTCGATCACGCGCCCGCCGCCGGCCATGATGCCGACCAGCAGGTCCTGCTGGACGGAAAAATCGGTGGCGTTCGACTGGACCGCCTTCACCGACGGTCCATGATAGAGCCGGTAGCCGCTGGACGACTCGCGCACCGGCAGGTCCAGCACGCGGCGGCTCACCATGTTCAGCGCGCGGCTTAAAATTTGGCGCGTCAGCGGCATCTCCGCGGAACCGCCCGCGCAGTAGCGCGAGCCCACGATCAGCTCCGCGTCATGACGCCGCGCCCAGAAACGGACCAGATCCTCGGGCGCGTGGGACACGTCCGCGTCCATCACCGCCACCCATTCGGCGCGAGCGTCGTGAAGTCCTTCACGCAACGCCGAGCCGAAGCCGCGGCCTTTCTGCCGCTGGACACGGGCGCCGTGCGCCTCGGCGACGGCGACGGTGTCGTCCTTGGAGCCGCCGTCCACGACCAATATTTCTCCGACGACGTTCAATGTCTTGAATACATCGAGCAATCGCGGCAGAAGGACTTTCAGGCCCGCGCCCTCGTCGAGGGTGGGCAGAACGACGGAGAGATCCGGTACGCCGGTTTCGTGGCTCATGCGCCGGCCAACCCGCGACGGATCGAACGCAGACCTGAGCCGCCGGCGTAGCTCTCGTAAAGGGATAGATACGCCGACGGCGATATCACCGCGATCGCGCAGGTCGTAACGCGGAAAACGCCGAAACGGCTGAAGCCGTACCGCCGGGCGCCGCGCCAGAGAGCGGCGGCGGCTTCGCCGCGGCGATTTTCCTGCGCGTGCCAGAGGACTTCGCGGCGCATGCGTTCCAGACCTTCGACGCGCTCGTGATCGGGACTTAACGACACGCCGCGCTCGTCCAGCCATCGACGGAGATGGGTCTCGTAGACCGCGCCCATGGTCATGTCCGCCCCAAGCTTACGGGGATCCGCGTAAGTCCCGGCGCAAAAGTTGGAGCCGTGCACGCGGTGAAGTCCCAACGGCTCGGAGATGTTTCCCAACGGCGCGAAAAACAGGGAGCGGATGAGAAGGTAATTGTCGGCGTACAGAAAACGGAATTCAGTCGGGATCGGCAGCGCCTTGTTCAGGACGGCACGACGCAACGACACACCGCTGGTAGCGCCGAGAACGACTTTCCCGGCGAGAAAATCGTCCAAGGTATAACGATTAGGCCATGCCGGGAAGTCCTGCTTCATTGAGTTTAAATTCGTGTCGGCATCCTGGAGTAGATGTTGGATTCCCCCCAGGTCCGGTTCCGCCGCGAATCGTGCCGCGATCCGCGACAATTTATCCTTGCGCCAAACATCGTCGGCATCCAAAAAACACACGATCTCGCCGTTTGTTTCCGATATGCCCCGATTGAACGCCGCCGCGTAACCCGCGTTCGTTTGAAATATGGCGCGGACGCGAGGGGCATATCGCTCAAGCACGGCACGGCTGTCATCGGTGGATCCGTCGTCCACCACCACGCATTCCCAGTCGGTGAAATCCTGGGCCAATACGCTGTCGATGGCCTGGCCCAGAAACCGCCCGTAATTATAATTGTCGATGATGACCGAAATCTTGGGAGCCATATCAATACTTCTTGAAATAGGCCCGGAATTGCTCGACGACGTAGTCGGCGTCGGCCGGCGTCATGTACTGATGACACCCGATGTAAAACGCCGACCGGTTCAGGGCGGCGGCGACGGGATAACGGGCGTCGAGGTTCCCGAACATCTTCCGGTAAACGGGCTGGTTGATCAGCGGAAGCAGGTCGCGCGTCTCCACGCCGCGGTCTTCCAGGAAATTCAGCAGCGGCGTTTTGTCCTCGCCGCGCAGGACCAGGCCGTACAGCATGAAGGTGTGGTCGCGGTCGGCCGGGCAGGTGGGCAGCTGAAGCCTATCCGAGAACTCCTTGAGGCCCGCGCTCAGGCGGCGCGCCATGGCCGTGCGCGCCTTCACGATGCCGCCTTTTTCCTGGAGCTGGGCCAGGCCCAACGCGGCCTCCAGCTCCGTGGCGCGGAAGCTGTGGCCCGCGGAGACGAACTGGAAGCGTTTGGCCACGATCTCGTGGAACTTGGCGCGGGTCTTGCCCTTGTCGTCGATGGACAGATAGATGGAGTCGCGGCCGTGGTTCATCAGGCTGCGCAGGCGCACGTACAGATCGGGGTCGCTGGTGGTGGCCAGGCCGCCCACGCCGGTGACGATGTAGTGGGCCACGTAGGTGGAGAAGCAGCCGATGTCTCCCAAGGAGCCGACCTTGCGCCCTTTGTAGCGCGCGAACATGGTCTCGGCGGAGTCCTCGACGACCCGGAGCTTGCGTTTCCGGGCGACGGCCAGGATCGGGTCCATGTCGGCCGGCAGGCCGAGAAGATGGACGGGAATCACGGCGCGCGTGCGTTTGGTGATTTTCGCTTCAAGCTTGGCCGGGTCGATGTTGTACGTTAACGGATCCACGTCGACGAACACCGGCTTCATCCGGTTGTGGAGCACGACGTTCGAGGTCGCGATGAAGGTCACCGCGGGGACCAGCACCTCGTCCCCGTCCTTCCACCCGTGTTTCTCCTTCAGCGCCTGGAGCGCGATGTGCAGGGCGCTGGTGCCGGAGTTGCAGAAGATCGCGTGGCGGCTGTCGTGCTCCGCCGCGAAGCCGGCCTCGAAGCGGCGGTGGAACGGGCCGTAGGACAGGCGGTTGGAGTCCAGGACCTGGTTCACATAGCGGCGCGCGCGGGGGGTCAGCGCGAACCCGCCGACGCCGATCTCCCGGCCCCTTTTCTTCGCAGGCATCGGCGCATTCTAGCCAAATTGGACGCTTCCCGCCTCAACAGCTACAATACGGCCCATGAGCCAAGCCCGCCGGATCGCGCTGGACGTCTCCGCGGCGCTGGACGGGGCCAGCGGTTTGGGGTTCTACGTCGAACGGTTGACGGCGGCCATGGCGGCGGTCGCCCCCGAACGGGAATTCGTGCTGACCTCGGCGTTCTGGCGCGGCCCTGGGAACATGGAAACGGTTCCATTACCGATAGGGCCGAACATCACGCGCTTGCGTTTGTCCGCCCCCCAACGGCTTCTTCTTCCTGCCGAGGAGGCCGCGGGACTATTATGGCGTGAACGAAAATTGATCGCGGCGGGGGTCGACGCTTTACACGGCCTCTGCAACAATTTAGCGCCGTTGTCGCGCTTGCCCGGCGTGGTCACGATCCACCACGTCGGGGGCGAGCTGCCGCCGGGCCTGTGGCCGAAATTTTTCTTCGGCGTGATCCCGAGAAGGTCCGCGCTGCGCGCGGATCGCGTCATCGCCGTGTCGGAACATACCCGCACCCAGGCGATCTCGTCGTGGGGTTTGGATCCGAAACGGATAAAGACCGTCCTCGAAGGCGGCCCCGACCCTATTTTCAGAACGGCAACGAAATCGAACGACGGCTCGAAGCCGTACGTCCTGCATGTGGGCGCGTTGTACGTCCGTAAAAATGTGCCTGCCCTGCTGCGCGCGTTTTCGGCCGTCGTGGCGAAAGATCCCGCGCGGCCGCTCCGTCTTGTCCTGGCGGGAAGACCCGGGGACGCCGCCGACGAGATCAACCGCCTGGCCGCGACGCCGCCGTTGGCCGGCCGCGTGGAGATACTCGGTTCCGTTTCCCGTGAACGGCTCGTTTCCCTGTATCAGGGCGCCGCGGCGGTCGTTATTCCGTCGTTGTTGGAAGGCTTCGGTTTCCCGGTGCTTGAAGCCATGGCCTGCGGCGCTCCCGTGATCGCCGCGGAGGCCACGTCCTTGCCCGAAGTCGCCGGCGGCGCGGCGCTGCTGTGCGACGCGTCCGCGCCCGAGGGCATCGCCGCGGCGTTGGCCCGGGTCCTCGACGAACCGGATCTCGCCGCCGACCTGCGCCGCCGCGGTTTGGCCCGCGCGGCGTCGTTCTCCTGGGAAACCGCCGCCCGCCTCACCCTGCAGGTGATCGACGAAGCGACCGCGGACCGGCGAAAAAGCTAAAATCGATTCGTGCTGGAATACGCGTTCCTGACGTTCGGCTCGCTCTTCGCCATCGTGGACCCGTTCGCGGCCATCGCCCCGTTCCTGGCGATGACGGCGCGCGACACGCCGCAGCAGCGTCGCCGCATGGCGCGCACGGCCTGCGTGACGGCCGCGAGCGTGATGGCCGTCTTCGCCCTGCTGGGCCCGTCCATCTTCCACCTGTTCGGCATCACCTTGCCCGCGTTCCAGGTGGCCGGCGGCCTGGTGCTTCTCCTCTCGGCGCTGGACATGCTCCGCGCCCAGAAGTCGGCGCTGAAGGAAACCCCGGAAGAGGTCGCCGAGGGCATGAGCAAGGACGACATCGCCATCACCCCCTTGGCCATCCCGCTGCTGGCCGGCCCCGGAGCCATCACCACCTCCATCGTCCTGTCCGGCCGCGCGGCCAGCTACCCGCAGAAGGGAATCTTCTTCGTCCTGATCGGCGCGGTGCTTCTGCTCAGCTACTGGATCCTGGTCCTGGCCTCCGACAGCGCCAAGAAGCTTTCCCCCACCTTGCTCAACATCATGACGCGCCTGATGGGCCTGCTCCTGGCGGCCATCGGCGTTCAGTTCATCCTCTCCGCCCTCAAGATCGGATGAGCGCCGCGTGCCCGGTGTGCGGCTCGGACCGGAGTCTTCCGGTCGAAGCGCACTTCGACGCGGTCGGCGGAAAGAACTACGACATCCTGTCCTGCCCGTCCTGCGCGTTGACCTACGCCTGGCCGCTTCAGTTCCCGGGAGCCGAGTGGTACGGAAAATATAATTACGTGGGCGGATACGATGAAACCGCCGCCGCGGCAAGCAAGACCGATTTCCCATACTTCCTGGACCGCCTTCCCGAACCTCGCCGCGGCCTTCTGCTGGATATCGGCTGCGCGGCGGGGCACTTCCTGAAATTGGCACGGGAACGCGGGTATGACGTCGAGGGGCTCGAGGTGGATGAACGGTTCGTGAAGATCGCTCAGGACGGCGGCCTGACCGGCGTCCGTCAAGGAATACTCGACGAGGACTTCACACGGAAGAACGACGGACGGTACGACATCGTGTCCATGATCGAAGTGCTGGAACACGTCGACGATCCGCTGGGATTCCTGCGGCTCGCGGGACGACTGCTCAAGCCGGGAGGGCACCTGCTCATCGCGGTGCCCGACAATCGCCGCCCGACGCCCTTCGGGCGTGATTTGTGGGATTATCCGCCGCATCATTTAACCCGATGGGTGCCGAGCGCATTAAAATTGGCGCTGGAAAAAAGCGGATTTACCGTGGAAGATTTGCGATCCAAGCCTCTGCCGGTGGTGGATCTATCGCGCATTTGGGCGGACCGGACCGCGCAATGGATCTTACGCGCGATCAAATTGGTTCTTTACGGACGAAACGCCGCGAAGAAACCGATGGATGAAATACTTCAGGCGGGAACGACGACGGGTGTATCGAGCGCGCTTCCGGACAAGAACACCCGGCTGCGCTTAGTGTTTTTTTATCACGGCGTGTTCAACACGGTCACGTATCCGTTTTTCGCCGTGATGATGCTGTACTACCGTGTCACCCGCCCGGACGCCGGACATACCTTGCTGGCGATCTCCCGCCGTAACGCCTAAGGGGCGAGGTACAGCTCGGGGCAGTTGCGGCACAACGGGTTGGTCACGTTGTTGTCCAAAAACTCTTTCCGTAATGCCCGCATTTCCGGTCCGTTCCACATCTCGGACATCTTCTTGTCCTTGATGTTGCCCAGAGGGTATTTCTTGTCGTAGTCGTAACAGCACGGCAGGACATCCCCGTCCCAAGCCACGCTCATTTTTTCCCAGGGAACGTTGCAGGCGACCTTCTGATGCGTCTTCCGCAACTCCGCGTTGTCCACGGGGTGATCGGATAAGGCGTTGACGTCCGCCGCGTCGCCGTTCCAGACTTTGAACTCCTTCGCGGAAAACTCATCGATGCCCGGGACCGAGGCCCAATACGCCTTCAGCGCCTCGATGCTTTCCCGGTTCTCGGAGAAGTCGATCATGGACAGGACGATGCGCGTCTTGGAGCCGGATTCGACCTTCATCTTCAGGAACTCGAGAAGGTTGGCCTTCGATTTCTCGAAGGCGTCCTTCACGCCGCGGATCTTCTCGAACGACGCGTCGTCGTGGCCGTCCAGGGAGATGTTCAGCAGGTAGATGCCCGAGTCCAGCAGCTCGCGCGACTTCGCGGGATTGAGCAGGAGCGGGTTGATGGACAGCGCGGGCTTCAGGCCCTTGGACGCCGCGTAGCGGATGAACTTGGCGAACTCCGGATGCACCAGGCTTTCGCCGAAATGGTGGAGCCAGGTCTCGTGCTCGGCCGCCTGCTTCGGGCTGTTGGCCGCGAACTCGTCCACGATGGCCTTAAACGTCTCGAAGGTCATCAGGCCCTGGTCGCGCGTCATGTTGTTGGTGCGCGCGCACATGATGCAGCTGAAGGGGCAACGGTTGGTCAGCTCGATGTTGAAGACGCGCCACGCGTCCTTGGACACGTCGGAGCGATCAGCCGTCTTCCGGGTCCGGCGGCGCTCGCGGTAGGCGGCCAGCGCGCCGCGCGTGAGCGGATTGCTCTCAAGCAGGCCGACGACGACGGATTTAACGGCGCTGGTCATATCACAGTGTAATTCGATACATACACGCCGTCAAGGCCGCCCCGACGACAAAACGGCGGATATCCGACGGGCGAGGCCGCGAGATATTTTGCGCGAACCCGAATCGTTGGCGTGCAGCGGATCGATCTTCTCGAAGCCGGGCTTCCCGGAGGCGTAAAGATAATCTTCGTTCGTCAATCCGTAGTCCTTCCAGTCGTCGGTGGAGACCGTCACGCTCGGCCCGGCCTTGGACTTCAGCATCGCCGTCAGGCTCGGCATGATGCACGCCGGAATCCCCCTTCGGTTCAAGGTCGATGTGGGCGGGATATACACCATCACTTTGTCGGCGACCCTGAGCAGTTCTGAGAGAGCAAGGTCCGTGTTATGGGACAGTTCGGACATATCGCAGTCCTTTTCGTCGTGCCCGATCGAGTACGGCGACGCATCCCCGTTCTCGAGGAATTCGTCCAAGGTCTTCGGATCGCCCGCCACGCCGTCGGGGATCAACATCCCGCCGATCGCTTCTTCTTCCGGCCGCTTCTGCAGGCCTTCCCCGACGAACATTTCCCAGGACGGATGCGGGAAACGGCGGTCGAAGCGTTCAATGCCGTTTTCTGCCCGCCAGTTCTTGTAGAGGTTTCTCACTTCCCGGTGCGACATGCTTTCGAGCGGATGTTTGTGCGCATACACCAGGCTGAAGCCCCACAGCGCGAGCCGCGCTTTCTGGCCGGTGCCCTGGAGACCTTGGGCGTACCAGGAAACGGCCTCCGGCAACAGATGTCCTCTGGCGCATTGGAGAAGCTTGAGGTCGTGCAGTCCGGGAATATTCGTTTCGTTCAATCCGTCGCGGAGCATTCCGGTGGAGACCGGTATAAACGTATCGGATATGCCGAAGATGAGCACATCGGCGCCGTAACGGCGGAAGATATCCATGCTGCCCAACGACGACGCGCTGATCCGCAGCGAATGAAGGGGCGAGTTGTTGATGAGCACGGCGCTATACACGGTTTGATCGAACAGTTCGCTGAAATATCTCGTCCACAACGCGGCGTCGCTCCGCGCGGCCTCGTAGCCGGGAAAGACGCTGTCGAACAGATCACGGTTTTCCAAGACGCGCAGGGCGCCGACGCCGGGCACCCAAAACAGGTGTTTATATTTGGCGCCTTCCGGAGTTAACACTCCCGGCTGCACGTATTGCGCCGGGAGAGCCGCAGCATCCAACGAATGCTCCAACTGACCCCGATTCCACGCCCAACGGCCGATCAACATCGCCGCCAAAGCGACGACGAACGAAACCCGAAGGGAGCGATGAAACCTCGTCATGATGACGTCAGAACTGGAAATAGATGAATCCTCTCGTGTGATCCGGCCGCAAGAGCAAGGCGCCCATCACGATCGCCGCCAAGACCGTCCCGGCACATAGCCCGGCAACGGTCGCCATCGCCGGTCTGTCCTGAGACATCGCTTCCATGCGTCGTGTCGCGGTTTCTTTCAACGGGTTCAAAAAGACCCAAGTCTTTTCGCTCGGATCATAATAGAAGGCGGCTTGTATTCCCAGGCAGAACGCCGCCAGGACATAAATGCTCCGTCCCGTAGCCGCCTGGGCCATGGTTGAGCCGTAAATTAATCCGTGTATGAAGGCATACAGCTGATGCATGCTCTCGATCCTAAACACCAGCCACCCGCCCTGGATCAGGCAGAACATCAGACATATCCTGGAGAGCCCTCCGACCGACCACGGATTCTTCGGGTCTCGCGGGAGCAATCCCCGTTTCTCCAGGACCAATAACACTCCGTGATACAGACCGAACAGCGCGAAGTTCCACCCGGCCCCGTGCCAGATCCCCGCGATGAGCATGGTGGTGACCGCCGCGAAGAAGAACAGACCTTGGGCGCCCAGCGCCCGCGCGCGCAACGCCAACGGCGTAAATATATAGTCGGTGATCCAAGTGCTGAGGGTGATATGCCAGCGCCGCCAGAACTCCGACGGGGACTGCGAGAAGTACGGCGACAGGAAGTTCTCCGGCAGGCGGATGCCCAGGATCAACGCCGCGCCGCGGCCCATGTCGGTGTAGCCGCTGAAGTCCGCCCAGATCTGGACGGTGTAGCCCAGCAGGGCCTTCAGCAAGGCGTAGCGTCCGAAATTCTCCGGCGAGGAGAACACGGCGTCCACGAAATAGGCCACGCGGTCGGCCACGACCATTTTCTTGACGAAGCCGAGCACGAACAAGGACACGCCCAGGGAGATCTCGGCCGGTTCGGGGCGGCGCAGCTTCTTCAACTGGGGGTTGAGCTGGGAGCCGCGCACGATGGGACCGGCGAGGAGCTGGGCGAAGAAGCTCTTGAACAACGCGTACACGGGCAACGAAACGAATTCCGTTTGCCCACGGGAGTAATCCACCATGTAGGCGATGCTCTGAAGCGTGAAAAAGCTGATGCCGACCGGCAACGGCAAAAACAACTCACGTCCGCCCATGAAATCAGGCTTCACGGCGTGAATTTCACCGATCAGCCAGGCGGCGTACTTCCAGATGAACAGGTGGGCGGTGATGACGCAGATGCCCAGGGGGATGAGGCGGCTCTTGTGGGCGGGGTATTTGTGGCTGAGGGCGACGGCGGCCCAGGACACCAGGATGACCAGGACGAAGATCAGGCTGTCGAACAGGCCGGCCCAGGTGTAAAAGCACAGGCTGGCGGCCAGGAGGATGAAGAATCGGACCCGGTAGGACTCGGAGAAGGCGTACGCCGCCAAGGTCAGGCCGAAAAGGATGAAGAATTCGGGGTTGGAATAGATCATCGCGGCCGGTCCCATTATATATTTGTAGGATAGGCCGCGTGACGCAGCCGAAAGAAGACTACCGCGAGGTCCTGCGCCGGCGCTATTCCGAGACGCACACGCAGGCGTCCCAACCGCTGACCGCCGACGTCTTGCGCTACAACGACCGGGTGTACCGGGCGACTTTCGGGCCTTTGCTCCCCGCCGACCGCGGGGCCGCGATCTTCGAGCTGGGCTGCGGCGCGGGCTCCTTCCTGCATTACCTGCACGGGGACGGGTACGCGAAGGCGGTGGGCGTCGATTCCGATCCGGCGTCCGTTGAAACGGCGAAGAAGCTGGGAATCCAAGGCGCGGAACTGGGCGATGCGCTGGAACGCCTGACGCGCGACGCGGGGAAGTACGACGCGATCGTGGCCATCGACGTTCTGGAGCACTTCACCAAGGACGAACTGTTCCCCCTCCTGAGCGCGGTGAAGAACGCGCTCAAGCCCGGCGGGACGTTCATTTGGCGGGCGCCGAACGCCGAATCGGCGTTCTTCGGCCGCCTGCGCTACGGCGACCTGACGCACGAGCTGGCATTCACGCGCCAAAGCGCCTACCAGTTGATGACGGCGGCGGGATTCGACTCGGTGACGACGATCGGCGAGGAGCCGGTGATCACCGGGGCGCGCAGCCTGTTGCGCGCGGCGCTGTGGTCGCTGATCAAGCTGAAGGCCCGCGTCTATCTGTACGCGGAGTCCTGCGTGACCGACGCGCTGCTGGAGTCGAACCTGATCGTCCGCGCGCGACGTCCTTAAGCGCGCCGGGCCTCCGCCCTATTGACATCCCAGATTCCCGGGCTCATACTAAGCCGACGGGGATAGCGGGGTTTCCCATGAGAATGGCATTGGGCATTACGCTCGCGGCGCTTTCGTTCCTATCGACGGCGGCGCGGGCGGCCTCGGACGACGGCGGGTTCCTGGACGCCTCCACCCTGGGACAAGTCCGAGAGATGCAGTCAGCGGCCAGGCAGATTCCCCGCCCCGCTCTACCGTCGGGGGCGGAGGCCTCCCGGCAGGCGGCGTTCGGTCGCGCGACGGACTCCGAGCGCGAGGCGTTTCGCGCGATGCCGCACGACGCCGCCGCCGTGGCGGCGGCCGGAGCGGCGCTCTCGGGCAAGCCGCTGAACGGAATCCTGGATTTTGAGAAAACGGCGTTCCGCACGATGCCGCACGACGCCGCCGCGGTGGCGGCGGCCGGAGCGGCCCTTTCCGGAAAGCCTCTCGATGAGATATTAAACTCAGAACGGGAGGCGTTCAAAAAGATGACGCACCTGGCCGCCGCCCGGGTGGCGGTCGCGGCGGCGATCTCCGGGAAGCCGTTGGACTCCGTCATCCGCGACGAGGCCGTCGCGTTCCGCACCATGCCTCACGAAGCGGCGGCGCTGGCGGCGGCGGGAGCGGCTCTTTCGGGCAAGCCTCTCGATGACCTTCTCCGCGACGAAGCCGTCGCGTTCCGCACCATGCCTCACGAGGCCGCCGCGAGAATCGCGCTTGGCGCGGCGATCTCCGGGAAGTCCGCGGCCGGGCTGATCGACGCTCAAGCCGTCGCATACCGCTCGATGACCCACGACGCCGCGGCCCTGACGGCCGCCGCCGCGGCGCTCTCCGACATCCCGTTGAGCGAACTGATCTCGACCGAAGCTTCCGCGTTCCGCGGCATGCCGCACGAGCCGGCCGCGCGGGTGACGGCGGGCTCGGCGCTCGCCGGCGGCGCCGCCTCCCCCGCGCAGAAAGCCGCGCTTCTGCTCTAGCCGGTCAGGAAGGCTTGACCGCGAAGACGAGCGCGACGCCCTGGGTCATCGCCGAAGAATCCACTTCGGCGAGGCCCGATTCCGGAACCTTCACCCACTGGCGCTGCTTGTCGCCGTGATAGAAGCTCTTCTCCATGATGTCGAAGCCGTCGATGAGCGCGTCGAGCGATTTTGAGTCGTACACGCGGTAGCCGGGATTGAGTCCGGCGCGGCCGAAGGGCACGGTCAGGAGCAGAACGCCGCCTGGCTTGAGGATCTGAAGAAACTTCTTCACGATGGTCCGGTCGCCGGATTCCTGCCCCGGACCGCCGTAGACCGACTCCAAACCGACATGCTCCACCGCCGACACCGCGACCACCGCGTCGAAGCTATTGTCCGGCATGGAACGGGCCAGGAAGTCGCCCTGCAGAAGCTCGAAATTGGGATGCGTGTAGCCGTACGGCCTCAGATCCACGCCGACGACTTCGTATCCCATCCCCGCCAGTTCCAGCGCCAGCGGGCTGTTGCTGCAGCCGAAGTCCAGCACGCGCGCGTTGGGGAATGCCGCCAGCTTCTGAAGGACGAACGGCATTTCGACGATGCGCTCGTTGACGGCGGGCTTTAGGAAACGCCGCTTGAGGCCGAGAAACGGAATCCGCCACGCGAATTGAGCGGCGCACGAACCGAGCTCCTGGTCGGGCGCCTGCTGGATGGGCGTGATGATGGAGGTGAGATACAGCGGCGAGTCCGCCGGCGTGAATAAAAGCTTCAGGAACCGGCGCACGCGCCCTCCGGGGCCGCCGTTTCCGGGGAGGCGCCCGCCGCGTGGCGGTGCCACAACTCGAGCATGAGCAGGGCCCACAGACGGTAGCCGTGATCGCGGCCGCCGGACTGGTGTTCATCCCACATGCCGCGCAGTCCCTTTTCGGTGAAATAGCCGCGACCCAACGCGTCCTTCGACAAAACGTGATCGGCCCAATAGTCCTTGAGCGGGCCCCGGAACCAGGTCCCCAGCGGAATGCCGAAGCCCATCTTCGGGCGGGACAAAATGGCCTCCGGCAACAGATCCTTGAACGCTTCCTTGAAGATCCATTTGTGACCGCGCAGGCCCTTGAGCTTCCAGTCGCCGGGCATGCGGTACGCCAGTTCGACGAATTCGTGGTCGAGCAAGGGAGAGCGGCCTTCAAGGGAACACGCCATCGAGGCGATGTCCACCTTCGTCATGAGGCACTCGGGAAGATAGGTCTTGAAGTCGACGTACAGCATGCGGTTCACGAAGTCCTGGCCCTCGCACGCTTTGAACGCGTCGGCCATGTACCCCTTCGCCGCGCCCATGTCCATGCCCAAGGTCTTGATGAACTCAGGCGAGTACAGCGACGGCTTGTCGTCCTCGGCGAAGTAGCAGATCATCTTAAGATGGCGGCCGGACAAATCGTTGAGCAACGCCGAACGAAGAAACCGCTTCGCGCGCCAGACGGTGCCGAACGGGGCGTTGTAATCGGGCAGCATCTCGGTTCCCGCTTTCAGCGCCGACAGGACCGGGCCCGGCAGCGCGTCGGTCACGCGCGCGGCCTTCATGGCGAAGTAGCGCAGGTATCCCGCGAAGTTCTCGTCGCCGCCGTCGCCGTTGAGCGCCACCGTCACGAACTTGCGCGTTTCGCGCGACACATAATACGTCGGCAATGCCGAGGCGTCGGCGTACGGTTCCCCGTAATGCCAGGCCAGCTTGGGAAGGATGTCGGCCATCTGCGGCTTGACCACGAATTCGGTGTGGTCGGTTTTATAGCGATCGGCGACCATCTTGGCGTAGTGCGTTTCGGAGAACTTCTCCTCGTCGAAGCCGATGGAGAAGGTCTTCACGGGTTTCGTGGACAATTGGCTCATCAACGCCACGATGATGGAGGAGTCGACCCCGCCGGACAAGAACGCTCCCAGAGGCACGTCGGAAATCATGCGCAATTTGACCGACTCGGTCAGTTTAGCGCGAAGAAGACGCTTCGCTTCTTCGACATCCGTCGTGATCGGCGCCTGACCCAACGGCAGATCCCAGTAGCGTTCGATGGTGGCACGGCCGTCTTGCCAGGTCAAGGTATGACCGGGCGGGAGTTTCTTCACGTTTTTATACGCCGTCTTCGGCGACGGGATATATTGCAAAGACAAATACATATCAATCGCGACCGGATCCGTCTCTCGCGGCAAAGACGAATCCAGCGCGAAGAGACACCGCAGTTCGGACGCGAAGACGAGGGTGCCGTCCGGCCGCTCGGCGTACACGAGCGGTTTCTTCCCGATCCGGTCGCGCGCGATGAACAAGCGCCGTTTCTTTTTGTCCCAGATCGCGAAGGCGAACATCCCGCGCAGCTTGGTCACGCAGGCCGGCCCCATCTCTTGGTAGAGGGCGAGAATCGCCTCGGTGTCGGACTTTGTTTTTAGATTGTGCCCGCGCGATAATAGCTCCTCGCGCAGGGACTGATAGTTATAGATCTCCCCGTTGAACACGATCCAAAGATTCTCGTCGTCGTAGGACAGCGGCTGGTGGCCCGTGTTGAGATCGATGATGGCCAAACGGCGCATGGCCAACCCGACGGGGCCGTCGATGTAATACCCCTCATCGTCCGGGCCGCGGTGGGCGATCAGGTCGTTGGCTTTTTTGAGAAGCGCCCGGTCGGGCGTCCGCCCGGAGCCGTACACGACGCCGCAGATGCCGCACATGAAGAGATTCTAGCTAACTCCCCTCAGGCTTTCCCGAGCCACTTGATCACGCCGCGAGTGTCCTCGTGCGGCAGGGTTCGCCAGAGCAGGCCCAGGTAGCACAGCCCCGCGGCCGCGTTCACCGCGATGAAGCCCGGCCATGTCCACGCGAAGGCGCGGAACAGCCAGGCGATGAAGATCAGGGCGCCCGTCGCCGGGGTCAGCGGCCCCAGAACCTCGCGAGCGAAGCGGCTCCACGGCATGTGGATCAGATGGCGGTGCGTGGCGTCCATGAAGTAGAGGGTGGCCAGCGCCTGCGCGACGAACGCGCCCGCGGCCGCGCCCGCAATGCCCCAATGCGGGATCAGGAACGGCCACAGCGCCAGGCTGACCAGGGCCTGCGTCCACATGGCCACGGTATTGTAGTGGCCGCCGTCCAAGCCCCCCGCCAGCGCCTTGGGGCCGTGGAAGGCCAAGGCGAAGGCCTGCGCCAGGACCAGGAATCGCGCCGCAACCTCGGCGTGATGGCCGAACGCGGGGTTCAGCCAGAGACCGAGAAGCTGGGGCATCAGCACGAACAGGAGGCCGAGCGCGGGGGCGATGAGCGCGAAGAGAGCGCGGATGGAACGGATGTAAACGCGCGCGGTGTGGTCCTTGCCCTCCACACGGCCGACCTCGCTCAGCACGGGCATCAGCGCCGTGGAGATGGTGGCCGACGGGGACTGGAGCCTTTGGAGCACGCCGGACGGGACGGCGTAATAGGTCAGCTCCGACATGCTGAGCTTGCCGGCGACATAGATCTTGTCGATCTGGGTCGAGACCAGGTTCGCGACCACGCCGGGAACGAACGAAAACCCGTACAGGGCGAACGGCCTGAACCCAAGGTGGCCGTTGGCGCCGCGGTGTTCCGCCATGGCCGAACGGAGCGCCAAGGATAGGAAGATGAAGCTCGAGGCTTGCACCACGACATACCAGGTCGCGGCCGCGCCCAGGCCCCGGCCCATGGCCAGAACGGCGACCAATCCTAACGGCATGAGAATGGACTGCAGCAAGGATAACGCCGACGGCCACGCCAATCTCTGAAGGCCCCAGAACGCGGAGGACGCCCACTGCGCGCCCGCGGCGAAAAAACCGCCCAGGGCCGCGGCGCGCAGGAGCCAGAACGCGTGCTCGCGGTAGTACACGGGGATATCGAAGAAGGATCGGGAGAGCGGCCCCGCCGCCAGCCACAGCGCTCCGGCGGAGACGGCCGCGCCGCCGAAGTGGATCCAGAACGAATGGCGCAGCGCGTCGTGGATGGCGCCGTCCTCGCCGGCCGCGCGCGCTTCGGCGATGTATTTGACGGCGGCCAGTCCCGCGCCGAACTGGAACAGCGACATGTAGTTGGCGACGGTGTACATCAGCAGATAAACGCCGTAGGCTTCCGCGCCGAAGCCGCGCAGCAGGTACGGCAGAGAGAAGAAATTGACGACGATGGTCCCGGCCTGGCCGGCCAGGCTCCAGCTGACGTTGCGCGCGAACCGTTTTCCGCGGCTCATGAGTACAGCTCCTCGAGGCGGGAAACGACGCGCTCGATGGAATAGCGCTCAACGGCTTGAGCGCGCGCGGCGGCGCCGAGCTTCACGGACAGCCCCGGCTCCGAGGTCAGGCGACGGACGGCCGCTTTCAGACCGGTTTCGTCGTCGCGGTCGAACAGGAGCCCGGTGATCCCGTCTTCCACGGTTTCGGCGGTGCCGCCCACGCGGGAGGCGAGGATCGTCAGGCCGGACGACATCGCTTCGAGAAGCGCGTTGGAGAGACCTTCGGAGGTCGACGGCAAAAAGAAGACATCCGCGGCGGCATACATATCCGAAAGATTCTCACAGGGAGAAATAATTTCGATCCGACCCAACGAGACAAACGGCTGAACGGCGTTAAGCTCGGAACCGCCGCCGATCAGGACGGCGACGGAATGATCGCCGGACGCTTCTTCCCAGAGCTTGAGAAACCAAGGAAGGCGCTTCTCGGGAGAGAAACGGCCCGTATAAAGATAGACGGTCGAGTCTTCGTTCCAGCCCAGTTCGGCGCGGAGCTCTTTTTTCCGCTTCACGGACACGGGCATGAATCGATTCACATCGACGCCGTTGGGAAGTATTTCGATGTTCGCGTTCCCCAAGAACTCCCGGGCTTCCTCGGCCAGGTCGGGAACGACGGCGAGAAATTTCGGCCGCAACGCGGCCAGAACGCGGAGCTTCCAACGGCCGATCGTCGTTTTGGCCGACGTCGCCAACTCCCCGATGCCGCGCCCCCCGCCCAGCTTCACGAGCGCCGGGCGGCCCAGTAGGCGGCCGGCCAGAGCGGCCGACAAGGCGGGCGATCCCGCGAGATGCGCATGGACGGCGTCCCAATCGGTCCAATGATACATCAGCCAAAGAAAGGAGGCGACGAGGAAGCACAGCGCGTTGAGAGAACCTTCGCCGATGACCGGCAAACGGCGGATCACGACGCCGCGCACGATCTCTTTCGACGGGAGACCGGCGATCTTGCGGGTCAAAACGGTGACTTTATGCCCTCTTTGAACCAGCGCCGCGGACAATTCCAACGCCTGCCTCTCCGCCCCGCCGACCGTGGGCCAGAAGCCGGCGCTGACCATGACGACGGAAAGAGATTTACCCAACGTCTTTCCTGCCCAAAGCGCCGGGCTTGGGCACGAGGCCGTGCGGCAGAAGCTCCAGCACCGTGAAGCCCTCCTCGGAGAACCAGCGCGCGAGCTCCTCCTTCGTGTGGTGCCATTGGTAGGGCGGCGAGATCCAGTCGAAGTTCTCGATCAGGCGCGCCTGGAAGTCCGGATCGATGGAGAAGGTGAGGTATTTGATCCCGGGAATCATGCCGAGAACGGTCAGGGGGTAGCACAGCGCGTACACCACGGGGATGGGGAGACGCGTGGTGAAGAACCGGACGAAATCGCTGACGCCGTGGCGGACCAGCACGATCCACCACGCCAGGCGGCGGTCGTCCAGGATCCACGCGCGGTCGGGGCGGATGGGGTTGGTGGAGAAATCTTGGAACTTGCCGGCCTTGCCGTACAGCCAGACGGAGAGCAGCCCGTCGCGCTTGACCAAGGCGGCCACGGCCTTGAACGCGGCGCGCGTGTCCGAGGTGTGGTGGAGGACGCCCTGGCTGTAGGCGATGTCGAACTTCTTTTTCTTGAACGGCGGATGCAGAAGATCGCCCTCCACCGGGTGCAGCTTGGGATTCTTCGCCGCCGCCTCGGCCACGCGGATCAGGCTGTCGGACATGTCCACCGCGACGACCTCGGCGCCGAGCGCAAGCGCGACGACGCTGTAGCGGCCCATGCCGCAGCCCGCGTCCAGGACCAGCTTGCCGGCGAACGCCTCGCGCGGGATCAGGGTCTCGTCCAGGAACGTCTCCTCGTCGCCGGGACGGGAGCCGGGATAGCGCAGCCACTCCCAGCCGAAGCTGTCGCGCGTCTTGGCCGCGTCGGCGTGAACGGCCTGCGGCGGGCGCAGGCGGGGAATGCCGTCGCGCACCGGGAAGTCGACCTTGCACGCGGCGCAGTGGAGCGTGGCGGTCCGGATGTCGGCGTCGGGATGCGGGAACACGTCCAGCGCGGTGAATTTCAAATCCCCGCCGCACGTGGGGCAGGCCAGAAGCGGCAGAAGTCCCATCCTCATTTCTTCTCGACCTCCGCGCGCAGATCCGCCAGCGACAGGCCGATGCGGTACAGCAGGACCAGGCCCGTAACCGTCACCAGCAGGTACATGACCATGTGGCAGACCAACGCGTAGGCCAAGGCGGCCTCCGGGGTGGCCCCGAACTGATGGACGATGGTCGCCACGATCTTCTCGAAGCTGCCGATGGCGCCGGGCGCCGCGGGAATGGCCGACGTGGCTCCGGCCCAGGTGAGCGTCAGCACGGCGCGCGGGTAGTCCATGATGGCGCCCAGACCCAGCGCCTGCGCGCCGGCCCAGTATAGGCCCGCGTCCACCGTCCAGAGAAGGAGGCTGAGGCCCGCGGCGTTCAGCGCGGTCATGGGCTCGCGCAGCACCGTGGCGCCCAGCGACAGCTGCGACACCAAAGTGTGGATCTTCGGCCACGGGCGTAGCGCGCGCTCGATGAACCCGCCGTCGGCGACCGCGGTCTCGGCCAGGGCCAGCAGGGCCAGCGCGACGATCGCGCCGGCCAGCACGGCCTCCGCGCCCAGGCGCACGCCGGCCGGAGCGTAGCCCGGGGCCAGGCCGGACGCGACGATGAAGATGGTGAGCAGAGCGGCGACGTCCAGCGCGCGCTCCACCACGACGCTGGCCAGGGCCGCGAACACCGGCATGTTCAGGCGCTTGGCCGCCAGCACGCCGCGCGCCAGCTCCCCGAGACGCAGGAACAGCACGTTGTTGACGCCCAGGCCGATGGACTCCAGGCGCGCCAGCTCCAGGACGGACGCGCCGGGACGGGCGCGGGAGAGCAGCACCCGCCAGCGGACGGCGCGGATGAAGAGGTCCACGTACACGATGACGGCCATGGGAACCAGCCACAGCCAATTGGCGCTGGCGAGCGCGTGGGACAATTGGGACAGGCTTATGTCCTTAAGAGCCAGCCACAGGAAGAACGTCGTTCCGGCCAGACCGAGGACGACGGATATTAATTTGCGCCTGTTCATGACATCTCCGCCCGGCGCGCGAGAACCGACAGCCAATACGCCCACGCGCACGCCGACAGCGCGACCAGCCACGCCCAACCCGTCGGGGTGAACTCCAAGGTCAGGTCCAGGTTCGCGCCGCGCGGAAACGACGGCGGAAGCGGCAAGGCTTGAAAAATTCCGTCCCAGGGAACGAGCCCCACGCGCATCCCATCGACGCGCGCGCGCCAGCCGGGATACGCGGGCTCCGACAGGGCCACGCCCGCGGCGCCCTCGGGCACGGGGCCGGTCACGCGCCAGCGCTCCGGGCGCTCGATCCACAATCGCGGGTCGGGCCGAAGGCGGCGGCCGCGCGCGTCCACGAACGAGGCCAGCGGCCAGGCCTCGAGGGTCCGTTCCACGCCGGCGCCGGAAAGGAGCGCCGCGACGCCGGCGCGGGAGGCCGCGTCGGAGCGCCAGCGCGAGACGAACACGCGGCTGGCGTCGGCGGCGGGCTCGCCCTCGGCGGCGGCGGCCCAGCCCGGAACTCCCATCGGATAGAACGCCTCGTAGCCGTTCACGTTCATCAGATGATACAAAGCGGCCTTGTTCGGATTCGCCAGTTCCGGATCGGTCAGAACGCGCTCGGCGCGGCCGCCCAGCTTCTCGGCGATCTCCGCGCGGGGGTCAAGGTAGCGGGCCGGGTCCTGCGGACGCAGGAACGCCGCGTCCCACCACGCCAGCGGGAGAAAGCCCGCCAGGACCAACGCCAGACGCGCGCCCGGCGCCCAGCGTCTGCCGCGATGCGACGCCAACCCCGCGCCGGCCAGCAGGACGACGCCCCACAGCGATAGGAACAGCCAGCGCGACGGCGTGCGCAGGTAAGACAGCACCGCGAAGCTCAGCAGCGCGCGCGACAGCGGCCCGCGCGGCCCGAAGGCGAGGAACGTCCCGATGACGGTCAGCGCCAGCGCCGGGCCGCGGCGCTTGCCGCGCGTCAGGCCCCACGCCGCCAGCGCCAGCGCCAGAGGTCCGGCCCAGCCGCCGCAGGTTTCATAAAAAACCGATATCACGTCGGGCCAGCCTCCGTTCAACGGCGTGCCCAGCGCGTCGGGGTTCAGCCAAGTCCACAAAGCCCCCGGCGGCAGAGAGTAGGCGCCGCTCAACGCGCCCCCCCAATCCGCGCGCACGGAATGGCGCAGGAACTCCGCGGTGGGAATCCATTGCGCGGCCGTGAGGGCCAACGCCGCGCCGCCGGCGACGATCAAACGCGTGAACAACTCGCGGCGGCCGTCGCGGCATGACGACCACAACGCCATGGCGACGCCGTTCACGACGAGGAATTGGCCGTGGCCGGACAGAAGCTGGAGCGCGAAGCCGGCGGCCAGCAGGCCGGGAAAGCCCGACAGCCAGGCGAGCCACAGCCACGGCGCCCAGGACAGGGCGGCGAGCAAAGTGGGGATGCCGGCGGTGACGCGGTAGATCAGAAACGGCGAGAGGGCAAAGGCGGAGGCCAAAACGGCGGAACCGACTCGGTCCAAACGGGCGTAGCGGGCGAGAAGAAACAAACCGATGCCGGCCCAGAGAATATGAAAAATCTGATCCCAGACCAACGCGGTCACGATGGGAAAGAACGACGAGACCAAGGCGGGAGGATAGAAAAGAGCGGCCTGCGCGTTGGCGATATGCGGGACGCCGAGGAGTATGTACGGATTCCAAAACGGAAGGCGGCCCGACTGCAGGGACGACGCCGTCAGGGAGCGCAGCGGGACGTGGTAGGTATACAGATCGCCGTGATTAAAAAACGCGGCGGCGGGACGGACCCAGACCGGGGATACCAGGGCCAGGACCGCCGCGCACCAAAGGGCCAAGACCCGGAGATCATTCCGCGACATGGTTCATGCGGGAGGCCCGATGATACCAATAGGAGCCGAACGCCAGCAACGCGGCGACCGCGGCCAGGACGCCGAAGCGCCACGAGGCGGGGTCATAGACGAAGCGGAGCGTCCAAGGCCCGTCGGGCACGGGAAGTTTCTGGAACGGTCCCAGGGCGGGAAGTGGGACGACGTCGCCCAGCCCGCGCGGCGTCTCCAAAGTAGCGCGCCAGCCCGGATACAGAGGCTCGGCCACGTAGGCCCAGCCCGCGCCGGACCCCGAGACGGAGAAACGGTCCTCGCGCGGACGTTCGACCGCGAGAGGCCTCCCCGGCGGGGGCGGCTCCGCCGGGATGTTCTCCGGCAGGGCCCCGCCCGCTTCAGGGGTCAATTGCTGCGCCAAGGCGACGGGCCCGGCCGCGCGCGAGAGGCTCCACAGCGCGCGGTCCTCGCCGATCAGACCTTTCGCGGAAATGGGATCGGGCGTGAGCAGGCGCGAAGCGCCGGCCCAGGGCATCCAGGCGGCGGCCTGCGCCGCGTCGCGCGCGCTCAGGACGCGGTCCATGAATTCGTAGTTCGTCCGCGGCACCAGCGGCTCGCCGAAGTTGGCGACGGCGCGCAGGCGGTAGGGCGCGTTGGTGAGGCCGTACAGCCGCGTCTTCCAGTCCACGACGTCGATGCCCGTGGACGCCTCCAGCGCGCGCGGCGAGATCAGGTAGCGGTCGCCGTCCAAGCGGCCCTGCAGGGCGCGCACCAGCGGCCCCGCCTCCGTGAAAATCGACCGCGGCGCGGTGGGCGTCGCGTACCAGCCGCAGGCCATCAACTCGAAGACGGCGATGGCGACCAAAGCCGGCGCTTTGTCCGCCTTCGAGAAGCCCGCGCCCGCGAGAACCGCCAGCGGAAGAAGGGCAAGGTAAGACAGGTTCCCGGGATAGCGGACGAAGCGCAGCGGCGCGGCGTGAGACCAGAGGAACGCCGACAACGGATTGGACGAGCCCAATATCAGCAAGGCGACCGCGATCAGCAATCCGCCCAACGCGGCGGAACGGCGACGCGGAAGCCGGATCAAAGCCAGAGCGACGGCGCCCGACGCGGCGACGCCCAGGTACACGCACTTCCACCAATCCACCGCGGGATGGAAGGAGGCGAACGGCACGAACAGAGGCGATACCCACTGGCGCAAATCTCCCACGGAAAAGCTCCAAAGTAATGCCTCCGCCGGATCCACGCCGCCCGAGCGCCGCGACCGCGCCGCCAGCTCCAGCGCCGGGAGCAGCTGCGCGGCCGACAAGGCCAGCGCCAGCGCGCCCGCGGCGGCCCAGTCCGACGCCCACGCGGACGGTCCCGGCGAGCGGCGGGCGCGAAGCGCGAAGGCCAGCGCCCACGCGGCGACGGCCGCGCCCGGCACGAAGGTGGGATAGCCGGCCAGGAACATCAGGGCCAGAGCCCCCGCCAGCGCCGACGGGCGGCGGAAGAACAGCGCTAGCGCCGGAGCCCACGCCAGCGCGGCGAGGTGGTTCAGGAACGGCACGCGGCTGATCATCACGCCGCCGAACGCGAACGAGATCCCCCCGCCGACGCACGCGCCCCAACTCAGGCGCAGGGTGCGAAGCCACAGCGCGGTGAGCCAGCCCGCGAGGAAATAATGGAGCAGGTGGAACAGAGCGGTGGCGTCGGCGAAGCCGAACGCGTAGTAAAGAATGGTCGGCGGGTACAGCAGTCCGCCCTGCTGGGCGCCGGCCATGGGCATGCCCAGATAAAGCGAGGGCTCCCACAGCGGCGCGCGGCCGGCCTGGATCAACTGCGCGGGCGACGCGCGCCAGGCCTGGTGAAGATAAGTGAGGTCGCCCCAGAACGGGGAGCGCCCGCGCAGCCAGATCGGCGCGAAGAAGAGAAGCGTCACGGCGGCCAAGACCGCGGCGGCGACGGCCTCCGGCGCGACGGCGCGCTTTTCGCTCACGGCGTCCCCGGCCGGCCCAGGCGCCGTTCGACTTCTTCCAGCAAAGCGCGGTTCGATTCCCGGTACGGATCCATGGACACGGCGCGGCGCAGATGGCCCGCGGCCTCTTCAAGAACCGGGACGGAATTGGGGCCGTTGGACGACGCGATCAGGATCTCGGCGCGCGCGCGCGCGGCCTCGGGATGCGGGCGGATTTCCTCGGAGGACGCCAGCAAGGCCGCGGCCTTCTCCGGCGTCAGCGAAGCGGAATCGGCGAAGACCCGGGAGCGCAGGCGGTCCGCGCTCCAGTTCCCGGCGACCCAGAAGGCCGCCGAGCCCGCGACGAGCGCGAGCGCGGCCAAGGCCGGAATTTTACGGCCCGCCGGAACGGCGACGGCCTCCTCCGACTCCGGCAGGGACCACGCGACGGACAGGCAGAACAGCCAGAACACTCCCGGCACGCTCAGCGCGTAATCCACCAGGCCGTGCGCGAGCGCGGCCACGGGGCCGAAGCGCTTCGCCGGGTCGGCGCGGCGCAGGATGACGGCCAGCCCTCCCAGCCACAGCAGCAGATACGGCCAGCCGCGCTCGGCGGCCGTCTCCAGGAAATGCTGATGCGCGAACAAGGTGCTCAGCTCCGGGCGCGCCGCCGCGTAGGCGGGAAGGGCGTAGGCGTAGGCGCCCGGCCCCAGGCCGCGCCACGGCGCGTCGCAGGCCATGCGCCACGCGGCCGACCACCACGCGAGCCGGTGCAGGACCTCCGGCGACTGCAGCTTCGCGTAGGCCGCGATCAGCCCCGCGAATCCCGCGACGGCCCCGGCCCAATACGCGAACGGCCCCACCGAGCGGCGGTGCAGGACGAGCGCCACGGACAAGCCCAGCCACGCGCCGACGGAGCGCGACCACCACAGGCACAGAAGCAGGCCCGCCGCCAGCAGCAGGTCGCCGCGGCGCGCGGCGACGGGAAGAAGAAGGAGGATCGCCCCGGCGAAGACATTCTGGTTCAAGAGCGACGCCGGAGGGCGCTCCACGCCGTGAAAGCGCTGATGGACCGCCAGCAGGACCAGCACCCACGCGGCCGCGCGCAGGGCCTGCTCGACGCGCAGGCGCTCGCCCGTGGACAGCATGGTGGCGGCGGGCAGCAGCCACAACCCGGCGGCCGAGGCGGCCCAGGCCGGCAGGGCGTATGCGCGCACGGGGCCCAGGAACGCGGACGCGAAGGACAGGACGGCCAGGGCGGCGGCCCAGCGCGCGGGAGCGGAGGACGGAAGCGGAAGCCGTCCCCGGACGGCGCCGGCCGCGATCCAAAGCGCCGCGCCGGCGATCAGAAAAAGAAGGACCGCCGATTGGGCCCAAAGATCCCAGGCGCCGCGCAGGAGCAGTCCCGCCGCGAGCTGGACGCCGACCAGGGCCGCGAGCACGGCCGGATCAGTCGGGCAGGATGCGGGTCGTCACGAAGATCAGCAGCTCGTTGCGGACGCGCGTCTTCGTCTTTTTCTTGAACAGCCAGCCCAGGATCGGAATGTCGCCGAGCAGGGGGATCTTCGAGATGGTGTCCTGAAGGTTGTCGCTGATCAGGCCGCCGATGACGATGGTCTCCCCGTCGCGGACCAGGACGGTCGTGTTCGCGTTGCGCGAGTCGATGGCCGGGGCGCCGGTCGCCGTGCTTCCCGACGAGGTCACCGACGGCTGGCTGACGTTCGGATTGATCTGCAGCAGAATCCGGCCGTCCGCGTTGATGCTGGGCGTGACGGTCATCTGGATGCCGGTGGTGACGTAGTTGACGGTCTGCGTCTGCACGCCGGTGGACGCGACGTTGGACGTCACGTACGGAATCTGCGTGGTGACATTGATGTTCGCGGCCTGGTTGTTCAGCGTCGCGATCTTGGGATCGGACAGCACCTTGGCCTTGCCCTCGGAGGCGGCGGCGGTCAAAGTCGCCGTCAGGAAGTAGTTGTTCGTGATGCGGCCAACTGTCATGGCGCCGAAGATGCGGTCGGCGGACAGGTTCACGCCGGTGCCGCGCGCGAGCGCGCCCACGCCCTGGACCTGGGCCGCGCCGGGGTTCACGGTGGTGCCGATCAGGTTGGTGCCCGACTTGCCGGAGAGGACCGATTGGTCGGAGCCGGCGTAGTCCCACTGGATGCCGTAGTTGAGGCCGGAGTTCTCGTTGACCTCGATGAGCTTCGCCTCGATCAGCACCTGTCGCGGGCGCTGGTCCAGCTGATTGATCAGGTTCTCGGTGGCGAGCATGCCTTCCAACGATTCCGTGATGATCAGCGCGTTCGACGCGGTGTCCACGCTGGAATTGCCGGAGCGGCCCTCGGCCTGGCGCACGGAGTCGATGGTCGCCTTCACGGCGGCGGCCTTCGCGTAGTTGAGCGGGACGACCTTGGTCACCGCGGTGGCGGAGGTGCGCTGCTTGGTGAGCTCCGCCGGGGTGATCACGCGTAGAATGTTGTCGCCGACCTGGTCCGTGGAGAGCTGCATCATGGACAGGATGGTGCGGAACGCCTCGTTGAACGGAACTTCCGACAGGTGCAAGGTCAAAGTCCCCGTGACGTCGGCGCCGTAGATGATGTTGATCTTCGCCTTCGACGCGAGCAGCTTGATCACGTCGCGGACGTCGGTGTTGTCGAAATCCAGGGAGATCGGATCGCGCGGCAGCCGGCTGATCAGATCGCGAAAAATACGCCCGCCGAGCGCGCGCTTGGTCGGGTCCTCGTCGCCGACGTCGACGGGGATCTTGATCATGCTGCGGGTCACGTCCTCGGCGTCGGCGCCGGCCACCAGCTCGGTCTGCATTTTACCCACGAGCCCGGCCCGGCGGAACGCCGCGGCCGCGGAAAGATCGGCGCGCTTCTGGGCCGCAGGAGAGGGCTCGGCGG
>JBIOJO010000016.1:0-68995 GCA_044450965.1 Elusimicrobiota bacterium | reverse complement strand
GCGCCCAGCGCGGCGCGCGCCGGGAGCGCCCCGCGCGACTCGGCCCCCGCCAACAGCGCGCCGGCTCCCGCCGCGAGGCCGACGCAGGGCAGGTACAGGAAGCGTTGAGCGCCCAGCGTGTCCAGGTTCATCAGGAGATGGGACGTCGGCAGGAGGAACAGGCACGGCCCGAGCAGCCAGAAGCCCCAGGCCTGGCGCCGGAAGACGGCGCGGCCGCCCGCGGCGAAAGCCGCCGCGATCGCGATCAGCGCGGCCCAGGCGGCGGCGTCGCGGGTTCCGGAGTCCGGGATCAGCGGACGGGCGAAGTCGGAGCACAAGCCCACGCCCAGGGCGGCGGGCCGCAGATAGAACCACGCCCAATATTTCGACAGGCTCAGCAGGCGCGACGTCAGGGATGTTCCGACGAAGTACGGCGCCCCGCCGTCTGCCATTGAAGGAAGGATCAGGGCCCGGCCCAGCAGGACCAGCCCCGCGGCGCAGGCCAGCGCCAGGTACACGCGGCGCCGCTCCGGCTCCCACGGCCGTTTCCCGGCGAACGTCCAATCCGACAGCGCCAGGAACAACGGGAACAGAAGCGCCGTCTCCTTCGAGAGCGAGCCGGCGAGATATAGTCCCGCGCCGGCCGCGACGCGGCGCGGCGACGGCTTCTCCGGAGAGCCGAGCAGAAGCCAGGCGCCCAGCACGGAGAGGGTCGAGAGAAGTTCGGAGCGGCTGGTCAGGTACGCGACGACCTCGGCGTGGACGGGCAGGACCGCGAAGACCAAGGCGCCGGCCGCGGCCGCGCGGAACGGAAGGCGGCGCCGCAGAGCGGCCAGCACCAGCAGGCACGCCGCGACGTGCAGCGCCAGGTTCACGGCGTGGAAGGGCAGGGGCGCGAAGCCGGTCGTCACGCGCTGGAGCAGGAAGGTGAAGCTGAGGACCGGGCGCCATTCGTGGATGGGGGTGGCGGCGCCCATCACCGGCTGGACGTAGCCGGAGGTCAGAAGGCGCCTCGCCGCGGGCCAGCCGGCGCGCAGGAGGGGATGTTCCAAAATCAGCCAGCGATCGTCGCGCGGCCAGCCGCGGGAGAACAGGGAGACGCCGAAGGCCGCCGTCGCGGCGGCCGCGACGGCCAAGCGCGCGCGGGTCGCGGCGTCAGCGCGGTTCATACACCGCCGCCCGCTCGGCCGGCTCCTCATGGATCTTGCGGAAATAACGCGCGTCGTCCAGGTTCCGGTAGGCGTTCTCGACCCGGAGGCGGAGCACCGCGCGCGGGTCCGATTGCAGGCCGTAGTCCTGCCCGTCGACGCGCAGGATCAGGCTCACGCGCGAGGACTTGAGCGCGGCCGCGAATTCCGCGGCGTCGTTCGCGACGGGAAGCGCGACGTCGGGCAGGCCCGAAAGCCAGCCGTCGCGCACTGGCTGGGTGCTGGACAGAAGCGCGGGCCGGGGCCGCCCCGCCAGCCACGCGTAGGTGCGGGACAGCTCCGGCTCGGACCAGACGCCGGGGCGGCTCAGGCGCGGCAAGGTCTGCCCGCCGAGCTGCAGCGCGAGGAGGACCGCCAGCGCGGGCTTGGCCGCTCGGCCCAGGCCGGAGGCCAGCGCCCAGAGGAGCAGCGGGATCAGCGGGATCAGATAGCGCTCGTACTGCCAGCCCCAGACGGCGAGCAGGAGAGAGGACCCGATCAGCGCCCAGGCGGCGGGGTCGTCGCGGCGCGCGCGCACGGCCCGGAACAAACCGTAGGCCGCGGCGGCCGCCAGCGCGGCGCCCAGAAGCGGCGCGGCCGGGGACGCGGCCCATTTCGGCGGCAGGAAGCAGCCGCCCGCTTCGCTCAGGTAGAAGGGAAGATTGGACGCGGCGACGGAAAACGGTTTAAGCAGGTCCGCGGCCTGGTACGTGGACGGCAGCAGTTCGAATTTTCCAACGGAACCGGTGTGGAGCAGACACCAAATCCACCAGCCCGCGGCGGCGAGCGCGGGGGGAACGAACGACCGGGCGATCTCCGCGGGACGGCGGCGAAGAGCGAACGGCAGCAGGAGCCCCGGCAGCGCTCCGAAACCCGCGGTACGCACCAAGAGAAGGGCGGCTCCCAGTCCGCCCGTCCACGCCGGGCTTCCGGATTCGGAAGCGGCCAACGACGCCACCAGCGCCAGCACGAACGGAATTTCGGACATCACCACGCCCGACTGTTCCAGCACCAAGGGGCATGAGGCGAACAGCGCGGCGGCGAGGAGCGCCGTTATTTCGTCGGTGCGCCGCCTCAGCCAGGCCCACACCGCGGCGGGAGCCAGCGCCAGCAGGAGAGCGGATAGTATTTGGAAAAAAACGGGACGATCGGTGAATAATGCCAACGGGGCCAGGATCATCGGCCAGCCGGGGTCGATGCTCGTCAGCGCCGGGCATCCAGGGGAGGTGAGTATGCAAAAGCGTCCGCTTGTCAGCGCGCGGGCGCCGATCAGGTACAGGGCGTCGTCCTGTTGGCGGGCGAAATACTGGGCGGGCGCGAAGGCCAGGACCAGCAAGGCGCACGCGGCGAGAACCAGGACCGAGCGCGTGGGGATCGCGGAGCGCGTGGCGTTCAAAAAATGGCGGAAAGGCAGGGATTCGAACCCTGGAGGGCTGTTAACCCTACACGATTTCCAGTCGTGCGCCTTCGACCGCTCGGCCACCTTTCCTACGCCATGGATTATAGCGCATTCCGCCGGCGATATTTTCTATTTTCTCCTCATGGACCTCAAACGCCGTCGGGACGCGGCCCTCATCGCGCTGATGGTGGCCGCGGCGGTCTCGGCGCTTTTGCTCCCGGCGCTGATCCGCGGAGAGGGCCTTCTGCCCGTCGGCTCCCTGTGGCGCGTGCCGCCGTGGAACGCGGCGCTTCCGCGGACGTCCGGCAACGGCCTTCTCGTCGACCAGCTCTTGGAGCTGTGGCCGTGGCGCCTGTTCCTGCGCTCGGAGCTGCTGCTGCGGCGGTTCCCTTTCTGGAATCCCCTGATCGCGTCCGGCGTGCCGTTCGCGGGCTGCGTCCAGGCGGCGCCGTTCTTCCCGACGAACCTCCTCTTGATCGCGCTGTCTCCCGAGTCCTGGAGTCTGGCGGCGGCGTTCCTGAAGCTGTTCGCCGCGGGCTTCTTCACCGCGCTGCACGCGCGGCGCCTGGGCGCGGGGCGTTCCGGCGCGGCGCTGGCGGGCATCTCCTTCGCGCTGTGCGGCTTCATGGTCGCCTGGCTGGGGCACCCGCAGACGAACGCCGCGTGCCTTCTCCCGGCGCTGTTCTGGACCTTGGGCCGCGCGGCGGACCGCGACGTTCCGCGCGCGTGGGTCCCGGTCGCCGTCGTGATCGGACTGATCCTGCTCGGCGGCCATCCGCCCACGGCGCTGCACGTGTTGGCCGCGGGCGCGGCGTACGCGATTTTCCTGCGCCGCGACCGGCTGGGCGCCGCGGGGCTGGCGGCGCTCGCCGGCGCCGCGCTGGCCGCCCCCGCGCTGCTCCCTTATCTGGAATACGTTTCGTTGAGCTCGACGGCCGCCGCGGCGGCCGCGCTGGCGCGCTGGAGCACGCGCCTGTCGCCGTGGACCCTGCTTCATCTGCTGATGCCGCTGGCGTCGGGCTCGCCGACGCACGGCGCCGAGGTTCTGGCCGCGGCGTTCGGGCTGGGTTCGGCGGACAATTTCATCGAGCGCGCGGCCTGGCTGGGCCTGCCCGCGCTGGCGTTCGCGGCGCTGGCGCTGTCCCGGCGCGGCGGGGAAAGGGAGACGCGTTTCCACGCGGGGCTGGCCCTGTTCGGCCTGGCGGCGGCTTTGGGAGTGCCGCCCCTGCCCTGGTTGTGGCGGTTCCTGCCCGGCTTCTCGGCGGCCAATCCGACGCGGCTCCTGCTTCTGTTCTGCTTCGGCGCGGCGACGTTGGCCGGGCTGGGCTGCGACGAGGACGGGGAGCCCGCTCCCGTTCGGACGCGGTATTGGGTCTCCGGCGTTTTCGCGGCCGCGCTGCTGCTGGACCTGGCGGCGATCTCGCGCGCGTGGAGCGCGTTCTCCGCGGCGGAGCTGGGCTTCGCGTTCGGCCAGGCGGCCGCGTTCGTCGCGGAGGCGGGCGCGGCGTTGTGGCTTCTGGCCCGGCCGGGAGCGCGGCGCTGGGCGCCGCTCGTCGCCGCCCTTTTCCTGCTGCGCGTCGGGCTGGGCGTGAACCCGACGGCGCCGGGCGACCTGTTGTATCCGAAGACGCCCGGAATTCAGGCGTTGGCCGAGACGCAGGGCGAAGGGCGCGTCTTCGGCCTGGGCTGGGCGTTGGCGCCGGACACGGGCATGGCGTTCGGTCTGCGCGACGCGCGCGGCCGGGATTTCACCACTTTGCGCCGCTACGAGGAGCTGGTGACGGGGCGCGCCGGCTCCTTCGATTTCTATCAGAATCCGGCGGCGCTTCCGCCGTCCCCGTCGCTCCTGGCCATCTCCGCGCTCGCGGCGACGGACAAGACCGCGGGCGCCGTTCCTCCGGACTGGACGCCGGTCTACCTCGGCGACCTGCTCGTCTTCCGCGCGCCGCTTCCGGGGCGCCGCGCGCTGTTCGTCCCCGAGGCCCGCGTCGCGGCGCCGGCGCGGACCTTGGCCGCGGTGCGCGCGCCGGGCTTCGACCCGTCGCGGACCGTCTGGCTGGACGACTGGTTCTCCGCGCCCGCGTCCTCGGGGGCCGCCGGCGCGGCGCGCGTCTCCGCGGAGACGCCGGACGAAGTCGTCGTCACGGTGCGTTCCGACGGCCCCGGCTGGCTGCTGCTGCTCGACAGCTGGTATCCGGGCTGGCGCGCCACCGTCAACGGCGCGGCGGCCCCGGTGCGGCGCGCCGACTACGCGTTCCGCGCGGTGGCGGTGCCGGCGGGGGATTCCACGGTGCGCTTCACGTACGTGCCGTTCTCGTTCTGGATCGGGCTGGCGCTGTCGGCGCTGTCGGTCCTGGGCCTGGCTCTCGCCTGGCGCCGCGCCTAGATCGAGAGGCTCATGCCTTCGCGCGCGGCGAAGACTTCCAGCTTGGCTTTGCGCGCCGAGACCACGGTCACGCAGTTCGCCTCCAGCGCGGACATGATGTCGTCGTCGTGGGAGGGGTCGTGGTGGAACAGCGCCAGGCGCTTGACCCCGGCCTTCTGCGCCAGATCGAGGACGTCCTCGAAGGTGCTGTGGCCCCAGCCCTTCTTGATCTTGTATTCGTCGGCGGTGTACTGGGACTCGCAGATCAGCAGGTCCGAGCCCTCGACGAAGCGGGCCACGGCCGAGTCCTCCTTCACCGCGTACTCGCCGCTGGCGTTGAGCTTGCCGTAGGGCTCGTGGTCGCTGATGTAGGAGACGATCTTGCCGTCGTGCTCGAAGCGGAAGCCGATCGTGATGCCGGGATGGTTCAGGTAGTGGTAGGAGACCTTGACCGGGCCCAGCATGACGGGCTCGTTCAGCTCCACGAAGCCGGGCTTGGAGCCGAGATCCTTCATGGCGACCGGGAAATAGGTGGAGGACATCTGCCCGGCCATCGCCTCCACGAACTTCTTGGTCGTGCCGTGGACGCCGTAAACCGAGAAGCGGCTGGTCGGAAGGTAAAGAGGGGTGAAGAACGGGAAGCCCTGGATGTGGTCCCAGTGCGTGTGGCCGATGAACAGGTCTCCGGAGATCGGCGCTCCGGCGGCTTCCTTCATTAAGGAAACCCCGAGCTCCCGGATGCCGGTGCCGGCGTCCACGATCATCAGCCGGCCGCCGGCGCGGATTTCGACGCAGGGCGTGTTGCCTCCGTAGCGCGCGGTTCGCGGCCCCGGCGCGGCGATGGAGCCGCGCACGCCCCAGAACCGGATGTTCACGAGGGCCGGTCCAGAAGCGCGGCGACCCGCCGCTTGAATTCCTCCACTTCGAACGGCTTGACGATGTAGTCGTCGGCGCCGGTCTCCTCGACGGAGGTCGTGACGTCGTGCTGGTAGGATTTCGACGAGCTGATCAGGATCTTCGTCCCTTTCAGGTCGGCGTCCTCCCGGATGCGGCGGCAGACCTCGAAGCCGTGCATGCGCGGCATCAGCAGGTCCAGCACGATCAGGTCGGGCCGGATCTTGCGCGCCAGCTCCAAGCCGGCGGCGCCGTCGGCCGCGGACGAGACCTCGCGCTCGCCGCTGAGGATCAGAGCCATCAGCGCGCGCATGTCGTCGTCGTCGTCCACCACCAGGACTCGCTTCACTCCGAAAAGTTTAGCAAATGCTATTCTTGGCGAATGCCGTCCTTCTCGGATTGGTTGAAGGCTTCCTGGGCCGATTACAAGCGCCGCTGGGCGGTCTTGCTGGCCGTCGCCGGCGCGGCCGGCGCGGCGGCGATGCTCGCGGGGCTGGCGCCGTTCGTCCCGGCCGCCCTGGCGACCGCGTTCGGCCTGGGTCCGGCGTGGGCGGTCTGGGGCGCCGCCTCCTTCGTCGCCCTTCTGGCGGTGCTGTGGTTCATGACTTGGGCGCAGGCCGCGGCGACCCGCGCCGCGATGACCGGCGAGAAGGCGGGCGAATGCCTGTCCCGCTCGTGGAAGCAGACCGGCGAATTCGGCTGGGTCCTGACCCTGGCGCTGCTCGCCGTCGCCGGCGGTTATTTCCTGTTCCTGATTCCCGGCGTGATCCTGTCCGTGATGCTGTTCTTCGCGGGCTTCTATCAGGTCTCCGGCGAGGCCGACGGGGTGCGCGCTCTTCAGTTATCGTGGGGCCGGGTGCGTCCGCGCTTCGGTCCGGTCGCCCTGCGCGTCGTCGCCGCGGGCGCGATCACGGCGGCGCCGCGCTGGATTCCGTACATCGGCTGGCTCCTCGCCATGTTCTGGACGCCGTTCGGCCTGATCGCTCTGTCGCGGGTGGCGCACGATCTTCGCGCGGCGGATCCTGAGCCGGAGACGCCGAAGTGGATGGGCGGCGCCGTCGCGGCGTTGTCGTGCGTATTCGCCGCCGGGATCTTCCTGTTCACCTTGACCGCCGCGCGGATGGTTCAGACGGCGATCCGCTCCTTCAACGATCCCGGGGGGCTGGCGTCACGCATCCGACCGGAGACGACGCAGGCCCTGCTCGAGGCTTTTTCGGGGCAGGCGGACGAGGCGCAGAAGAAGAAGGCGTACGAGGATATTCTCGGGGAATTGAAGGCGGGAATGACGTCTCCGGACGCCTCGTCCGGAACCCCGACGGTCGTTTCGTCCAGCGCGACCTTGGCGGTTCCGTGAGCGCGCGCCGCGGCTTCGTCATCTCGCTGGGAGCGGTCGCGGCGCTGGCGATCCTGGCGCTGCTGGTCGGCTCGCGGCTGGAGGAAGTCCGTCGCGCCGGAGAAGCCGTGTCGTGGATCTGGTTCTGGGCCGCGCTGGGCTGCGCGCTCGCCAGCCACGTGATGGTGGGGCTGGCGCTGTCCGAAACCCTGGCGGTGCTGGGGCACGAGGTGGGCGCGGCGGCGGTGCTGGGCGTCGCGCTCGTCTCCACGACGGCGAACTACCTGGTGTCGGCCGGGGGGGTGACGGGCTTCGCCCTGAAGGCCCACCTCCTGCACAAGCGCCGCGTGCCCATCGCGACGACGGTCACCGCGTCCGCCGTGACGTCGGCCATTCTTTACGCCGTGCTGGCCGTGATTTTGGGCCAGGGCTTCGTGACCTTGCTGCTGCGCGCCGGCGGCGCGAGGCTGGCGATCATGGAGAGCGGCCTGGGCCTGGGCCTCCTGCTGGTCGGCGCGGCGTTTCTGCTCGTCGCGTTCTTCAACCAGAACGTCCGCAACCGGCTCACCCACCGCCTGTTCCGCATGACCAACCTCGCGGCCTACAAGCTGTCCTCGCGCGCGATCCCGCCGGAGGATTTCGCGGCGTTCGAGATGCAGCTCAACCAGGGCTTGGCGCGCATCCGCTCGGGCAGCGGCCGCCTGACGCGCACGATCCTGTTCACCTGCCTGGACTGGGGCTTCGCGATGGCCGCGCTGTGGCTGTGCTTCCGCGCCCTCGGCGTGCGTCTGTCGGTGGGTCATCTCAGCGCCGCGTTCACCACCTACCAGGCCGCGACCTTGATCCCGATCCTGCCCGGCGGCCTGGGCGCCGCCGAAGGCTCGATCACCGCCTTGATGAGCGTGCTGGGCGTGGAGACGGGCGACGCCTTGGTGGCCGCGATGCTGTTCCGCTTGTGCTACTACATCGTGCCCGGTCTGCTCAGCGTTCTGGTCCTGTGGGGGCTGAAAGTCTCCGAGCCCGCGGTCCTGGAAGACGCCGCGGATCTCGACCTGGGCCTGCCCCGCCGGCCCTAATCGGCTTCCTATATAATGTAATTCCCGTTATCCCGGGATTGGACGGCGCGGCGGGAAATCAGTAGAATAGCCCCGCTTATGACGCTTTTCGCCGTGATTCTCGCCGCCGCCGTCGCCGTCGCGTTCGCCGGCGTCATGCTCTTGAACCGCTCACTGTACGTGAGCGCGGTGTGCCTGTTGGTCGTGCTCCTGCAGACCGGGCTCATCTTCGTCCTGCGCGGCGCGCCCCTGTTGGGCTTTCTGCAGGTCATGGTCTACGCGGGCGCCGTGATGGTGCTGGTCGTGATCACGATCATGGCCACCGGCGGCGAGCCCGCGAAGGGCTTCGAGCGCTTCGCTGATTTCTCCTTTCCGCGCTGGCTGGCGGCGCTGGGCCTGGCCGCGGCCGCGTTCGAGATCGCCGCGGTTCTGTTTTCGGGGGGCTTCTCCGGCGCGGGCGCCGCGCCCGCCGATCCGGCGCTGGCGGCGGGCTTCTCCCGCGCGTTGTTCCAATCCTACGCTCCGGCCACCGAGGCCGTCACTTTGCTGATGTTCCTGGCCGCGCTGGCCGTGCTTCCGGACAAGGAGGGCGCGTGACCGTCGTCATCCTGACGGCGACGGGGCTGCTGTTTGCGGCCGGGCTGGCCATGGTCGTCCTGCGCCGCCAATTGCTCGCCATGCTGCTGGGCGTCGAGCTGATGCTGGCCGCCGTCAACGTCGCGCTCGTCCATTACGCCGGACTATTCTCCGACGCGCAGGCCATGGCCGCGGTCGCGATCGTCATCGCCGTCGCCGCCGCCGAGGCGGTGGTCGGCCTGTCCTTGATCCTGCGCGTGCTGCGCGCCGGGCGCGGCGTGGACGCCGGCGAGCTTTCGGAGCTCCGCGGATGAGGCCCTCCGACATCCCCGTCGAGGCGTGGCTCCTGTTCGCGGCGCCGATCGCCGCCATCCTTTTCGGCTTCTTCGTCCTGCGCCCGCGCAAGCCCGAGTGGACGCATCTGCCCATCCTGCTGTCGTGCGCGATCGTCACCGCGTGCAGCTTCGCGCTGGCCGCGCGCGTCTACACCGGCCACAGCTTCGACGTCAATATCTGGCGCTGGGCGGCCGCGGGGAAATGGGCGGTGGACTTCGGCCTGCGCGTGGACGGCCCCGGCGTCGCGGTGCTGGCGATGGTCAGCCTGGTGGGCTCCCTGATCCACGTCTACGCGGCCGGCTACATGAAGGGCGATGCCGGCTTCTCCCGCTTTTTCCTGGTCTTCCACCTTTTCTTCCTGGCGATGATCGGCCTGCTCACGGCGAACAATTACGTCCAGCTGTACCTGTTCTGGGAGCTGGTCGGCGTGGCCTCCTATCTGCTCGTCGGCTTCTGGTACCACAAGGAATCCGCGCGCAAGGCCGCGTTGAAGGCGTTCATGACCAACCGCGTCGGTGATTTCGGCTTCCTGCTGGCGCTGCTCTACATCCTGACCTATTTCAAGGTCGGCCATTTCAACCTGATCTACCTGCAGGTCGCCTACGCCCAGCAGCAGGGCGTCCTTCCCGAGGCCCTGCCCGTGATCGGCCTTCTCCTCATCTGGGCCGCGTGCGCGAAGTCCGCCCAGTTCCCGCTGTACTTCTGGCTGCCCGACGCCATGGAAGGCCCCACGCCGACGTCGGCGCTGATGCACGCGGCGACCATGGTCACGGCCGGCGTGTTCCTGCTGGTCCGCTCCTGGCCGCTGATCGCCGTGACGCCCTGGCTGCCGCCGCTGGTGGCGGGAATCGGCGCGTTCACCGCCGTCTTCGCCGCCGTGATCGCCGCCACCAAGAAGGACCTCAAGCGCATCCTCGCCTACTCCACGGTCAGCCATCTGGGCATCATGATGCTGGCGCTGGGGCTGGGCCAGATCGGGCTGGCGGTGTTCCATCTGGTCGTGCACGGCTTCTTCAAGGCGGTCCTGTTCCTGTGCGCCGGCAACGTCGGCCACGCCATCCATCAGCCGACGGCGAACGTCGACGACGTGGGCGGCTGGCGCAAGGCGTTGCCCTGGACGTACGCGTGCTTCCTGATCGCGGCGCTGTCCTTGTCCGGCGTGTGGCCCTTCGCCGGATTCTTCAGCAAGGACGCCATCCTGGACGCGGCGTGGCAATACGGCGGCTGGATCAAGTGGGTCAGCCTGCCCATCGCGTTCGGTTCGGCGTTCTACATCTTCCGCATGCTCCTGCTGACTTTCCACGGAAGCCGGCCCGAGCAGGCGGGGCTTAAAAAACATCCGCACGAAGCCGAGCCGATCCTGGTCGTGCCGGTATTCTTCATCGCCCTCGGCGCGGCGCTGGCCGGCCTGCTGGCGCCGGGCATCGAGCGCCTGGTGCTGTACGGCTGGCGCGGACTTCCCCTGGGCCTGCCCGGCGTCGCCGGCGTCCTGAACCTGCCCGGCTCTCCGGCCGTGCCGGCGCTGTCCTTCCATGACCTGTTCGGCCGGGGCGGGCTGATGGCGCTGTTCGGATTCCTCGCCGCGTACTATCTGACGATGGTGGACGCCGGCTGGGACTGGCGCTGGCGCCGCAATTCGCCCGCCCTCGAGGCCGTGTTCGAATCCGATTTCGGCTGGAAGATCGTGGTCGCGCGCTTCGTCGACGGCGTCGCGGCCTTCGCGCGCTTCGTCGGCCGCGTCCTCGACAAGAAGTGGTGGGACGGCCTCATCGAGGGCAGCGCGGACGCGTCGCGCGGGGTGTCCGCCTCCCTGGCGGGCTACGCCTCGGGGCGCCTCAACGATTATCTCTGGTGGATGGCGGCGGGCGCCGCGCTTCTCATCGGGAGGGCCCTGCGATGAGTCCGTTGACCGTGCTGTGGGTCCTGCCCCTTGTCGGCGCGGCCGCGTGCCTGGTCGCGGGACGCTTCGGACGCGAGGCGGCGAAGATCTGCGCGCTCGTCTTCGGGGCGGCGTTCTTCGGCGCGGCGTTGACGATCACGATCCTCACCGGCGGCGCCGGCTCGGTCTCGGCCGCGGGCGCTCCGCTGGCGTTCGGCGTCAGCTACCTGCTGTCGGCCGACGGCCTGTCGCTGTCTTTGATCCTTCTCACCGCGTTCCTGAACCTGATCTGCGTGGCCGCGTCCTGGAAGCAGGACGCGTCCGCCGGCTATTGGGCCGCCTTCCTGGCCCTGGCGTCGGCGCTCACCGGCGTGTTCCTGGCCCGCGACCTGTTCCTTTTCTACATCTTCTGGGAAGCGACCTTGATCCCGATGTTCTTCATCATCGGCCTGTGGGGCTCCGACAACCGCCGCCACGCCGCGGTCAAATTCTTCCTGTTCACTTTCGCGGGCTCCGTGCTGATGCTGCTGGCCCTGATCGCCTTGGTCGTCGCCAAGCACTCGCAGACGGGCGTCTGGACGTGGGATCTGGCGGCGCTGAAGGAAGCGCCGGTCGGCGCGGCGGGGCCGTGGATTTTCCTGGGCCTGCTCCTCGGCTTCGGCGTGAAGATTCCGGTGGTGCCCCTGCACACCTGGCTTCCCGACGCGCACACCGAGGCTCCGGCCGCGGGATCGGTGATGCTGGCGGGCGTGATGCTGAAGATGGGCCTGTACGGCCTGATCCGGGTCGCCCTGCCGCTCTTTCCCGCGTACGCGGCCTCCTGGGCGCCGTGGCTGGCGGGCCTGGCCGCGCTCAACGCCGTGTACGGCGCGCTGTGCGCGATGGCGCAGACCGACCTCAAGCGGCTGATCGCCTACTCCTCGATCGCGCATCTCGGCTTCTGCCTGCTGGGCGTGGTGTCGGGCGCCCCTCAGGGCGTGGCCGGCGGCGCCCTCCAGATGATCAATCACGGAATCACCACCGGAGCCCTGTTCCTTCTGGTCGGCTTCCTCTACGAGCGCGCGCACAAGCGCGGCTTGTCGGATTTCGGCGCGCTGGCGGGACGCGCGCCGCGGATGGCGTTCTTCTTCGGCTTCTCGATCCTGGCGTCCATCGGCCTGCCGGGCCTCAACGGCTTCGTCGGCGAATTCATGTGCCTGTCGGGCATCGCGCATTCGCCCATCCCGCTGCTGAACCTGCCCGTGTTCGCCGTCGCGGGCGCCGTCGGCGTGACGTTGGCCGCGGCCTACGCGCTGCCCGCGTATCAGGCCGTGTTCTGGGCCCCGGAAGGTCCCGACTCCGTGAGCTCCCACGTGCCCGATTTGGATCTGCGCGAGAAGTCGATCCTCTGGACCCTGTGCGCGCTGATGCTGTGGATCGGACTGTCCCCGGCGAGCTGGATCGCGCTGATCGAGCCGTCGGTGCGGGGAATCTACCGATGAGCGCCCTGTCCCTCCTGGCTCCGCAATGCGTGCTGGCCGCGGGCGTCCTGTGCGCTTTGGGCCTGGGGCTGTTCCGCCGCCCGTCGGCCGTCGCGGTCCGCGTCGTGGCCCTGGCGGTCCCTTTGGCGGCGCTTCTGGTGCTGCGGTACGCGGCGCCCGCGGAACTGCCGCCGCTGCTGGTGGTGGACGTGAAGAGCCTGTTCTGGCAGCTGGCGATCATCCTGGGCGCGCTCCCGCTGGCGTACATGGCGTCCGGCGACGACGTGGAGACGGCGCTGTTCCTGGGCTCCGTGCTGGGGATGAGCCTGCTGACGGTGGCCGGAAACCTGCCCATGCTGTTCGTCGCGCTGGAGTTCATGTCCCTGCCCGCCTATCTGCTGGTCGCGCGCGCGGGAGAGGGGGACGGAGCGAAGCGTCTGGAAGCGGCCGTGAAGTACTTCTTCGCGGGCGCGCTGTCCGGGGCGCTGTTCCTTCTGGGCATGGCGCTGTACTACGCGCAGACGCGCTCCCTCGGGCCCACGACTTTGCCGCTCGGCCCCCAGGGCCAGGCCGGCGTCGCGCTGATGGCGGCGGCGGCGCTCTTCAAGATCGGCGCGGTGCCCCTGCACTGGTGGCTGCCCGACGTGTACGAGGCCGCGTCCCCGGAAGTCTCCGGCTTCCTGTCCACCGCGATGAAGTCCGCGGCGGTGCTGTTCCTGATGCGGATCACGGCCCTGGCGCCGGACCCGGTCTTCGCCGCGGTCCTGCCCGGCATCGGCGCGCTGACGGCGCTGGTCGGCGCGTTCCTGGCCCTGCGCCAGGAGCGGCTCCAGCGCCTGCTCGCGTACTCGTCCCTGGCGCACGCGGGTCTGCTGATCCTGGGCGTCGGGGCGTGGCTGGCGCTGGGCCGCGACGCGGCCGCGGCCGCGTCCTTGGTGTTCTATCTGGCGGTGTACGCGCTGCTCAGCAACGGCGCGTTCCTCTTCATCCGCGCGTCCGGCGTGACCACGCTGCGGGAGCTGCGCGGCTACGCGGCGCGCCGTCCGGCGCTGGCGGCGGCGTTCGCGGTCCTGCTGTTCTCGCTGGCGGGCGTGCCGCCGAACGGCGGCTTCGTCGCCAAGCTCCTGATCTTCTGGCAGGCGGTGCGCGCGTCGCTGGCCGTGCCCGTCGTCCTGGCCGCGGCGTCCGCCCTGGTGTCCTTGGCCTACTATCTGGGCATGATCCGCGCCATGTACTTCGAGGACGCCTCCGGCGCGGCGCCGGCGGAAGGCCCGTCCCGCGCGGGGCTGGCCGTGCTGATCTGCGCGCTGGGCGCGCTGATCCTGGGCGCGGCGCCGCTGCTGCTGAACGGCTTCACCGCGGGGGTCTGGAAATGAGCCCGCTCTCCCTGTTCGCGCTTGCCGTCAATTTCCTGGCCGTGCTGGCGATCACCGGCCTGTTCACGAACGCGGGCAAGCTGTTCGGGCCCAAGCCGAAGCATCAGGGCGACGCGGAGATGCCCTACGAGACCGGCCTGCCGCCCCTGTCCCCGTCTCACGAGCGCATGACCGTGCTCTACCATCGGTTCGCCGTGCTGTTCGTGGTGTTCGACGTGGACCTGGCGTTCCTGCTGCCGTGGGCGCTGAACAAGCCCGCGTTGGACGCGACGGCCATGGCGGCGATCACGGGGTTCACCGTGATGGTCCTGTTCATGCTCGCCTATTTTTGGCGCAAGGGAGTGCTCGAATGCCGCTAGAAGACGCCGCCCCCGCGGGCACCATGACCACGCAGATCGACGCCGCGCTCGGTTGGGCGCGCAAGTACTCGATCTTCCAATATCCGTTCGTGACGGCCTGCTGCGGCATGGAGTACATGTCCACGGCCGCCAGCCATTACGACATGGACCGTTTCGGCGCGGGCTTCCCGCGCTTCTCGCCGCGCCAGGCCGACTGCCTGCTGGTGGTCGGTACCATCTCGCAGAAGATGGCGCCGGTCCTGCGCCGCATCTACGACCAGATGGCGGAGCCGAAGTGGGTGGTGGCGTTCGGGGTGTGCACGTGCACCGGCGGCTTCTATAACAACTATTCGACCGTCCAAGGGATCGATACGATCATCCCGGTCGATCTATACATCCCGGGATGTCCTCCTCGTCCCGAGACCGTCATCCAGGGACTGACCTTGCTCCAGGAAAAGATCCAAAAGACCGGCGGGAGAAACCGATGAACGCCGTTCAAGGGGAGCGCCGTGACGTCGACGCCGCGCGCAATCATGAGGAACTCTCGGCGCTCAAGGCGGAGGGCTTTAATGTTTTGGTGGACCTCACCTGCGTCGATTATCTCACCCAGAAGAAGTCGCCTCGTTTCGACGTCATTTATCGTTTGATGAAGTTCGACGTCGAAGGCGGCAATGATCTGGGCCGCGTCGAGGTGCATTGCGCCGTCGACGAGGCGCCGCTTCTCCGGTCGGCCGCCGATCTGTGGCCCATCGCCGACTGGCTGGAGCGCGAGGTCTGGGACATGTTCGGCGTGAAGTTCGCCGACCGTCCGGACATCAAGCGCCTGCTGATGTACGAGGAGTTCGTGGGCCACGCGCTGCGCAAGGACTATCCGATCGGCAAGCGCCAGCCGCTGATCGGGCCGAAGGGCGGGGACCTGCCGAACTCGCCCTCGTTCAATATTTTAAAGCCGACGATCACGGGCGAATGAAGAACACCGAACGCAAGACTTACCTGCTCAACATGGGTCCGCAGCACCCGGCCATGCACGGCGTCGTGCATCTGGTCCTGGAGCTGGAAGGCGAGAACATCGTGGACGTGGACTGCGAGATCGGCTACCTGCACCGCGCGTTCGAGAAGCACGCCGAGAGCGAGACCTGGAACAACGTGGTGCCCTGGACCGACCGACTCAACTACGTCTCCCCGCTGATCAACAACGTGGGCTACGTGATGGCCGTGGAGAAGCTGGCGGGCATCGAGGTGCCCGAGCGCGGGCAGTACATCCGCGTGATCGCCTCGGAGATCTCGCGCGTCACGGATCATCTCACCTGCATCGGCGCCAGCGCCATGGAGCTGGGCTCCTTCACCGTTTTCCTGTACATGATCAAGGCGCGCGAATATCTCTATCAGATGGTGGACCAGCTCACCGGCGCCCGCGTCACCACGAACTTCACGCGCGTGGGCGGGGTCAAGGGCGACCTGCCCGCGGATTTCGCGGACAAGTTCGTCGTGGTCGCCAAACAGGTCCGCGAAGTCCTGAGAGATTGCGACAAGCTGCTGACCAAGAACCGGATCTTCATGGACCGCGTCGAGGGCACGGGGATCATTTCCAAGGCCGACGCCGCGGCCTACGGCATCACCGGCCCGTTCCTGCGCTCCACCGGCGTGCCGTACGACGTGCGCCGGGCGCATCCGTACCTGGTGTACGACCGCTTCGATTTCGAGATTCCGGTGGGCTCCACCGGCGACAACTACGACCGCTACCTGGTGCGGATGGCGGAGATCGAGCAGTCCCTGCGCATCATCGAGCAGGCCTTCCAGCAGATTCCGGACGGCAAGCACTCCCTCCAGCCCGCGGAGATCAAGTACGCCTACGAGCTGGAGGACATGGGAAAGCGCGGCGACACCGAGCTGATCCAGAAGTACACGGCCAAGGTCGACCAGACGCTGGAGGGCATGGGCAAGGACGCGGCCGCCGGCACGCGCGCGCCGAACCGCTGGGCGACCTTGCCCGCCAAAGAACAAACCTATACCAACATCGAAGGTTTGATGAATCATTTCGAGCTGGTGATGTGGTCGTGGGGCATCAAGATCCCTCCCGGCGAGTCGTACTCCGCCGTGGAAGGCGCCAACGGGGAGCTGGGCTTCCACGTGGTCAGCGACAACACCGACGGCCCCTATCGCGTGCGCTGCCGCCCGCCGTGCCTGTACATCATGGCGGCCCTGCCCAAGCTGCTGCGCGGCGCGTCGATCGCGGACATCATCCCGACCTTCGGGTCGGTGAACATGATCGCGGGAGAATTGGACCGATGAACTCTTCGACTTCCGTGAAGTCGCCGTTCTCTCCGGAGCAGGAGAAGGTTCTCCTCGCCTGGACCACGGAATATCCGTACGTCAACATGGGGCTCGTCGAGGCGCTGCGTTCCGTGCAGGATTGGAACCGCATGATCTCGCCCGAGGCCGCGGCCCGCGTGGCGGAGATATTCAATTTGCCGTTCAACCGGGTTTGGGGCGTCGCGACGTTCTTTCCGACCTTCACCACCAAGCCGACGGGCAAGTACCGAGTCGGCCTGTGCCATGGCCTGTCGTGCTACTTGGCCGGTTCGAACAAAATGGAATCCTGTCTCGAGAAGACTTTGGGCGTCAAAGAGAAGGACGTGACTCCGGACGGCAAGTTCTCCTGGGAGACGATGGAGTGCCTGGGCGCTTGCGAGCAGGGACCGGCGCTCCTGGTCAACGACCGACTCCAGGGCAAAGCGACCGAATCGTCGGTCGCGAAACTCAAGGAATCGTTCAAGTGAGATATCAACTGTCTTTGACGACAGTCGGATTGTGGAAAAGTCGCCGGCCCGAATTAAAAGCATGACCAAGATCCTCACGAAGCACTTCGACGAGCCCAATTACCACGAGCTGGAGGCCTATCGCCGCCTGGACGGCTATAAAGGCCTCGAGAAGGCGTTGTCCATGGCCCCGGCCGACGTCACGGCCGAGGTCCTGAAGTCGAACCTGCGCGGCCTGGGCGGCGCGGGCTTCCCGACCGGCGCGAAGTGGGGGACGGTGCCTCCGGCGGACAAGGTGCCCGGGCCGCGCTACGTCGTCGTGAACCTGGACGAGTCGGAGCCCGGCTGCTTCAAGGACCGGGTGCTGGCCACGCGCGCGCCGCACCAGCTGATCGAGGGCCTGCTCATCGCGGCCCACGCGATCGGCGCCAAGGAGACCTTCATCTTCGTCCGCGGCGAGTACCAGAACCAGCACGACATCCTCGCCAAGGCCGTGAAAGAAGCCGTCGACGCCGGATACGCGAAGCACGCGTCCATCAAGCTGATGCGCGGCGCCGGCGCCTACATCTCCGGCTTGGACACCGCTTTGCTCGAGACCATGGAAGGCAAGAAGGCATGGCCGCGCCAGCCGCCGCCGTTCCCGACGGTCGCCGGCCTGATGGGCAAGCCCACCGTGGTCAACAACATCATGACTTTGTCCACGCTCCCGTTCATCCTGCGCGAGGGCGGGGAGAAGTTCGCCGCGATCGGCTCGCCGAAGAACGGAGGCACCGTGGTGTTCTCCATCTCCGGCCACGTCGCCAATCCGGGAGTGTACGAGTTCCCGATGGGAACCACCTTGCGGGACGCCTTGGCGGCCGCGGGCGGCATCGCCGGCGGCAAGAAACTGAAGGCGGTCATCCCGGGCGGAACCTCGATGCCTCCGCTTCTCGAAAAGGACCTGGACCTGAAGCTGGATTTCGACTCCATCCGCGCCGCGGGGACCTTCCTGGGCGCGGGCGGCATGATCGTGCTGGACGAGACCGTGGACGCGGTCGAGGTGGCGCACAACATCGAACGCTTCCTGGCGCACGAGTCCTGCGGACAGTGCACGCCCTGCCGCGAGGGCTCGTTCTGGAGCGAGGAGATTTTGGAGCGCGTCCTGCACGGCAAGGGGACGGCCGAGGACCTGCCGAACATGATCCGCATGGGCGAGAACATCACCGGCAAGGTCATCTGCGCGCTGGGCGACACCGTCGGCGTGATCGCGCGCGTGTGGCAGCAGAAGTTCCCCGAGGACTTCAAGAAGCGGGTACCCAATGGCTAAGCGAGTCAAGTTCAAGCTCAACGGCGCGGAAATCGAGGCCGACGAGGGCCGCCTGGTCATCGACGCCGCGAAGGACGCGGGCGTCGAGATTCCGCATTATTGCTACCACCCCGCGTTGGGCAATCCCGGCAACTGCCGCATGTGCATCGTGGAAGTGGCCGGCGCGCCCAAGCCCCAGGTGTCCTGCCGCACCGGCGTCCGCGAGGGCATGGACGTGAAGTCCGACTCCGAGGTCGCCAAGCGCGCCCAGGCGTCCGCGCTCGAGCTCCATCTGGTCAATCACCCGCTGGATTGTCCCGTCTGCGACCAGTCCGGCGAATGCGGTCTGCAGGACTATTACATGAAGGTGGGGCAGTACCAGAGCCAGGTGCGCGAGGACAAGCAGCACAAGGACAAGCGCATCACCGCGGGCCCTCACGTGATGCTGGACCAGGAGCGCTGCATCCTGTGCACGCGCTGCACCCGCTTCGTCGACGACGTCACCAAGACCCACGAGTTGGGCATCTTCCGCCGCGGCCACACCGAGCGCATCGAGCTGACGCCCGGCAAGGTCCTGGACAACGATTACTCCGGCAACGTGGTGGACATCTGCCCCGTCGGCGCGCTGACCGACCGCGACTTCCGCTACAAGGTCCGCGTCTGGTACCTCGACAAGACCGAGTCCGTCTGCCCCGGCTGCTCGCGCGGCTGCAATATTTCCGTCCACACCAACACCAAGCGCCCCTGGCACAACGACGGCAAGCGCGTCGCCCGCCTGAAGCCCCGCCACAACCCGGACGTGAACGGCTACTGGATGTGCGACGACGGCCGCTACGGCTTCGGCTCGCTCGACAAGGATCGTCTCGGCCGCGTGCTCCGCATGAAGCCCCAGAAGCAGGACGTGTCCTGGGAAACGGCGGCGGAGGAAATCTCCGGAGCCCTGAAGGGCGGCTCGGTCGCCTTCGTCGCGTCGGGCATGCTGTCCAACGAGGACTGGGCCGCGGCGAAGACGCTCTTCGCGGGCGCGAAGTTCTATTTCACGCCGGAGCCCGACCAGGTGGGCGACGAGGACAAGCTCCTCAAGAAGCGGGAGAAGGTGCCGAACCTCAAGGGGACCGATTTGACGAGCGGTTCGTTCGACGAACTGGCCAAGGACTTGGAGGCCGGCAAAGTGCGGGTGCTGTACGTCGTGGAACGCGACCTGGAGAAAATCTGGGGCGCCGATCGCGCCAAGTCCCTGCTCGCGAAAGCCCAGACCGTCGTGTTCCAGGGGCCCAACAAGACGGCCCTCAGCGAGGCCGCCCACTACCGCCTGCCCGCGACCGCCTACGTCGAGGAGACGGGGCACTTCACGAATTTCGAGGGGAAGGTCCAGGAATACAAGAAGGCGCTGGATCCGATCGGAGACGCCAAGCCCGACCACGAAATTTTCGGCCTGATCCGCGCCGCCAAGGCCGGGAAGGTGGCGGCATGACCTCCACCGATCTCATCTGGACCACGGTGAAGGTCCTGGCCGCGATCCTCGGCTTCGGCCTGAACATCGCCGGCTTCCTGGGCTGGGTGGAGCGCAAGCAAAGCGCCGTGCTGCAGGACCGCATCGGCGCCAACCGGGCCGACATCTTCGGGATCACGATCCTGGGGCTGTTCCACCCGATCGCCGACGCGATCAAGATGCTGACGAAGGAGGATTTCCAGGCGAAGGGCGTGCACAAGCCGCTGCACGGCCTCGCCCCGATGATCTCCCTGGGGTGCGGCATGTTCTGTCTGGCGGCCCTCCCGTACGGCGGCGTCGTCACGGCCTTCGGCCGAGCCTGGAGCCTGCAGCCCATCGAAAGCTCCATGGGACTGCCGCTGGTGCTGGGCGTGCTGGCGTTCGGCGTGCACGGCATCGTGATGGCCGGCTTCGCGTCCGGTTCCAATTACGGCCTGCTGGGCGGCCTGCGCGGCGCCTCGCAGATGGTCGCCTACGAGGTGTGCCTGGCCTCGTCCCTGGCCGGCGCGATGTTCCTGTACGGCACGCTGGACCTCCAGCAGGCGGTGCTGTGGCAGGCCGCGCACGTCTGGGGCATCGTCGTCCAGCCCCTGGCCTTCATCATCTTCCTCACCGCCGGCGCCGCCATCACCAAGCGCACGCCGTTCGACCTCCCCGAAGGCGAGAGCGAAATCGTCGGCTACCACGTCGAGTACTCGGGCATGAAGTTCGGCATGTTCCTGATGACCGACTTTTTCGAGTCCATAGTGGTCTGCGGCCTGATCACGACCTTGTTCCTGGGCGGCTGGGCGATCCCGTTCCTGGACCTGCCGTCGATGGGCATCCTCGGCGGCGTCCTGATGCTGGCGAGTTTTTCCGCGAAAGTCCTCGCGCTACTGTTCCTGCTCATGCAGCTGCGCTGGACCTTGCCGCGCTTCCGCTTCGACCAGCTGCTGGACCTGGGCTGGAAGAACCTTCTGCCGCTGTCCTTGGTCAATTTTCTGGTCACCGTTTGGGGGGTGTACCTGTGGCGATGACCGTCAAAGTCGTCGAGCGTCCGAAGCACACCTTCGCGACCCGGATCTATCTCATCGAAGTCTGGCGCGGTCTCGGCGTGACGTTCCGGCATTTCTTCGTGAACATGTACCGTCACGTCATGCGCCTGCCGGGCGCGTCCGTGACGATCCAGTATCCCGAGGACCCCGCCGTCCTGGGCAAGCGCGCCCGCACGCGCCATCGCCTGCTCAAGCGCGACGACGGCGCGCCGCGCTGCACCGCCTGCCTCCTGTGCGAGACGATCTGCCCGGCCAAGTGCATCCGCATCACCGCCGAAAACGCCCCCGACGTCGTCGTCGAGAAGCGCGCGAAGACCTTCGACATCGACCTGGGCATGTGCATCTTCTGCGGCTACTGCGTGGAGGCCTGTCCGGTGGACGCCATCCACATGGACGCCAACGAGGTGGAGATCTCGTCCTATTCGCGCAAGGACATGATCTGGAACATGCAGGAACTGCTGGGCGACAAGAAGAAAGGATGATCGCGCTCGCGTTCGCCGCCGCGCTGGCCGCGCCCGTTCACGCCGTCCCCGATTGCCCTATGGATGGAGAAACCGCGTTGGATTGCCCTTGGGCCGAGATCGCCCGCCTCGCCGCCGTCGCCCCGGACGCCGCCGCGGCGTTAAAGGTGCTGAAATCGTCGGCTCCCGCCGTGGCGAAGGAATTCGCGCGCGACTCCAAGGACGCGGCCCTGCTGTCGCTATGGGGAAAAAGCGTCAACTTCGACGAGCACGCGAAGGCGACGATCATCGCGCCGCAGATCCTTCAGGCCATCGGCGTGAAGGACGGTCATGCGGGCCTGACCCACACCTACGGCTATCTGTTCAGCACTCTGAAAACGCCCTACGGCTTCAAGCGCGCGCGCTGGGTCAGCGGCGAGATCGAACGCGGCCTGGGCCTTCCGCCCGGGTCGTTCTCGCCCGTGCCGGCGAAGGGCACCTTGCTGACCAATCTGACCGCTTTTGCCGGCCGGATCGCCTTCCGGAACGATGGCCGCGAATTGAGGGCCGCCAAAAAATTCGGGAAGTACGACGTCGCCCCGTTCCAGGTCCGCCGCCTGACCGAGACCGTCGGCCGAATCGCCATCCGCACCGACCTGGTCGCCTACACGTCCGGCGACGGCTTCCTGCTGATCTACTCCTACCGCGACCTGAAGGCCAAGCGCTCCTACCTGATCACCGCCTTCCCCGTCGCCGCCGGTTTCGCCGGCTCCGTGTTCGATCCCAAGAACTTGGGCGCGGACAAGACCATCGTCGCGCGCTACAACGGCGACATCCCCGGCGTCACCGGCGTTTCCGGCCTTACCGGCACGCGCGTCGCCGACTAACTCGCCCAGGGCGACGCGCCGGCCTATGCGGTGCGGGCCTCTCAATATCCCTTTTTTCCGTTTCATACGCTCCAGCGTATCATTGGAACTTTTTGATGCGCCCAATCGTATGAATGGGAAATGGAGGATTTCGAGTACACTCCGCCCGAGTCGATGTCGGTCCTGCTGGCCGGGCGGCACGCCGCGCGGAAGCATCGCGGGATGGACCCGGACCGCCTGATCCGCTGCCTCCGACGCGGCGCGAGGCTCTCCCAACGCGAAGTCGCGCGCCGCGCGGGGATGCGGCAGGCGCGGCTCTCGGAGCTGGAGCGCGGCCTGGCGCCGGCGCGCTGGACGGAGGTGCGTAAGATTCTGGGCGTCATGGGTTATGAGCCGGTCCTGTTGGCGGTCGCGTCCGCGGCGACGGCCGCGTACGGCCCCCTGGCCAGGACGGGGAACTTCCGCTATACTGAGCCGCAATGTTCGGCGGATTGAAGCCCATCGTCGTCGCGGACGTCCTGGACATGACCTTGGTGGGGGCGCTCGTGTACGGCCTCCTGCTGTGGTTCAAGCGCACGCGCGCGGCGTTCGTGGCGCTGGGACTGCTTCTGCTCGCGGTGGTGTACACCGTCGCGTTCCTGGCGGGCATGTACATGACGGTGCGCATCTTCCAGGGATTCTTCGCGGTGTTCATCGTCGCGGTGATCGTCATCTTCCAGGAAGAGATCCGCTCCGTGTTCGAACGCATCGCGGTGTGGAGCCTGACCGGCGGCGTCCTGAAGTCGGCGCCGACGCATCGCCAGGTGGAGATTCTCGTCCGCTCCCTCGGCGACCTCGCGCGCGACCACATCGGGGCGCTGGTCGTCCTGCGCGGGCTGGACCCGCTCGACCGCCACGTGTCCGGCGGCTGGGACCTCAACGGGGAGCTGTCCGAGGCGCTGATCAAGAGCATTTTCGATTCGCACTCCCTGGGCCACGACGGGGCGTTCACCATCGAGGAGGGCCGCGTGTCGCGCTTCGGCGTGCAGCTGCCGCTGTCGAAGGATTTCTCCAAGATCACCAACCTGGGCACCCGCCACTCGGCGGCGCTGGGCCTGGCCGAGCGCACCGACGCGCTGTGCCTGGCCGTCAGCGAGGAGCACGGAACCATCTCCATCGCCCAGCGCGGCGAGCTGGTCATCGTCAAGGACCTGGAACACCTGCAGGACGCCATCGAGGTCTTCCTGAACCGGATGATGCCCAACGAATCCAGCAACGCCTTCCTGCGCTTCTTCACGGAGAACTGGCGCGAGAAGCTGACGGCCGCCGCGGTGTCCGTCCTGCTGTGGATATTCTTCGTGGGCATCGGGGGCGCTCGGTGAAGCCGGGCTTTCACGCCAAGCGCCTCATCAAGTACCTCAAGGAGAAGGGCCGCAGTCTGTCGCCGCTGACCATCCTGACGCACGATCACCCGGATCCCGACGCCCTGGCCAGCGCGTGGGCGTTGGAGCATCTGGCGCGCTCGCTGGGGAAGATCCGCTGCCGCATCGTCTACGGCGGGATCATCGGCCGCGCGGAAAACCGGATGATGGCCGAGCGCCTGCACGTTCCGGCGCATCCCCTGCGCAAGGGCGAACTCGCCGGGGTGGCTCATCTGGCCCTGGTGGACACCCAGCCGCCGTTCAAGAACAACCGCTGCCCTCCGCGCCGCATCCCCGATCTGATCCTGGACCATCACCCGCGCCACGCCGACACGCAGTCCGACCTGCCCCTGATCGACGAGTCCGTCGGCGCGACGACGACCATCCTGGTGGAGGCGCTGGTGGCCGCCGGCCTGCGGGTCCCCGGGCGCCTGGCGACCGGGATCGTGTACGGGATCGGCTCCGAGACCCAGAACCTGGGCCGCGAGGCGACCACGCGCGACATGGACGCCTACCAGTTCTTCTGGCCGAAGGCGCACATGAAGACTTTGTGGCGGATCTCCTATCCGCAGCGCTCGGAGGCGTTCTTCGAGACCCTGGCGCGCGGCGTGCGCGAGGCGTTCATCGCGGGCCGCGTCATCGGCGTGCATCTGGGGGAGGTCAACACTCCCGACCGCGTCGCCCAGATCGCGGACTTCCTCCTAACGCTGGAGAAGATGCGCTGGTCGATCGTGACCGCGCGCTATCAGGGGCGGCTGCACGTCTCCCTGCGCTCGAACGATCCCGGCGCGGGCGCGGGGCGCCTGCTGAAGCGCCTGCTCGGCGGCGGCAACCGGGGCGGGGGGCACGCGATGATCGCCGGGGGCTCCATCGAGCTGGGCCTCGCCGCGGACGAGACCGCCTGGCGGGAGGCCGAGGACCGCTTGGTCTCCGATTTTCTGATCAGCCAGGACCTGGATCCGCTGGGCCGGCGCTGGCCTTTCCGCGGCTGACGCGTCAGCGCCAGCCCAGGACCGAGTAGCCTTTCTCCGCGAGGCAGCGGTCCGTGTAGGCCCGCACCACGCCGTCGGGCGTGTTCGCGTCGGCGGTTCCCTGCATGACTCCGGCCGCGCCTCCGGCCGCCGCGCCGGATTCCAGCGCGCCCTTGAAGTCCCCGGTGATCGCTCCGACGACCGCGCCGATGACGGCGCCGGAAGCCGCGCCCCAGGCGGTCTTTCTCGCGACGGGCTTCAAGGGGTTCTCCTTCAAGTATTCCTTCGCCTTCCCCAGGCACTCGTCGGTGTCCTTCTTGGCCTGCTCCTCGCCGACCGACGGATAGCGCTCGTTGGGGTAGAACTTGGGCCGCGGGGCCGCGCAGGCCGTCAGGGCCGCGGCGAGAGTCAGCAAAAGCGCGCTCTTCATGCCTTAAGGATACCTCGTCGGGCGCCGTTCGTCCAGGCCGTTTAGCCCAGGCGCGGCTTCACCCAAGGACCCTAGGAGCTTTTCGTCGAGTGCGGTAGAGTTTCCTTAATGTTCCGCCTCGCGCTGAAGCGCGCCGTCGCCATGATTCTCGCCGCGGCCGTTCTTCTCGGCGTTCCGGGCTTCGCCTCCTACGACGCCGTCGCCCAGGTCGTCCGCGCCCCCGCCGCGCCTTTCGCCGGGGTCGTTCGCCTCAATGTCGGCGCGCCGGCGCTGACCCTCTCTCCGTCGCTGCTGTCGGCGCCGTCGATTTCTCCGGCGCTGTCCGTCGCGGCTCCTCTGGCCGCCGCTCCGTTGGCCGCCGCTCCCGCCCTTTCCGCCGTCCCCGCGGTCCCCGTCGCCGCCGCTTTACCCGTTCCCGTCGCGCCCGCCGTCCGCGTTCTTGCCGCCGCCGCGTCGGGCCCCCGCGCCTCGGAACGCCGCGACGACACCTCCTCCCGCGTCGCGGAAGGCCGCCGGACCTTCGACGAAGCCGCCGTCCGTCCCGCGGAATCCGACTCCCTGCCGGTCCTGGCCGCTCCGTCCGACGGCGCCGATCCGGAGAACGGCCTCAAACCGTCCGAACCGGCCGCCAAGCCCGCCCCGGCCAAGATTCCGAAGCCGCTGTGGGGCTTCTTCTGGGGCCACGACATCGCCACGGTCCTGGGCATCAACTTCCACATTTTGAGCCAGCCGTTCCTGGTGCAGAACACCTTGGGCATGGGCACGGCGACCATGGGGTTCGTGCGCAACATCCACATGGGCTCGATGGCGATCGTGAACTTCCTGCCCATCGGCTACCTGATCGACAAGACGGACTACCGCGTCGTCTCCATCACCACCGCCGTCGTGCGCGCCCTGCTGATGGGCGCCATCCCGCTTCTCTGGATGGCGGGCGGCCTTCATTTCACCGTGCTGGCCGCCATCGTCGCGTTCAATCCGCTGTTCCAGAGCACGATGATCGTCGCCGAAGGCGCGGCGATGAAGACCATCCTGGGCAAGGACGAGAAGCTCAACAAGGACGCGACCGCGACCTTCAGCAAGTGGGACGCGCTGGCGGGCATGGCCATGCCGCTGATCGCGGGCTGGGCCGTCGGCGCGCTGGTCGCGTCGTTCGGCCTGGGCGGCTACGCGATGGCCTATGGCCTCTACGCGGGCCTCCTGCTGGTCTCCATACCGATCTACTGGTTCACGATCCGCGACCCGCGCTTCCCCGGGAAGCTGAGCGCCGTCACGGCCGCGACGCAGGGCGTCAAGTTCCTCGGCGCCCTGCTCTACAGCATGGTCTATCCGCTCTTCGCGCTCCTGCGCGGGGCCTTCCGGGCCCTCGTCTCGTGGCGGACGACGCTGGCGACGCTCAAGTCCCGCCCGGCGCCCTGCGCGCGGCGCGCTCCGGCGGCGGCGCGTCCGGCCTGGCCGACCTGCTCGATCGGTACAAGCCCATGCAGGGCCTGGCCTACATCCTGCGCAATAAGACTTTGCGCATCCTGACCGGGGTCATGGCCCTGGAGGTCCTCCTCGTCGACGCCTTGCCGTTCGTCATCCTGCCGAACCTGATCACCGAGGGCCTGGGCCGGGCTCCGGCGATCATGCCGGCTGCGTTCGCGTCGGCGGGCGGCCTCATGGGGCTGCTGTTCTCCATCGAATACCTGGGCCGCTTCATCCCGTCCTGGCGCCTGGAGGGGGAGAAGGGCGACGCCATCATCGAGCGCGTCGGCCACGGCGCGTTCTACCGCCGCGCCGCGGTCGCGTCGCTGCTGTACTGGGCCCTGCTGGCGCCGGTGTTCCTGACCGCCGGCATGTTCTGGGTGAACCTGGCCATCGTCGCGGGCGTGATGTTCGGCGTGCAGTACTTCAACACGCCGGTGGGCATCGTGCTGTCGCCGGTCAAGCGCGCGCAGATGGACGACTCCATGCTGGCGCGCATCGAGAGCGCGGTGTTCATGGTGGACGTCGCCTTCGAGTCGGTCGGCGCCCTGCTGCTGGGCCTGCTGATGGACTTCGCGGGGCTGAAGGCCGCGCTGATCGTCACGGCCGTGTTCCTGTCCCTGACGGGAATCCTCCAGTACAAAGTGCCGTCGTGGATCTTCCCCGACGGGAACCGCCCCGAGAAGAAGAACCCTTAAAAAAATAACGCTCCGGATCGCGGCACAAACCTATTGACAAATATAAGGTTTGCTGATAAAACGTATCAGGTTGTCGCGGCGTTGAAAACGGAGGAACCCCTCATGATCGCCAAGGACCTGATGCCGTGGCTGTTCGTGAACCGGAAGGCGCAGTGGACGCCGTTCGCGAAGGTGCGCTGCGAGGGCGGCCAGTGCCGCTGGACGAGCGGGTCGCGGGGGGCCGGAAAGAAGAAGGCCCCGGATCCCAAGGGATCCAGGGCCTTGTCGTTCGCGCTCGGCGCTTAGGTCTTAGGCGGCGACCGCGGTCGCGCCCCGGCGCTTCTTGACCTCTTCGACGATGAGGGGGAGGAGCTCGGCGTATTCGCCCTGCACCGAGACGTTCGCCATCTGCATCAGCGGGCAGTCCTTGTCGGTGTTGATGGCGACGATCGTGCCCGACGAGGACATGCCGGCCAGGTGCTGGATCTGTCCCGAGATGGCGACCGCGATGTACAGCTTGGGCCGCACGCTGCGTCCGGTCAATCCGACCTGGTACTTGTAGGGGATCCAGCCCGCGTCCACGGCCGCGCGGCTGGCGCCGACGGCGGCGCCGATGGTGTGGGCCAGCTCGAACAACGGCTTGAAGCCGTCCGCGCTGCCCAAGCCGCGTCCGCCGGAGACGATGCGCTCCGCGGCGCCCATGTCGATCTCGTTCGAGGTCTCGGGCAGGAAGGACGCGAACGCGGTCTTCGACGCGCCGGGGTCGAACGCCGTGGGGACGATCTCCGCCTTCGCGGAGCCGGCCTCGGCGCGGGGGAAGGACATCGGGGCCAAGGTCATCACCGCGACGGGCGTCTTGAACTCCACCTCGGCGACCAGGTTGCCCGAGAAGTAAGGGCGCAGGATCTTGCCGTCGGGCAGGATTTCGGACACGTCGGCGGCCAGTCCGGCCTTGAGCAGGACGGCCAGCCGCGCGGCCAGCGCGCGGCCCGCCACGTTCGACGCGAGCAGGACCTTGCCGAAGCCTTCCTTCAGCGCGACCTGGGCGGCGGCCTTCGCGTAGACCTCTTCCGTAAACCCCGCCAGGGACGCGTGCTCCACGGCGTACACCTTGTCCACGCCGCGCGCGGCCAGATCCGCGGCGAGCGCCCCGGTCTTGTCGGACAGCACGACGGCGGCGAGCGGCTCCTTCTGGGCGTCGGCGAGCTTGCGGCCCGCGGTGATCAGCTCGAAGGTCGCGGGCGGCAGGGCCCCGCGCTGGGCGACGGCGACGACGAGAATTCCTTTGTTGGCCATGTTAGATGAGCTTCCTTTCGAACAGGATGTCGACCAGCTTCTTCGCCTTCTCGGCGGCGGACGCGCCTTCCACCTTGACGCCGGCGGGGCGGGACGGAGGCATCGCGGCCTTCACCACGGCGGTGCCGGACCCGGCGGCGCCGACCTGCGCGGGCGTCAGGCCCAGCTCGGCGGCGGTCCACTTCGGGAAAACGGCCTTCTTCGCCGCCATCTTGCCCTTCAGAGACGGCAGGCGCGGCTCGTTGAGCTCCTTGACGGTGGAGACGCAGGCGGGCAAGGTCAGCTTGATCACGTCGGTGCCGTCCTCCATGGCGCGGTGCACCGTGGCGGAGGCCTCGTCGATGGCCTCGATCTTCTTGACGGCGGTCGCCCCGGCCCAGTCCAGCCAGGCCGCGGTCTGGGTTCCGACCACGCCGGCGCCCACGTCGCTGGTGTTCTTTCCGAACAGGACCAGGGAGACGGGCTTCTCGGCGTGGAGCTTCTTGATCGCGGCGGACAGCGCCAGGCTGGTCGCGTAGGAGTCGCCGCCGTCGAACTCGGGTCCGGACACGATGACGCCGGCGTCGCAGCCGCGGGCGATGGCCTCGCGCAGGACCTCGGCGGCCGAGTCGGGGCCGACGGTGATCACGGTGGCGGTCGAGCCGGGCACGCGCTCCTTCAAGCGCACGGCTTCCTCGACGGCGTACTCGTCGTACGGATTGATGGCGGTGGGGACGCCGGCGGTCTTCGGCTGGCCGGTGGCGGCGTCGACGCCGACATTCACGGAAGTGGGGGTGCTCTTCACGCAGACGACGATGTGGAGTGCCATAGTGGATTCATGATAGCAAAACCCAATAAAAAAGCCGACCCGCGAGGGCCGGCTTTTCTGACAAAAGGCAAATGGTGGTAGGGACAGGATTCGAACCTGTGTAGGCTATTGCCGCCGGTTTTACAGACCGGTGCTTTTGACCGCTCAGCCACCCTACCGTCCTTCAACGACGGGTCATTATGCCAGTTTCGAGGGGTTGCCGCAAGTTCGCGGCCGCCGCGTTCAGACCCCGATGCGCGGGGCGTCGTCGTGGAAGTGGCGGCGGACCTTGGCGGCGATCTCCGGTTCGGTCATCGGCGCGGTCGTCTCCACGGCGATCGGGCGAGAGTCGTGCCGGTGATGGTGGAAGCGCTTGTGCAGCTCTTCCTTGGCTTCTCCGGGCCCCATGATCAGGATGGACCCGGCGCCGCTCAGGGCGGCGATGACCCGGTCGTAGTAGCGAGAGATGTGCTCCGTGAACTCCTTCTGGCGCGTGTCGTCGTTCACGTCGTCGCGGTGCTCGTGCTTTTGAACCTCGGAAGCGATGCGCGAGGTCGCCGCGGCGTCTCCCGAGAGAACGACGATCACGGCTTTGCGATGATCGATCCAGACTCCGGAATTATTATTCATGGTTTATCCTTGCGTCGTTGCGCGGCCGATCCTTTTGCCCTGCTTGTAATGCACCCCGACCGTCGCTTCGAGGCTGACCTTGCCCGGCTCGAAGAGAGTCACGATGTCAGACCCGCCGAAGGCGAAGAATCCGAACTCCTCGCCTTTGACCAAGGTCGAGCCGGCCTCGGCGGTCATGTTCACGGACGCGACCTGCGCCATGCCGATCGGCAGCACGGCCACGAAGCCCAGGGGGGAGTCGACGACGACGAGGCCCCGCTCCTGGGTGAACTGATAGCCGGTCCCGTCGACGGCGGCGAACGAGCCGTCCTGATTGCGGATCACGTCCATCGTCACCTTGCCGGAAATCTTTCGGATTTCCTTGACCGTTCCGCGGACGGGCAGGTGGTAGCGGTGGTAGTCGTTGATGTTCAGGAAGCTGTGCGTGAAGATCCCGCCGCGGAACTTTTCCCGGTACGGGCTTCCGGCGAGAAGGTCGCTGACCGACCACGTGAGGCCCTTCGAGGTGATCTTCGAGTCGTCGCGGATGTCCCATTGCCCTTGGTAGACGCTGTCGGCGGGGGAGACGACGACGGAGTCGTCGTTCGGGGCGTCGACGGGACGCTTCCCGGGCCCCGCCTGCCGGGCGAAGAATTGATTGAACGTGAGCCAGCCGCTCGGCGACGCGGCGTAGTCGCCGATGTGGTAGTCGGGGTTGGCCGAGAAGCCCGGGATCCCCGCGGCGGACCCGGTCGTGTCGAGGAAGGCCCCCCAGTCCTCGGCGAACTTCCGGGACCAGCGCTGAAAATCCTCGTCCGTTTTCAGCAGCTCCGCCGGCGAGAAGCCCAGGAGGTAGTAGTATTTCGAGACGAATTGATTAAGGTTCCGGTCCGTCGGGATCAGGACCACCATCTGGTCCAAAAAGTCGAAATACTCGGTCGAAGCCGCGATGCCCGGAAGGCCCGCCTTCCGGATCGAGCGTTCGAGGGCGTCGGCGAGTTCCGGCCGCGCCTTCAGGAGGGAGAGCAATTCGAGGACGATGGGCTGGTGTTGGGTCATCTTCCCGCCAGTATACGCCGCGTCGGACCCACCGCCTATGCGGAGTTATACCCGTGCCGGGGGAGAATTACCGACGGAGCGCCTTACGCCGCTCCCGCTCGGCGCATGCTCGGTCCCAGAGGTCCCCGGGCTGCCGGTTCGGGCGGACCGCGTCGTACTCCTGGTCGGCGGCTTTCTGGTACCAGGTCATGGCTTGGCCTTCATCCTTCGCCAATCCGTCGTAGCCGTTCTCGTACGCGAGCCCCAGTTTGTATTCCGCCGAGGCGTCGTCCTGCGCGGCGGCCTTGCGGTACCAGGAGAGGGCCTCCGCCTCGTTCCGGGCCACCCCGTGACCCTCTTCGTACATCGTCCCCAGGATCGATTGCGCCGGGGGGTAGGCCAGCTGCGCGGCCTTGCGATACCACGCGATGGCCGCGTCGTAATCGACGGGAACGCCGCGGCCCGAGTAGTACATCGTTCCGAGGTTCGTCTGCGCCACGGCGTCGCCGTGCGCCGCGGCCTTGCGGTACCAGGCCATGGCCGCCCCGTAATCCTGCTCGACGCCGTGCCCGATGTAGTAAAGCCCCGCGAGCGAGAATTGGGCGCCGGCCTCGCCGCGTTCGGCGGCCTGGCGGTAGCGCTCCGCCGTCCGGCGATAGCGCTCCGCGGACGCGCCGTGGCGCGTGGTGAGGTCCGGCATCGGGGCGGGTTCCGCCGGCCTCACGCGCCGGGCCAGGCGCGCGCGAACGGCCGCGCGGGCCGCCTTCGGCTTGGGGATCGCCAGCTTCATGAATTCCAGCGCGGACATGCGCGGCTTCCTAGGCATCGCGATCAGCACGTCCACGCTCTCCACCATGCGCGGCGCGCTTTTCGGCGCGGCATGCAGGACCAGCATGAATGCCGCCAGGCCCGCCGCGTGCAGGCCGAGAGAGAGCGCGACCGAGGCCGGTATCTTGTCCGAGACCGCGCCGCGTCCGCCCGCCGTCTTCATGATCTCTCCCTAGGCCGGCCGCGAATTCGCCGCGGCCACGCGTCCGCCCCATTCGAGCAGTTCTTGGGTGCAGTCGTCGCGGTCGATCTCGCATTCGATCAGCACCAGCCCGGGATGCGCCTTCGCCCGTTCGACCGCGGCGCCGAGCTCCTCCCCGGTCGCGGCCTTGAGCCCCAGGCCGTCGCCTTCGCCGGCGTTGAACGCGTCCACCAGCGCGGCGTAGTTCCAGTTCTTGATCTTGTTGTAGGGCCCGTCGTGGATCTCGGCTTCGATCGCGTAGCCGCGGTTGTTGATGAGGAAAATGATCGGATCGGCGCCGCAGCGGATCATGGTGGAGACCTCCTGCGCGGTGAGCTGGAAGGCGCCGTCGCCGATCAGGGCGACGACCCGCTTCCCGGCTCCGGCGCCCAGGCAGACGCCCAGCGCGGCTCCGACGGACCACCCGATGGAGCCGTACTGCATCTGGCAATGATAGGCGGCGCCGTCGGGGAGGCGGAGCTTTTGGCCGTTGAACCAGGAATCGCCGGTTTCGACCACCAGTTGGGTGCCGGCGTTCAGCAGGCCCTGCACCCGGCGCCGGAGTTCGCGCAGGGACAACGGGCCGTCCGCGGCGGCCGGCGCCGGGGGCGTTGCTTTCTCCCGTAGTCGGGCGTAAGCCGCGAGCGAGGCGTTCTTGGCCGGCGCGCGAGCCGCCAAGCGTCCCAGAAAATCGTCCAGCTCGACGCCGTGGAAGGAGGCTCCGGCGACGTCGACCGAATGCGGACCGGCGTGAATGGAGCGCGCGCGATCGATCAGCGCGTTCCAGCCCACGGTGGTGTAGTCGTTGAAGAGCGGCCCGGCGTAGATCTGGCAGTCGCTCGACTCGACAATCCCGGCGCAGTTCGGACCGCTGACCTCGCCCCAATAGGTCCCGATGAATCCCGGATGCGATTCGGGAAAAAGGCCCTTCGCGTCCGGCATGACGGCCACGGCGCAGCCCAGCGCGTCGGCCAGGCGCCGGAAGGAGGACGCCGCCGCCTGGGGGCGCAGCTTGACGCCGGCGATGAGCACGGGTTTGACGGATTGTTCCAGGCGCGCGACGGCCGCGTCCACCGCCGCGTCCAAGGCGGCGGGATCGCTGCGGGCCGGGTCCGGCGGCAAGGTCATCGGCTCGGGGGCGGGGACCGTCGCCCCGGCCAGGTTGCAGGCGATCTCAAGGTAGACGGGCTTCTTGTCCCGCAGGCAGAGGGCCAGCGCCTCGTCGATCATTCGCGGGGCGTTGGCGGGGTGGCGGACCACGAAGACCCCGCCGACCACCGGGTCGAAGCAGCGCGAGGCCTGGTACAAATCCTTTTCGCCTATGGTGTGATGGACGCGGTGGTTGTCCTGCGCGTCGTTGCTGTTCGGACCGCCGGAGACGACCAGCATGGACAGGTCGTCGGAGTAGGCCCCCGCGGCGGCGTTGAGCAGGCTGAGGGAGCCCACCATGTAGGTGACGACCACCGCGGAAAAGCCCGTCGCGCGGGCGTACCCGTCGGCGGCGTAGCCGGCGTTGAGCTCGTTGCAGCAGCCGATCATCCTCAGCCCGGGCTGCTTGAGCAGCTGGTCGAGAAGGACCAGATTGTAGTCTCCCGGGACCACGAAAAAGTCGCGCAAGCCGGCCTGCGCCAGCCGCGACGCCAAATAGCCGCCGACCGTCGTCGTGTTCAGCGCGTCGATAGGAGGACCTTCAGCGCCTTCTCCTTGGCCGCGTTGCCGAAGACCTCGTAGGCCTTCATCGCGTCGGCCAGGGGAAAGCGGTGGGAGACGAGCCTTTTCGGATCCAGGCCGCCCGCCGCCACGGCTTTCAGGAGCATGGGCGTCGAGGAGGTGTCCACCAGACGCGTCGTCACCGTGACGGTCCTCGACCAAAGCGTCTCGAGGTGCAAGGTCGCGCTTTTTCCGTGCACGCCGATGTTGGCCAAATGCCCTCCGGGGGCGAGAAGCCGCTGGCAAAGCTCGAACGTGGCGGCCAGGCCGACCGCTTCGATGGCCGCGTCCGCGCCGAGGCCGCCGGTCAGCGCCAGCACTTTCTCGGCCGCCTTGCCGTCCGAATTATTGATGGTGTGGGTCGCGCCCAGGGCGATGGCCGCGATCAGGCGGTTGTCGTCCTGATCGATGACGATGAGCTTGGCCGGGGAGTAGAGCTTCGCGGTGAGCAGGGCCGCCAGGCCGATCGGCCCGGCCCCCACGATGGCCACGCTCCCACCCGGCTGGACGGCTCCCTTGAGGACGCCGCATTCGAAGCCCGTCGGAAGGATGTCGCTGAGCATGACCATCGCCTCGTCGTCGGCCTTCTCGGGCACGGCGTGAAGGCTGGTGTCGGCGAAGGGGACGCGCGCGTACTCCGCCTGCGTCCCGTCGATCAGGAAGCCCAGGATCCAGCCGCCGCGGCGGCAGTGGGAGTACATGGCCTTGCGGCAGAAGTCGCACTTCGCGCACGAAGTGATGCAGGAGACGATGACCTTGTCGCCCTTCTTGAACGCGGTCACGCCGGCGCCGATCTCCTCCACGACCCCGACCGCTTCGTGGCCGAGAATGCGGCCGTCGGTCACCTCCGGAAGATCGCCCTTCAGGATGTGAAGGTCGGTGCCGCAGATGGTCGTCGTCGTGATCCGGACGATCGCGTCGGTCGCGTCCTGAAGCGCCGGACGGGGCTTTTCCTCCCAGGCGATCTTGCCGGGCCCGTGATAGACCAGGGCCTTCATCGTTTTCTGGAAAGTCGGCGGCATGACAGTGTTCAAGTGGGCTCCCTCCGATTGCGCCGTCGCTTCAATATATCCGCCGCCGGCCGCTCCCACAATGAGGATTTCTACCCGGCACGCCGGGTAGAACTCCGCATGGACGCCCCGCCGCGGAGAGGGTATCGTGAAGTCTGTTCCGGAGGCGCCCATGAGCTTGCTCGACGTCATCATCCTTCTGCTGGTGTTGTCTTGGATCGGAGGCTTCGCCGTCCACGTCGGAGGGGGGCTGATCCATCTCCTGCTCATGGTCGCTTTGGTCATGTTGATCTTCCGCTTGGCGAACGGCCGCCGTATCTAGGCCGGCCCATGAGCGAAAGCCGTCTCGCCGCGCTGCTGCTTCCGTGCCTGCTCGCCGCCGCGGCGCGTCCCGCCGCCGCGCAAATCGATCCCGAGCGGCGCCAGCTGCTGCAGGTCGGCGCGAACCAGGCGGTGGACGGGCGCGGGCCGCTGGCCGCGTACGCCTATTATTATCTCAACGAGCCTCATTTCCTGGCCGACCGGCCGACCCTGAGGCTGGTCGTGGCGCCCGGCTACGCGGATTCCGAGCTGGGCCTGGCTCAGGCGCTGGGGCCCAAGACTCATCTCGGGATCGGCTTGGCGGGCGGCGCCTTGGCCGACAGCCATAACGAGATCCATCGCGATCTCTACGTCCGGGGGGAATCCTTCCGCGGGGACGGCGTGCGGACCGCCGTGGGGCTCTATCATGATTTCCCGGACCAAGGGCCCGTGCCGCTGGCCGGGATTTTCCGCGTCGAGGGGCACTACGCCGCGTTCTCCCGCGAGAAAACCACCGATCCCGCCTTCGTCGTTCCCAAGCCCGAGGGCGAGATCATCGTGCGCGCCGGCGCGCGCCTGGGCGGCATGGAGCCGACCTTGGCCCCGAACCTGGCCATGGAGCTTTCCGCGTGGGCCGAGAGCCGCTCGCGGCTGGCGCCCGCGGCGTACGGCTTCGCGGACGATCGCCGCATCGAGTCGAACACGCAGTTGTACCGGGGCCGCGCCTTGATCGTCTACAACCAGCCCCAATCCGCGGAGCGCTTCATCGCGGGGCTGAGCGGCGGAGGAAGCGTGCGCCCCGACCGCTTCAGCGCGTACCGTCTCGGGGGAGATCTGCCGATGGCGTCGGAGTTCCCGCTTTCGCTTCCCGGATACTACTACGAGGAAATCTGCGCGCGCAGCTACGCGCTGCTGAGCGGAAGCTATATCGTGCCGCTGAGCCGCGACAAGGCGACCTGGACGGCGAGCGTCACGGCGGCCACCGCTTTGGTGGAATACGCGCCCGGCTACGACCAGCGCGGCAAGTCCCACACCGGCGTGGGACTGGGCGCCGCCTATCTATCGCATTCGAAGGCCTGGCAGATCCTCGGCGCCTACGGCTACGGCGTCAACGCGGCGCGCGGACACGGCAACGGGGGGCACACGGCCGGCCTGCTGGTCCAATTCGACTTCCAGCGCGTCCAGGTGCCGTTCTTCCATCCCGCCGACGCCCGGCACGGCCTGCACAACATGCTGCGCGCCAATCCGTCCCTGTCGTCGCCGCTGAAGCTCAAGTAGGCGCGGCGGGAGCGGCTACTCCTTCTTGGCTTCGTCGAGCTCCTTCTTGATGTCGTCGATGCCCTTGTCCACGCCGGCCTTCAGATCCGCCCAGGCCTCTCCGCTCGCGCGCTTGAGCTTGGCGAAATCCTTCTTGGCCGTTTTGCGGCGCGCTTTGAGCTCGGAGATCTTCTTCTTCAAGGCCTCGTCCGTCGCGGCGCCGGTTTTCCTGGCCTTGACCTCGAGGGCGTCGATCCGGGCGCTCAACTCGTCCAGTTCGGCGTGGGCCTTCTTCACGTACTCGGCCTTCGTCTCCGCGATCTTTGACGTCTCGGCGGCGCGCGACGCTCCCGGCGCGGACGCGACGCACGCCCACGCCAGCACGGCGGCGAACAGATAATTCTTCATGTCGGACTCCATTAATTCCCGGCGGATGCTGCTTCCCTAAGGAAGCGGGTTGAGACGCTTTTGATCCTGCTCCGCGTTGAACGCGGCACGGCGTTTGGCTTGCTGCCCATTGAATTCGCGCGTCAGGCGGCGCCTTTCCCAGAAACCCTTTCCGGCGAGGCCGCCCTCGAATTCGTTTCTCGCGGCGGCTTCGCGCGCGTCGAAGGCCCTGTTGGCCTCCGCGTCCTGCGCTCGTAGGCGCGCCTCGTTGTATCGGACCTTGTTATGAAGATCATTGCCGAGCAAGGTGTTGGGCGTGATTCGGGGGGGCGTGGTGATCAGCACCGTGGCCGGAATAGTCGAGGTCAGGATCGGGGGGGGCGCCGCCGTGACCGGCGCCGGGACGGGGCCGGTGACCGGCGACGTGACGGGCTCCGCGACGGGCGCGGCCGCGGCGGCCGAGACGGGTTGAACCGTCGGCTTATCCGCCTGCTGCGCCGAAACGGACGCGGCAAGAAGCATCAGACAACCCGCGACGGCGGCGCGACGAGGATGATCGGACATGAGCTTCTCCCTGCGGCTAGAAGTGATAATTAAGGCCGGCGGTCAGCATGAAGCCGTTGTCGCTGAAGTTCCGGCCCGCGGGATGGGCGGCGTCCTCGGAGTTGATGTCGCGCGTCCACAGATAGCGGTAGGAGCCGTCCACCGACCAGCTGCGGTTGATGGACAGCTTGAGTCCCGCGCCGGCGTGAGGGCCGAAGCGGTACTGCGTGTGCTGATAGGGCGCGCGCACCTGGGTGTAGTACCACCCGCCGCCGCCCAGGATGTAGGGAGTCAGGCGCGAGCCGGGCATCAGGTACATCAACAAGGACGCCTGGACCGGATACACGTCCACGACGGTGCCGGCGAACTGCTCCTTGCGGTAGTCGATGGAGCCCTCTAATGCGAACATCGGCGACAGATGCATCCGGACCTGCACGCCCGGGCTGAGGTTGCCGTGATCGGCGTCCTTCGCGCGGAAGTACATGGCCCGGCCGCCGATGGAGAGCCCCTGAGCAATTTGGGCATCGTCCGCAGCGGCGTTGATAGGGGCAAGAACGGACGCCAAAAGGACAAAGAGCGCGATCCGGCGGCCGGCACGAACGTTAAGCGTCTCCATAGATTCTCCATTGGGGTGGCCGTCATTCGCCGGTTCGTCTAGAGGTCCTTCTTGGTCACCAGCGACGCGAGATCCTCCGCGTGCTCCTCTTCCTTGGCCAGGATGCCTTCCAGCATGACGCGGGTCGTCGGGTCGTCGCCGCCGACGTAGCGGATCATCTCCCCGTAGCTGTCGATCGCGACGCGTTCGGCGATCAGATCCTCCTTGATCATCTCCGCCAGATTCTTGCCCTCGGCGTATTCGGAGTGGCTCCTCACGGCCAGCGTCAGGGGCGAATAATCCGGCTCGCCGCCCAGCTGCACGATCCGCTCGGCGATCGAATCCGCGTGCCCCATCTCTTCCGCGGCGTGCTGCGCGAACTCGTCGGCGACGCCGCGCGAGTCGATTCCCTTCGCCATGAAATGATGGCGCTTGTAGCGCAGGAAGCAGACGATCTCCGTGGCCAGCGCCTCGTTGAGCATCTTGACGACGGCCGCGCGGTCGGCCTTGTAGCCGGCGGTGACCGCGCCCTGCTCGACGTGCTGGCGCGCGCGTTCCCGCAGGCGCTTGACGTCGGTCATGGACGCGACGCCGTCGACGGACGCGGCCCCGTCATTCCGGGCGCTCATGACTTCACTTCCGCGCTGATGTGGCGCCACGCGTTCTTCATCTCGCGGGTGACGTGCGCCAGCTCGGCGGCGCTGACGCGCTTCACTCGTCCGTAGCGCTGGGCGGTATCATCCACCAGCTCGTCGTAAACTTCCTTGTTCACGGTCTTGAGCTTTTCCAGCTTCTCGAGAACCTCGCCTTTCAGCTGAAGCGCCCAGCCGTCGATGGTCTCGCGGCTCTTGCTGCCCTTCTTCCCGTACAGAAAGTACGCGCCCGCCGCGGCCAGCGCGGCCAAGCCGAGTCCGGCACCCAACGCCTTCTCTTTGGTCTTCATGACTCCAGTATACGCGGCCGAGAACGGACCGCCTATGCGGAGTAGTCCCGCGCGGGAGCGGGGAATTACGCAGAGCGGAGGTCAGGGCGCCGGGGAAGGCTCGGGCTTGCCGCCGCACTCGCCGATCCAGTTTCCCAGCGCGTCGGCCGCGCTCCGGCGCAGCCACGGGTCGGAGGACGAGAGCGCCTTGGTCAGCTCGTCCTTCGCCTTGTCTCCGCCGATCTGCCGGAGAAGCTCGACGGCGCCGACGCGGCTGGCCGAGTCCGTCCCGTTCGCGGCGACGTCGCTCAGCGCCGGGACCGTTTCCACGGGATAGCCGGAGCGGGCCAGCGCGGCCAGCGCCGCGAATTTCTGCCACTCCTTCTTTTTCGACCGGGCGTCGGTCAGCATCTTGTCGACTTTCGCGGCGGGCCAATCGGGATGGGGGCTCCGCGCCAGCGGGTCGACTCCGCGGTTGTACAGGGACTTCAGGCTCGCCGCCGCGGCGGCCTCCACCGCGCGGGAATCGTCGTTGAGCGCCGCGCGCAAGTCCGGCGCCGCGGCGCACGCGCGCCGCGCTCCCAGGCATTCCGCCGCGGCGGAACGCACGGCGGCGTCCTCGTCCTTCTTCAGCGCCGCGAGGACGGCGGGGAGGTGCTTGTCGTCCCAGGCGTTCCGCAGGGCCGCGATGGCCGAGCGCCGCAGGACCGGGTTGTCGTCCTTCAGCATCCCCAGGATCAATGCCGCGTCCCGCGGCTCCGCGACCCGGGCGACGCCCTCGGCCGCCAGCTTCGCGACGATGCTGTTTTTATGATGCAGAAGCGCTTCGTAGCGCGGGAGGGTGTCGTGGCCCTGCGCCGTGGCCAGATAGCCGATCAGGGACTCCTTGTCCTGGGTGGAGACGGCGGGATCGTCCACGTCCTTCATGATGCGGTCGATCGCCGCCACTCCGAATCCGGAGAGGTCGTACTTCGGGCCTCGGCCGCGCTTGTTCGATGCGACGAACTCCTCCAGATCGGCCGGATCCCCGATCCGGCCGATCGCAACGGCGATCGGCCCGGAATAGACGCCGCCCTTCTTCAGCATCGCCCTCAGGACCGGCAAGGCCTCGCGGTTCCTGCCCGCTCCCGCCGCCGCCAGCAGTCCCAGAAGACGATGCTCCCGCACGGCCAGCGCGCGCGAGCTGCGCGCGTTGTAGGCTCCGCCCGGCCCGCGATCGGGCAGGAGCGTTTTTTCCTTTGACAACCAGCCGGCGATCAAGCCGTGGTATTTATCGTCCCCGCATTGCCCGAGCGCGTTCGCCACGGGCTCCTGCTTCGGGCATATCCTCGGATTCTTCAGTTCGTCATACAGCGCGCGGACGTCGTCCGCGGAGAGCACCTGCAGCGACGCCAGGTCGCGGCAGATGGCCTCGGCCTCCAGCGGCGCGCTGGCGCGGGCGGCCGACAGCGCCTGATGGACGTCGTTGAAGTGATGCGCGTCTGCGGCGATCGAGGAGCGGGCGAGCGGCAGCAGCAGGAGGACGGCGATGACGCGGTCGTTCATGGGGTGGTTTCCTCTAGAAAGCCTGTCCGGCCTGGATCGACAGCGAGAAGCGGGAGCGGCTTTGGTTGCTGCTGAGAGCGTACGCTAAATCGATGCGGACCGGGTCGTTTCCCGAGGAGCGCGACGGAGCCAGGCGCAGCCCCAGCCCCATGCTGTTCTTCAGATCGCCCAACTTGATCGAGCTGGACGCCGGCCAGACGTAGCCCGAATCGTAGAAAGCCACCGTGCCCACGTCGATCACCCGCAACAGCTCGTCCCAGACGAAGATGCGGTCCTCGATGTTGAACAAGAAGCGGCGATTGCCGGTGAATTGGCTCAAGCCGTAGCCGCGAAGCCCGTTGATGTCTCCCAGCACCAGCGGCGCGTCCGGATCCAGATGCCAGCCCAGGTCCAGCCCGGAGTGGAAGGCGAACGTCTGGTACTTGAGGCCGCGCACGAAGTAGGAGGCATTGAACGACGCGAGGCGGTTGGTGTTCCCGCCGTTCACGTACCGCGAGCTGTAGCCGGAATTCAGCAGCAGCAGCTGGTCCGACCAGGTGAAGCCCTTCTTCACGACGATCGCGGGAGCGAACTGCGCCCCGGTGGTGCCGAGGGCGTGAACCGCCGGCGCCCAGGCGATGGTGGGAAAAACGCCGAGACCCAGGTTGTAGTCCTCGTCGTGGGTGAATTTCTGGATGCGCCGCACCGTGAGAAAGTCCAGCTCCTCCAATTCCGCTCCCACCTTGAGAAAGCCCAGTTGCTCCCGGTTCGGCATCGGGCCGGTGCCCTGCCCGGGAATAGGCTCGAAGTTGGCGTGGTGCTCCAGGACTCCGAACTTGATGCGCCGGGTGCGCTCGGTCGAGGTGGCGAAGGCGACGCCGTAGCTGAGCTCGGCCTCGGTCGTCGTCTTCGCGACCGCGCCGGCCGCGAGCCCGCCGGCGTCGTAGGTCGCGACGGTGCCTTTGACGTAGTCGAGGGTGGCGCCGTAGGCGGAAGGCGCGATCGAGGCGTAGAACGGCCGGATCAACCCCGTCGAGTAATGCTTGCTGACCGGGGTGGCCACCGCGGTGGCCGAGTACTGCAGGCGCTTATAATGGAGGAACTGGACGTCCTGGTAGCCGAACGATTTGGTCTGCGCCGTGCCGTCGCGGCTGAACACGGCGGAGCCGGCCTTTCCCTCGCCCATGATGTTGTGCTCGGCGATGCCCGTCTTGATGTTCGTGGAGCCTCCGCCGCGCTTGAAGCTGGCGACCACCTCCAAGGTCCAGGAGTCATAGGTGCGCACGACCACGTCCACGGTCCCCAGGTCGTTGACCGTCGCGGTGATCTCGGCCCGGCGTATGAACGGAAGCGCGCGCAGGTTGCGCTCCGTTTCCTCGATCAGGAGCGGATCGTAGTCGTCGCCGACCTCGAAGAGGAGCTCCCGCATGATGACGGGATCGCGCGTGCGGACGTGGATGTCGTTGGCCGCCCGGTAGATCAGCTTGTTCTCGGGGGGAGCTTCGGTATGGAAAACGTTGTGCGATTCGATTTTGATGGAAGCGATGACCAACCCCGCGGGCAGAAGCGGGGCGGGAGCGGCGGCCGCGGGCGACGGCGCCGAATAAAGGAGGAGAAGCAGGATGAGGTTGCGCATGGTGGCGTCAGGCGGCGCGAGCGCGGCATGTCCCGCCGCCGGCGCGTGAGGACGCCGGCGGCGGGGCGGCGACAGCTAGTTGAGCTGCTTGCCGATGTGCTGCCAGGCGTTCTTGAGCTCGGCGGTGATGACCTTCAGCTCGGAGGCGCTGGCGCGCTTGACCCGTCCGTAGCGCGCGGCGGTCTCGTCCACCAGCTTGTCGTAGCCTTCCTGGTCGATTTCCTTGAGCTTCTCCATCTTCTCCAGGACCTCGCCCTTCAGCTGGAGCGCCCAGCCCGTGATCTTCTCGCGGCTCTTCGCGCCCTTTTTCCCGTAAAGAAAGTAAGCTCCGGCCGCAGCCAGGGCCGCCATTCCGATTCCGGCACCGATCAACTTGTCTTTAGTCTTCATGGCCGCAGTATGCCCGATGCGGGTCGCGGGGCCAATGCGGAGTTCTACTCGGCGCGCCCGTAGAAATCCGTATTGAGGCGCCGCCGCAAGGGGGGCATAATCGCCTTGGCCGTTGTGATGCGCCGGAGGAAGCATGGATTTGAGCCTGATCGACGCGTATTGGCGCGCCGCGAATTATCTGTCCGCGGGAATGATTTATCTCTACGACAACCCGCTGCTCAAGCGCCCGCTCGCTCCGGAACACATCAAGCCCATGCTGCTGGGGCATTGGGGCACGACCCCGGGTCAGAATTTCATCTACGCCCACCTGAACCGCCTCATTAAGGAGAGGGATCTGAACATGATCTACCTCTCCGGTCCCGGCCACGGCGGCCCGGCCGTGGTGAGCAACACCTATCTTGAAGGGACTTACAGCGAGGTCTATCCGGACATCGGCCGCGACGAGGTGGGCCTCAAGAAGCTGTTCAAGCAATTTTCCTTTCCCGGCGGAATTCCCAGCCACGCGTCGCCCGAATGCCCGGGTTCGATCCACGAAGGCGGCGAGCTGGGTTATTCGCTGAGCCACGCGTTCGGCGCGGTCTTCGACAATCCCGGCCTGATCGCCGCCTGCGTGATCGGCGACGGGGAGGCGGAAACCGGACCGCTGGCCGCGGCCTGGCAGTCGAATAAATTTCTGAATCCGGCGCGGGACGGCGCGGTGCTGCCGATCCTTCACCTCAACGGCTACAAGATCTCCAACCCGGCCATTCTCGCCCGCGTCGGCCGTGAGGCGCTTGAGCAGTTCTTCCTCGGCTGCGGCTGGGAGCCGACGTTCGTGGTCGGGCACGATCCGGCGCTGATGCACCCGGCCATGGCGGCGGCGCTGGATTCGGCGGCGATTCGAATCCGAGAAATCCAGGACAACGCGCGTCTCCACGGCGTCCTCGCGCGTCCGCGCTGGCCGCTGATCGTCCTGGATTCGCCGAAAGGCTGGACCGGCCCGAAGACGGTGGATGGTCGGGCGGTCGAGGGTACGTTCCGCGCGCACCAGATCCCGCTGACCGGGCCGCGCGAGAACCCCGAGCATCTCCGGCAGCTGGAGAGCTGGTTGAAAAGCTACCGTCCGGACGAGTTGTTCGACGAGGGCGGCCGCCTGAAGCCGGAGCTGTCGAAGCTGGCTCCCGCGGGGCCGCGGCGCATGGGCGCCAATCCGCACGCCAACGGCGGTCTTCTGCTTCACGATCTGAGGCTGCCCGAGTTCCAGGACTACGCGTTCGCCGTGCCCGCGCCCGGCGAGCCGGGTCCCGGCGACACTCGCGTGCTGGGACCTTTTCTGCGGGACGTGATTATATCGAATGAAGACACGCAGAATTTCCGCATCTTCGGTCCCGACGAAACCCTGTCCAACGGCTTGGAGGCCGTCTTCGAGGCCACCAGCCGGCAATGGCTGGCCGCGACGGAGCCCAACGACGAATTCCTGGCTCCGGAGGGGCGCGTGATGGAGATGCTGAGCGAGCATCAATGCGAGGGCTGGCTGGAAGGCTATCTGCTCACCGGCCGGCACGGGGTGTTCAACTGCTACGAGGCGTTCATCCACATCGTGGACTCGATGTTCAATCAGCACGCGAAGTGGCTCAAGGTCTCGGCGGGCCTGTCGTGGCGGAAGAAGATCGCCTCGCTGAACTACCTGCTGACCTCCCACGTCTGGCGGCAGGACCACAACGGCTTCTCCCATCAGGACCCCGGCTTCATCGATCATGTCGTGAATAAGAAGGCGGAGATCGTGCGCGTCTATCTGCCCCCGGACGCGAACTGCCTGCTGTCGGTGATGGATCATTGCCTGCGCAGTCGTCATTACGTGAACGTGGTGATCGCGGGAAAGCATCCGGCGCCGCAATGGCTGGCGATGGACGCCGCGGCGCGCCATTGCGCGCAAGGCATCGGAGCGTGGGCCTGGGCGGGAAGCGGCGAAGGCGAGCCGGACGTGGTCATGGCGTGCGCCGGCGACGTGCCGACCTTGGAGACGCTCGCGGCGGTCTCCCTTTTGCGCGGGGCGCTGCCGGAACTGAAGATCCGGGTGGTCAACGTCGTGGACCTGATGAAGCTGCAACCGGAATCGGAGCATCCGCACGGCCTGAGCGACGCGGCTTTCGACGCGCTGTTCACCAAGGACAGGCCGGTCGTCTTCGCCTTCCATGCCTATCCCTGGCTGATCCACCGTCTGACCTACCGCCGGACGAACCACGAGAACATGCACGTCCGCGGCTACAAGGAGGAAGGGACCATCACGACGCCGTTCGACATGACCGTGCGCAACGACATGGATCGCTTCCATCTGGCGATGGACGCGGTGGACCGCCTCCCGCAAACCGGAAGCGCGGGAGCGGCCCTCAAAAGCACCCTACAAGGGAAGCTCGTCGAACATAAGCGGTATATCGAGATTCACGGCGAGGACATGCCGGAGATCCGGAATTGGCGCTGGGGCGGGCCGTCCGTATGAATACTCTCTCGCGGCGGGACAACTCCTGATGGACCGACGGCCGCGAATGAGCGATAGTGACCGCGAGCGTTCGCGCGATCCAGGAGAGAATCCGACATGGCCAAGAAAGTCACGAAGTCCGCGGTGATGCTGGACGGGGCGAAGAGCCCTCACGGCGATTCGGCGCGCGTCGCGCGGAGCCGTCCCGCCCTGCGCATCGAGTGCCCGTGCGAGGGGGAGACGATTTCCCGGCCGGCGTTCACCTTTCACATCGCCGCGATGTCCGGCGCCCAGGGCGTGGACGTGTCCATCGACGCGGGGGAATGGCTACCCTGCCGCGAAGCCTTGGGGCTGTGGTGGTACGATTGGAGCGGCTATGAGTCGGGCGCGCACGTTCTTCTGGCGCGCACCCGCATGGCCGACGGCGTCGCGGCGGTTTCTTCCCCGCGGGAGTTTTTCGTCGGCTGACACCGACGCGTCCTTGTCCGTGATTCCCGGCCTCCGTCTGCGTAGAAATACGGATTCGCCGAGCCCGTCCTTGCGGGTATAGTTACCCCTACGGATTGGAGAATATCCGGTCCCCCCTAGACGCGTCAAGGATTGGTACAATTGCACGTGAAGAAAATCGGCAGGCCCAAGGCGTTTCCCATCGTCGCCATCGGGGCTTCGGCCGGCGGTCTTAAGGCCTTCGCGGACCTGTTGAGCGCGGTACCACCGTCGCCCGGCGCGGCTTTCGTGCTGATCCCGCATCTGGCGCCCCAGTTCAAGAGCCATCTGTCCGAAATACTGGGGCGCAACGCCCGGCTCCCGGTGCATGAAATCAAGAGCGGCGAGCGCGTCGCTCCGAACCGCGTCTACGTTCTTCCTCCGAATCGAACGCTGACGGTGAAGAAGGGGATGCTGCGGCTCGCGCCGCTGGGACGCGGTTCGGACCGTTATAAGCCGATCGACGCCTTTTTCCGCTCGTTGGCCGATGACCAGAAGGACAACGCCGTCGGCGTCCTTCTCTCTGGCGCGGGCAGCGACGGGACCGACGGCCTGCAAGCCATCAAGGATCACGGCGGGACGACGTACGCGCAGGATGGAAACACGGCGGCTTATTTCAGCATGCCCAACTCGGCCGTCGTGTCCGGCTGCGTGGATTTCATCCTCGCCCCGGCGGACATAGGCGTGAAGCTCGGGACTTTGACGAACGGACCTTATTCCGCGAAGAGCGCGAATGCGTCGCGCGGCTTGGATGACGTCCTGATCAAAATGCTGACGCTTCTGCACACCGTCAAGGGCGTCGATTTCGAGCATTACAAGCGGAGCACATTGCGGCGGCGCGTCCAGCGGCGCATGGCGGTCGAAGGAGTGGGCGATCCGGAGAAGTATCTTCGAACCCTGAGAGCGGACCCGAAGCTGGTGGATCGCCTGTACGGCGACCTGCTGATCTGCGTGACGTCCTTCTTCCGCGAGCCGGAATCGTTCCGGGCCCTGAAGACCGAGATCTATCCGCGGCTTCTCAAGAACCGCCCGGTTCACGCCCCCATCCGGATCTGGGTGCCCGGCTGCTCCACGGGGGAGGAGGCCTATTCCCACGCCATGAACCTGTTCGAGTTCCTGGGCGAGCGCGCCGCCTCGACGCCTTTCCAAATTTTCGCGACCGACGTGAACCCGGCGGTCATCGAGAAGGCCCGCGTCGGCGCCTACTCCCGGAGCGCGGTCGCCGGCGTGTCTCCCGACAGGCTGAAGCGCTTCTTCCTCCATGCCGAGGACGGCTACCGCATCGCCCCGTTCATCCGCGAACACTGCGTCTTCGCCGTCCAAAATCTGGTCCAGGATCCTCCGTTCATGAACATGGACCTGATCAGCTGCCGCAACCTGCTCATCTACATGGGGCCGACGCTTCAGGAAAAGGCCCTGCAGATATTTCAGTACGCCTTGAAGCCGCGGGCCATCCTGATGCTCGGCCGTTCGGAAAACATCGGCGATTTCTCCGGGCGATTCTCCCCGTTGGACCCGAAGCGGAAAATATTCTCCGAGCGGACCTCGGCTTCGAAGGCGCGCCTGGAATTCGTTCAGCCCAGCCGCTTCCTCGAGACCGATTCGCTCCTGAAGGAGGCTCGCCGCGGGAAGTCCGACGCGGGGGCGGCGTCGTCGCCCGCGTTCGATCTGCAGGGGGAGCTGGATGGGGTGCTGCCCGCCCGTTACGTCCCCAACGGGATCATCATCAATGCCGAGCTGGAAATACTGCGCTTCCTGGGAAGCACCGCCGCCTATCTACGCCCGGCGCCCGGCCGGCCCAGCCTCAATCTCCGTCGGATGGCTTCCGCCGAGCTCCTGCTCCAGCTCCGCGCCGCCGTCCACCTGGCGAAGGAGTCCGGCTGCCCCGTGAGTAAGGAGATCTCGGCGCCGCATCATCCGGGCGAATCTCCGCGGCGCGCGCGCGTCGAAGTGGTGCCCATCAAGGCCTCCAAGCTGCACAAGGAATACTTTCTCGTGCTCTTCGAGGAGATTTCCTCGGATCAGGACAAGCTGAGATCGGGCGCGCCGCGGCGCCGCGGGGAGAGCCGCCGCGTCATCGAGCTCAAGGAGGATCTTGCTACCTCCGCCGAGAACCTCAAGTCCATCATCGAAGAACAGGAAGCCACCAACGCCCGCCTCAAGTCCTCCAACGAGGATCTCCTCTCCAGCAACGAGGAGCTGCAGAGCATCAATGAGGAATACGAAACCACCAAGGAAGAGCTCCAGTCCAGCAACGAGGAGCTCATCGCGTCCACCGAGGAAGTGGCGCGCGGCAACATGATCCTGAGCCGGGCCAACAGCGACCTCACGAATTTTCTGGCGAATATCGACATCCCGGTCGTCATGCTGGATATTAACCTGTCCGTCCATCGCTTCACGCCGACGGCTGAAAAGCTGTTGGGGCTGTCCTCGGCCTCCATCGGCCGTTCCGTAATGGATCTCAAGCTTCCCGCCGATATCCCGAACCTGAGGCCGCGGCTCCTGCAGGTGATCAAAACCGGCGGCATTCAGGCGTTGGAAGTGCTGGGAGCCAACGCGCGCTGGTATTACCTCTTCCTCCGGCCTTACCGAACCGACCCCAGCGCGGGCGTGAAGAGCCGGATCGCGGGCGCGGTCATGGCGTTCATCGACATCCAGGAGCGCAAGCTCTCGGAGCGGAGCCTGCAGCGGCTCGCCACCCTGGCTCTGGATTCGAACGACTCCGTGATCATCATCGATCTCAAGGACCGGATTCTCGCCTGGAACAAGGGCGCTCAGAAAATGTACGGCTACACCGAGGCGGAAGCACTGAAGATGAGCGTGCGGCGGCTCATGCCGGGAAAGCAGCGCGCCTCCGTGCGCGATCTGCTCAGTATGTCGCCCGCTCCCGTCGAGACCCGGCGCCGCGCGAAGGACGGGCGGATTCTGGATGTCCTTCTGACGGTGACTCTTCTGCGGGACGACAAAGGACGGCCCGTGGAGATCGCCAAGACCGAGCGCGACATCACGGAGCAGAAACGCGCCGAGCGGGAGAAGGATCTGGCGGCAAAAAGCGCGCTGCGGTTGGCCACCGTGGTGGTGGACTCCAACGACGCCGTCATCCTCAGCGATCTGAAAGGCATGATCACCGCCTGGAACAAGGGCGCGCGTAAGATGTACGGCTTCACGGAGAAAGAGGCCCTGCGGATGAACATCCGGAAGCTCATGCCGGAGCACACGCGCATCAGCGCGCGCGAGCTGCTGCACCTGCCGCCGGCGCCGATGGAGATCCAGCGCCGCGCGAAGGACGGCCGGATTCTTGATGTGCTGCGCACCGTCACGATACTGCGCGACGACAAGGGACGGCCCGTGGAGATCGCCAAGACCGAGCGTGACATCACCGAGCAGAAGCGGGCCGACGTGGAGTTCCGCCGGCTGCACTCGCGCGTGATCTCCGCCCAGGAGACGGAGCGCAAGCGGATCGCCCGCGAGCTTCACGACGGCGTCGGGCAGATTCTTTCGGGCGTCAAATACCGCCTTCAGGCTCTTCCGGGGAAGATGGGCCTGAGCGAGTCGGCCGCGGAGAAGATCATGAAGGTCGGCGGCTTCCTCGATCACGCCATCGCGGAGATCCGGCGCGTGTCCCAAAACCTGATGCCGTCGGAGCTGGTGGACCTTGGCTTGGTGCCGGCGCTGCAGACGCTCTGCCGCGAGTTCAAGGAGCGTTCGGGAGTCTACGTCACCGTGCGGACCGTTCCCGTCGACGCGTCGCCCGAGCTGGCGTTGGCGCTGTTCCGCATCACCCAAGAGGCGCTCAACAACATCGGAAAACATTCCAAAGCGACCATGGCCGTGGTGGACCTCACTCTTTCCGGCAAGGACCTGATCTTGAGCGTGAGCGACAACGGAATCGGCTTCAAGCAAGGCCTTCGGCCGCGCGCCGGGCACGGGATCGGCCTGGGGAACATGCGCCAGAGAGCGGAGTCGGTCGGCGGCTCCACCGAGATTCATTCGACGCCGGGAGCGGGGACGACGATCAGCGTCCGCGCTTCGATGGCGGCCGCGAGAGGGAATAAATCATGAAGAAGAAAGCTCAAGACAAGATCAAGGTCTTCCTGGTGGACGATCACCCCGCGGTTCGCGACGGCGTCCGCTCGTTCTTGACCGCGCAGGGCACCGTCGCCGTCGTCGGCGAGGCGGCCGACGACGCGGAGGCCCTGAAGAAGCTCAAGAAGACCCCGGCGGACGTCATCGTCCTGGACATCAATCTTCCCGGCGTGGACGGCGGCGAGCTGGCCCGGCGCCTGCGCCAGACCACCCCGCGCGCCAAGCTGATCGCCTTCAGCATCCATTCCAGCCAGGAATACGTGGTGCGCATGGCGCGCTGCGGCGTGCACGGCTACGTCATGAAGGACGCGCCCACGTCCAAGCTGGTGGAAGCCATCCAGCGCGTTCATAAAGGAGGCCTTTCGTTTCCCTCCGGCATGACCGACGCGATCCTGGCTCCCGGAGCGAAAACGACTTCCGAAGGCACCTCGGCCGTGCTGACCGCGCGCGAGCGGGAAGTTCTGGTCCTTCTCGCCGACGGCCTGGCCAACAAGGAAGTCGCGCGCAAGCTGGGCATCAGCGTGCGCACGGCGGAGACGCACCGGGAGCATCTCTCGCGCAAGCTGGGCATCGCGCCCATCGCCGCGCTGACGAAGTACGCGATCCAGCACGGCCTGACGCCGCTGAGCCTTCCGGTCCAGCCCGAGCCCTGAGCGTCCCGGGCGCGGCATTCGTCCGTACCGTCGCGCCGCAATGAGTAGTTTTACGCATAGGCAGGAAAGCCGGTCCAAGGTATGCTTCCTGGACCATGCACGCGACCGAGGGAAAACGCAGTAATATCCGTGTTTTTCTGGTGGACGATCATCCCATCGTCCGTGAAGGCGTGCGTTCCTACCTGACCAACCACGCGATCACGGTGGTGGGAGAAGCGGCCGACGCCAAGGAGACCTTGCGCAAGGTCAAGAAGCTGGCCCCCGACGTGATCGTCCTGGACGTGAACCTGCCCGCCATCGACGGCGGCGAGTTGGCGCGCCGCCTGCGCAGCCTCGTCCCCAAGTCGAAGCTGATCGCTTTCAGCATCCATTCCAGCGAGGAATACGTGGTGAAGATGGCGCGCTGCGGCGTGCAGGGCTATGTTATGAAGGATCAGCCGCCGTTGGATCTCCTGGCGGCGATTAGAACCGTGTACGAGGGCGGCCTGCATTTCCCCGCCGGCATGAACGACGCCCTGCTGGCTCCGGCGCCCGAGTCCGGACTTCCCGACGCGGGGGGGGCCGTCCTGACCGGACGGGAGCTTGAGGTCCTGACCTTGCTGGCCGAAGGGTTGTCCAACAAGGGAATCGCGGCGAAGCTCGGGATCAGCGTGCGGACCTCGGAGACGCACCGGGAAAATCTTTCGCACAAGCTCAACATCCTCACGGTCGCCGGCCTCACGAAGTACGCGATCACGCACGGCTTGACGGCTCTTTAGCCTCGCCCCGTCCCTCGCGTCCGCGAGAGGATTCCCCGAAATGAAAATATCGCGGCTCCTCCGCCGCCGGCGTTTCCTCGTCGTGCGGCGCGCCGTTTCTCCGTAATTTTCCCGCGCCCACGGTAGAACTCCGAATATGCGGACGCGGTGACCGAACGTATACTGCCCGCATGAACTTAGCTTTGGAGACCAAAATGAATTCGATTCCCCGGATGAGCCGTCTGATCGTGGCCGCCATTTTCATGGCGGGGTCTCCGGGCTCGCTGTACGCGGCGTCGGCTCTGGCGTCCGCCTCCGCCCAGTCCGGCGGTTCTCGGACTCTTCCCTTCGGCGGCAAGACGGCGAATACGGCCGCGCAGGCGCGGGCCGGCGCCGACTTCGCCGGCCTCCCGATGTATTTCGAGAAGAACCACGGGCAGACGGACGCGTCGGTCAAGTTCTTCACCCGCTCCGCCGGCTACAACCTCTATCTGACCGGCTCCGAAGCCGTCATGGTCATGGCCCCGGCGAAAGCCGCCAAGACCCCCGAATCCGTCGTGGTGCGCATGAAGCTGAAGGGCGCCAACCCCAAGCCCACGATCACGGGCCTGGACATCATGCCCGGGCGCACCAGCTACTACATCGGCAGCAACCCGGCAAAGTGGCAGGTCGGCGTGGAGCAGTACGCCCGCGTCAAGTTCGGCTCGGTCTATCCCGGCATCGACATGGTCTATTACGGAAAGCAGGGCGGCGTCGAGCACGACTTCATCGTCGCTCCCGGCGCCAACGTCGGGCGCATCCTGGTCGGCTTCGAGGGCGCGAAGAGCCTCCGCCTGGATCTCTCGGGCAACCTGATCCTCGGCGTCGCGGGCGGCGAGCTTTCCTATAAAGCCCCCAAGCTGTATCAGATGCGCGGCGAGCGGAAGGTCTCGGTCAACGGACGCTACGTCCTGGCCGGCAAAAACCAGGTCCGCATCGAAGTGGGCGACTATATCCGGAGCAAGGAGCTGGTGATCGATCCCGCGTTGGTCTATTCGACGTATCTGGGCGGCACCAACGAGGACAAGGTCACCGCGATCGCGGTGGACGGAACGCAGCAGGCCTACGTGACGGGCTATTCCATCTCGGACGCCGACGGCGTCAGCGGTTTTCCCACGGCGACCAACCCGCTCGGGACGCCCAAGGCCAACAACGGAAAGCGGCATGTGTTCGTGGCGAAGCTCAGCCCGAACGGCGCGACTTTGATGTGGCTGGTTTGGATGGCGGGCACGCTCGATGAACAGGCCAACAGCATCGTCCTGGACAAATCGAACGCGGCCACGCCGAAGGTATTCATCGCCGGGACGACGGCGTCGCAGAACTTCCCGATGGTGGCTCAACTTCAGACCTGCGCCTCCGGCACGACGGGGACCTTGGCCTTCGCCGCGGAGATCCAGCAGCCGGCCAATATTCCCGCCATGGTCTATTCGACCTGCTGGGGCGGCGTCTCGGCTCTTAACACCAGCGGCAACGCGATCGCGGTCGACTCCGTGGGCGCGGCCTATGTCACGGGCACCACTTTCGCGACGAATTTCCCGACCAGCCTGGGGACTCCGGCTCCTTTCAACACCATGGGAAGCGCGTCCGAGGACGCCTTCCTGTTCAAGGTGGCTCCCGGAGGCGCGTCCATGGCGTATTCGATGTTCCTGGGACCGACGGACGTGATCACCAACGGCAACGCCGTCGCGGTGGACGCCACGTTCAACGCGTGGGTCGCGGGCATGACGACGTCCAGCACCTTGCCCGACGTCGTGGGCCATTTTTCGAGCTCGAAGGTCGGGACCAGCGATGCGTTCGTCGTGAAGGTCAATCCGTCCGGCACCGGACTGCTCTACGCCACCTATTTCAACGGCAATTCCGATCAGGCGGCCACCGCCATCGCATTGGACAACGCCGGCGCGGTTCCTTACAACGTGTTCTTGGCCGGCTGGACGGTGTCCGCCACGGGATTCCCTTCGACCGCCTACTATAACTTGCCGACCACGGTGCGGCCCGTCGTCTACCAGAAGGACCTGGTCGGAGCGGACGATCCGTTCATCATCCGGCTGGACCCGGCCGCGGCGAACCCGGTGCCGGGATCGGACAACCCGCTGGAAGTGGTCTACGCGACGCATTTGGGCGCCACCGGCGCGGACCGCGCCTACGCCTTGGCGCTGGACTCCCGCGACGACGCCTACATCGCGGGCTGGACCTTGTCCTCCGACTGGACGTTGGCGGCCGATCCGGTCACTCCCGGAGCCGGCGGCATCAACGTGACCGGCGCCGTCACGCAGAACACCTCGGGCGGTCAGGACGCCTTCGTCGCGGCGATCGGACCGACCGGGCAGTACCAGCCTTTCTTCACCTATCTGGGAGCCACGCCTCCCGGCCAGGCCGCGACGGGCATCGCCATCGACGCGCTGCACAACATCTACGTGGGAGGCTACACGCCGTCGGCGATCTTCCCCTTGGTGACCGGGTCGCTTGAAGACAGCTCCGTTGGCGGCGTCGGCGGCAATTCCGTCAACCGCACCGGCACGGCCGGGGCGTTCGACGGCTTCGTCACGAAGATCGCTCCGGTGACGTCGTTCGGCGCTCCGGTGGCCGGACCGCCGCCCGTCATTCCTCCCGTCGTTCCGGGAACCTGCAACATCACCAGCGTGAATCCGAACTCCGGCTTCACCATCGGGGGCACGACGGTGACCATCATCGGCACGGGCTTCGCCGGCTTCGGCGGTCCGGGCGCGGTCAAATTCGACGGAGTCGCCGCATCCACTTATACGGCGAACGCGTCGTCCACCGTGATCACCGCGGTCTCGCCCCGTCATCCGTTGACGGGGACGCTGGCGTCCGGAGCCGTGGCGCTGACCGTCACGACGTCCTCCGGCACCTGCACCGGCTCGTACGCCTACATCGTCACGCCTTCGGCGGCTCCGGGCACCTGCGGAGAGGACTTCTTCTTCCCTTCGCCGGCCACCACGGCGGTGGGAACCTTCGCGTACTGCATGGAGCAGTCCGGGACGGCGCGGATCCGCGTCTACAACGTCATCGGCGACTTGGCTGCGAAGCTCGAGGACTCGAGGGCGTCCGGACCGCAGACGTCGTCGCTGAACACTCAGCGATTGGCGCCGGGCGTCTATCTCTACTTCCTGGAAAAGGATTACGGCAACGGGAATGTCATCCACTCCGGCGTGAAGAAGTTCGTCGTGAAGCATTAAGGGGAATTTCATGAAAATATCAACGATTGGATTAGGGATTCTCGCTTCGGCGCTTCTCGCCGGCACGGCGTCCGCGGTGGAAACCGATTACAGCGTCGGAACGAAGGCCCTGCCGCTTCAGCAGGAAGGAGCGACGGCGCGCTCCATGGCCATGGGCTCGGCCGTCGTCGCGGTCCATGAAAACTCGGCGTCCCTGTTCTGGAACCCGGCCGGCTTGAGCCAGATGCAGTGCTCCGAGGTGGGCTTCCATCACAACTCCGGTCTGGGGGACATCACCCAGGAGATGGCGGTCGTCGGCATTCCGTTGGGCGGGGTCGCTCCGGACGCGCCGGGCGGGAAATACGGCGGCCTGGCGGCCTCGGTGGGCTACGTGAGCTACGGCAGCTTCAGCGGCCGGGACACGTTCGGCAATCCGACCGGAAACTACAACTCCCATAACCTGTCCGGCAGCGTGGGCTGGGGTCGGGAGATCATTCCCGGCCTGTCCGGCGGTCTTGCGTTGAAGGCCAACCAGTCGACGTTCGGGCATCAGAGCTACGACTCCTACACCGCGGACTTCGGCTTCATGTACACGCCGATCTCGGCCCTGGACCTGGGCCTGGTCTATTCCAACTTGAACCTGGGCAACAAGATCGGCGGAAACGATCCGACGGCCGGGTGGCGCCTGGGTGCCGGCTGGCACGTGGACCGTCATTGGCTGCTGGCCGCGTCCAGCGAGCTGCAGGACAACGCCATGACGCGTCTTCAGTTCGGAACGGAATACCTGATCGGCAACACGACGCGCGACAGCAGCGTGCTGGCGCTGCGCGCCGGCTACGTTCTCAACTACCCCGATCCCCAGCTGGCCGGCTTGACCGGGCTGACCTTGGGCTTGGGCTACACCATCACCCACGCCATCACGGTGGACTACGCGTTCATTCCCGCCGGCGATCTGGGCTCTTCGCACCGCGTGAGCTTGACCTTCCGGTTCAAATGCCCCGGGAAATGCGGAAGCCGGAAGTGCGCGGAAGAGCCTCGCGCCGAGGCGTCGCAATCCGCCGCGCCCGTCGTGACTCCGGCTCTGGTCGCGGCCGCCGCGGCGGCTTCGGTGCCGCCGCCGGTGGTGCTGAAGTCGATCGTCCTTGAGGATTCGCACTTCGACTTCGACAAGGCGACCCTCAAGCCGGAAGGCATGGCGGCCCTGAAGGAGAACATCGAGCTTCTGAAGGAGAACCCGAAGACCAAGGTCCGCGTCGCGGGCTACACCTCCATGAGCGGCACGCCGGAGTACAACCAGCGCTTGAGCGAGCGTCGCGCGGCGGCCGTCGAGGCGTTCCTGATCAAGGAAGGCGGCATCGCCCCGGGACGGATCAGCACGATCGGCTACGGCGAGACGAAGCCCTTGGCGTACGAAAGGAAGCCCAGCGACATCAATTCGAACGCCGCCAAGGCCAACATGCGCGTGCTGTTCGAGATCTCGGTCAAGTAGGACGCTCGATTTGTCGGCGGACCGCTCGCCCAGGAGCTTGCGGCCCGCCGGCTTTAATTCATGATGACGCGCCGAGGGACCCTCCATGAAAAATAGCCCGAAGGCACTGATCTTCGCCTTGATTCTCAGCACCACGCTGGTCTGCACTTTGTCGGTCAACGGCCGGGCCATGCTGGCTCCCACCCAAGGAATGTCCCGGACCGAAGGCTCCGACCGCGCGTCCGACATGAAGACGGTGCAGTCCGCCCTGGAGTCCAAGGTCCTGCGGGCGCGCCTGCGCGCGCTGGGCCTGAGCGATCAGGAGATCGATTCGCGCCTGTCCCAGCTGTCCGACGCGGAGATTCATCGCCTGGCCAAGGACATCGGCGCTCTCGGCGCCGGGGGCGACCTGGGCGGCATCCTGGTCCTCGTCCTCCTGGTTCTGCTGATCGTCTATCTGATCCACCGCATTTAACGGGGAGGGGCCATGCGTTCGCCGGCGCTTATTCTTGGGGCCTGCCTTCTTCTCGGCTGCGCCGGCGCGGGGGCGAAACGCGCGCCGGACGACGGCCGGGTCCTGCTCCAGGTCCCGTTTTTCCCCGACACCTCGGACCAGTGCGGCCCCTCCGCGTTGGCCAGCGTTCTGGGCTATTGGGGCAAAGCCGCGTATCCGACGGAATTGAAGAAGCAACTGTACCGGCCCAGCCTCAAAGGCGTTCTCACCGTGGACATGCTGCTGGCCGCGAAGGGCCGCGGCCTGCCCGCGGAAATGGCCAACGGCAGCGTGGTTCGGATCAAGAAGGAGCTGGACGCGGGCCGACCGGTGATCGCCTTCGTCAACGTGGGGTTCCGGTTCTACCCCATCGGCCATTACCTGGTGATCACGGGCTACGACGAGGGGCGCCAGCTCCTCTACGTTCACTCCGGCGCGCGGCGGAACCTGGCGCTGACCTACGCGCAGTTTGAATCGCAATGGGAGAAGACCGAGCGATGGACCCTATTCATCCTGCCTCCCCGGGACTAGCCGCGCCGCGTCCGCTCCGCGCGCTGGCGCTCGCGGGCCTATTGGCGGCCGCCTGCGCGCATGTGCCGCCGCTGATCCCTTCGCGCGACGTTCTGACCCCGGAGGAGCACGTGCGCCTGGGCGCCTCCTACGAGGCCCAGGGGCTGCGCGAGGAGGCGTCCGTCCAATACGAGGCGGCCGTCCGGCTCGAACCGGCCTGCGCCGACTGCTGGGTTGCATTGGGAAATTTCGCGTTCGTCAACGGTCGCCTCGCCTCGGCCGAAGCGGCGTTCCGCAAGGCGGTAAAGGCCGTCCCGCATCATGCCGGGGCCGAGAACAACCTGGCGACGGCTATTCTGGCGCGCAACGGGTCATTGGACGAAGCCGAAACGCTGGCGCGGGACGCGCTGCGCCAAGGGGGGCCGCTGAAGCCGTACATTCTGGACACTTTGGCCAACGTTTACCTGCGTCAAGGCCGCTTCCCGGAGGCCGAGGCGTCCGTGGAACAGGCCGAGACGGCGGCCGCTTCCTCGGACCGGTCCGTTCGCGAACAGCTGAGGGCGACGCACGACGGCATCAAAGCCGCGTCCGCCTCACATGACTAAGCGCGCCCATCTCGTCACCTTCCTGGGAGCTCTGCTGGCCTGCGCGGCCGCCGTCCTCTGGATGGTCGGGCCTTACCTGCTGTCTTTGTTCCTGGGCGGGACCTTGGCCATGCTGGCTTATCCGGCCTATCACCGCCTCCGGTCCCGACGGTGGGACCCGCGCCTGGCCGCCAGCGCGGTCACCGCGCTGATGCTGCTGCTGGTCATAGCGCCCCTGACGCTTTTCTCGGTCGTGGCCGTCAAGCAGGGCGTGGCCATCGGCCAGGAGCTGGCCGAGCTCAAGGAGTTCTCCCCGAAGGAGCTGACCGTCGTCCTGAGCCGCTGGCAGGCGGTCCGGACTTTGGTCGGCGAGCCGGCGGTGGTCAACGCGCGCCTCAAGAGCGCGCTGCAGGGCGCGGGCCAGTTCACCAGCGCCGCCGTTATGAGCTTGGGCGAAGGCGTCCCGCAATTCCTTCTCCGCCTCATGCTGACCTTGATCGCCTTTTTCTACTTCCTGAAGGACGGCGAGCGCTTCATGGACTGGCTCTTGGGCCTGGGCGTGCTACACCGGGATGTGCAGGAGCAGTTGGTCGCTTCCTTCCGCGACACGACCGTTTCGGCCGTCCTGGCTGGCCTCGCCGGCGCCGTCTCGCTGGCCGCGCTGATTTCCGCGGGCTTCCTCCTCCTAGACGTGCCCGGGGCGTTCCTGGCCGGCGGATTGACCTTCATATTCGCTTGGATCCCCGTGCTGGGCACCACTCCGGCCTTGGCGGCCGGCTCGCTGTATCTCTACATGCAGGACGAGCCGGTCAAGCTGGGCCTGATGATGGGGTTGGCCCTCGCCACGATCGTCGTCGATCATCTGGTGCGCCCGATGATCCTGAAGAAAAGAGGGGGGATGCATCCGCTGGTCGGTCTGGTGGCGATCATCAGCGGCATCCGGCTGTTCGGGATACTCGGCGTGCTCATCGGTCCGATCCTGGCGGCCATGCTTTTGGCGCTGCTCAAAATCTGGCCGGTCATCGGCGGACGCTTCGGCATCGACGCGAAGGAAACTCTTTGACCTTCGAGCGCGCGGGCCGAGAGCGGCGGATCATGCTTCTGATCCTGATCCCGCTGGCCGCGGCCGCCGTCCTCTGCGGCGTCGACATCGGCCGCCTCTCGGCGCGGCGGGAAGCGATCAAGCAGGACTACAGCGAGGTCAACAGCATCCGCTACGGGCTTCTGTCCGTGGATTCCTGGAAAGATCGGATCCAATCCATTCTGCAGACCCGGATCGGGGATTTCAAATTGTCCGGGGCGCAGGAAGCCGTCCTGCGCGCCGAAATCGGCCAGGCTCTCAACGCGATGATCACGGAGGCGGACCGGCTGATGCGGAAGCACCAGGCCTCTTTTTCGGGCAAGATGCGGAAATTGGCGCTCCGGGCGTTCGTCAACGTCGAGGACGTGCGCAAGCAGGTCCCTGCGTTCACGGAGACCATCGTCAAGGAACTCGAGACGCCCCGTCATACGCGTAAGTTCAAGAAGATCGCCCAAGGAGGATTGGTGCGCTACGCGGCGCAGACCTACGACAGCGCCGCGGACACGGCGCATTATCGCGGCGTCTTGGACCGGTATGAGGCGGCGGACACGGAGGAGTTCGACCGCATCGCCGAGGGCCGGATCCGGGCCTTGGAATACGACATCAACGGAGACTGCGCGATGCTGCTGGACATCACTTTGGCTTTCCTTTTCGCGTGGTGGCTGGCGCGGAGGAAGCCGGAGCTTCATAAGCCCTTGTTCACCCTGTCGGTGGCCTTCGCCGCCGTGCTGTTGGGAGTGGGGCTGGCCCTGCCGATGATCGATCTGGACGCCCGGATCAAAAGCGTGGATTTCCTGCTGTGGGGCGAGCATGTGCGCTTCCACGACCAAGTCCTGTTCTTCCGCAGCAAGAGCATACTTCAGGTCGTCCGGGTGCTGATGGAGACGCGCAAAGGTGATTCCATCCTGGTCGGGGCGCTGCTGCTGTCGTTCAGCGTCTTTTTCCCGTTGTGCAAATTGGCCGCGATGGAAGGATACATGCGCGGCGGCGAGGCGGTGCGCCGGAACCCGGCGGTCCGGTTCTTCGCCTTCAAATCCGGGAAATGGTCCATGGCGGACGTCACCGTCGTCGCGATATTCATCGCCTACATCGGTTTCAAGGGGATTCTGAGCACCCAGCTCGCCGGGCTCAACATCAAGGCGGCCTACGTGGAAGTCATCGCCACCAACGACACCGCGCTGCAGCCGGGCTTCATTCTATTCACGGCGTTCGTCCTGTTCGGGTTCGCGTTGTCGGCCATTCTGAAGAGAGCGGCGGCGCCTGCTGCGGCCGTTACGGCGGCTTATCAAGAATGAACGGGCGCTCCTCGCCGCGGCGCTACTCGCCGTCGTTCTCCCGCTCATGCCGGGGCGGGCGCTTTCGGCCGCGTCGGCGCCGGCGTGCCCCGGCGTCGTCTTCCGGGGGCCGAAGGTCGCGCTGACGGCGGTCGAGCGGCGGCTGGTGTGCGGCGATCCCTCCAGCGAGGCCTGGAAGGAGGTCCCGCGGTCCCAGGCGAAGCGGCTGCTCCGGGCCTTCCTTCAGCAGCGCGCGTACCTCGACCCGGTCTTCACGGAGGAGAACGGCGCGCTGACGGTGGACCCCGGGAAGCTGACGGCGATCACCCGTCTGGCGGGCGACGGATTTCCCGCGGGCCTGGACCTGAGCAAACGGCGGCGCATCGTCGGCGCGCCGCTGACGCCGGCCGCGCTTGACGAGGTTCAGGGGCTCCTGACCGTCGCGCTCCAGGACCGCGGCTACCCCTGCCCGGAAGTCGCGATGTCCGCGGACTCTCTGACCGGAGAGGTCCTGGCGCGGTTCCCGGGAGGCGTCGTTCACGCCGCCGATCCCATCGAGGAGCCCGCCCTTCCGGGGATCGATCCGGGCATTTTCGCCCGCTTCGAGGCGTTCGAGCGCGGCAAGCCCCTGGACCGGCGCCTGCTGACGTTGACGTCGAACCGCGTGGTGGACGAAGCGCTGTTCCTGAATTCCTCTTACGACGTGACCTGCGGGACCGCCGGAGTGCGCATCGTGCATAGGGTGGCCTCGGCCCCCCCGCGCCTGGTAAGCGTCGGCGTGGGCGTGGACACCGAGGGTTTCGCGCGCGTGCGGGCGCGCTGGATGCATTCGCGGATCGGCTGGCGGGCCAGCACCGCCGAAACCACCTTGTTCGCCTCGGTGCGCGAACAGACGCTGGACGCGCAGATGAACCTGTTCGTCTCGCCCTCGTCCCGGGTGTATCTCCTGCCCCACGCCGTCGCGGCGCGGAGCAACGAGCCGCTGTTCGAGACGGAGTCCGGGGAAGTCTCCCTTTCTCCGGCGTTCACCTGGGACGACCAGGCCGTACGCGTGGAGTTCAGCGCCGGGCCGGCGCTGGAGTACGCGGACACGCGGCGCGGAGTCGGCCCGCAGCATTCTCTCTTCCAAAGCTTCAACACCCGCCTCGCGGTGACCAGCCACGTTTACGAATACGACTTGCGAGAGCCGCGGGGCGGATTTCGCGCGGAGCTGGACACGGCGTCGCGCGTGTCCTGGCTGAACTCGTCGCTGACCGCCAACCGCGTCCGGCTCGCGACGGAGAAGCTCTGGAACGTGGGGGCGTTCGATCCGCCGGTGGCGGTGCTGGGCGCGCGGGGCTGGGCGGGCTCGACCTTCGTCTCCGATCGCGCCTCCGCCCTGCCGCAGCTGCCGCCGGCCATGCGCTTCTTCATCGGCGGGGACGCGGATTTCCGCGGCGTCGGCCTGGGAGGCCTGAGCGACGCCGACGGCTTCCTATCGGGCGTCTACGAGGGTCTGGAGCTGCGCGCGGGGGACGCCCTGCCGTACAAGCTTCAGCCCCTCGTGTTCGTGGACGCGGCGATGGGCGGGCGCTCGTCGCTGGAACTGGACCCCAACGTCTATTACGCCCCCGGCTTCGGCGCGCGCTGGGCCACCTTCGTCGGGGCCTTTCGCGCGTCCTTCGCGCGCAGCCTGGTCTGGAGGCGCGACGCGTCCACTTCGCCCGGTTCGGCTCACTGGCAGTTCTTCTTCAGCTACGGCCGGGAGTTCTGATGAGGAAATTACTATGGGGGGCGCTTCTCGCCGTGTTCGGACTGTTCGCCGTGATCGGCGTGTTTCTGACGAGGCCGCAGACGCTGATCAACGGCCGAACGGCGGGCGCCGCGATCCGCTATTTCGGCGCGGGCTGGTCGCCGCGCTGGTCGAGATTGACGGTCGCCGCCTCCGCGCTCGGCTCCCGGCGCCATCGCTACGTGTTGATCGCGACGGATTTCTGCGCCGCCGACGCCCGCGGCGTCTTCTCCGGCTGCTTTTCCGATTTGGAGCTGAGCGCCGTGGTGTTCTACTCCCGCGGCGGCCCGGTCCTCGAGCGCGTGGAGAATCTGGTCGCCGTGTCCGACAAGCCGCGTTTGGACCTCCGCCGATTGGGTCCGCGCGCGGCGCGGGGGGGAGGCGCCGCGGGCCTGATCGCGACGCCGGTGCGGGCGCTTCGCCTGGAACTGTCCCGCTTCACGCTCATGACCTCGTCCTCGGCCGTTTCGGGCTCCCTGCGCGCCGCTCTGACGCCCGGAGTCCGCCGTCCGTTGAGCTTCGCCGCCGACCTCGCGATCCGGAGCCCCGGCGGCGCGCGCCGGCTCAAGGGCGATTTGACGGCGGACACCGATCTGCTCGCGGGCGCGGAGCCGACCTACGCCGACGTCTCGGGTCGGTTTGATCTCGGCCGCATGGGACGGGCCCGGGTCTCCTTCCGCGCGCGGCGGGAAGCCGGGCGGTACGCCGTCACCGGCGGCGCCGAGATCACGGCGTCGACGGGTCCCGTGAGCTCTTTGCGCCTGGCGGCCTGCGCGGGAGCCGCCCCGTGGGACTCCGGCGCGGCGCGGCCTTCGTCCGCCGCCCTGTCCTGCCGATACGAGGCGGTCCTCCGCGCCGGGGCCGCCGGCATGCCCGCGGGGATCACCGGGGCGAAAGGCGGGGTCGCGGCGAGCGTCGGTCTCAAGGGGGAGGCTTACACCGCGGCGGTGAAAGCGGATTTGGAGCCTTTGGGGTCCTGGTATGAATTGACCGGAAACGCCGCGCTCCAGGCGTCAGGACGCTTGGATCGGCCCCTGTCCGCCGCGACGCTGAGCCACGAGGTCCACGCGACGGTCAAGGTGCCGCGCTTCGAGGAGCTGGTCGCGCTGCTGCGCGACACGCGGTATGCCGTTCCGCCCCCGATCCACGTACTGAAGGGACCATTGGCGCTGACTCTCGTCAGCCTCGGCGATCCGCGATCGGGGAGACAGGCCGTGCGCTATCTGTTCTCCAGCGATCTGACCGGCGGGAAGCAGCGGCTGATTTTGCGCGCGGACGGAGAAGTGCGGATCATCGGGGTCCGGTCGCCGGCACGAGGGATCGAGAATGACGGGAAGCTGGTTCTCAAGGACGTCGCTCTGGAACTGCCGCGCCTGGATCTGGGAAGCGCGCCCAAGGTGATGTTCGACAAACGCATCACGGCGGGCCCCTTGGAGCCGGAGGTCGCGGCGAAAACCGCGCCCGGAGAGCCTTCCGCGGCCACGCTCCCGGCGATTCGCTCGCGTCTCACGATCAAAACCGAGAAGCCGCTGATTTTGTACTCGAATTTATTGAAGGACCCGGTGCCCGTGGCTTTGGATTTGACCGCGACGTATCCGCCGGGCGCCGCCGCGGGGCTGGTCTCGGTCCAGCGTTTCGACGTGGAGTTGTTCCGACGCAACGCGACCGTGGACCATCTCAACGTCGTTCTCTCCTCGGGGCCCGGGAGCGGCGCGCTCGAGGGCCTGGTTCGCTACAAGACCCCGGCCGCGTCGATCAGCATTCTGCTCCTGGGCACCGCCGCCAAGCCGCGCGTCGAGTTCGTCAGCGTCCCGCCGATGAAGCGGGAGGACATCCTGGCGCTGCTGATCTTCGGCAAGAGCCCCGACGAGCTGGACCCGGAGCAGACCGCGTCGGTCGGGAACACGGAGACGGCGCTGGAAAGCCGCGCGTTCGGCTTGGCGTCCCTGTACCTGTTCGGTGCCACGCCGATCGAGCACGTCGGCTACGATTCGGCGACGAAAACCGCCACGATTGTATTGCGGCTTCCCGGAGGCGCCAATCTCACGTTGGGCAGCGACTTCGACCAGGGGCGCCAGCTGAGCGTGCGCAAGCCCATCGCGCCGCACTGGGCCATCCAATCCGAGATCACGGATCAGGCCCAGCAAAGCCGGGCGGCGGCCACCTTCCTGGAATGGTTCAACCGCTACTGAGAGGATCCGCCGCCGAACGCCTCGCCTTTGTCGCGGAGCAGGGCGCCGCGCAGCTTGGCCGGCTCCGGAGGCGGTACGGGGACCGCCTCGACCAGTTTCCTGGGCGCGATCTTCCTTCTCTTCCTTTTCCGGACGGCGGGCGCGGGCGGCGGGGGAGGCGCGACGGCGACGGCGGCGGCTGGCGGTTGGGGGACCGGCGCGCCGCCGCGAGAGCGGGTCAGCGCCAACGCCAGTAGCAGGAGGGCGGCCAGCAGCAGCGCGACGTGACGGCCTTGCAGCGTCATGGAGGAGTCTTTCACGGGTGCGCTTCATGATACGAGATCGGGTCCTTCGGAGCCATGCGGACTTCTACCCGTGCCGCCGCGTATAACTCCGCATTGGCGCGGACGCCCGAAGCGGGCATCATAGGGTCATGACCAAGATAGACGAGCCTCTTCAGGAACTCCGTCCCCACGATCTCGACGGCATCAGCGAGGACCAAATCGCCCAGCATTGGGCGCTCTACGAGGGTTACGTGAAGAACGTGAACATCCTAGAGGAAAAGGTCGATCTCCTGAGCTGGAAGGGGGACTTCGGTCCCGAATTCTCGGAGCTGAAGCGCCGCGCGGGCTTCGAATACAACGGAATGGTGCTGCATGAGCACTATTTCGGGGTTTTGAAGGCCGGCCAGCCGCCTTTGAAAGAGAATTCCGCGCTGACCGAGATGATCGTCAAAGGCTTCGGCAGCTTCGAGGGCTGGAAGAAGCAGTTCGTCGCGATGGGGCATATGCGCGGAACGGGCTGGGTCATCCTCTATTTCGATCCGCGGCGGCGCAGTCTGACCAACGCGTGGATCTCGTCGCATGAAGAGGGGCATCCCTCGGGCTTCGCTCCGCTGCTGGTCATGGACGTCTGGGAGCACGCCTACATGGTGGACTGGGGCGCCGCCGGACGGGCCGATTACGTCGCGGCGTTCCTTCGCAACGTCGATTGGGCGAAGGTCGAGGAGAAATTCGGCGAGGTCGCGCGGTGCGCGGCGGGAGTCCGCTGACATGGCTATCAAATCGAGGATTTTCGCCGCCGCCGCGTTCGCGCTGCTGGGCGCGCTGGGCGCTCTCGCGCCGAACGCGGGCGCCGCGATGGTGGAAACGACGGGGCCTTTGAAAAAGAACGACGCGGTGGCGCTCCGCGACAGCATGCGGAACCTGTGGGCGGAACACGTGATCTGGACGCGCGCGTACGTGGTGGCGGCCGTCGCCGGCACTCCGGACGCGACCGCGGTCTCGATCCGCCTGCTGAAGAATCAGGCGGACATCGGCGAGGCCTTCGCCCCTTACTACGGGAAGGAGGCCGCCGCGAAAATTGAGCAGCTGCTGCGGCAGCATATCCTCATCGCGGCCGAAGTCGTGGACGCGGTCAAGATCGGCGACGACGTGAAATTCCGCGACGCCGACAAGCGCTGGCACGACAACGCCGCCGAGATCGCCGCTTACCTGAGCGGCATCAATCCTCTTTTGTCGAAACGGGCGCTGAACGACATGTTCAACGACCATTTGGACCTGACGATGAAGGAGGCGGTATCGCGCCTCAACAAGAAATGGGTCGACGACATCGCGTCGTTCGACGAGATCCTCCGTCAGATGATGATGATGGCCGACGACCTGTCCAACGCCATCATCAAGCAGACCCCCGATAAGTTCTAGCCCGCCGATGGAACCTCCCGACCCCGACGGCAAGGTCGTCCGGTTCGAGGTCGCGCCTCGCACCATCGTGCTGATCATCGCCGCCGTCGTCGGCCTATGGCTGCTCTACCGGCTGTGGACGGTCGTTCTGGTCCTGGTGGTGGCGCTGGTCATCGCGGGCGTGTTCAATCCGGTCATCGAGGCGCTGGAAGCGCGGGGGCGCAGGCGCAATCACGCGCTGATCCTCCTGGTCGTCGCGCTCGGCCTGGGCGCGGCGCTGCTGATCTTCCTGACGGTTCCGGCCCTGATCGACCAGTTCGCCACCATCGTTCGCGACCTTCCGGGCGAGCGCGAGCGCATGATCGCGGTCCTGGGTCAGACCCGGTTGACGATGCCCCTGGGGCGGGCGCTGAGCGGCCTCGAGGTGGCGCAGTCCATCGCGCGTCTCCAAGCCTACCTGATCGGCTATTCCTCCGACGTGGCGAGCGCCTTCGGCTACGGCGTCACCACGTTCTTCCTGGCCCTCTATCTGCTGGCCGACGGGAAGCGGACCCAGGGAGCGCTCTACGCGGTGGTGCCCCGCGACTATCACATGCGCCTGGCCCGCATCATCCACAACCTGGAGACCATCGTGGGCGGCTACATGCGGGGTCAGATCATCACTTCGGTGTCCATGGGCGCGTTCACCTTCCTGCTGTTGAGCGCCTTCGGCGTCCGCAACGCCCTGGCGCTGGGACTTTTGGCGGCGCTGATGGACGTCATCCCGTTCGTCGGAGGCCTCTTGGCCACCGTTCCGGCCGTGCTGACCGCGTTGGGCAACGGCACCAGCACGGGCATCGCGGTGCTGATCTGCATGAGCGTCTACCAGGCTTTCGAGAACCGGGTGCTGGTGCCGAAGGTGTACGGCCGGACTTTGCGCCTCTCTCCGTCCGCCGTGGTGCTAGCGCTCCTGACCGGGGGAACCCTTCTGGGCGTGATGGGCGCCTTGCTGGCGCTGCCGATCGCGGCGGGCCTGCAGATGATCCTGGAGGAATTGCGCGTGGACCTACCGGGTGACGACAGCGACGATCCGTCGGAGCGAGAACGCGACCAGAAAACCGAGGCCGCGTACGAATTGATGAGCGCCGGAGCGTCGCCGCCCGACGCCGGACAGATCGCCAACGAGCTGGCGACCGGCATCCGCGAGGCGGACGCCTGGGTCAAGGCGAGCGAAGCGAGGAAGAAGAACCCCTAGCCGGACTGTACGGAGGTGCGGGCGGCGTTCTTGCCCGTGCGTTTCGCCTCGTACAGGGCCGCATCCGCGCTTTTCATCAAAGTCTCCGCGTCCTCGCCGTTAAGGGGATAGACGGCGACGCCGGCGCTGGCCGTCACGCGGACGGGATGGCCCTCGATGACGCAGGGTCGGGAGACGGCGGCCAGGACCTTGGCGGCCACCTCGGACGCGTATTCGGCCCCCTCGATATGCCAGAGGGCGATCATGAACTCGTCTCCGCCCAGACGGGCCACCGTGTCCTCCTCGCGCACCGAGGCCGTCAGGCGCCCCGCGACCAGCTTCAGCAGCTCGTCGCCCGCCCCGTGCCCCAAAGTGTCGTTGATCGTCTTGAAGCCGTCCAAATCCAGGTAGATGATCGCCATGAGGCTCCGGTAGCGCCGCGCGTGGATCAGGGCCATGGAAAGACGGTCGTCGAGCAGTCGCCGGTTCGCCAGCCCAGTCAGCGGGTCCTTCAGCGCCAGAGCTTCCAGTTCCTTCTCGTGCTTGCGCGACGCCTCGTGCAGCAGGCGCACCTCCAGCATGTTGTGCACCCGCATCAGAACCTCGGCCAGATCGAAGGGCTTGCTGATGAAATCCTTCGCGCCGCACTTGAGCGCGCGCAGCTTGAATTCCGGATTGGCGGTCACCGCCAACACCGGCATGTAGTCCTCCTTGTCGGAGGCTTGGAGGGCCGCCATGACCTCGAAGCCGTTCATTCCCGGCATTTGAAGATCAAGCAGGATCAAATCGTAGTTGTTTCGGCGGTGGAGCGCGCAGACGTCGCCGGGAACCGTCGTCGAGGCGACCGACACGTAGCCCGCGGCGTGAAGCGCCCGTTCCAGGAGGGAGATATTTTCGGCGCGGTCGTCGACGATCAGTATCCGACTGCGCAGAATGTCATTACTGCTGATCATGATCGGCGGACCGCCTTATTCGTCCGGGTGTCTGGACTTGCGCGCCTGCTCCAGCGCATCGTCGACGGTGTCCATGAATTCGTTGACCCTGATGGGCTTGGTCAGGTAGCGGAAGAATCCCGCGTCCATGCCCTTCTGGATGTCCCGCGGCATGGCGTTGGCGCTGAGAGCGACGATGGGGATGCGGGCCGTGGCCGGGTCCTCGCGCAGGATCTTGAGCGCTTCGATTCCGCTGAGCCCGGGCAGGTTGATGTCCATCAGGATGGCCTCGGGATGAGCGGATCTGGCCAGTTCGATGCCGAGGGTGCCGTTCACCGCGGTCAGCAGGCGTATGTCGCTGCGCCGCGCGATCAATTGCTCGACGAGCGTCAGGTTCGCCGGGTTGTCCTCCACGTAAAGCAAGGTCCTCAGGCGAGTTCCGCTCGACGCGCGGGTGTGCGTGATGGTCTTTGATTCGACGCTGGCGGCGGCGAACGTCGGGGCGGCCGTCAGCAGCATCTCGATCCAGAAGACGCTTCCCACTCCTACCTGGCTGTCCACCCCGATCACGCCCTTCATCAGCTCCACCACGCGCTTGCTCATCACCAGGCCGATGCCCGTGCCCTCTTCCCCGCTGTTTTCCTGTCCGAGGCGGTTGAAGGGCTGGAACAGCTGCGTCAGCTTGTCCGGCGCCAGTCCGGCGCCGGTGTCCTTGACGCTGATGCGGATGCGCTCGCGGCCCGCGGCGGCGCAGGTCACCACGACCGCCCCGTTCTCGCGGTTGTATTTGATCGCGTTGGAAAGCAGGTTGATGAGGACCTGCTTGAGGCGGGTCCGGTCGGCGTTGACGTAGTACTCGGTCTCCAGGCGGGGGAAGGTCATGCGGATCCCGTACTTGCCGGCCTGCGGCTCCATCATGGCCTGGCATTCGGAGATGATCTCGGTCAGGGACACCGGCTCCGGCGAGAGGGACATTCGGCCGGATTCCACGACCGCCAGGTCCAGGACCTCGTTGATGAGGGTCAGCAGGTGCCAACCCGCCTTTAGAATTTGGCCGATGCTCTCCTTCTGGGACTCCGTCGGCAGCGGCGAGGTGGTCTCCATGAGCTGGGCGAAGCCCAGGATGGCGTTGAGCGGGCTGCGGAGCTCGTGGCTCATGCTGGAGAGGAAGTCCGACTTCGCGAGGTTCGCCTTTTCAGCGACGGATTTGGAGCTTTCGAGCTCGATGTTCTTTTCCAGAAGCACCTGATCCAGCCGCTTGCGCTCCGTGACGTCGCGCGCGGCGGCGAATACGCCTTGGAGCTTCCGGTCGCGGTCGTAGAAGGTGGTCGCGTTGTAGGAAACGACGGTTTCCTTGCCGTCCCGGGCCCGCGCGGTGAGTTCGTAATCGGTGACCTTCTTCTCGCTCAACACCTGTTTGATGCCCGTTTCGGCCTTCTCGGGATCGGTGAAGTAGCCCTTGAACGGCGCGCCGATCAATTCGTCGCGGGTGGAGCCGGTCAACGCCTCCATCTGCTTGTTGACGTCGGTGATGATGCCGGAGGGGTCGGTGGTCATGATCGCGTCGGTGTTGGACTCGATGAGCGAGCGCGTGTAGAACTGCTGGTCGCGCAGGCGCTGGTCCAGCTTCTTCTGCTCGGCTTCGACCTGCTTGCGGGCGGTGTTGTCGGTGCCGATCAGCAGGTAGCCGATGATCGCGCCCTTATCGTCGCGCAGGGCGGTGACGGAGACGACGGCGGGGAAGCGGCTGCCGTCCTTGCGGATGTAGGTGAGCTCGTAGATGTCCTCGATGCCGCGGGAAGCCTTGAAGACCAGGGCTTCGAACCCGGGCGTGATCGGCGTGGCGAGCTCGACGCTGAGCGCCTTGGCGCGCGCGATGACCTCTTGGGGATCGGAGATGTCGGCGGGAGTGATCTTGTTCATCACGTCGGCGGCGGCGTAGCCCAGCATGCGCTCGGCGCCGACGTTGAAGATCTGGATGACGCCCTTCGCGTCGGTGGCGATGCTCGAGTAGTTGGCGCTGTTGAAGATCGCGCTCTGCAGCGCCCCCGCCTTGAGCTCGGTGCCAATGAGCAGATACCCGATGATGACGTCCTGCGCGTCGCGCAGCGCTGTGACCGACACCACCGCCGGGAACCGGCTGCAATCCTTGCGGATGTAGGTCAGCTCGTAG
>JBIOJO010000015.1:0-74599 GCA_044450965.1 Elusimicrobiota bacterium | reverse complement strand
GGGCGCCCAGGCGCGGCGTGTTGAGCAGTTCCGATGGGTTGGGCGGGCGCGGGCCGCAGGCCAGCACATGAACGCCGGGAACCTCAGACTTCTGAACCAGATCGGCCAGTTCTTCCACGCGCTGGCCCTTGGCCAGGAAGTCCGACAGGCCGTGCTCCGTGGAGACGCCGAAGTTCTTATGGATGCTGGGACGGCGCAGGTCGCCGGTGATCAGAAGGACTTTCTCCCCCAACTGAGAGAACGCCACCGCCAGGTTGGAGGAGACATAGCTTTTGCCCTCGCCCTGGATGGTGCTGGTGACGATGATGGCCTTCGCGTTCTGCGGCACGCCCGCGAAGTCCACCATGGTGCGCAAGTTGCGGACGGCCTCGCTGGTCAAGGACAATTCTTTTGAAAGCAAAGCGCTGTAGACAGCGCCCTTGGTCTCCGCAGACAGCGGAATCTGACCCAGGAACGGCAGGCCCAGCTTGTTTTCCACGTCTTCCTGCGTGCGCACGCTTTGGTCCAGCATCTCGATGAGGAACGCCAGGCCCACACCCACGGCCAAGCCGGCCAGCAGGCCCAGAATGAGGTTCGTCATCTTCTTGGGCTTGATGGGGTGCTCCGGGACCGACGCGGTGTCCACGATGCGCACGTTGTTGCCCTTCAGCTGGCCAGACAGCTCCGTCTTCAGGCTTTGGACGATCTTGTCGGTCTCCACCTGGATCTGGGATTCAAGCGCGGTCATGTTCGCGCGCAAGGCCATCATGTCCGGGTGCTTGGGAGTGAAGCGGGAGGACATGTCCGCGTACTGGGATTGCAGCTTCGCGTCCGTGGCCTTCAACTGCTGGATGAGCGGATTGTTGACCACGGCCGGCAACGCGCCGTAGCTGGCGCGCGTTTCCGCGTCGTTATTCTTGACCTGGAGGGCCGCCAGGACTTCCTTGGAGATGAAAAGCTGGCTGGCCAGGTTCTGAGCCACGAAGGTCTCCGACAGGCCGTTGGCGACGCGCGCCGCCAGGACCGGGTCATGGGAGTCCGTCCTCACGTAGACCAGGCGGCTGCGCAGGACCGGCGCGACGGTGATGGCGCCTTCAAGCTTCTGAAGGCCGTGGGGCTGGGAGAAGTCCTCGGTCTTGGACAGGTCCAGCTTGTCGTACACCTGCTGAAGCAACGACTCGCTCTTCAACAGCTTGTACTGCGTCTGGTAGTAATCGTCGTTGCTGCTTTCCACCATGGTGCCGTCGGCGGAGACGGCGCTGCCGCCGCGCTCTTTTTCAATGACCAGCATGCTGCTGGCCTCGAAGACCGGCCGCGTGGTGAAGGTGTAGAGGACCGTGCTGATGAAGACGATGGTGAAACCGGAAATGACGATCCACCGGCGGCGCAGGATCACGTCCAGATAATGGGAGAGGTCCAGCTCTTCGCTCGTCGAGGATTCGGGGGTGGACATGGGGGTCATTATAGCAATTACGGCCTATTTTCATGACGGAGAGGAGAGCGACTTTAGGCACGCGCGGCGGGAACAATTCAAAGGGGCAAAACGTATGGATAGGGCAATGGAATTAGAATCCCCCGCCGGAAGGCTTCCCCGCGATTACCCCGCCTTCCTGAGCGGGCTCAAGGAGCGCATACGCGCGGCACGGGTCAAGGCCGTCCTTGCCGTCAACCGGGAGATGGTATCGCTGTACTGGGATTTAGGGCGGGACGTGGCGGAGCGCGTGCGCCGAGGCCGCTGGGGGACCGGGATCATCAAGCGCATTTCCCTCGACGTTCAAACTGAGTTTCCAGGGATCAGGGGTTTCTCCCGGCCCAATATTCAGCGTATGCGCGCGTTTTATCGCGCCTGGACGGCGGACTCAATTTGCTCACAGGCTGTGAGCAAATTGGACAGGACCACCGTCCCACAGCCTTTGGGAGAATTGCCCTGGGGGCACAATATCGTCCTGATCGAAAGCCTCGAGTCATCCCAGGAGCGGCTCTGGTATGCCCGTCAGGCGCTTCAGCACGGCTGGTCGCGCCCCGTCCTGGTCCACCAGATCGAGTCCGGACTGCATCTGCGCCAAGGCAAGGCGTTGACGAATTTCGCGCGGACTTTGCCGCCGGCACAATCCGACCTGGCGCAGGAGGCGCTCAAAGACGACTACGCCCTCGACTTCCTGAGAACGGCGGGAACGAAAGAACGAGATATCGAACACGGCTTGGTTGCCGATGTCCAACGGTGCCTGCTGGAGTTGGGCGCGGGATTTGCTTTCGTCGGGCGGCAGCATCATTTGGAGATCGGCGGCGAGGACTTCTACATCGACCTGCTGTTCTATCACTTGAAACTGCGTTGCTTCGTGGTGATCGAGCTCAAGACCGGCCCGTTCAAGCCCGAGCACGCGGGCAAGATGAGCTTCTATCTGGCCGCGGCCGACGATCTTTTGCGCCACCACCACGATCAGCCCAGCATCGGGATCATCCTGTGCAAATCCAAGAATAAGATCATCGCCGAATACGCCCTGCGCGACATGAACAAGCCGATCGGAGTGTCGTCATACCAGCTGACGAAGGCCCTCCCGAACGCGTTGGAAGGGCGCCTGCCGACGACGAAGGAGTTGGAGGAGAAGCTGCGTCGCCAAGCTTGATGGGGCGCCGCCCTCAACCCGCCCCGTTTCGCCGCGGGCTACCTGAGCAAATGCCTGGAAGACGCGGCTCAACCGGGAGCATCTCTTCCGGATGCTCTCGAAGACGGGCAATCCCCACCTGCACAGCCTGCGGCAGCTTGTGGGAGCGGTGGGACTCAAGCTGACCCTTCAACCCGTCTGACGGCAGGGAACTTTTCCGGGGGTCGAACCGTATACTTCATGGAGCCCGTACCCCCCTGGCCCGCTTCGATATATCCTGATATACTGAGGACATGGAGATGACCAAGACCTTGCTGACCGTACCCAAGAAGACCTTGGGGCGAATGAAGTCCCTGGCCCAGCGGCGCAAGACCACGGTCTCCCATTTGTTCCGGGAGGCGGTGGAGAAGACCTACGGGATAGACGCCGGTCTCAAAAGCGAGTTGGACTGGAAGGAGGATCCCCTGCTCAAGCTGATCGGGACCTTCGGCCGGCCCATCGACGGCGGCCCGGACGACTCCGCGGAAAACCATGACGTCTACATCTACGGCGCTCCCCTCAAGAAACGGGGACGGGGCGCGTGAAGCTTTTCGTGGACACGGGCGCCTTGGCCGCGCTCAACGAGCCCCGCGACCCGCATCACGCCCGGGCCGTCCAATTCCTGCGCTCCCTCCCGGCCGGAACCAGCTTCGCGACGAATAACCTGGTATTCGCCGAGACCGTGACCTTGATGGCGGCGCGTCACGGGCAGGACGCGGCCGTCCGCTTTGCGGACGCCTTTCTGGCGAGCCGCCTCTGGGCCGTGGTGCACTACGCCGACGAGACGCTGGAGCGGGCCGCCGTGGCGACGATGCGCCGGTTCCGGGACAAGAAGTTGAGCTTCACGGACGCCGCGGCGATCGCGACGGTGAAGATGGACGGTCTGGACGGGGTGTTCGGCTTCGACCGGGACTTCGAGCGCTGCGGGCTGACGCTGTACCCCTAGAACAGGCTTTCGGGGACGAAGACGATGTCGTTGGGCTCCAGCGTGATGTCCTTGTCCTTCTCCCCGCGCTTGGTGATGGCGGAGACCTCGATGACGAAGGTCTGGTTTTTGCCGTCCACCATGCGCACCACGCGCGTGCGGTCCGGCGCGGCGATGGGCGTGAAGCCCTCGGACTGGGAGATGGCCTCCAGGACCGTGAGCTTGGTCTCCGTGGGCAGCTCCACGGCGCCGGGCTTCTTCACCTGGCCGAAGACGAAGACCTTCTTGTTGCCGTACTCCTTGATGAAGACGGTGACCTGCGGGTCGCGCAGGTAGTCCTTCAGGCCCTTGGCCAGGGCGGCCTCCGCGTCGGCGGTGGTCAGCCCCCCCACCTTGACCGAACCGATCAAGGGATACGTGATGGTCCCGTTCTGGCTGACGCGGACCTGGCGGTCCATGTCCTTCTCGCCGAACACCGAGATCTGGATGAGGTCGGCGCCGCTGAGGAGATAATCCGACTTCTTGGCGTTCGCCTGCTGGACGGCGGCGGCCAGGGCGGCGGCCTCGGCCTGCTCCGACTGGCTTTGCTTGGCGGAGGCCGCGGCGGCGGCCGGCTCCGACGGGACCACGCGCAGCGGGCCGCACGCGGCGGCCAGGGCGGCGATCAGGACGACGGAGAGGGCTCGAAGCATTGGCGGCATTATACTACATCCGAAAAAGAACCGGGCCCGGATTGCGCCGGGCCCGCCGTTTCGCTGGCGGAAGTTTAACTTAGAACTTCACGCTGGCGTTGACCGCCGTGATGTTGTCGCGGTAGTTGAACTGCTGGGAGAACGTGGAGTAGCGGTCCACGTTGGTGAAGGACGCGCCCGTCTTCAGCCACTCGTACACCTGGTAGTCCACCTTGGCGCCCACCTGGTAGGTGTCGTCGCGGCGGGACTTGAAGCCGGCGCCGTAGACGAAGTCGTCGGAGTACTTGTCGTAGGTCACGCCGCCGTTGACGCCGGCCGTGATCTTCTCCCCGAACTTGTGGTTGTAGGCCAGGTTGCCGCCCGAGGACGTGTAGTAGCGGGAACCGGAGGTGGCCGCGTCCAGGTTGGCGCGGACGGCCGTCAGCACGATCTGGTTGGTCTCCGTGGGCTTCCAGTCCAAGGACGCGGACGTGGTCCAGTTGCGGGCCACGGTCTTGCGGCCGGCGTTGGCCGGGTCGTAGTCGAAGCCCTGGTAGACGTAACCGGCCTGGACGGTGCCCTTCAGCTTGGCGGTGAAGTCGCCTTCGGCTCCGAAGTCCACCAAGGTGTCGCGGTGGTTGTCGGCGCGGGTGCGCTCCGTGTAGTGGGTCAGGGACTCGTGAACCGCGGTGAACACGCGGGTCTTGGGCATGACCTGGTAGCCGGCCTTCGCGCCGAACACGCCGCCGGACGTGTTGAGCAGGTTGGCCAAGGACGTGGCCCCGCCCGAGCGGTCCAGGTAGCGGTTCTCGGACCAGCTGCCGTCCACCGCGGCGAAGAACTTGCTGCCCAGGTTGTACTCGGCGTTCGCGCCGGCAGTGTTGGACCAGCGGGCCTCGCGGGTGACCAGCGAGCCGTTGACCACGTTGCCGTTCGGGTTGAACTGCGGGTCATGCGTGTTGACGTAGTTGTCGAAGGCCTTGGCCTTGGTCTTGGAGCCCTCGAACGAGTAGGCGCCGCCGGCCGTCTGGTTGATGGCGTTGTTGGCCTTGGACTGGGTGGTGTAGTTCTCGAACGTCACGCCGTAGTCCAGGTTCAGCTTCTGGCCCTGCGCCGTGGGAAGTTCCATCCCCAAGCCCAGCGCGTTGTCGAAGATCCAGGAGCCGCGCACGCCGCCGCCGGAGACGGCGGTGTGGTTGATGTCGCGCGGGACGCGGTAGATGTTGTCCTCGTAGCTGGTCTTGAAGCCGTAGGAAGGGCTGAGCTTCGCGGGACCGAGCATGAGGTTGCCGGCGGACGCGGGAACGGCGGCGGCCACGGCGACGACGACGGCCAGGAGTTTTCGGATCATTATATTTCCTTTATTTTATGTTCGAAAGAGTTAGAAGGGCGCGGACGGGCTGACGACGTTCTTCTGCTGGGTCGGCGGCGCGGGCGGAGGAAAATTATAGGAATGAGGATTGAAGGTAGGGAAGGTAGGAAATTTCGGGGCCGGAATGACAACATACATCATCAACAGCGAATTCGCCGAGACATTGACGCCGGAGACGAGAGGCGCCCCGCCGAGCGTGGTGGCATTCCCCGAGACGACCTGGAAAGAACTGGCGGTGACGGAGACATTGGCGCCGGTTTTGGCCGCAACTTCATTGGACCCGACGGAAACGACGGCGTCGCCCGAAACGACATTGATCGAGTCGCCCGGCGCGAGGGCCGGAATCGGATCGCCGGCCTTCAGCGTGACCACGGTCTTGTCGGCCTTCGTGATGGTCACGCTGCCCGTGAAGGACTTGAGCACGGGAGCGGGAGCCTTCGGAAACACCCAAGAGACTATAGAGCTAATGAAACCTACCCCTTTGGCCTGCGCGGACGGCGCGACGAACGCCAGGGCCAAGGCCAGGGACAAAGCGGCGGCGATTTTTCGGGTGTTCATGAAATTCCTCCGATGTTGACCGACAAGAACAGGCAAGACTATAACCGATGAATCCGGGGGCTGTCAATGAAATCTTTGTCACCCCGGACGTATTCCTAATGTCGTTGCGCACCCTTGATTTGTGAGCTATTATAAGGGCTATGAGCCAATTCCTCAAAATCCTCTTCGCCTTCGCGCTGATCGCCGCCGCGTCCGCGCCGGCCGCCGCCGAGTCCGCCTGGCTGGTGGAAGCCCAGGGCGCGGTGGAAGTCAGCGGCCCGGCCGGCCCGCTGGCCGTCAAGCTTCCTCTAGAGGTGCCGGACGGCGCCCAGATCCGGACCGGATCCGGCGGCATCGCCCTGCTGATGCTGAACGACGGCTCCAAGGTGCAGATCCGCCCCGACAGCTCCTTCGCCTATCAATCCGACGCCTCCCAGACCGCCTTCTCCCTGATGAAGGGCGCGTTCATGCTCTGGGCCCGGCATCAGGTCAACCGCCGCATGAGCATCCGCGTGCCCGGCGCGGTGGCCAGCGTGCGCGGCACCGTGGTGGGCGGCGATACCAACGGCAAAACCTCGCATTTGGCCCTGCACCAGGGAGAACTGGGCGTGACCGACAGCTTCGGCGCGGGCACCATCCTGACCGCCGGACAGCGCCTGAGCATCGGAGCGCGCGGCCTGGCCGGCACCGGCTCCCTGCCGCGAGGAACAGCCACGCCCGCCGAGCCCGCCGGCGTTTTGCCCGCGAACGCGCTCAAGCCCGGCGGCGGCCCGAAGCCCGGACTGAAGCCGAAAAAAGATCAGCAGACGAATAATCCGCCGCCGCCCCTGATCCTCTTCGGCGACGTCCCGCCGCCGCCGAGCAGCTTCCCGCCGCCGCCGCCGCCGTCCCAGACGAAGGCCGTGGTCAGCCCGTCCTCGCCGTGACGAAGCGGCGCGCGTGAAGCTCCTGTTCGTCTGCACCGGGAACGTCTGCCGCAGCCTGATGGCCGAGAGGCTGTCGCGGCGGCTGGCGCGGGAGCGCGGGCTGGCGCTGGAGGCGCGGTCGTGCGGGATCGCCGCGGAGAGCTACTTCGCCGTGCCCGGGGAGATCTGGCGCGCCTTGGCCGAGGCCGGAGAGGAGCCGTCCCCCCACGTTCCGCAGCTGGTCAGCCGTCCCCTGCTGGAATGGGCCGACGAAATCCTGGCGATGACGGCGCGTCAGCGGGACTTCCTGCACGACGCGTTCCCGGAGCACCGGCGCAAGATCGGCCTGCTCAGCGAGCGGGCGGGGCTCAACGGCGACGTGGCCGATCCCATCGGCAAGACCTGGCCCGAGTACCGGGCCTGCCGGCTGGCGATCTCCGCGGCGCTGGAACGCGTCCTGCCGGAGCCTTAGAAGCGGACGCCCAGGTCCGCCTCGGCGCCCGCCATGCCGTGGACCAGGTTCGCGGCCACGCTGGCGTAAACGAACTGGTAGGGCTTCACGCTGACGCCGGCGGTGAAGCGGCTTTCCACCGTGGTCACGTCGCGTCCGTTCAAGGTCGGGTCCAGCAGGGAGGAGCGCACCACCAGCCGGGTGCGGTCGAAGCCCGCGCCGACGAAGGGCGTGATCGCCGCGTTGCCGGCCGAGGCCACCAAGTTGGCGCCGAAATGGGTGGCGGAGAAGTCCTTGTGCACGATGGAGTGGCCCACGGCGCCGATCAGGACCTGGGGGCTCCAGGGTTTGTCCGACGGGGAGAACACGCCGTAGCGCACGCCGCCGCCGGAGACGGTCAGGCCCTGGTAGGAGATGCCGCGGATGAAGCCGTCGATCTTGAACGGAAGGCCGATCTCGGCCTGGACCATGGGCAGGCCGAAGGACTTCACCTTGTTGCCGCGCATGATGTTGTCCCCGGCCGACGGGCGGAACTGGGCGCCGTAGCGCACGCCCACGTCGAAGCCGGAGAAGCCCAGGGAGCGGCCGCTGTGGAACGTGGAGGAACCCAGCAGGCCGCCCAAGTCGCGCGTGAACGGCTTGAGGGAGCCGGCGTCGGCCAGCTGCTCGAAGCCGGCGTAGGGATCGGCGGTCGCGTGAGACGGGACGGCGGCGGCGGTCAAGAGCAGGACGGACAAGAGGGCTTTCATCGGTTCACCTTGGATGCATAATGCAAGATTTCGTGGGCGAACCTCAACCCGTGCAGCGTCAAATCCGGCTCGTTCCGGATGCCGGGAAGATCCGAGAGGAACATCGGCGCCAGCCCCCCCGTCGCGACGACCGCGGGACGTCCGCCCATTTCCGCCATCGTGCGCGCCAGCACCTCGCGGATCATGCCGACGTAGCCGAAGTACAAGCCCGCCTCGATGCACGACACGGTGTCCTTGCCGATGGCGCTGGCCGGCTTGCGCACCTTCACCAGCGGCAGCTTGGCGGTGAATTCGTGCAGGGCGCGCGCGGCGGAGTTGGGCCCGGGCAGGATGGCCCCGCCGATATAGTCGCCGTTTACGTCCACGCAGTCGAAGGTGGTGGCGGTGCCGAAGTCGATGGCGACGGCCGGGACCCCGACCAGGGCCTTGAGCGCCAGCGCGTTCAGGATCCGGTCGGCGCCCACCTGCTTCGGCGTGCGCACCTTGAGCTTGAACCCCAGCTTGGACGCCGGGGTCACCGCCAGCGCCTTCACGCCGAACGCGCGCCCGACGGCGGCCTCCAGCGTCCGGTCCAGCGGCGGAACCACCGACCCGTACACGACGGCGTCCGGCAGCCCGTCCACCTTGCGAAACGGGCATTTCAGCGCGCGGGCGTACCACTCGGCGGATCGCCGGAGATCGGTCTCGAGCCGCCATTGGCGGACGAGCCGATCTCCGGCGAAGACGCCGACGGTCAGGTTGGTGTTCCCGACGTCGACCGCGAGCAGCAAACTACTTCAGGGCCCCGACCAGTTCCTTCACCGCGCCGGCCGACTTCAGGAGCGCCGCGCGCTCCTCGACCGTCAGGTTCAGCTGGATGATGGCCTCGATGCCGCGGGCGCCCAGCTTGCAGGGCACGCCCACGAACACGCCGTCCACGCCGTACTCGCCCTCGAGCAGCGCGGCGCAGGGCAGGATCTTCTTCTTGTCCTTCAGGATCGCCTCGACCATCTCGGCCGTGGACGCCGACGGCGCGTAGTACGCGCTGCCGGTCTTCAGGAGCTTCACGATCTCGGCGCCGCCGTCGCGGGTGCGCTGGTTGATGGCCTCGATCTTCTCCTTGGGCAGCAGCTCCGTGATCGGAATGCCGTTGACCGTGGAGAAGCGGGGCATGGGGACCATGGTGTCGCCGTGGCCGCCCAGCACCATCGCGTGCACCGCTTCCATGGAGACGTCCAGGGCCTCGGCGATGAACCAGCGCATGCGCGCGGAGTCCAGCACGCCGGCCATGCCGATGACGCGGTGCTTCGGGAACTTGGAGGTCTTCAGCGCCACCGAGCACATCGCGTCCAGCGGGTTGGAGACGATGATCAGGATGCAGTTCGGCGAGTGCTTGACCACGTTCTCGGTGACCATCTTGACGATGCCCGCGTTCGTGTTCAGAAGGTCGTCGCGGCTCATGCCGGGCTTGCGCGGAATGCCGGCGGTGATGACGACGATGTCCGAACCCGCCGTGGCCTCGTAGGACGTCGTGCCGGTCACGCGCGTGTCGTAGCCGCACACCGGTCCGGATTCCAGCAGGTCCAGCGCCTTGCCCGCCGGCATGTTCTCCGTCGCCGGAATGTCCAGCATCACCACTTCATTGGCGACTTCCATTTCCGCCAAGCGCTGGACGAGCGTCGCTCCGACGTTGCCCGCGCCGATCACCGTCACCTTCGTTCGAGCCATTTGAGCCTCCTTTAGGGGTGTCAGGCTTAAAATAATCAACTTATTCAAATAAGTTGATTAGTTGAAGCCTGACCCCATTCTTCTATAACGGGATGTTGCCGTGCTTCTTGGGAAGACGCTCCACCTTCTTCCCCTTCAAGAACTTGAACGCCCGGATGACCTTCGGGCGGGTTTTGCGCGCCTCGATGACTTCGTCCACGTAGCCGCGCTTGGCGGCTTGGAACGGCGAAGCGAACTTCTCGACGTACTCCGCGATCAATTCGGCCCGGCGCTTGACCGGGTCCTTGGCGGCCTTCAGTTCCGCCTTATAAAGGATGTTGACCGCGCCCTGGGGTCCCATGACGGCGATCTCGGCGCACGGCCAGGCGTAGTTCACGTCGCCGCGGATGTGCTTGGAACTCATCACGTCGTACGCGCCGCCGTACGCCTTGCGCAGGACGACCGTCACCTTGGGCACGGTCGCGCGGCAGTACGCGTAGAGGAGCTTCGCGCCGCGGCGGATGATGCCGCCGTGCTCCTGCTCGAGTCCCGGCCAGTAGCCGGGCACGTCCACCAAGGTCAGCAAGGGGATGTTGAACGAGTCGCAGAAGTTGATGAAGCGCGCGCCCTTCTCCGACGCGTCGATGTCGAGCGCGCCGGACAGGACCTGGGGGTTGTTGGCGACCACGCCGATGGACTCGCCGTCCAGGCGGATGAAGCCGCAGACGATGTTGCGCGCGAAGTTCTTGTGGACTTCGAAGAACTGGTGGCCGTCGGCGATCTCCCAGATCACGTCGTGGATCTTGTAGGCCTTCTTGGCCTCGAGCTCCTCGATCTTGCCCAGCACGTCGCTCTGCCGGCGCGGGTCGTCGCTGGCCATGGCGGTCTTCGGCGTCTCGCGGCAGTTCTGCGGCAGGAAGTCGAGCAGTTCGCGGATCTGCCGGAAGCAGTCCTGCTCCGAGCCGGCCACGAAGTGCGCCACGCCCGACAGGCGCGAATGGGTGTCGGCGCCGCCCAGGCTCTCGAAATCGCACGTCTCGCCGGTGGCTTCCTTCACCACCTCGGGTCCGGTGATGAACATGTGCGAGGTGCCGTCGATCATGAAGATGAAGTCGGTCAGCGCCGGGGAATACACGGCGCCGCCCGCGCACGGCCCGAGGATGGCGGAGATCTGCGGCACGTAGCCCGATGCCTGGACGTTCCGGTAAAAAATCTCGGCGTAGCCGCCCAGGGACTCGACGCCCTCTTGGATTCGGGCTCCGCCCGAATCGCATAAGCCGATCACGGGCACGCCCGCGGAGATGGCCATGTCCATGGCCTTGCAGATCTTCATCGCGTGGGCGAGTCCCAAGGAGCCCCCCACCACGGTGAAGTCCTGGGCGTACACGCACACCGGACGCCCGCCGATGCGCGCGAAGCCGGTGACCACCCCGTCGGCCGCCATGTACTTCTGGTTGAGGCCGAAATCGGTGGCCCGCGTCTCCACCAGCTGGTCGATCTCCTCGAAACTGTCGTCGTCGACGAGCATGTCGATGCGCTCGCGCGCCGTCATCTTCCCGAGCGCCTTCTGCGCGGCGACGCGGTCCGGACCGCCCCCCGCCTCGGCCTTGGCGATCTTATCGTGAAGGATTTGGATCTTCGGGGAAACCAAGGGCCGCTTCGAAGCGGCCGGAGCCGCGGGAGCGGCGGCGGGCTTCGCGTCTTTCTTCACTTTCGAGTTCTTGTCGGAGTTGTTCACGGTATCGCCAATGTTAACTGTTGTTAACAACAGTTAACGATGGGCCTCCTCGACTAATTCGATGAGCACGCCGCCCTGGTCCTTCGGATGCAGGAACGCGACCTTGTGCCCCCATGCCCCGGGACGGGCGGCTGAGTCGATCAAAGTCGCGCCCGCCGCGGCCTGGCGCTTGAGCTCCTCGGCGATGCTGGGAACGGCGAAAGCGAGATGATGTTGTCCGGGGCCTTTCTTGTCCACGTACTTCGTCACCGGTGAATCCGCGTGAGTGCCGACGAGCAGTTCGATGTAGGGGCCGTCGCCCATGAACGCCACTTCGACTTTCTGCGAGGGCACGACCTCGCGATGGGCCAACTTCAGGCCCATGGCCTGATGACGGGCGATGGCGTCGTCCAAGGACTTCACGGCGATTCCCACGTGATGGAGCTTCATATCGCCAGCAGCCTCCGCCCCACCGCGGCGGGATCGCTCTTATGCGCCAGCATCTCTTCGAGAATTTTATCCGTCACGCGGTCGAGCGCGGTCTTCACCACGCGGCGCTGGATCCAGAACTGGAGCTCGGTCGCGTGCTGCTTCTTCAGGCGCGTCCGGCCTTCTCCGGATTTCTTCAAATGCTCCCAGTGGCCGTCGATCTCCTTGGCCAAGGCGGGGACTCCCTCGCCGGACAACGCGGACGTGGCGGCGATCGGCGGCTCCCAGGCCTTGATCGCCTGACCGGCCGAGTGGCCCAGGCCCAATGCGGCGCGCAGGTCGCCGACGGCCTTGTCCTTGCCGGCCAAGTCGGCCTTGTTCACCACGAACACGTCGCCGATCTCCATGGCCCCGGCCTTCATCGCCTGGATCTCGTCGCCCATCGCGGGCGTGGTCACGTAGAGCACGGTGTCCACCACGGAGGCGATGTCCACCTCGTCCTGCCCGGTGCCGACGGTCTCGATCAGGACCTTGTCGCAACCGAGCGCTTCCAAAACGTGGATCGCGCCGAAAATGGTGTGGGTCAGACCGCCGATCATCCCGCGCGAGGCCAGGGACCGGATGAACACGCCCGGATCGGTGGCGTGCTCCATGATGCGCAGGCGGTCGCCGAGAAAGGCGCCGCCGGAGATGGAGGAGGACGGATCCACCATCAGCACGCCGACCTTCAGCTTCTTGGCGCGATAATAACCGATCAAGCGGCCCGTCAAAGTCGATTTGCCCGCGCCGGGAGGGCCGCACACGCCGATCTTCTGCGCGGAGCCCGAGGACTTGAAGAAATCCTTGGCCAGCGCGTCGGACGATTTCTCCTCGTTGATCACCAGCGACAGCGCGCGCGAGGCCGCGGCGTGCTCGCCGCGGCGCACGCGCTTGATCAGGTCCAACGGGTCGTTTTTAGCGGACAACCGCGAGGTTCTCTTTCAGATAGTCGACGATGGACTGCAGCGAGGTCCCGGGGCCGAACACCCGGTTGACCCCCGCCTTCTTCAGCGCCGGGATGTCCTCGTCGGGGATGATCCCGCCGCCGAACACCAGCACGTCTTTCAGGCCGGCCTTCTTCAGCCGCTTGACGACTTCGGGGAACAAGGTGAGGTGCGCGCCGGAGAGCAAAGACAACCCCACGGCGTCCACGTCCTCCTGCATGGCCGTCGCGGCGATCATGTCCGGCGTCTGGCGGATGCCGGTGTAGATCACCTCGAAGCCCGCGTCGCGCAGGGCGCGGACGATGACCTTCGCGCCCCGGTCATGGCCGTCCAGGCCGGGCTTGGCGATCAAGACTCGAAAAGGCTTTTCGTTCACCAAACTCCTCCTTGAGACTCCAGCACGGCCTCGAACGCTTCCACGATCTTCGGGTCGTAGCGGGTTCCGGAGCCGTCGCGGGCTTCCTTCATCGCCTGCGCGCCCAGCTCCGCGCCGCGCAGGCCGGCGATGCGCAGCTCCTCCATCTTGACCACCAGGCCCAGCACGCGCGCACCCAGCGGAATCGCCTCGCCGGCCAGCTTGCCCGGATAGCCGGAACCGTCGAATTTTTCCTTATGATGGCGGATCATGGGGATCGCCCCTTCCAGCATCTTGATGCCTTCCAGCATGCGGGCCGAGAACGTAGGCAGCATCTCGTCCGAGGCGCTCATGACGCCCATGTCGGCCAGCAGGCGCGGGTTCTTGAAGGCGATGTAGCCGATCTTATGGAGCACGCCGGCGTAGTACAGCATCCGGTAGTCGTACTCGTCCACGCCCAACGCGCGGCCGATGGTGCAGGCCAGCTTCGCCGCGCGGACCGGGTAATCCTCGAGGCCGGGCCGGGTCGTCTCGATCACGCCGACCAGGAGCTCCAGCACGTGCGAGAAGAAGTTCTTCTGCTCGGCCATGATCTTGGTGTTGGTGATCGCGACGGACGCCAAGCTGGCCAGGCTGGACAGCAGGCCCACATGGGCCTCGGTGTACTCGCCGGCCTTCTTGTTCAGGACCTCGACCACGCCCACCAGCTCGCCGCGAAAGATCATCGGCACGCACAGCAGGGAGCGCGTCTGGAAGCCCGACGCCTTGTCGAACTTGCCGGCGAAGCGCGGGTCCGTGCGGGTGTTGTTGACCAGCTGCGGCTGGCGGTTCTCCGCCACCCAGCCGGCGATGCCCTGGCCCAGCGGCAGCGTCATCGTCTTGAGCGCCTTCGCCTTCTCGCCGGAGGCGATGCGGAAGAACAGGCTTTTCTTGTCGTCGGTCACCAGCATGATCGAGCTGGCCTCGGACTCGGTCAGCTGCTCCGCCGCGGTCCCGATCTTCTGCAGGAGGAAATCCAGGTCCACCGTGGAGTTCAGGCTGCCCGCGATGGAGAACAATTCGAGGGCGAGGTCGACGTTCATTTCCGGCGCGTTGGTGTCGGCCATAACTACTCCGTGCCTCCGATGACTTCGCGGGCCGTGGTCAGCCCCATCTTGACCTTCTCCAGGCCGTCCTGGGTGATCAGCCTCATGCCTTCCTTCATAGCGACGGGACGGATCGTGTCGGCGGCGACGTCGCGCAGAGCGAGCTGGCGCAGATTGTCGCTCATGACCAGAAGCTCGTGCATGCCGACGCGGCCCTTGTAGCCGATGCCCTTGCAGGTCTCGCACTTGTTCTCGCCCGGGGGCGTGCCGAACAGCTTCGTCCCCTTCGGGAGGTCCACCTTGTTCTCCTCGAAGATCTTGATCTCCTCGGGCTTGGGGTCGCGTTCGACCTTGCAGGCGGTGCAGAGCCGGCGGGACAGGCGCTGGGCCAGGATGGCCTTGATGGTGGTGGCCACCATGAAGGCGGGCAGTCCCATGTCGACCAGGCGCGAGATGGTGGACGACGAGTCGTTGGTGTGGATGGTCGAGAAGACCAAGTGGCCGGTCATGGCGGCCTCGCAGGCGATGTGGGCGGTCTCCTCGTCGCGGATTTCGCCGACCATGATGACGTCGGGGTCGAGACGAAGGAACGAGCGCAGCGCCGCGGCGAAGTCGAACTTCTTGTCGCCGCCCAGCTTCACGTCGGGGTTGACCGGGACCTGGATGATGCCGGGCAAGTTGTACTCGACGGGGTTCTCGGCGGTCAGGATCTTGATGTCGGGGCGGTTCACGTGGTTGAGGCAGGCGTACAGGGTCGTGGACTTGCCGGAACCCGTCGGGCCGCAGACGATGATCAGGCCGAAGTTCTTCTTGCCGCCGATGCCCCTGAGCAGGTTCAGCAGCCTGCCGAGCGTGTCCTCCATGAAGCCCATCTTCATGATGTCCACCTGGACGCTGGCGCGGTCGAGGATACGCATGACGCACGACTCGCCGTACACCGTAGGAACCATCTCGACGCGGAACTCGATCGGCTTTCCCTGAGCCAAAATCTGAATGCGGCCCGATTGAGGAATACGGCGCTCGGTGATGTTCATCGAGTTGGTCATGATCTTGACCTTCGCCGAGATCGCGTTCCGGTATCCCCAGGGCACGCTAAACTTGCCGGGCAGGAGCATGCCGTCCACCCGGTAGCGCAGATTGATGACCGAGGCCTTGCCGGTCGGGTCCTCGAAAGGCTCGATGTGGATGTCCGAGGCCTTCATGGACATCGCCGTCAGGATGATCGCGTTGACGTACTTCTCCACTTCGGGCGCGCTGGCGTCCACCTCGGTGATGTCGGTCTTGGTCTCTTCCTTCTGGACCTCCAGGCCGCCGGTGTCCGTGGGAACCTCGCCGTCCTTCTTGGCGACGTCCGTCATCAGCCGGTTCAGCGCCTCGCCGTTGCCGCGGCCGTGCGCCGCGTCCAGGGCCGCCAGGATGTCCTGAGGCAAAGCCAGATAGGGCTGGATCTCGAGGCCCGTGCGCAGCTGGATGTCCTCGGAGACGAAGAAATCCCGCGGGTCGCCCATGGCGACGAAGAGGACGTTCTCTTCCTTGGCGAAGGCGATGGCGACGTGGCGGCGGGCGACGGCCTCCGGAACGGTCTTGGCCACCTCCGCGTCCACCTCCATCTGCACCAGGTCCACGGCCTTGACCTGCCACTCGTCCGAAAGGGCCTTCAGCAGCTGTCCCTTCGGGATGAATCCCAGGTCCAGAGCCGCCTGTTGGAAGCTTTTGCCGGTCTTCGCCACGTCGGCGTTGGCCGCCTTGATCTGCTCCTCGTCCAGCAGTTTGCGCTCCGTCAGGATTTCCGCGACGGTGCGGCGGCGCTGCAGTCCTTTAACGGCCATGATGTTCTCCGAAGACCTCGCGGAGCGCGCCGAAGATCTCGCCGATCGTGGCGCGAGCCTCGACCGCTCCCAGGATGTGCGGAAACAAATTCTCTTTCGGCGCGCGCGCGGCCTTGACCAGGCGGGCGACGGCGGCGGACGACGCCTTCCCGTCGCGCTTCTTGCGGAAGGCCCGCAGGCGCTCGATCTGGGCCGCTTCCATCTTGGGAGAAATCTTGAGGCGGGGCCGCGAGTCCTTCTCGCCGGGCAGCGCCAGCGTGTTCACGCCGACGATCTTGCGGCGGCCGACCTCGATGTCCTGCTGGTAGCGGTAGGCGCTGTCCTGGATCTCCCGCTGGGGAACCTCTTCCTCGATCAGCTTCAGCATCCCGCCGGATTTCCGCAGGCGCGTCAAGGTCTCCGTGATCCGCTTGTCCAGCTGGTCGGTCAGGGCCTCGATGGCCCACGCGCCGGCGACGGGGTCCACGGTGTCGGGAACGCCCGTCTCGTGCGCCAGGATCTGCTGGGTGCGCAGGGCCAACTGGGCCGACTCCTCGGTGGGGAGCGCCAGCGCCTCGTCGTAGGAATTCGTGTGGAGCGACTGCGCCCCGCCCAGCACCGCGGCCAGGGCCTGCCAGGCCACGCGCATGGCGTTGTTCAGCGGCTGCTGGCTGGTCAGGGTGGAGCCGCAGGTCTGCACGTGGAAGCGCAGCATCTGCGCCTTCGGGTCCTTCGCGCCGAAGTCGTCGCGCATGATGCGGGCCCAGACGCGGCGCGCGGCGCGGAATTTCGCGATCTCTTCCAGGAAATGGTTGTGGCAGCCGAAGAAGAACGCCAGCTTCGGACCCATCTCGTCGGCGGTGATGCCGCGGTCGAGCAAGGTCTTGATGTACGTTTCGGCGTCGGCGAACGTGAAAGCGATCTCCTGCACGGCGTCGCTTCCCGCCTCGCGGATGTGGTAGCCGGAGATGGAGATGGGATGGAACTGCGGCGCGTTCTTGAACGACCACTCCATGGCGTCCGCGCAGAGGCGCAGCGACGGCGCGACGGGGAACACCTGGGTGCCGCGCGCGATGAACTCCTTGAGAATATCGTTCTGCAGAGTCCCCTTCAGCGACGCGGGCGCGATGCCTCGCTTCTTGGCGACCGCCACGTAGAACGCGAGCAGGACGGAGGCCGTGGCGTTGATCGTCAGCGAAGTGGAGACCTGATCGAGCGGGATGGAGTCGAGCAAAATATCCATGTCGTCGATGGTTCCGATGTGCACGCCCACGCGGCCCACTTCGCCCTTGGCCTTCGGGTCGTCGGCGTCCAGGCCGATCTGGGTGGGAAGGTCGAAGGCGGTGGAAAGGCCGGTCTGGCCCTGCTCCAGAAGCCAGCGGAAGCGCTGGTTGGTCTGCTTCGCGTCGCCGAAGCCCGCGTACTGGCGCATGGTCCACAGGCGGCCGCGGTACATGGTCTTCTGGATGCCGCGGGTGAACGGGTATTCCCCCGCCCGGCCGGGCTCGCGCTGAGGCGCGTCCTCGGGACCGTAGTAGCGCTGGATCTCGATTCCGGAAGGCGTGGCGAATTCGGCGGCCGGCGCGGTCTCGCTCATGACGGTCTCATCTCCAGACGGTCTCCGGCGCGCACGGAGCCGCGCAGGGCCCCGCCCTTGAGCTCCAGCACGCTGTGGGCGGAGAACACCCAGGGCGAGAGGCGCCAGGGCTTCAGGTTCTCGATCACGCGCGCGACGCTCAGGTCGCCGCGCAAAAACAATACGTCGATGGGGAATTTCATGAAGAAGGTGTGGATCATGGGACACGGAACGATCCACATCCCCTCGTCCGCGTCCATGGCCGTCTTGCCGAGCAGGCCTTTGGAGCGCGACGCCGCGTCGTCCGCCTTGGTCACGCGCGCGGCCAGCGTTCGGCCCGCCACGGTCGCGGTCAGCATTTCTCCGCTCACCGGATCACCGTGACGCGCCCGCTGGACGTGCCCGCGCTGGTCTTGATCACGAACATGTAGGTGCCGCTGGCGACCTTGTTGCCGTTGGTGTTCTTGCCGTCCCAGATGGCCGTCGCCAGGTCCCGCACGAAATGGCCGTCCAAAGTGTAGACCTTCACGTCCGTGACCGCCCCCGCGATGGACGGCGGCACGGAGAACTGGACTCCGCCCGCTTTCGACAGGTTCACGGGATTCGGGAAAGCGAACGCCTTCGGGGCCGTGTTCACGTCGTTGGCGGGAGGCAGGGAGCCGGGGTTCAGCGTGTAGTAAAGGGAGTTATAGATGTTCAGGCGGCCCGCGCCCTGGAAGTTCGCCGGCTGGCCCAGGTCGTTCGCGCCGGCCCGCAAATTGAACTCGACCTGCGCGGGAGTCAAGGCCGGCTTCGCCGAGATCAGCAGCGCCGCGGCGCCGGCGACCATCGGGGACGAGAACGACGTGCCGGACGGGGAGGACGTGCCCCCTCCGGGAGCCGTCGTCAGAACCGAGACGCCGGGAGCGACCACGCCGTGGTTCGCCAGCTCGGCGCCGTTCGACGAGAAGGAAGGGATGCCGTCGCTGGAATTGCTGGCGCCGGCGGGAATCACGTGGGTGCAGTCGCCGGGGCTGTTGATGGCCGACGTGTTGCCGAAGCCGTCGCCGTTGCCCGCGGCCGCCACGACGACGACGCCGGCCGCGAACGCGTTGTTGACCGCGGTCTGCACCAGCGGGGGGCAGGAGCCCGCGCCGCCCAGGCTGAGGTTGACCACCATATGCCCGTACGCGGCGGTGTTCTGCACCGTGACCGCCTGGTTGAGGGCGGCGATGATGCCCGCGTCGTTGGTCTGGCACGTGTTGGGGGTCTTGTCCGAGCAGTCGGCGTTGCAGTCGGCGTCCAGGAAAATCTTATAGCTGACGAGCTGCGCGCCCCACGACACGCCGGCCACGGCGACGCCGTTGTCCGACGACGCCGCGGCGACGCCCGCGACCTCGGTGCCGTGCTGGCAGGCCGGCGTCGGCGGGTTGTTCGCGAAAGGCGCGCCTGAGTTCGGGTCGAAGCCGCCGCTGACGGTGTTGACCAGCTTGGCGGACAGATCGGGATGGGTTCCGTCCACGCCGGTATCCACGACGGCGACGGTGACGCGGGACGAGAAGCCGGTCTCGAACTCCCAGGCGCGAAACGCGTCCGTCTTGGACAGCGCGTACTGCGTGCTGACCAGAGGGTCGCTGGGCACGCGGTGCACGGAGTAGACCATGCTGGCCTCGGCGGCCTGGACCCCGGGCACCGTCTTCAACGCGCTCAGGCGCAGCGGCACCGACGCGGCGTCGTTCCAGCCCACGACGATCATGCCATGACCCAGGTCCGACAAACGGCGCGCGTTCAGGACCGCCAAGGCGCCGTCCAGGGAAGAGGGGACGGTTCCGGAAGAGAGCTGAAGAATCGCCTGACCGGAGGTGACCACCAGGGGGCGTGCGCCGGCCGCGGCGGTCCCGGGCGCGGAAGGCATCAGCTCGGTCTTGAAGGCGCGCGCGGGGACGGACAGCAGCGCCGCCAGGGCCAGCGCCGCGCTAAACCGCAAGCCCGTTCTCCCGCTTCACGATGTCCACCACCTCATGAATGTCGTCCAGCACGAAATCGGCGCCGGACTCCTTGGTGCCGAACGTGTCGCCGTACTTGGCCCAGGCGGTGAGCATGCCCACGCCCTTGGCGCCCTTGATGTCGCGGTCCGGCCAGTCGCCGACCATCAGGGTCTCCTCGGCCTTCGTGCCGAGCAGCTCCAGCGCGCGGCGGTAAGGCTTCGGATCCGGCTTCTTCACGCCGAAGTCCTCCGACGTGATGATGTCGTCGAAATAGTGGTGGAGGCCCAGGCTGACGATGCGCAGCCATACCTCCATCTTCGGCGCGTCGGAGATCACCGTGCGCTTGATGCCCAGCTGCATCAGCTCGATCAAGGTCCGGTTCACGCGCGGGTACAAGGTCATCGTCCCGTTCTTCGCGCGGCGGTAGGCCAGGATGCCGCCGGCCAGGATCTTGAAGTCGATGTGACCCAGCTTGGCCTTCAGGATCTTGTCGAAGATCTTCTGGTCCTCGATGCCTTCCTTCCAGTAAACGTCGAAGACCTCGGTGACCAAAGACTCCTTCGAGCCGGGCAGGCCCGCGTCCATCATCCCCTCGACGGCGGCATCCACCGCCGCCCGCTTCATTTTCATGAAGTCGGTGAGCGTGTTGTCGATGTCGAAGATGACGGCCTTGATCATTCTTTCACGCGCTCGACGTAGTTGCCGTTGCGGGTGTCCACGCGGATCTTGTCGCCTTCCTTCACGAACAGGGGGACGTTGATCTCCAGGCCGGTGTCCATCGTCGCGGGCTTGACCATGTTGGAGACCGAGTCGCCCTTCACGCCGGGAACCGTGGACGTCACGGTGAGCACCACGTTGGCGGGGAGCTCGATGGAGGTCAGCTTGTCGTCGACGTAGACGGCCAGGACTTCCATGTTCTCCTTGAGGTACTTCACCTGCGGGCCGAGAAGCTCCTTCGGGTAGAACACCTGCTCGTAGGTCTCGTTGTCCATGAACACGGCCTTCTCGCCTTCGTCGTAGCTGTAGGTCTTCTCGCGCTTGGTGACCGGGACCTCGCGGAACTTCGTGCCGGACGCGTAGGAGCGCTCGATGACGTTGTTGGTCGCCAGGACGCGCAAGGTCGTGCGGTAGACGGCGGCCGACTGCGACTTGCGGTGGTGCTGATAGTTGATGATCTGAACGATCTGGCCTTCGTCTTCGAAAACCATGCCCAGCTTGAACTGCGAGGTGTCGATCATGCGCGTGCTCTCCTTAAAATCCCTTGGGGAAGTCGGTTGAATCTTACCAAAAGGCCAGCTTTCCGTGCTAGAATCTTCTTACATTCCTTATGAGCGCCCATGAACGCGTCGCGGAGTTGAAGGACCGTCTTGACGCCAAAACCCGGCTCATGCAGGACGTCGCCCATGAGCTGAAGAACCCCATGTCCGTGATCCACGGGTACGCGTCATTCCTGTCGCGCGAGAGCGTCCCCCCGGCCGAGATGCGCAAGGCCTTGCGGGCGATCCTGACCAACGCCGACCGCGTGGTGGGCATGATCGAACACCTCCAGGACGCCGTGCGCCTGGAAACCTCCGGCTTCGCCGTCGAAACCCATATCGTCGAAGGCGCCACGCTCCTCCAGGAAGCCGCCGAATCGGCCGAACTGGAAGCCGCCCGGCGCGGCATTCGCCTGCGCTGGCGCAGCCCCGTCGGCGACTCCCTGCATGTCGTCGCGGAGCCCAAGAAAATCGCCCAGGTGCTGGCCAATCTGCTGAGCAACGCCCTGAAGTTCACGCCGGAGGGCGGCGTCATCGACGCCCACGCCCAGCGGGACGGGAACTTCGTCCGCTTCGCCGTGATCGACACCGGCCCCGGCATAGCGGCCGACGAGCTGCCGCACCTGTTCGAGCGTTTCTATCAGGCCCGCGACAATCCCATGAAAAAGCACGGCCTGGGCCTGGGCCTGGCCATCTGCAAGGGACTCGTCGAGGCCCACGGCGGCCGCATCTGGGTCGAAAGCCTGTTGGGCGCCGGCAGCGGCTTCAACTTCACCGTGCCCGCCGCCTTGATTCCCGACGCCGCGCCACCCGCCCGCTAGGCGCGCGGCCTTGACGGCGCTCCTCGGCCGGGAAAATCGTCGGACCGCGCTCCTCGCGCTGGCGCTCGCCGCGCTCGTCTATCTTCCCCGCCTGGGCGCGCCGCTGATGTGGGACGACCGGCCCTACCTGATCAACGTGGGCGATTTCGACCGTCCCGTCCCCCTGCGCCGGTACGTCTCGCCGGACTACTTTTCGTTCACCGGCGAATTGACCTGGCGCCCGATGGCGACCTTCAGCTACGCGACGCTGGTCCGCTCCTTCGGCCGAAACCCCCTCCTCCTGCGCCTGGCGATGTTCGCCGCGCACGCCCTCAACTGCGTTCTCATCGCTCTTCTCATCGCGACCACCGGCCTTGGCGCGGAAACCGCCGTCACCGCGGCCTGCCTCTTCCTGATTCAGCCCGTGCATATCGAGACGCTGATGACGGTGACGTTCAACAAAGAAATACTTTCAACCCTGGGCATACTTCTCATGTTATTGGCCCACCGGAAGCGTCGCCCGGGAATCGCCGCCGCCGGTTTGGCTTTCGCGGCCTTAACGAAGGAATCCGGCATGATGGGTCTGGTGTTGACCCTGATGTCGGACTATTTCCAAGGCGGCGTCGAGGAACTCCGTCGGCGCTGGAAGGATCACATGTCGTACGCCGTCGTCGGTCTGATTTATCTCGTGATTCGTTTCGGCCCCATGAAAGGCCCCGGCGGCGAAGCCAACCTGTCCGCGGCGCTTCCGTGGACCGAACGCCTTTACTATGCCGCGCATGGGTTCGCATCGTCGGTCATGGCTATTTTTGCGCCGGTGAATCTCCGCATCGACTACTTCGCCCTGCCCGCCCGGTCGCCGTTCGAATACGCGTTTTGGATAGCGGCCGCCGCCGCGACCGTCGTTCTCACCTTGGCGCTCGCGGTCCGGCATCGCCGCAAGGAGCCGCTGCTGTCGTTCTTCCTGCTTTGGCCGCTGCCGGTGCTTTTTCTCACCTCGAACATCTTCCCAACGGCGGTCCTCAGCCTCCGTTTGATGGCGGAGCGCTGGCTGTATCTTCCCGCCGTCGGCGTGATGACGGCGCTGGCCTGGTTTCTCCGCGGCCACCCGCGTCGCCTGCGGTTATTGCTGGTTTTCTGGGGCCTGCTGGGCTTGATCCGGATACAAGACTGGACCGACGAACCTCGTCTCTGGCACAGCCTCGCGCGCGTCTATCCGTGGAGCGCGAAAGCCGTCGAAGGAGAGGGCGAAGCCCTGTTCCACGCCGGGCGAACCGTCGAGGCGAAGGCCGCCTTCGAGAAGGGCCTGGCCCTGCGTGATAACCGCGAAGACCTGGTCCTGGCGCACTACGTTCCTCTGGCGCCGCCGGGAACCATCGCCTGGGACAACGCCCCGCTCCAGCGCTGGCTGGGTCTATGCGCCCTGCGCCTGGGCGACGAGCGGAAGGCCGCGGATTACTTCCGCAAGTCCGCCGATCTCCAGCCGTCGGACGTGTTCACCGACCGCGTCCTCGCCTATCTAGCCGCCCGCGCCGGCGACTTCAAGGCCGCGAGATCCTGGATCGACCGGGGCCTTGCCGGCGATCCGTCGGACGGATTCCTGCTGCGTCTGAAGCCCGACGTCGAGAAGAAGCGCCTCGGCTTCCAAGCCCGCTTCGACTGACGCGGCGCCGTCTTGGCCCGCGCGTGTCCGTGTCGGCAAGATCCGGAGCTTGCCCGCGACCCGCCCCCTTTCCGCTCGCGGCGAAATCAAACCCGCCGCGCCGTAAGGCGGGCTCTACAGGCTTGCGGCGAGCGCGGCCCAGGCTTCGAAGGGGACGTGCTCGGGCCGCGCGTCGGCGGCCACGCCGACGGCGGCGAACGCGGCCTCCACCTCGGCGCGCGGGCGGCCCAGCGCCTTGGACAGGACGGACGCCGCCATCTTGCGGCGCTGGCTGAACGCGGTCTTCGCCAAGGTCCAGAACCTCTTCTCGTTCTCGCGAGGAAGGCGCGGGGTTTCCAAGCGGCGGAACAGCACCACCGCGGAATCCACCTTGGGCCGCGGGCGGAACGCGGACGGCGGCAGCTCCAGCGCCACCTCGGCGTCCGCGCGCAGCTTCACCGACAGCGCCAGCAGGCCGTAGTCGGGACCGCCGGTTCCCGACACCGCGCGCAGCGCGACCTCCTTCTGGAACATCAAAGTCGCCGTCGTCCATTTGTCCCACAATAAAACCTTCTGCAGGATGGCGGTGCCGACCGCGTAAGGGAGGTTGCCCACCACCAGCCACGGACCCGCGCCCAACGACGACAGGTCGAAGCGCAGGAAGTCCTCGTTGACGACGGTGAGCCGGTCCGGAGCCTTCAATGAGCCGGGCAACGCCGCGGCGAATCCGTCGTCGGCCTCCACCGCGAAGACCTTGGCGCCGGCGTCGAGCAGGGGCTTGGTCAGCGCGCCGCGGCCCGGGCCGATCTCCAGCACCGAGTCCCCCGGCCGCACGCCCGCCGCGCGCACGATGTCCTGCAGCGCGCCCTGGTCCGTCAGGAAATGCTGGCCGAGTTTCGCCATGTCAGATGGCCGCGGCCGACTGGCCGCGGCGCCGGCGCAGAAGGTCCTCGCCGACCTTCCACACGTCGCCGGCGCCCAAGGTCAGCACCACGTCGCCGGGCTTCAGCTGCTTGGCCAGCTCGAGAGCCCCGGGGAACGCCGCGCCCGCGACGCCCGCCTTTTTCATGGAGTCCAGGATCAAACGGGAGCTCACGCCCTTCATCGGCTTCTCCCCCGCCGGATACACGTCCATCACGTAGACGAAGTCCGCGGCCTTCAGCGACGGTCCGAATTCCTTGGCCAGCATCTTGGTGCGCGAGAAGCGGTGCGGTTGGAAGACCACGATCACGCGCCCCGCCTTCCACAGCCCGGAGACCGCGGCCAAGGTGGTGCGCACCTCGGTGGGGTGATGGCCGTAGTCGTCCACGAACTCCACGCCGCCGGCGCTGCCCAGGCGGTCCAGACGGCGGCCCACGCCGCGGAACTCCGCCAGGCCGCGCGCCAGGCCCTTGAGATCGAAGCCCAGGAAGCGGCCCGCCGCCAGAGCGCCCAGCGCGTTGGAGACGTTGTGGCGTCCCGGCACGCTCAGACGCAAGGTCAGAACCTTCTTGCCGCGATGGTGCACGTCGCAGACCGAGCCGTCCTTCGTCATGCGGATGTTCTTCGCGCGCCAATCCGCGTTCTTCGTGACGCCGAACGTGATGACCGGACGCGTCACGAGCGGGCGCAGGGACATCAGGTTCGCGTCGTCGGCGCACAGGATCGCCGCGCCGTAGAAAGGAAGCTTTTCCAGATGCTGGACGAACGCGGTCTTCAGCGCGTCCATGGTCTTGTAGTGGTCCATGTGGTCGTCGTCGACGTTGGTGACCACCGCGACCAGCGGCGTCAGGAAAAGGAAGGAGCCGTCGGACTCGTCGGCCTCGGCCACCAGATACTCGCCCACGCCCAGCTTCGCGTTCGAGCGGATATTCTTCAGCCGGCCGCCGATGATCATGGTCGGATCCGCTCCGGCGCCGCGCAGCGCCATGGAGACCAAGGACGTCGTCGTCGTCTTGCCGTGGCTGCCGGCGACGGTGACGGTCTTCTTCATGCGCCCCAGCTCCGCCAGCATCTGCGCGCGCAGGACCACGGGAACGCCGCGGCGCCGCGCGGCGGCGACTTCCGGGTTCGCGCCGGAGACCGCGGAGCTCACCACCACCACCTGCGCGTCCGCGACGTTGGCGGCCGCGTGCCCGTCGAAGATCCGGACGCCCGCGGCCTGCAGACGCCGCGTGATCTCGCTGGCCTTCACGTCCGAGCCGGAGATTTTATAGCCCAGGTTGTTGAGCACCTCGGCGATGCCGCTCATCCCCACCCCGCCGATGCCGACGAAATGGATGCGCGTCACGAACGATTTCATCAGCCCGTCGTCCTTTCGTTTCATTTCGCGGGCCTCAGCAGCCATTTCAAGCCGTCGCCGGCGGCCTTGTTCTTCGGATCCAGAGCCAGCACGCGGCGCAGCGACGCCACGGCGCCGACCTCGTCGCCGCCCAGCACGGCGGCCACGGCCCGGCCCAGCCACGCGGCGGTCGAACCGGGGTCCAGGCGCGTCGCGTTCTGAAAAGCCTCCATCGCGCGCTGGCTTTCGCCGACGGTCGCGTAGCCCAGGCCCAGCGCGGTCCAGCCGTCGGAGTCGTTCGCGCGCGCGGAGGTCTCGCCGGGCTCGGGCAGGATCTCGGCGACCAGCGCCATCCATCCGGTGCCGATCACCCAAAGACCCATGTCGTTGCCGACTTGGCGCGGCTCGAAGCTGACTTTCGGCGGCGCGGACGGATCGGCGTTGGTCCGGCCCACGTCGGTCGGGTGGGTGAACGTCAGGTTCATGCCCAGGCGCGCGTCGGCGTCCGGCGGCGCCTCGCGCATGACCTGGCGCAGGTCCTCCATGACCTTCTTGACCTGCGCGTCGCGGCCGGCGGCGTCGTTGGCGGTCAGCGGGTAGTCCCGCCTCACCGCCTTCGGGGCGTTGTCGGCGCCGCCCGCCGCGGCCTGCGCCAGAGCCTTGCGCAGACTGGAGCCCTCGGCGCCGGCTTCGGTCTTCACCAGCTTCGGCTTGGGCAGGAACACCGCGTCCACGTGCATGACCGCGGCCTGCTCAAGAGGAATACGGCGCAGGTTGCGCTCGAACAGCGACAGCGGATCGGTGGGCTCCGGCTCCGGCGCGGCGGGCGCGTCGGGCTTGCTCGGACCGGCGGGGCCGCCGTCGGGCGCGGACTTCTTGCCGCCGGCGAACGCCACCGACAGCTGCAGGCCGGGGCCGCCTTCCTCGGGCGTCAGGTGGAACGCGTCGGCCAGCATGGCTCGCCCCTTCTTCGCCTGGCCCTGGGCCAACAGCAGGCGCGCCAGCCGCAGCCGCGCGACGGCGTCGCCGGGCTTGAGGTCCACGGCTTTCTTCAGCGTGGCGATGGCGTCCTTGTCGGCCTTCATCCTCTCCTGCGCGCAGCCCAGCTCCAGCAGGGCGTCCTCGTAGTCCGGCTGAAGCTTCACGGCCTCCTTGAATTCCTCCACCGCGTCCGCGTCCCGCCCCAGCTTGCGGTACAGCGAGCCCAGCTGGAAGCGGTACAAGGGATTCTTCTTGTCCAGGTCCACGGCCTTGCGGAACAGTTCCAAGGCCCTCGGGTAGTCGCTTCGGCTCTCGCGGATGGAGCCCCAGTTCATCTGGGCGTCGGCGCGCGTGGGGTCCAGCTCCGCGGCGCGGCGGAACTCGCTTTCCGCCGACGGGCCGTCGTCCTTCCAGGCGTAGGAGATGCCCAGGAGCAGATGGCCTTCGGAGTTGTCCGGGTCCAGGCTCAGAGCCGTTTGATAAGAGGAGATGGAATCGTCCACCAGGCCGTTCCAGTACTGCGCGACGCCCAGAAGCAGATAGCCGAGAGGCTCCTTCGGATTCTCGGCGACCGCGCGCTTGATCTCGTCCAAAGCCTTGCCGTACTGCTTCTGCTCCAGGTACTCGTGGCCCTGCCGCAGCCCGCGCTGGGCCTGGGAGGCCATGATCTGGTCCCACACGGTCTCCTGTCCCGGCTCGGTTTTGGCGGCGCGCGCGGGAAGCCCGAGGCAGAGCAGAAGCGCCAGCGCCGCCAGGGACCGAAGGCGCGGCAGGATCGCGCGCAAGGCGCGGCCGCGGTGGCTCAGCGAGTTCTTCTCGTCGGTGGAAAGCTCGGCGAGGGTCCGGCCGTCGGGCAGAAGGAACAGCGGGTCGTAGCCGAAGCCCCCGTCGCCGCGGGGCGCGTCCGCGATCGCTCCCTCCAGGACTCCGTCGACGGTTTCCACCTTGCCGGCCGGATCGGCCAGCGCCATCACGGTGCGGAAGCGCGCGGAGCGCTTCTCCGCGGGAACGCCTTCGGTCTCGCGCAGAAGCTTGGCGCAGTTCTCGGAGTAGGAGCAGGCGGGGCCCGCCCAGCGGGCGGAGTAGACGCCCGGCGCGCCGCCCAGAGCTTCCACTTCCAGCCCGGTGTCGTCGGCCAGGGCCCATGTCCCGAAGGCGTGCGCGGTCTCCACGGCCTTCTTCGCCGCGTTGCCTTCCAGCGTGTCGCGATCCTCCACGACCTCGGGGAAGGCGGGAAATGCGTCCAAGGTCGAGCATTCGACGCCGCTTCCTTCAAGCAAGCGCGAGATCTCGGCGACCTTGTGGGCGTTGCGCGTCGCGAGCACGAGTCGGACCTGGCGGGGCACGGGAGGGTATGTTATCATTTTCCCGTGAAAGCCGCCCCCCGCTCCGTCCTGTTCCTCCTTCTCGCCCTCGCCGCCGCGGCCTGCACGCACCAGGTCCAGGACATCGACGACTCCGACCCCGCCGTGAAGGCCCGCATCGAGGCCAACCTGCGCGGCAGCAAGGAGATCGACATCCGCTACGTCACCGTGGACGTCGAGCGCGGCACCGTCACCATCTCCGGCCTGGTCAACTCCATCGACCAGATCCGCGCGATCAGCCAGATCATCCGGCGCGTCCACGGCGTGGACACGGTCCTCAACAACCTCGCGGTCCAGGAGTAGCCGCGTGCGCGCGGACCTGCTGCGCTGGTACCGCCGCGTCCGCCGCGACATGCCGTGGCGCCGCGTCGTCACTCCCTACCGCACCTGGGTGTCGGAGATCATGCTCCAGCAGACCACGGTGGCGGCGGTGACGCCGAAATACGAGAAGTTCATCTCCGCCTTTCCCGATATCCGCGCGCTGGCCCGCGCGCCGGAGGACGCCGTGCTCAAGGCCTGGGCCGGCCTCGGCTACTACTCCCGGGCGCGCAATCTGCGCCGCGCCGCCCAGGAAATCGAGACCAAGCACGGCGGGGAGTTCCCCGCCGCGTTCGACGACGTTCTGGCCCTTCCCGGAGTGGGCCGCTACACCGCCGGCGCGATCCTGTCCATCGCGTTCGGAAAGCCGTACACCGTGGTGGACGGCAACGTGATCCGCGTCTTCGCGCGCCTGTTCGGCCTGCGCGGGCGCGCCAAGGATCCCGCGTTCGTCAAGACGATCTGGGAGCGCGCGGCGCCGCTGGTGCCCGAGGCCGCTCCCGGCGACTGGAACCAGGCGCTGATGGAGCTGGGCGCCACCGTCTGCACGCCGGAGTCCCCGTCCTGCGGCGCCTGCCCCGTGTCGAAATTCTGCGTCGCGTTCAAGATAGGGATTCAGGACGAACTCCCCCTCCCGGAAAAAAGGCGCGAGCCGACGCCGGTGAAGTGGACCTGTCTGTGGATCGAGAAAGACGGACACGTCCTCTTGTGGAGGCGTTCGGACAAGGAGCGCCTGCTCAAGAATTTATGGGGCCTCCCCGAAGCCGGACGACTGCCCGCCGTCGCCGGAAAGAGACGGGGCTCCGTTTCACACACGATCACCCACCATGCGCTGAGCGTCGAATTGCGCGAAGCGTCCCTCGAATCGGACACGAAGCTTCCGCCCGAAGCGAAATGGGTGCCCCGGTCGAAGGTCCGCGACCACCTGGTCTCTTCTTTGTGGTTGAAGCTTCTATGAAGACGAAGGACGAAAAGCTGACCGAGGTCGTCATTCTTCTTTTGATCGGCCGCCTGGCCTTGCCGATCGGCCTGTCCGTCCTGCTCACCCACGCGTTCTTCGGCCATCCGGCGCACGCCGTCCGGCCGCTGGTCGGCACCGCGACCGGACTGCTGCTCCTGGCCGCCGCCGCGTCGCGCTTGAACGACGCGCGTCTGCTGACGAACGAGATCATCCGCGGGCTGGCCCTGGCGTCCTTGCTGATCGCGGGCGTCTCGGTCCGCCTTTACTTCCACCGCGTCCCGCACGCGCTGTCGCCGCGTGAATTTTACGCCGGCTTCGCCTGCGCGGTCGGATTCGCGTCGTCGGTCCTGTGGCTGCGCCGCGTCCGGACATAACTCCGCCAAAATATTTGTCTGTTTTTGTAGACATATGTCTACAATTCTAGACGCACTTTTCTTAGGGGACATATCCCCCGCCCGGCGGATTAAGCGGCTCGAGACAACGGGGTCGGCCAGGATGAGACGACGACGACCTCGGCCGGGGATCCGCCGGCGTCGAGCACCGTGCCGGGCGCCTCGTCCTCGACGCGGATCATCCCCAGACCGACGACTCCCGCGGCGCTCGTCACCTTTCCGGTCGGCTTGCCTCCGCGCGTCAACGGCGTTCCCGCCGCAGGAACGGCCCCCGAGAATCGAAGCGCGACCAGCCTTCGATTCACATGCCCGACGCGGACCAATCTCGACACCGTCTCCTGCCCCATGTAGCAGCCCTTCTCCATCGCGATCGCCGCGTCCTGACGGGCCTCAAGAGGCAAGGTGCTTCCGTCCATGTCGACGCCGAACCACGGGAAGCCGGACGCGACGCGCAGGGCCTCGAAATCGTCGGGGAACATCATATCGGCGTCCTCGGGCGGATCCACGCCCAGGAGCAGGCGCGCGGGGACGGAGAGGCGGTTCCAGGGCAGGCCGCGCTCGAACCCCTCACCCAGGATCAGCCACGCGGTCTGGGAGCGCAGGGCCTTGAACGTGGACTTCGACAGCATGATCTTCTTGTCGAAGGCGGTCAGAAAACCCACGGCGGCGGCCGGGCGGGTGACGGCCAGAACGGTTTCCGGCGTTTCCTCGTACAGCTCGCAGTCGGCGACGAGCAGGCCCTTCGGGGTGAGCACGCAGGCGGGCAGCATCATGCCGGGAGCGAGCCGGTTCAGATCAGCGGTCACCAGGCCCTGCAGGAATTTCTTGGCGTCGGGACCGTGGAAGCGGAAGAACCCCCAGCTGGTCACGTCGAACGCGGTCAAGGACATGCGCTCATTATACCGGATTGCTATCCTATTCCCGTGGAAACGGCATTGGGACTTCTCTTCGACATGGACGGCGTGGTGTGCGACAACATGGGCGCGCACACCGAGGCCTGGCGGACCTTCTTCCGCGGCCACGGCATCGAGATCGAGACGCGCGACTTCCTGGTCAACACCATGGGCATGCCCACGCGCGACGTCCTGGCCTACTACTTCAAGCGGCCGGTCCCCCCCGCCGAGGCCGCGCGCCACGCGGACGTGAAGGAGAAGCTTTACCGCAAGCTGTACGCGCCGAAGCGCCGCGCCGCGCCGGGGCTCCGGAAATTCATCGCCGCGTCGCGGGCCGAGGGCGACCGGCTGGGCCTGGGCACCGGCTCCAAGGACGACAACGTGACCTTCATCCTGGACGGGCTGAAGCTGCGCGCCAGCTTCGACGCGGTCGTCGACGGGGGCGAGGTCAAGAAAGGCAAGCCGGACCCGGAGACCTTCCTGACGCTCGCGGACAAATTAAAGGTCAAGCCGCGGAACTGCGTGGTGTTCGAGGACTCCCTGCTGGGCGAGGAGGCCGCGCGCCGCGCCGGAATGGCCGTGATCGCGATCACGACCTCCCACCGCGCCGACGAGTTCCGGCACGCGGCCCTGGCCGTGCGGGACTTTAAAGGACTGGCGACGGCGACCGTCCGCGCGCTCGCGCGCCGCCGCTGAGATAGGGCCGCACCAGCTCGAAGACGGGGCTGGCCGCCAAGGTCGTCGCGACCGCCATCAGCACCATCATCGTGAACAAGGTGGGCGTGATCAGGCCGCGCTCCAGGCCGATGTTCAGCAGGATCAGCTCCATCAGCCCGCGCGAGTTCATCAAGGTCCCGACCGCGGCCGATTCGGCAGCCGGATAGCCGCTGAGCCGCGCCGCCAGGCCGCACGCCACGCCCTTGCCCGCCGTCGCGATCAGAAGGACCACTCCCGCGATCGCCCACATCCGCGGCGTGTCGAGAAGGCCGATGCGCGTGTTCAGGCCGGAGAAGGCGAAGAACAAAGGCACGATCAGCCCCGTGGTCAGCGGCTCCATCTTCGCGCGCAGGCGCTCGGAGAACGCTCCGCGCGGCATCGCCATGCCCAGCAGGAACGCGCCGAACACCGCGTACAGGCGGACGTGGTCCGTGAACCAGGCCGCCAGCATGAGCGCGATCAGGGCCGAGGACAGGCCCGCGTCGCCCAACGACGCCTCCGGGAAACGCCGCGTCAGCTCGCGGGCGAGCGGACGCACCGCGAAAAAGACGAACAAAGTAAACGCCGCGCCGCCGGCGAGCGCGATCACGGCGATGCGGTTGTCGGACCCGAAGACCGCCAGGATCGTCGCGAGCAGGCACCACGCCGCGACGTCGTCGAAGGCGCCCGCGCCCAAAGACAACGTGCCGATGCGCGTGCCGGACAGCCCGCGCTCCACGATGATGCGCGCCAGCATGGGGAACGCGGTGATGGACATAGCGGCGCCGGTGAAGATCATCGCCTGCCAGTCCTTGACTCCGGCGCCGAAGTAGGCCGGGTCGGACGCCAGATGGGCCCCCAGCAGTCCGCCCAGCGCCATCGGCGCGGCGATGCCGGCCAAAGACACGAACGCCGAACTGCGCCAGCTGGCCGCCAGCAGGTCGGTGCGGAACTCCAGCCCCACCACGAACATGTACAGCGCCAGGCCGACCTGGCTGATCACGAACAGGATCGGCATGGTCGCCTTCGGAAACAGCGCGGCGAACGCGCCCGGAAAGAGCAGGCCGAACAGCGAGGGGCCGAGCAGGACCCCGGCCACCATCTCGCAGACCACCGGGGGCTGAAGGGCCCGGCGGCCCGCCCAGGACGCCGCGCGGCAGACGGCGATGATGACGGCCACCTGCAGGAAAAAACGCGCGGACAGGTCGAAGCTGGTCACGGGAAACAGTATAGCCGCCCGGAAGCGTCCGCGCTAGACGATTTGCTACGATTCGGCCGTGAAGCTCGTCGCTTTCGAAGCCGCCTCGCCCCGGGGTCCCGTCGAAAGATTGGGCGCGCTCCGCGCCGGCCGGATCGTCGAGCTCAGCTCCCCCGACCTGATCGCGCTCCTGGACGGAGGCGACTCCGCGCTGGCCGCCGCGAAGCGCGAATTGGACGCCGCGCCGGAAGGCTCCGGGCTCCCGATGGAAAGCGCCCGTCTGAAGCCCCCGCTGAAGCCCCGCTCCTTGCGCGATTTTTTCGCGTTCGAGGACCACGCGAAGGCCGGCGCCGCGCGCCGCAACGAGCCTCTGCAGAAGGAGTGGTACGACCAGCCCGTGTACTACAAGGGCAACCCGCGCGAGATTTACGGCCCCGGAGACGTCATCCCCTGGCCGTCGTTCACGCGCAAGCTGGATTTCGAGTTCGAGATCGCCGCCGTCGTGGGCAAGGCCGGACGGGACATCACCGTCGCCGACGCGCCCAAGCACATCGCCGGCTACGTCGTGATGAACGACTGCTCCGCCCGCGACATCCAAAAGAACGAAATGGTCTGCCGCATGGGCCCGGCCAAGGGCAAGGATTTCGCCACGGTGCTGGGCCCGTGGTTCGTCACCGCGGACGAATGGCCGACCGGGGAGATTCCCCCGCTGGTCGTCCGCGTCAACGGCACGGAATGGAGCCGCTCCAACGGCATCCAGCCCTACTGGAATTTTTTCGTGATGCTGTCGCACGCCTCGCAGAGCGAGACCATGCTGCCGGGCGACATCCTCGGCTCCGGAACCTATTTCAAGGGCTGCGGCCTGGATCAGGACCGCTGGATCAAGCCCGGCGACCAGCTGGAGCTCGACGCCGGTCCGCTGGGCGTCCTGAAGAACACGGTCGGCGCCCCGCTGGGGCAGACGCGCCTCAAATACAACCGCGACGGGAGCTACGCACTATGAGCGTCATTCTGACCCGAGGCCGCGTGCCGCGCACGCCGCACACCGAGCACTACTCCGAGCCGGGCGTCCTCTCCCTGGAGGAGATCCACGGAACCGTCGGCTTCTCCGGCGACTGGTCCCGCAAGTACCATTACCGGCAATACCCGACGCGCCAGATCCGCGAGCCGTACCGCCTCCCCGTGGACATGCGCCCGATTCCGATGCCGCCCCAGCCGCTCCAGCCCTGGCATCTGCGCACGCGCCGCATCAAGCCCCACGGCGACGTGGTCACCGGCCGCGTGCCGCTGGTGTACGGGACGAACACCTTCATCTACGCGACGCGCTTCGAGCGCTCCTGCCCCGCCGACCGCTTCTTCCGCAACGGCGACGGCCACGAGCTGTGGTTCGTGCAGGAAGGCCGCGGCCTGCTGGCGTCCGAGTACGGCGTGCTTCCCTTCCGCGCCGGACATTACGTGGTGGTGCCCAAGGGCGTCACCTACCGCGTGGAGCTGGAAACCGAGGACTGCTGGCTGCTGATGATCGAGTCGCGCTTCCCCATCGGCTTCGCGCCGCACTACCTGAACAAGTCCGGCCAGGCGCACCTGACGGCTCCGGTCGTGGAGACCGAGATGGACATGCCGGAATTCCGCCCGCCCCGCGACGAGGAAGGCGAGTTCCGGGTCTGGACCAAGCACGACGGGGGCTTCGTGACCGAGATGTACCTGGGCCATCACCCGTTCGACCTGATCGGCTGGGAGGGCGCGCTGTACCCCTACGCCTTCCACACCGACGACCAGCACCCGCTCGCGCGGCAGATCCACACCGCGCCGCCCACGCGTCAGACCTTCGAATCGGGATCCGCTCCGCACTCCGGCTTCGCGGTGTGCACCTTCAAGGGCCAGATCGAGGGCTGGAACCCGCGCGACATCCCCGCGCCGTTCGCGCACTACAACGTGGACTCCGACGAGGTGATGTTCTTCTCGAACACCTCCTACGGCGCGCGCAAGGGTTTGGTCGAACCCGGGTCGTTCACGTTCCATCCGGGCTCGCTGCCGCATTCCCCGCACGGGACCGCCGCCAAGCGCTCCTTTGAGGACCGCGGCAAGCTGTCCGATTACCTGGCGGTGATGCTGGACACGTTCTTCGAACCGCTGCACGTCGCCAAGCAGGCCCTGGGCATCGCGGAGAAGGACTACCCGCTCAGTTGGAACCGCGACACCCAGGGACTCGCGATCGACTGATGGACATCGATCCCGAATCGCTGGAAATCCGCGCGCGCTACCAGCTGCTGATCGGAACCATCCAGCCCCGCCCCATCGCTTGGGTGTCCACCGTTTCGCCGGACGGCGTCCCGAATTTGGCCCCGTTCAGCTTCTTCACGGGCATCTGCGCGAACCCCATGACGTTGTGCTTCGCTCCGGTCAACGACCGCCATGGGAAGAAAAAGGACACCTTGGTCAACATCGAGGCCACGAAGCAGTTCGTCGTCAACCTCGCGACCGAGGACAACGCCGCGAGGATGAACCAGACCTCCGCGCCGTATCCGTACGGCGTGTCCGAGTTCGAGAAAGCGGGGGTCACGCCCCTGCCCTCGACCGTCGTCAAGCCGCCCCGCGTGGCCCAAAGCCCGGTCGCGTACGAGTGCGAGCTGGTCCAGATCGTGCGGCTGGGCGAGGGCCCGCTGGCGGGGAATCTCGTCATCGGAAAAGTAGTACGTATTCACTGCGCGGACGAAATATACAACGGCGGCCACATCCGTCATCAGGACCTCAAGACGATCGGCCGCATGGAAGGCTCCTGGTACTCGCGCACGCAGGACGCGTTCGAACTTCCCCGACCGGAGACAGCATGAAAAAGAAGCCCTTCCATAATTTCGTCGTGGATCATATGACGTTCCTGACCGATCCGGAGCTGTACAAGACGACCTACGCCCTTTTGCGCATCATTTTCGGCGTCTCCCGGAAGGATTTGATCTACGAGAAGCGGTCCAATTGGCCCGGGCAGAAGCGCCCCGTCTCGATGACGTTCGCCGCGCGCGTCGGCGTGGAGAAGAACCCGAGGGTCCCGTCGCAGACCATCTTCGCCGTGGTCCAACCGACCGAACCGGCGAACCAATCGTCGCATGTGCGCACCATGCTGAAGAACCGCGGCGGCGGCTGCCACTGGCAGCACATCGCGCTGCGCACGCCGGACCTGATGGGCTTCCACAAGTTCTGCCGGGAACGCGGCGTGAACTTCATCACCCCCGTCTTAAAGGAAGCGGGCGAGGACCTGATCCAGGTGTTCTCCGGCGAGTGGATGGTCCCGGGCGGCGCGCCCACGGCCACCTTCTTCGAGTTCGTCCAGCGCGACCCCAGCCCGGAGCTTCTCAAGCAGATCGCCGCCGCGTCGAACCGCGAAGCCTGGTTCCGCGACAAGACCTTCCTGGGGCTCTACGGCGAGAAGGAGAACGAGTACAAGCGCGGCAAGGTCACCCCGTTCATCGACGACGCGCTGGCCCGGAAGATGACGGCCATGATGAAGGGCCTGGAGGTCTGGGAGATCTCCGACGCCCTTCTGGACAAGATCGAGGCCGAGATGCGCCGCCACGCCGCCGCGAAAAAAAAGACCCGGTAGCCCGGCCTACTTCGGCGCGCTGAGGCCGGTCGCGGTCCAGGACACGTCGGACAGGCCCACGTCCTCGCCGGCGAACGCGGCCATCTTGAGCTGGCCCGCGTTAAAGGCGGTCTTCGACGGGCGCGGATCCAGCGCGGAGATCAGGATCTGCCCCGTCGCCGGGGAATCCTCCTCGAACGCCACCCCGCGGGAACGAAGCTCCTCGGCGTTGAGCATCCATCCGCCCGTGCGCGGGTCGGCGATGGTGACCAAGGCGACCTTCACGTCCTCGACGTATCCCTCGAACAGGCGGAAGCGAATTTCGAAATGAGCGCGCTTCTTCTCCAGGCCTTTCGGGAAGACGGCGACGATCAGCCAGCTGTCGTCCTTCTTCTTGATCAGGCGGACCGTGGCCTTCGCCGGCGACGAGACTCCCTTCAACTTCTTCTTGACCTTGACCTGCCGCAGGACGGCCTTGCACTGCGCCATCACCGGATCGCCGCCGGCCCTCAGGGAGACCGGCTCCCACTCCTTGGCCGTGGCGTGCAGGATGGCGCGGATGGGCCGGGTCAGCTTCGCCTTGACCGCGCCGGCCACGTGGACGCCGCCCGTGGAAATGGAGACGTTCACGGTGTCGGTCGAAGACGAGACGGCGGTCTCGGTGGAGACCGCGGGCGCCGCGGAAGCCGGCGGAGGGGCGGCCGGGGCCGAATTGTACGGCATGGGCGACTGAGCGGCGGCGTTCAACGCCAGGACCGACAGAAGAACGGCTCCGGTCAGGCGAGCCACTTGAGCGTCTCCCCCAGCTGGCCGCGCCGCGCGACGACGCCGTCGCGCTGGGCTTTCGCCTCGGCGACCTTCTCGGCCGGGACGTTCGGCGCGGCCGACAGGTTCTTGAGCTTGCCCTCGCACTTGACCAGGTCTTCCTCCGCCTTCGCCAGCTCCTTGGTCAGGCGCTCTCGCTCCTTGGCGATGTCGATGACGCCCGCCAGCGGGATATAGAACGTGGCGCCGTCGGCGACCGCGGTGGCGCTCTGCGCCGGGCGGGAGGTGAACGGCTCCATGCCGCCCAGGCCCGCCAGCGACGACACGTAGGCGCGGTGTTCGTTGAGAATCTTCGGCGCGAACGGGCCCTCCACGAACACGCCGACCTTCAACGACAGCGGAACGCTCAACTGCGCTCGCAGCGAGCGGATCGAGGTCACGGCCCCCATCAGGCGCGCCATTTCGGTTTCCGCCTCGGGATTCGACCAATCGAAGTCCAAGGTCTGGTAGCCGCCGGTCAGCAGGAATTCGGTCTTTTCACCGGCGTACGGCTTCACGGCGGCGTACAGTTCCTCGGTGACGAACGGCATCAGCGGGTGCAGGGCCTTCAAGGATCCCACCAGGACATTGACCAGAATCGCCCGCGCGTTTTCCTTCCCCTCGCCGTCGATGCCCAGCAGGCGGCCCTTCGCCAGTTCGATGTACCAGGCGCAGAATTCGTCCCACAGGAAGCCGTACAGCGCGTCGGCCGCGGCGGCGGGCTCGTACGCCTGCAGGTGGGCCTTGGCCTTCGTCAAGGTCGCCTGGTAGCGCGACAGGATCCACGCGTCGGCCAGCTCCAGGCAGCAGTGGTGGAGCTTGTCCAGATTGTAGCCGCCGGCGGGCGCGGCCTCCGGCAGGTTCATCAGCACGAAGCGCGACGAGTTCCACAGCTTGTTGACGAAGTTGCGGGCGCCCACCACGGACTGCTCGTCGAACGGGATGTCCTTGCCCGGATGCGCCTGCGCCATCAGCGCGAAGCGCAGGGCGTCGGTGCCGTACTTGTCCATCATCAGCAGCGGATCGATCACGTTGCCCAGGGACTTGGACATCTTCTTGCCGCTCTTGTCGCGGACGATCCCGTGGATCACCGCGTCGGGGAACGGAACCTTCCCCTCGAAGGCCAGGCCCATCATCTGCATGCGGGCGACCCACAGGTAAAGAATCTCGTAGCCGGTCACCAACGTCGACGTGGGATAGTAGTACGCCATGTCCGGGGTCTTGTCCGGCCAGCCGAACACGGCCAACGGCCACAACGCCGAGGAGAACCACGTGTCGAGCACGTCCGGATCCTGGGTCCAACCGCTGCCGGGCGATTGCAGGGAGACCTTGGGCTGCTCGCCGTCCTTGTACCACACCGGAATGCGGTGACCCCACCAGATTTGGCGGGAGACGCACCAGTCTTTAATATTGACGAGCCAGTCGCGGTAGGGCTTGCCGCGTTCCTCGGGGTAAATCTTGAATTCGCCGGCGTCGAACGCCTTGAGGGCCGGCTTCGCCAGCTCCATCTGTTTCACGAACCATTGCAATGACAGCAACGGCTCGATCACGGAGCCACAGCGATAACATGTCTGTACCGCGCTCTTATGATCTTCCTTCTTCCGTAAAAATCCCTGGGCTTCCAGATCGGCGACCACCTGATCCTGCGCCTTTTCACGGGAGAGGCCCGCGTAGGAGCCCGCCGCTTCCGTCAATTTTCCATCCGGTCCGATCGCCTTGATGGCCGGGAGTTTATGCCGTTCCCCGATCTCCCAGTCGTTCTGGTCGTGGGCGGGCGTGACCTTGAGCGCGCCGGTGCCGAACTCGAACTCCACGTAGGAGTCCTCGATGACGGGGATGGCGCGGTTGATGAAGGGAATCAGGACCTTCTTGCCCACCATGTGCTTCCAGCGGGGGTCCTTGGGGTTCACCGCCACGGCGGTGTCTCCGAAAATGGTGATGGGGCGGGTGGTGGCCACCACCACGCCCTCGCCGCCGCCTTCCAGCGGATAGTGGATGTGGTATAGGCCGCCCTTGCGCTCCTCGCGCTCAACTTCGCTATCGGAAAGCGCCGTGCCACATCGAACGCACCAGTTCACCAACCGTTCGCCGCGATAAATCAGGCCGCGTTCCCATAGGGTTTTGAAGGCATGATAAACGGCTTTCGCACGCGGCTCGTCCATCGTGAAGGCTTCTCTTTCCCAATCCAAGGAACAGCCGAGGCGATGCAATTGGCCTAGAATCGTTTTTTTGCAGTCACGCGTCCATACCTGCATGCGTTCGAGGAATTTGTCTCGGCCCAATGCGTAACGGTCGATCTTCTCGGCCTTGAGTTGCTTCTCCATCACGTTCTGGGTGGCGATGCCGCCGTGGTCGGTGCCGGGAACCCAGCAGGCCTCGTCGCCGGAAAGCCGGTGGTGACGGATGAAGGCGTCCTGCAAGGTGTTGTTCAGCGCGTGGCCGATGTGGAGCGCGCCGGTGACGTTGGGCGGCGGGATGACGATGGTGAACGCCTTCGCGCCGGAGCGCGGGGCGGAACGGGACAGCTTGGCCTTGTCCCACGCGGCCAGGCGGGCTTCTTCGACGGGCTTCGGGTCGTAGGCTTTATCGAGCATCGAGTTTGAGTATGTGGCGGATTTTCGAGATGAGGATTTCCCCGTCGATGGGCTTGCCGATGTAGTCCACGGCGCCGGTGTCCAGGCCCGTCACCACGTCCACGGCCTCGTCGGAGCCGGTGAAGAAGACGATGGGGATGCGGGCCGTCGCGGGGTCGGCCTTCAGGATCCGGGCCACGTCGCGTCCGTCCACGGGCCCCATGTACATGTCCAGCACCACCATGTCCGCCTTTCCGTCCTTCACGGCCCGCGCGGCGTCAGCGGCCGTGGCCGGGTCCTCCACGGTCTTCACCTCGAACCCGGCGTGCTCCAAGGACAGCCGCACGGTCTCGCGCACCATGGCGTCGTCGTCCACGACGACGATGCGGCGCTTGACGGCGGCGGCCTTGGAGCTCACAGCAGGTCCGAGGCCAGAGCGGCCAGCGCGGAGCGCTCGCTCTTGGTGAAGGTCACGTGGCCGAAGATGGACTGGCCCTTGAAGCGCTCCACCAGGTTGGTGAGACCGTTCGACGCGGAGTCCAGGTAGTAGTTGTCCACCTGGTGCGGATCTCCGGTCAGGACGATCTTGGCGCCGGCGCCCGCGCGGGAGATGATGGTCTTGATCTCGTGCGGGGTGAGGTTCTGGGAGTCGTCGATGATGATGAGCAGTCCGGGCAAGGTGCGGCCGCGCAGATACGTCACCGCTTCGATCTCCAGGATGCCTTCCTCGGTCAGCATCTGGATGTCCATGTCCGCGGTCTCCAGGGCGCCCTTCGGCTTCTCGAGGAGGTAGGACAGGTTGTCGTAGATGGCGCCCATCCAGTTGGTGAGCTTCTCCTCCTTGGTGCCGGGGAGGAAGCCCAGGTCGTGGCCGACGGCGATGACGGGGCGCGCGATGAGGATGCGGCGATACAGCTTCTCCTCCAAGGTCTGCTGGAGGGCGGCGGCCAGGGCCAGCATGGTCTTGCCGGAACCGGCCAAGCCCACCAAGGTCACCAAGGCGATGTCCTTGTTGAGCAGAAGCTCCAAGGCGAAGCGCTGCTCGGTGTTCAAGGGCTTGATGCCCCACGGGGCGGAGTCAGCCTTGACCAAGGGCACGAGGGACTGGGAGCGGGCGTCGTAGCGGGCCAGGGCACTCTTGGAGCCGCCGTCCTTCAGGATGACGAACTCGTTGGGGATGAGGTCGGGAGCCTGGGCCTCCAGCTTCTTGTCCTTGTAGAAGCGGTCGATGACGTCGCCGCCCACGGTGAGCTCGCGCCAGCCCTTGTACAAGTCCTCGACGGAGACCTTCTCCTTCTCGTAGTCCTCGGTTTCAAGTCCGAGGGACTCGGCCTTGATGCGCAGGTTGATGTCCTTGGAGATGAACACGACGTTCTCTCCGGACTTCTTCAGGAACTGGGCGCAGGACAGGATTTCGTTGTCCTTGGTGTGGGCGGAGAAGGCCTTGGGGAGTCCATCGGACACCTGGATCTCGACCTTGAGCTTTCCGCCGTGCTCCAGGGGAACCCAGTTGGACAGCTTGCCGTGCTTGCGCAGCTCGTCCAGCTTGCGGGAGATGAAGCGGGCCGAGCGGCCGCGCTCGTCGTTGCTGCGCTTGAAGGTGTCCAGCTCCTCGATGACGGTCAAAGGGAGAACGACGCGGGAGCCCTCGAAGGAGAAAATGGAGTTCGGGTCATGCAGGATCACGTTGGTGTCGAGAACGAAGGTTTTCATGCGGTCGCCTCCTGTAGTTGGAACGGCGGCACGAACTCTTTGAAAACATCATTCGCCAAAAATACGCCTTCGGCGGTCAAGCGCCAGATATTGCCCTTCTCTTCCGCCAAGCCGCGCGCCTTCAGCACGGCCCACGGTCCGGCGAACGCGTCACGCAGTTCACGGGTGGGCACGAAGCCCTCGATCAAGCGCAGACCCAGGAAGGCTTCCTCGCCCAGGGCCTCGCGGCCGGTGGGGGCGTCGATCTCTTCGGTGGGGCGCTTGCCGGCGGCGACGGCGTCCATGTAGGGAATCAGTTTCTCGCCGTTGGAGGAGCGGACGCCGCCCAGGAAGGACGCGGCCGACACGCCCAGTCCCAGGTAGTCGCCGCGGTGCCAATAGTTGATATTGTGCGCCGAGCGGTGGCCAGGCTTGGCCCAGTTGGAGATCTCGTAGTGCTCCAGGCCCGCCTTCGCCAAGGTGGAAATGGAAAGCTCGTACATCTCGCGGCCCAGGCCCGAATCTTCTTCCACGCCACGCTTGGCGAACAAGGTCCGGTCCTCCACCTGCAGTCCGTACAGGGAGATGTGTTCCGGATCCAGTTCCAGCACGAACTCCAAGGTGGCGCGCAGGCTGTCCATGGTCTGACCGGGAAGCCCGAACATCAGGTCCACGGACAACGCGGGTATTCCGGCGGCGCGGGCCAGGCGGAAGACGCGGGCGAAATCTTCGGCGGTGTGGCGGCGGCCGACGGACTTCAGCAGGGTATCGTCGGCGGTCTGGAGGCCGATGGAGAGACGGGTGACTCCGGCGCGGGCCAGGACGGCCAGCTTCTCGGAGTCCAAGCTTTCGGGATTGCCTTCAAAAGTGCTTTCGATCAAGTGCGCGGACGGATATGCGCGGCGCAGGCCCTCGAAAAGATTGGAGATCTGGGCGGCGGTCAGCTCCGAGGGGGTTCCGCCGCCGATGTAGAGGGTCTCAGGAGTGCGCGGAGGCAGGAGCGCGGCCTCGGCCTCGAGGGTGGCCAGGTAGCGCTCGACTTGTTTAGTCTGGCCCGAAAAGGCGGCGAAGTCGCAGTAGAAGCACTTCACCGAGCAGAACGGGATATGAACGTAGAGACCAGTCAATTCCCCTGGATTTTCTTAAATTTATGACCCTTAAGCAAGATGCGGCTGATATCCAGCTCTGACGGCGGAATTAGACCGACCGGCACGGGCGGCCTTTCGCGGGGCCGTGGAACGCCAGGCTCATGGCAAAACCCTGATCTCCCTGTTACAATTCGCGAATCGACGGGACTGTCGTTCCGAGTTATAGATCAGTCGAATTCAAAGGTAGACGCCTTCGAACATAATGACGACTTTAGATCCAGTTGAGAAGCTAATCCGAGCAGAGCAATGGGTGCTCGCTCGTAAGGAGATTGAGTCGGCGCTGAAAGCCAAGCCTGACAGTCATTGGCTACATAGCCGGCTCGGTCTCACCTATTATGAGATGCGTGAATATAAAACAGCTCTCAAGCACAGCGAGCGGGCAAGGAATCTCGAGCCGCGTTGTCCCTTGGTTTTGTGGGACCTCGCGGGTACGCTCCAAATGCTTGAGCGCCACCCGGAAGCACTCGAAATTTATCGCGCGCTTATTCGCAGGGGGCCGAAGCGAATTGCAAACGGTCCCTGCGGAGAAGGCTTAGCTCGCGCACGGGGCCTCGTCACCGACTGTCACTATAGAAGCTCTCAATCTTTGGAAGCGCTGGGGCGGAAGGATGAAGCGATGGTTGAATTTGAAACGCATCTTGATCTTCGCGGACCTGGCTGCCAATCAATCTATCCGCTAGCACAACTCAATCGACCGGGCGAAGAACGGAAGAATCGTAGGCCAACCGGAAAATGAAGATTTATCCGCACTCAGGACGGCGTCTAACCATTGCCTTCAGCCGACGCGCGCCGGCATGGAAACTGATGGCGCGCGCGGCTGAGGCTCTGCGTTGTGCCCGGAAAGATATCACGATTCGGGATTCGAGCAAGCATCCGACCAGGTCTGCCCCCGGTCAAATGATCGCTCGCGAACGCCGGATGACGGCGGGCGCCGCCAGTGCCGCGCTCATCGCCCTGACGCTCGGCGTGGGCCGCCCCCAGGCCGCGGCGGCGGATGCGCCGCCTCCCGTGTTGAAACTGACCTTCACCATCGATCGCGGCTACGATGCGGATCATATCGTCGCCATGTTCCGTCATTCCGATCCGGCGGGAATTGAGTCGCGGGCGCGAAGCATGGGCATCGACCTGAGAAGCGCGAAGATCATTCGCGATGGGACTATGGCCGACGCCAAGAAGCTGGCCCGCAGAATCGTCGACGGCGTCGTCGCGGGCCATTACGACGAGATCGAGACCGCCAAGCGGGATATACGCCTGAAATGGGCGGACCTGCTTGAGCCTTTTTCCTGGGCCGTCACCCGCTCGATGCAAAGACCCTGGCGCCAACCGGAATATATCTGCGTGGTCTCATCCGTCCATCCCGGCCTCAGCGATTGGCACGGCAACAAAGTCGCGATCGGATACAAACAGCCGAAAAATTGGCTCCGGATCCTCGGACATGAGATCGTTTTGTCCCAAGCCTACCAGGTCATGGACGCCGCTCACGGCGGCGACCGCCACGAACTAGACAGGTGGCAAATCTGGGCCTTTTCTGAAATCACGGCGGTCTTGATCCTGGACGACCCGGCGCTCGACCGGTTCTGGCCGGGCGTGCCGCGCGCCGGCCATTATTTTAAGGGCTCGAACTATCCGCAGCTGGCGGACTTCGAGAAGCAACTGAAACGAATTTTCGATGACCGCCGAAGCTTCGACGATTTCATGGCCAAGGCGGTCCCCATCCTGCAGCGGTATCATCACCGGTAATGCCCTCGGACGGCCCGCGAAAATTCAATGGAACAAAGCGGGTGTCCCATTCGTATGACTAGCGATTAAGGGCCGGCCGCGCCGTCCGGTGCCCTTGACATTAATAGCGTATATGCTATACTTCAAGTGAAGCATCGGATCCAATTTTATCGTTCGTCGGCCGGCCGCTGCCAGGCCTGCGATTACGCCCGCGCGATGAACGTCGAGCATCAGGCGAAAACAAAGCGCTGGTTCGTCGCGCTGGCCGAGATAGTCGGCCAAGGTTCCAGATTCGGAGATTGAGAAGTCGCGGAAGGCCATGGCCGACTGCGTTGAAAGACGCGGCTGGGAGGTTTTATGAAGAAGCGGAGCGCCTCGGTTTCCCTGGACGAAGTTTTTTCAATCTCAGAGAAGGACCCCAAGTGGGCCGCCGCTTACGAAAAGGCCGGCATCGAAGTCCGCGTCGCCATCCAAATCGCCAAGGCCCGCCAAAAAGAGAACCTCACCCAAGGCCAGCTGGCCAAAGCCATCGGCACAACTCAATCCGCCATTTCGCGCATCGAGGGAGCGGATCAGAATCTCACCTTGGCCACCCTGTCAAAAATCGCGGACGCGCTTCACAGCGAACTGGTGGTTCGGCTCCAATAAGCGCCGTTTAGGGCGCTCGACTGTGTCCGGACACAGTCGAGCACGCTAGGGCGCGACGCCGGGATCCAAACTGGCGAACGCCTTCGTCAGCACCACGTTGTTCGGCATGAACCGGTCGCCGGACAACAGCGGACCCAGCGGGAACTCCGTGCGCGGCCGGTCGTCGGTGAGCGGTGCGAACAAGGCCGCGATGCGGCGCAGTTTCATCTCTTCGAACGGCATCCCTTCCACCACGAATCGCGACGACAGGCCGGGCAGTTCCGCCGCTACGCGGAAGTCCTTGAAGGATTTCTCGATCGCCTTCTGATCCGCGACGATGGGCAGGTCTGAGCCCATCAGGATCACCCCGCCGAAGCCCGGAGTGTACCAGTAGGCGACGTGCGGAAAAACGTCGGTGAAGTTGCGCGCGATGGCGCCCAGGTCGTCCACCCGGCACGGGATGGGCACCCACAACGTCATCACCCCCCCGCGGTTCAGCCGCGAATGCGCCAGGTCCAAGAACTCACGAGTGTAGAGGTTCACCGTGGCCGCCGCGTAGATGGGCGGCGAGCCGTCCACCACGACCTCGTCGTAGCCGCCCTTCGACGCCAGCAGGAAGTGGCGCCCATCGTCCACGAACGTATGCCCCTCCGGCCGCGCCATGATCTCCGGCCCGTCGGGATAGAACCAGGAGAACGCCTTGAACACGCCCGCCACCAAATCCACCGCGTCCACCGTCAGCCCCGCGCGGAGGGCCGCCCGGAAAGTGTTACCCGCCCCGAAGCAGATGACCAGCATCCGGTGGGAATCCGGCCTCAACATCAGCGGCACCAGCGCCATCGCGCGGCCCGGAAGACCGTTGCCCGACACCGCGATCCCGTTGAGCAAAAGCGTCCGGACCCCGTCATGCTCCACGCCCGTCACCGTCGCGGCCGTCTGCTCCCAGTGGAACGTCGTCGTGCCGTGCGCCGCTTCCACGCGATGCGCCAGGATGTCCCGCGCCGGATCGCCGGTCCAATAGCCGGCGATCAACGCGACCGCGGCCAACGCCGTGAACGCGCCCCATGATTTTCGTCCCGCGCGCGAGCGAATCAGCGCCGCCGCGCCGGCGAAGACCGACGCTCCGGCCAGGATCAGACAGGAAAGCGCCGTACCAAGAACGGGCACAAGAATAAACCCCGCGGCCAACGAACCCAACACCCCGCCGATCGTGTTCACGGCGAAGGCCCGGCCCGCGGCGGCGCCCTCGTCGCCGGAATTCTCGGCGAGAAGCGGCCCGGCCAACGGGAATGATAGGCCCATCAACAGAGCCGGCGGCAGCACGACCAGTATACAGTCCTTGAAGAAGGCCAAAACGTCGGACGGCCGTTCCAGCGGGGAATATAAATATTTAAACTGCGTCGCCGACATGCCGGACCAACGGTAGCACGCCAGCCCGACCAACACGGCGGCGCCGATGCCCGCCTGCAGAAGTCCGAACGCCTGCGGAGCCTTCGCCTTGGTCAATCCGCGGCGCAGCCAAACGGCGCACAGAAGACTCCCGACGCCGATGCCGAGAAGGTTCACCGCCAGCAAGGCCGAGAATGCGTAGACGGAACTCCCGACCAGAAGAATCATGAGACGCGACCACAGCACTTCCAGACCCAGCGCGCAGAAGCCGCTCACCACGAACAACGCCAGATAAAAATGACCGCCTTTCAACGGCTGCGACGGCGTTGCCGTTTTGGTCGCGTCCTTCTCCCCCGCTTGCCGGGATAAGTTAAGCGCGCCGAGACCGCACAACAGATTGATCACCAGCGCCAAACCCACCGTGCTGCGCTCGCCGAAGAGCGCGAGCGCGACGTAACCGGAGAATAACACCCCGATCACCGCGCCCAACGTGTTGAAGCCGTACAAAACGGCGAGACCGAGCCCCGCCTTCTTCTCGCGGTCGGCCACGAAGCGCGTCAGGATGGGCAACGTGGCGCCCATCAAGGTCGTCGGCGGGAGAAGCACCAGGGCCGCAAGCAAAAGACGAGTCGCGGTGCGGGCCGACGGAGCGGTCCCCTCGGAAGCCAGATGCGCGTAGATGTTCGGCAGGAACGTCATCAACAAGGTGGCGAGACAGGCCGCCGCCGCCGCCGCCAGCTCCAGCCGCGCGTACAGCTTCAGCCCCGCGCCGCCTTGGCGCGAGCGCAGACCGCCGAAATGGCTGCCCAGCGCCAGCCCGCCCATGAACGCCGCCACCACCGTGCTCACCGCCAACGTCGTCACGCCGAACACGCGGATCAGCATCCGCATCCAAACGACTTGATAAAGGAGCGAGGCCGCGCCGGAGGCCATGAACAGCGCCGCGACGGCGTTGATGGGAACCATGGGGGAACAGTCTAGCTCATCATTAAGCCTCTCGGCCCCCGCCGCTTGGGCCCTAGGACCCCTGGCGCAAACCGCGGTCCGGCGCTATCCTTCGAATGTGATCGCGTCATTGTTGGCGGCGCTGCTTCTCGTCACCCCCGCGCGGGCGGCCACCGTGCGCGTGGACGCGGAAAGCGCGGTCGTCCCGCGCGTCGCTCCCCTCAGCTCTCCATTATCCGCACCCGCGCCCAGTTTGACCGCCGTACCGGGTCTGAGCGCGGCGCCCTGTGCGTTCTTCGCGCCGGATTCGCGGGTCGCGCCCGCGCTTTCGGCCGCCCCCCTGGGCGCCGCGCTCCCCGAACCCGCGCCGCTCCCCGCCGCCGTCATACCCGCCGCGCCGGCGCTGGACGCCGCGCCCGCCGCCTCGCTCCCGCAGGCGAAGGATTCGCCGACCCCGTCCGCCGGGGAAGCCGCCGCGGCGCCGTCCGCCGACGACGCCGCCTCACCCGGATTCGCCGGACGCATCCGCGGCCTTCTGCGCCGCCTCGCCGATCCGTTCGCGAGTCGGAATGCTCTGGCCGCGGAAAAAGCCGACGGGATCGAGCTTCATCCCCTTCTCGCCGGGAAATCCGCGGACCTCCGTCTCGACGGCCTGACCTACAAGGGGACGACTTTGATGCGCTCCGGGCAGAAGGCCGAGTTCGTCGGCCGCGGCATGCGCGGCGTCGTCGCGGCGCACCCGGAAATTCCCGGCGCGGTGGTCAAGACGGTCTCCATGGTCGGCTCGGCCAACCCGATGATCGCCGAGACCGAACTGAGCCCGACGGCGCTCTTCCAAAAGGAAGCCAAGACGGCGCGTGCGCTGGAAGCCGCCGGCGTCGGCCCGCGCTATTTCGGCGACGGCGTCGTGGACGGGCGCCTATCCAGCGTCCGCGAGCGCGTGTACGGCAACACCCTCGAAAAATTGTTCTCGGCGCGCGCCTACGGCCCCAAGGAGCACGCGCTGGTCCTGGTCATGCTCCGGAAGATGGCGGACGCGGGAATCTCCGCCTCCGACATGAAGCCGGCCAACATCATGATCGGCTCCACCGCCGCCGATCCCGAGCGCCGCGCCTACCTGGTGGACGGCGGCGCCGTCTCCGCGCTTCCCGCCGATCTTCCGGCGGAAAAGCGCGTCGAGTCCTTGCTGGAGTCGTATCTTCCCACGAACAATCCCTACGGCCTGGGCACGACTTTGGGAAAAGTCCTCCAGAAAGGGCTGGGCCGGTATCAAGCCCCGAAGGCCGCGCCCGTCGTCAGCGAGGCCGAACGTCTCGACAAGGAATTCGCCGCCCGCGACGTCTGGTCCCAGGTTGCGCCGGCTATTCGCGCCGAGATCGAGGGTCTTCGCGCCGAAGGCAAATCCAAGGCGGAGGTGACCGCCTATGTCCGCGCCGAGGCCGACGCCGCGACCGCCCGCATTCTGGCCGGGCGCGGCATGACGAACCTGGGCTTCCACTATAACCTGCACGGCGGCGCGCGCGACGGCTACGTGGGCCGCGGCATCAGCGCCACCATGGGCGACATCGCCCTCAACTACACCATCCACGGCGACCGCAACTACAAGGTCTACTTCTTCCAAACGGAGAAGTACCGCCTCTACGACATCCTCAACGAAAGCAACCCCGCGCAGTATCTATTCCCGTCGCGGATGGGCAACAACCTCAGCGTGTTCGACCTGAACGCCCCGGTCCTGACGGCCGCGCGCGCCGACGGCCGAATCAAGAACTTCGGCCAGATCTCCATGGACTTCCACGGCATGAAAGGCGTGCCGTATTCGACCTACCTGGCCCCGCCCATTGAGGTTTTCCACCGCACGGCGCAGAAAATCGGGATGAAGAAACTGTCGCGTGACGAGGAGACGCTCGCGACGGTACGCTACCTGGAAGCCGCGCTGATCGGCGGCGGCCCGTTCATTCCGAAGAATTAACCGGCCGGCACTCGCACCGGCGCGAGTGGAATGAACGGAAACGCTATTTCACCGGCTCCAGAGCCGGTCGTTTATGCCGGCTGGCGATGCAGTTCCCAACCCTGAAAGAGCTGGTAGATCGCGATCAGTCCGAAGCCGATCGCCGGCGCCACTCCGCCCGAGGCCACGCTCCCGATCAGCCCCGCCACTCCCAATCCCGCGTAGCCGGCGTGCGACAGATATTGGACGCCGCGGCTCTCACCGCGCAGATCGCGCGGATTTCCGGGAACCCAATGCTGCTCCCACGGCAGCGAGCCGTCGGCCGGCGCGCGGCGCGGAGCCGGCGCGGTCCCGTAGATGTTCAAATCCAACTTACCCGCCTGAAGCGGCGCGACGGAGAACAGTCCGGACCAAAGGATCAGCGCGCACGCCGCGAACGTCCTCATTTTTTCGCCTTCAACAGCGCCACGATCTTCGGGTAGCCCGCCGCGGCCGCCAAATCCTGCGCCGATTCCCCGGCGCTGTCGCGCGCGCTCGTCCGCGCGCCGCGATCCAACAGCAGGCGAACCGTCTCGGTCCGTCCCTGACGCGCGGCCAGCATCAGGGGCGTGTTGCCCTCGCCGTCCGTCGTTTCGATGGGCGCCCGGCCGTCCAGGAGCGCGGCGACGACGTCGGTGCGGCCCTGTAGCGAGGCCCACATCAAGGCCGTCCAGCCGATGGAGTCGCGCGACTGAAGCGCCGCGCCGCGGCGGAGCAGGAGCGTCACGACGCCCACGCGGTTCCATTTCGCGGCCAAAGTCAAGGTTCCCTGGCGGTTGTCGCGCGTGACCGCGCGGATGTCGGCGCCGGCGTTCAGCAGGGCGTCCACGCTGGCCTCGTCGCCGTGCGCCGCGGCCCACATCAGCGGCGTCCAACCATCCTCGTCCTGCGCGCCCGCGTTCGCGCCGCGCGCCAGCAAGGCGGCGACTTTTTTTCCGTCGCCTTCCTTGGAGGCGCGGATCAGGCGCGTGTCCACGTCCCCGGACGAACAGCCGAGGAGCAGGAGCGCGGCGGCGGCGATCGACGTCTTCATGCGCTTAGCTTATGATAATTCTCTCGGGTGATTCGACCGAATTGCTAGAATCTGCCCGTGGAACCGATCCATAAAGCCGGCTTCGTCGCGCTCGCGGGACCGCCCAACGTGGGCAAGTCCACGCTGATGAACGCCCTGCTGAAGTTCAAGCTCTCCATCGTCTCGCACAAGCCCCAGACCACGCGCCACAAGCTGCTGGGCATCCTGGAAGGCGAAGGCTTCCAGGCCTGCTTCCTGGACACGCCCGGCCTGATCGACCTGCCGGCCGACGGGCTGCAGAAGGCCCTGCGCCAGGAATCCTCCCGCGCCATCCGCGACGACGCCGATCTGGTCGTGTACATGGTGGACTCCGCCGAGGCCGACCCCGATAAAGTGGAGAGCACCCCGCTGCGCGCCGGCACGCCCGTCCTCCTGGTCCTCAACAAGTGCGACCGCGTCGTCGCCGAGGCGCGCCTGGCCAGGATCGAGGCCGCCTACTCCGCCGCGCTCAAGCCCGACAAGATCTTCCGCATCTCCGCGCTGAAAGGCGAGGGCGTGGAAGCCTTGAAGGCCGAGATCGTCTCGCGCTTGCCCGACTCCCCCGCTTTCTACGATAAAGGCAATCTTTCCGACCGCTGGGAGCGCTTCTTCGCCTCCGAGATCGTCCGCGAGCAGGTCTTCGGCCTGTACCACGACGAGATTCCCCACGCCACCGCCGTCGTCGTGGAGAACTTCAAGGAGAACCAGGGCCGCCCCGACGACGTCCACGCGACTTTGTACGTGGAGCGCGACGGCCAGAAGGGTATCCTGATCGGCAAGGGCGGGCAGGATCTCAAGCGCCTGACCGAGCGCGCGCAGGCCGGCATCGAGAATTTCCTGGGGCGCCCCGTCCACCTGGAAATCTGGATCAAAGTCCGCAAGGACTGGCGCAAGGACGCGCGCTCTCTCAAAGAGTTCGGCTACACCCAATAGTCCGATGGGTCCCACCCGCGAGGACCGGTGGCTGATCGCGTGGCTGCTGCTGACCCTCGCCGTCGCGTTCGCGCTGATCGCCCATAACGCCGCGACCGCCCGCTTCACCGGGATCTCCTACTTCCCGCGCGAGTTCACCCCCCTGATCTTCGCGGCGACGTGCTCCGCGATCACCGGCCTCTGGATCCGCGAACGCGAGCCGCGAAAAGCGTTCGCGCTGATCGACGGCGGCTACTACGCGCTGGTCATGATCGCGTCGGCCGCGCTGGTCACCGGCATCCAATACACGCCGTTCCCGCCCATCGACGCGACGTTGGCCCGCTGGGACGCCGCCCTGGGCTACGACACCGTCGCCGTCCTGGCCCGCGTGGCGGCGCATCCGCATCTTCGTTTCGTTCTCAACAGAGCGTACGAATCCACCGACCTTCTTCTTTTCCTGGCGCCCCTGCCCGCGCTCTGGAAGGACGACCGCCGCGTCCTGCGCGTGTACCTCCACGCCGTCGTCTACACCTTCCTGGCCGGAAGCCTGTTCTATTATTTCTTCCCCAGCTCCGGCCCCGCCAGCTTCTTCCAAAGCCCCCATTTTCTTCCCGTCCAGCGCGCGACCTCCATGAAATTCATCCAGGTGCACGCGCGCCTGCCGGTCACCACCTACCTGGGCGGCATGATCGCGTTCCCGTCCTTCCACGTCGCGTGGTCGGTGCTGGTCACCTACGCCGCGCTCCCGGACCGCCGCTTGTTCCGCGCGGCCGCCGCCTGGAACGCGTTGGTGATCGCGTCCACGGTGATCCTGGGTTGGCATTACGTCGTGGACGTCCCGTCGGGAATTCTGCTCGCCGTCCTGGGACTGTGGGCGGGCGGCGCGGCGCGCCGCCGGCTGGCGGATGAATAGAGAGGTCGAACTCATGGGCAAGGCGCGATTGGAAGCGTTCAGCGACGGAGTCATCGCCATCATCATCACCATCATGGTGCTGGAGTTGAAGGCGCCCGCGGGCAATACCGTGGAGGCCCTGCGCCCGCTGATCCCCGTCTTTTTTTCCTACGTGCTCAGCTTCGTCTATGTCGGCATCTACTGGAACAACCACCACCACATGCTCCACGCCGTCCAGCGCGTCAACGGCGGCATCCTCTGGGCGAACCTCCACCTCCTGTTCTGGCTGTCGCTCACTCCGTACGTGACCGCCTGGGTGGGCGCCAGCGGGTTCGCGCCCTGGCCCGTGGCGTCGTACGGCGTGGTGCTGATGATGTCGGGCGTCGCCTACTACGTCCTGACCCACGCGCTGATCCGCCATCAGGGACAGGACTCGCCGCTGGCCTTGGCCGTGGGCGGCGACGCGAAGGGCATCCTGTCCGTGGTGCTCTACGCCGCGGCCATTCCGCTGGCGTTTCTGAGGCCCTGGATTTCCTTCGCCGTGTACATCGCGGTGGCCGCGATGTGGTTCGTCCCCGACCGGCGCATTGAAAACGCCGTTTCCCGCTAAGCGCCTCAGGCCGGAGCGTTGCGTCAAACTCTATTGATCGAAGTTCCGTCCAGCTTCGACAGAGAGGCAACATCATGGCCACCGCCACCAAGAACCACAAGCATTCCGTTACTCCCGTCCGCACCCAACTGTCCGTCGACTACCCTCGCCAGAACGAAAAGATCACCGGCGCGACGTACACGTTCCGCATCAGCGCCCCCCTGGACGTCCAGAAAGTCGAGGTCGCCATCGACCAGGCCGGGTGGCGCGCCTGCCGTCAGTCCGCGGGCTTCTGGTGGTGCGACTGGTCCGGCTACGAGAACGGCGAGCACGAGATCGTCGCGCGCCTGGTCAACGGCAACGGCCGGACGGTCAGTTCCGAGCCGCACGAGTTCTTCGTCGCGATCGACAAATAGTCGCCGGGCCGCCCGCCGGACGACGAGGAGGAGGTCATGTTCTGGCATGTCCGTCACGCCGCCGGACTGATCTCTTTTCTCGTCGTTTGGCTGTACGGCGTCTATCCGCTGATCAAGTTCCTGGTTTACGCGGGCTGGTGCCGCTGGGGCGAGAAGTTCCTGGAAGTCGAAGCCGGGCGCTCCGCGCTGAAGGACGGCGCCATCCGCTTCCTGATCGGCATGGCGTTCGGCGGCGCCGTGTACCTGCTGGCGGGCTTCCTGGGAGCGGAGACGGTCTCCGGGCTGTACGACCGCTTCGGCCGCGGAACGGTCTACGTCGCGGTCTTCGCGCCGATCCGCTGGGTGGAATGGTGGATCATGGAACGCCTGCTGGCGCGGCGTCCGGGCGGATTGTTCCACGCCGAGCGGGGACAGTTGTACTGGCGGGCGGGCGGCGTCCTGGCCTCGTTCGCGTCGGACGCGCCGCTGTTCCTCTTCGTCAGCTTCGTCAGCGCGATCGCCTGATCCGCGACGAAGATCCCGCTAGGCCGTGAGGACCACCTTCAACGCCTTGGACTTCGCCGCGTCGGAGAAGACGTCGTAGGCCTTGAGGATCTCGCCGAGCGGGAAGCGGTGCGTGACCAGCCGCGCCGGATCCAGCTTGCCCGAGCGCACCGCCTTGAGCAGCATGGGCGTGGCCGCGGTGTCCACCAGCCGGGTCGTGATCGCGATGTTGCGCGCCCAGAGCTTCTCCAGGTGCAACGTCGCGCTCTTGCCGTGCACGCCGATGTTCGCGATGACGCCCCCCGCCGCCACGAGCTCCTGGCACAATTCGAAGGTCTCGGGCACGCCGACGGCCTCTATCACCGCGTCCGCGCCGCGGCCGCCGGTGAGCTCCGTCACGCGTTTGACCGCGTCCTCGCGGGCGGGGTTGATGGTCCGCGTCGCGCCGAATTTTTTCGCGGCCGCCAGGCGATGGTCGTCGCGGTCGATCGCGATGATCTCCGCCGGCCCGTAGAACTGCGCCGTGAGCACGCAGGCCAGGCCGATGGGCCCCGCGCCCACCACGGCGACGACGTCTCCGGGCTTGACCCGGCCGTTGAGCACCCCGCACTCCAGCGCGGTCGGAAAGATGTCGCTGAGCATGGCCGACGCGCCCGCGTCGGCGCCCGCGGCCAGCGGATACAGGCTGGTGTCGGCGAACGGGATGCGGACGTACTCCGCCTGCGTGCCGTCGATCAGGTGGCCCAGGACCCAGCCGCCGCCGCGTTCGCAGTGCGAATACATCCCCTCTCGGCAGGAAGGGCAGATCGCGCACGAGGAGATGCAGGAGATCAGCACCGTGTCGCCGGGTTTGACGGCGGTCACCGCCGCGCCGACCTCGGTCACCGTCCCCACGCCCTCGTGCCCCAGGATGCGGCCGGGGGTCACTTCGGGGACGTCGCCCTTGAGTATGTGCAGATCGGTGCCGCAGATCGTCGTGGCCAGAATCTTGACGACGGCGTCCGTGGGGGCCCGTAGCTTCGGCACCGGCCGCGCCTCCCAAGATTTCCGCCCCGGGCCCTGATACGTCAAAGCCATCATCATCCCCGCGGCCGGCTTTTCCGACGGACGAGCCTTCGCCAAGGTCTTCATGAATCCTCCCCCCGTCAACACGCCGCCGTCGCCAGCCCCGCCGGCTGCAGCGCCTCGGACGGGAACGCGCTCCGCTCGCCGATGGCGTTCAAGGTCTGCTCCACCCGTTCCGGGCGGCCCCAGTCCGACCAGTGCACGCCATGCATGGGCAGCACCACCGTCCAGTCGGCGACGCGCTCTAAAAAGTCGCGCGAGAAATTCACGCTGGGCATGTTCCGGTAGGCCAGCTCCACCGCGTCGGTCTCCTCGGCCATCCCGATCCAGGGCCGCAGGGCCTCGAAGCGCCGGATCATCTCGGGCTGATGGGCGCGCGCCAAATCCCACAGCGCGCCGGCCCGCGCCACCACGATCATCGTGTTCCACAGGCAGCCGCGCGCGTGAAGCTCCGAAGCTTCCTCCGCCTTCGGCTTCTCCTTGAACCGGCTGACCAAGGACGCGCGGGAGCCGGACAGCCGCGAGCCCGGGTCGATCCAGCCGTAGTCCGGCTCGGCCGAGTCCGGCCGCGCCGCCAGCAGCACGATTTGCCCGGGCAGGAACTCCGCCAGACGGAAGGCCTCGTCCATGACTTTTTGGAAGCGCGCCTTCGGGTGGATGAAATGGTCCGACGGCATGATGGCGACCAAAGCGTCCGGATCCATGGCCGTCACCGCGGTCAGCGGCAGGAACACGCCCGGGCCGGTGTCCCGGCGCACGGGCTGGGCGATGAGACGGCCCGGGTAATGAAGGCGACGCGGACGGCGGAGAAACTGCCCGTGGTCCCGGTTGAGGACCGTGACCACGCGCCGGTCGCCGGAGGCGAGGACGGCCCGGTCGAAGGTGTGCTCCAACATGGTGCGCCGCCCGGTGAACGCGCAATATTGCTTGGGACGAGGATATCCCAGCCAACGCTGGATGAAGGGCCGCATCCTCTCCCCGTCGCCCCCGGATAATACGATGGTCCAGCGATTTCCGCTTTGGGCGCTCATGTTGACCTCGGCTCCGGCTTGGAAGCGGCGACGCAACGAAAGGGCCCGGATCAGAGCTCCCAGGGGTACTGGAAGAAGATGCTCGGCTGGAAGCCCTCGTCCCCGCCGGCCAGGTCCAGCCGGTAGACCAAGCCGGAGGCGGTCACCACGCGCACCCCGCCCCCGGCGGATTGGCGCCGGATGGCCCAAAGCCCTCCAAACGTGTCCGAGACGCTGCCGAGCTCGTAGAAAAGCGCGAGCTGCACGGCCGTGCGGATGTCCTTCATCACGTAGATATCGAACGGCTTGACCTCGTCGGTCAGGTTCCAGCGCAGCTCGGTGCCGAAGAACTCCGCGTGCGCGCCCTTGTAGCGCTCCATCGGATAGGAGCGCAGGCGCTGATAGCCCCCCAGGCCCGACGCCGTCCCGTAGGAGTTCTGCGCCGCGACCGCGTCCAGGTAGCGCCGGCATTGCGCGCGCTTCGCGTCGTCCGTCACGGCCGCGCAGTCCAGCCCCTGCTGTCGGGAGAGCGTCGCCGTGTCCGTCTCCCCTTTGTTCAGCACGTGCGTGTCCGAACGGAAATAGTTGAAGGCCCAGGTGCTGCGTTTCCCGACGGGGACGTAGCCGGTCAGGTTCACGTCGGTGAAATAGAAGTCCGGCCCGGCGCCCTGGCGCGGGGCGCGCCACAGGCTGGGCTCCACGCGGATTCCCCGGCGGGGGTCGATGTAGTCGTCGGTCAGATCCAGCCGACCGCCGAGCACCCAGATGGAGAACCGGTAGGCCGGAGCGTTCTGCGACGTGAGGATGACGGTCCCGCCGCGGTCGCGCAGCGCGTCCAGACGCGCGCTGCCGCCGTAGTAGCCGACGAACCCCTCGAAGCGGCGCTCGTCGAACGTGGCCGTCAGCCGGGAGCCGAGGAAGTAGGAGTTCCCGAACTCGGCCAGGCTGTAGTCGTCCTTGCCCGACGCCATGCCGCGCGCGGAGTAGCTTTGAATGCTGGTGCGGCTCAGGTGCGCGCCGCCGAAATCCAGGATCAACGCGCGCGGGATCAGATGCACGGCGTTGACGCCGAAGGCCTGCCCGTTCGCGTCGCCGGTGAACACCGTGCCGACCACGTCGGTGTAGCTTCCCCCCACGTTGGTCGCCGCCCCCAATATTCCGTAGCCCATGCCGATCCCGGGAAGGTTGTACACGTAAGGCAGGACCGCGTAGCCGGGATCGTTCGAGAACTGAGAGCGGCGCCGGTCCGGATAGACGTTCGGACCGGCGCGGACCGCGCCGGCCATCACGAACAGCAACGCCGCGGCCAGAACGGCCGAAAACCTCATACCAACGGTCCCCAGCAACGCTCCATCCAGCCCCCTTCCCGGTATGGCCGCGGCGTTGCGTGCCGATACGGTGGAACCGATATGAGCGAGCCAAGCGGCGGGAAGGCGGCGGCGATCGCGGACCTGCTCAACAAGCTGGCGGATCTCTCCGGAGACGAGGCCGCGATGGAAGCCTGCCGCCGCGAAGCGGATCTGTTCGAACCGGATCTTTCCACCGCGGGAATCGCGTTGGAGCTTTACTCCTTGGAGCCGGACGCGGCCGGACGCGCGGTGATGCGGGAAATTTTGGAGGGCCTCCGCGAGCGCTTCCACGCGCAAGGCAGCCTCCCGGCGGCCGCCCGGATCTCCGACGGTCTGACGGCTTTCGACGCCGCGGGACGGCCGCCGTGATCGGCGCGAAGGGCGCCGCCCCGGAGGCCGCGTCCGAGCTGGTGCACCGCCTCTTCGTTCTCATCAAGGCCGCCTCCGTCTACGGTCCGGAGAACGCGGGCTACCGGACGCACGCCGACGCGGCCCGCGCGACGATGGAGGAGCTCTTCGCCCGGGCGCCCGCCCTCCGCCTGGAAGCCCGGGAGGAGTTCCTCTTCTTCAACGAGTCCCCGATCCATCTTCGCCCGGGCGACGCCGGGGGGCGCTTCCTCTGCGCCGAGCTGAAGCGCCGCGGAGTCGGAACCGTGGAATTCCGCGTCGAAGGCGGCGCCAAGGACCTGGACGCGTTCATCTTCGCCTTTCACAAGACGGCGAAGACGGAGAAAGGCGCGCTCGACGAGCTGCGGCGGCTTCTGAAAGCCGCGGGCGCGCGCTCGATCACGCTTTTTCCGCCCGACGAGGGAGACGACGAGGACGACGGCGGCCCCGCCGCCGCGGGCTCCGGCAAGGAGGCCGCGGGCCCGGGGACCGCCTCCGCCCCGCCCGAGCCGGCGACCCCCGCCACCGCCGCCCGCCGGACCTTCCTCCAGGCGGTCGGCACCGTGGAGGAGCTGATGAACAGCGTCCGGAACGGCCGCGACGCGGACCTCGGCCCGGCGCGCCGCGCCGTCGAGGGGCTGGCGGAGCAGGTGATCGCCGACTCCCAGGCGCTGTTCGAGCTGTCCCTGCTCATGCGCTTCGACGAGTACACGTACGCGCATTGCGTCAACGTCTGCGTCTATTCCATCACGATCGGCGAGCGGCTGGGCCTGGGCTGGGACCGGCTTTCGGAGCTGGGCTTCGGCGCGCTTTTCCACGACGTGGGCAAGGCCAAGCTTCCGCGGGAGCTCATCGACAAGCCCGACGAGTTCACCGATGAGGAGTGGATCCTGATGCGCCGTCATCCCGCACTCGGCGCGAAAGCGCTCCTCGAGATGCGCCGCCCGCACGACGCCGTCCTGGCCCGGGCGGTCTCGATGGCGTTCGAGCATCACCTCGGATTGACCGGCAAGGGCTACCCCGTTTTGGTCCGGCCCCGCCGGCAAGACTTGTTCTCCCGCATCTGCGCCGTCGCCGACGCCTTCGACGCGATGACCTCGGGGCGCGTCTACGCCAAGCGCGCGCTGAGCCCCGACGAGGCCCTGCGCCGGATGGTGCAGGCCGCCGGAACCGCCTTCGATCCCCTCCTGCTCCGTATCTTCATCAACGCGGCCGGCATCTACCCGATCGGCACCGCGCTGCTCTTGGACACCGGAGAACGGGGCGTGGTGAGCCGCAACGCTCCCGACGACCTGCTCCACCCCCAGGTCGTGGTGTTCACGGACCGGGACGGAGCGAAGACCCCCGCCCGGCTGGTCGACCTGGGCCGTCCGAAGGCGGGAGCGCCCCCGCGCGCGATCCGCGGCACCTTGGATCCCCGCAAGCAAGACATCGACGCGGGAGCCGTGCTGCGGGAACGAGCCGCGGGCGAACCGCCGCCCCCGGCATTGGCCGAATAGTTGCATGCCTAATATGGAGAAGGAGGGCCTATGCCGACCGACGTCGTGCGCATCCTAGGGATCGCCATCGCGCGGAAAGCCAGCGACATCCACTTGTCCCTCAACCGCCCGCCGATCCTGAGGATCAACGGGGAGCTGGAGGACCTGACGGATTGGCCTCTCCTGACCGCCGAGTCGTGTAAGGAGCTGGTCTACTCGTTCCTGGGCGAGGATCAGCGCGCGCGCCTGGAAGGCACTTTGGAGCTGGACTGCTCGTTCTCCGTCCCGGGGCTGGGCCGCTTCCGCGCCAACGTCCTCCATCAGCGCGGGGCCGTGGAATGCGTGCTGCGCGCCGTCCCGTCCACGATCCCCTCCCCCGAACAGCTGGGCCTCGGGCCGGCGGCGATGAGCCTGGCCGGCCTGCCCCGCGGGCTGGTCCTTGTCACCGGGCCGACGGGTTCCGGCAAATCCACCACCTTGGCCTGCCTGATCGACCACATCAACGAGACCAGCCGCCGGCACGTCCTGACCATCGAGGATCCCATCGAGTTCATCTATCCCAAGCGGCTGGCCCTCATCCGCCAGCGCGAGGTCGGCACGGACACGAAATCCTTCGACGAGGCCCTGCGCCGCGCGCTGCGCGAGGATCCCGACGTCATCCTCCTGGGCGAGATGCGCGACCACGAGACCATCTCGCTGGCGCTGACCGCGGCCGAAACGGGCCATCTGTGCCTGTCCACTTTGCACACCCTGGACGCGGCCCAGTCCCTGGAGCGGATCATCGACGTGTTCCCCCCGCATCAGCAGAACCAGGTCCGGGCGCAATTGGCCGGCTCGCTGAAAGGAGTCATCTCCCAGATTCTGCTCCCCCGCCGCGACGGGCTGGGACGCATCGCGGCGCGCGAGCTCATGCTGGTCAATTCCGCGGTGGCCAACCTGATCCGGGAAGGCAAAACCCACCAAATTCCCACCGCCATCGAGACCAGCGGGAACCTGGGCATGTTCACCATCGACCGCTCCCTGGCCGCTTTGGTCAAGCGCGGAATGGTCAATCTCGAGGACGCATTGGCGCGCGCGCACGACCCGGAGGCGCTGGCCGCGAGCTGCCGCAAGACGGGAGTCGCACTATGAGCTCAGGATCGCGCCTCGACCCCGACAAACTTCTCGCCGAGCTGGACGCCTTGATCGGCCCCATGCCGACGGAAACCGAGCCCCCGGAGCCCGCGCCCAAACCCAAGTCGGCCCCCAAGCCCAAGCCGGCGCCGGCCGCGGAGGCGCCCCCGGCCGCGCCTTCTCCGGCCGCGGAAGAGCCCGCGGCGAAAACGCGAACGGAGCCGGCCGCCTCCGCGTCGCCGGTCCCGGAAGAGCCCGCGCCCCGCGTGCGGATGCCCCGCATTCTCGTCGTCGACGACAGCGAGGACTACCGGAAGGTGCTGCGCTACCTCTTCAGCACGCACGGTTACTCGGTGGCGACGGCCAGCGACGGCGCGGAGGGGCTCCGCGCCGCGCGCGAGCGGGTCCCGGACCTGGCCCTCTTGGATTTCGAGATGCCCCACATGAACGGCTACGAGCTCCTCATGGAGCTGCGCCGCCGCGACGAGACCCGAAAGCTGCCCGTGATCTTCCTGACGGGCGCGGCCAACCGCCGCCACCTGCGCGACCTGGGAATGGACGTGGCCAATTTCCTCGAAAAGCCGATCTCCAACGCGGACTTGCTCCAAGCCGTGGCCGACCTGCTCGGCACGCCGCCGCTCCCCAAGGAGGAGTCCGAGGTCCCGGCCGAACCGCCGAAGGAAGCCGACGCCGCCAAGTCGGCTCCGGACGCCGCGCTCGAACCCGTTCCCGAGACTGAACCCGATCTCCTCGAACAGGACCTGGAGGCGAGCGGCGACGAACTCCTCATCGAGGAGCAGAAGAAGGAGCACGAAGAGGACTTGTCCGGCCTGGACGTGCTCTCCAACGATTCCCCCCTGGTCAACCGGATCAATAAGATCATGGTGCAGGCGGTGGAGATGGGCGCCAGCGACATCCACATCGAGCCTCAGGAGAAGTCCATCCTGGTGCGCGTCCGCGTGGACGGCGCCCTCAGGCTCCTGTGCCGGCTTCCGATCGCCCTGCAGACCCAGGTCTCCGCCCGCGTCAAGATCATGGCCAACCTGGTCATCACCGAGAGGCGCCGGCCCCAGGACGGACAGATTCGCGCGGTCATCAAGGGCAATAAGATCGAGTTCCGCGTCAGCACCATCCCCTCGCTGTACGGCGAGAAGGTCGTCCTGCGCATCCTGGGCGGCGTCAAGCTCAAGGAGAAGCTGGAGGAGCTGCAGCTGGGCCCGCGCGACCTGGAGGTCGTGGCCAAAGCCCTGCAGAGCCCGCACGGGCTGCTCCTGGTCACCGGGCCCACCGGCAGCGGCAAGAGCACCACGCTGTACACGATGGTCCGCCAGCTGAACAAACCCGACGTGAACATCATGACGGCGGAGGACCCCGTCGAGTACGAGCTGGCCGGGATCACGCAGGTCCCCATCCGCGCCCACATCGGCGTCACCTTCGAGGCCGTGCTGCGCTCCTTCCTGCGCCAGGACCCGGACATCATGCTGGTCGGAGAGATCCGCGACCTGGAAACCGCCGAGATCGCCGTCAAGGCCGCGATCACCGGACATCTGGTGCTGTCCACCATCCACACCAACAGCGCTCCCGCCACCGTCATGCGCCTGACCCACATGGGCCTGGCGCCCTATCTGGTGGCCGACAGCCTGAAGCTGGTGGTGGCCCAGCGACTGGTGCGCCGGATCTGCTCCAAGTGCCGAATTCCTTCCCCGCCCTCCGAGGAGATCGCCCATCTGGTCGGCGCCGACAAGCAGGACAAGCTGGCCAAGGCCTGCGTGGGGCGCGGCTGCCCCGCCTGCCGCAACAGCGGCTACAAGGGACGGATGCCGCTGTTCGAGGTGATGGACGTCCACACCCCCGAACTGCGCGCCCTCATTCTGGCCAGCGCCAGCCTGGATCAGATGACCAAGCAAGCCCAGGCCGAGGGCATGCGCTGCTTGGGCGACGCCGCGCTCGACGCCGTGGCGGCCGGGGAGACGACGATCGAGGAAGCGCTGAACATCATTCTTTCGGAGTGACGCCATGACGACGAACGGCTTGGAGACGGCGCCGGAGCTCGGGACCGACGGAGAGTCCTCCGCCGTCGTGCGCGCGCTGATCGAGCGCGGCCGCGAGCGCCGGCTCCAGCACGACGTCGCGGCCTTCGAGGAGGCGGTCCCGCTTCTGCGCGAGGCCATCGAGATGGCGCCGACCTCGGCGCCGGCCTATGTCGAGCTGTCCGAGACCTACGCCGCCTGGGGCCTTCTGCGCGAGTCCGCCTGCCTGGGGTTTTGGCGGGAGCTCCGGGTGCTGGAATTCCAAAGCCTGTACGACATGGCCTACGGTTACGCGGAGACGGCCCTGCGGCTGGCGCCGGAGCAGAGCGCGGTCCACCGGGCGATGGCCGCGGCCCTGCGCCGCGGCGCCCGGGTGGACCCCGAGCGCCGCGCGCGGGAGGCCGCGCTCGCCGTCGAATTGGACCCGGAGGATTCGGAGGCGCTCGTCGAGCGCTGGCGCGTGCTGGGCTACGACCCCGACGACGCGGACATCCGGCGCGTGGTCGAGACCCACCCCGACCTGCTGTCGGCCCGCCTGGACTGGGCCGCGGCGCTCAGCGAACGCGGACGCTTCGCCGACGCGCTGGTCGCGCTGGAGCAGGCGCTGCGCCTCCATCCGTCCAACATTCAGGTCTATCATGACATCGCCCTTCTGCTCGACCGCAAGGGACTGCGCCCGAAGGCGCTCGAGATCCTGGGCAAGGCGCGAGACCTCAGGCCCGACGATCCGTTGATCAAGCAGGGCTTCGCCCTGCTCGGAGAACAGCCATGAACGATTCAACGACTCCCGTCTCGCCGCGCGTCATGGAAACGTGCCGCGCCTTTCTGAAGTCCTTCGGCCAGACGGTGAAGCTGGTGTCCCTCTACAACGTGGGGCATCCCGTACCGGCCTCGTCCCAGCAGGAGTCTTGGCACCTGCTCCACGAGATCTTCTCGGAGAGCGGCTGGCCGGAGATCAATTTCGCGTTGACCGCCGGACGCTGGCTGGTCAACGGCCAGGTCGCGGCCGAATCCGCGCAGTCCTACGAACTGCTGGCCATCGCGTTCCGCTGCCACGCCCTGCACAGCGTCACCTTCACGCCCGAGTGCCGACTCTACGAGTTCTCGGCTCTCTGCGAGCTGGCTTCCACGCCGCCCAACCGCGCCTATCAAACGAACGCCGACGACTTCCTGAAGGATCGCGGCGTCCGCCACATCCAGGCCAATGTCGAGGAGTTCATGAAGGCGCGGCGCGTGAATCAGGCGGCCTCGCCCATCGTGCAGAGCCCGCGCGCGTCCGTGCAGGCGCACGCGGCGAGGCCGGCTCCGAAGCCGGCGCCTGCGCCGGTCCCCGTTTCGCCCCCCGCGCCGACCCCTGCCGCCGCGCCCGCGGGAACGCCGTCCGCGGGGACAGCGACCTCGGGGGCGGCGCCCGCGGGGACAGCGCCCGCGCCGGGAGCGAAAGCGCCCGCGCCCGAGACCCCGGCCAAGCCCGCGCAGGGTTTCGGATCTTTCATCAAGTCATTGGTGGACAAGACCATCGCCGATCCGCAGGAGCGCGCCCAGGTCTACGCGGAGGCCCTGCGCCACGTCGAGCAGGCGCTGGCCCGCCACTCGTCGGAGGCCTCGCATAAGCAAATGCTGGAGAAGCAGGGCTACGTCAACGAGCGGGTGCGCACCGAGAGCGTCCTGACCACGGTCGGCCAAGGCAAGGTGATCGTGGACCAGGAGGGCCGCATCCTGATGATGGATCCGGTCGCCGAGGAGATCGTCGGCCATCCGTTCTCGGCCGTGGCCGGCAAGAAGATCATGGAGGGCTTCAAGAACGACGACCAGTTCGTCGTCATGGCCAAGGAGTTGGTCATTCCGGAGAACCGGCCGGTCTCGGAGGACACCGAGACGGCCGGCGGCACCGAGGCGATCGACGCCTTCCGCCGTTCCGTGGCCGTCGTGCACGACGAGCGGGGACGCGTGGTCGGCACCTACGCCGTCCTGCCGCACGCCGCGAAGTTCCGCGAGACTCAGCGGCTCCAGGAGGAGTTCCTGGCCAACGTCACGCACGACCTGAAGGCGCCGCTGACGTCCATCTGCTCGGCGCTGGAGGTGCTCAGCGGAAAAGCTCGCGTCCGCATGGAAGCCGAGGAAGCCGAGTTCCTGGACATCTGCGTGCGCAACAGCCGCACCTTGCGCCAGATGATCGACGAGCTTCTGGATTTTTCCAAGATCACCACCGGCCACATGGCGGTGCACCCGGAGCGCACGACCTTGGAGCCGATGCTTCAGGAATGCGCTCAGGCGCTGGCGCCTTGGGCCCGCTCGAAGAAGATTCGTTTGGAAGTGGCGGACGCCTCCGCCGTCTCGGCGCTGCCGGCGGTGCTGGCCGACCGGCGGCGGACTTTGCAGATCCTCAACAACCTGGTGTCGAACGCGATCAAGTTCACGCCGGAGGACGGACGCGTCACGCTCTCGGCCGAGATGGGCGTCGGCGACCGCGCCCGCAGTCTGGTGATCAAAGTCCGGGACTCGGGCTGCGGCATCACCGACGAGGACCAGAAACGGATCTTCGAACGCTTCTCTCAAGGCCACGCGGAACGCCGCGAAGGCGTCGGGCTGGGCCTGGCGATCGCCCGGGAGCTGGTGCAGCAGCATCGCGGCGAGCTGTGGCTGGAAAGCGTGCACGGCCAAGGCGCCTCGTTCTACTTCACCCTGCCGCTGGCACCGGAGAACGAGCCAGCGGAGAGCGACGAGCCCCCGGCCGCGAAGGCGGCGCCGCCGCCCGCTCCGGCACCCGACGCGCACGGCGCGGTTCCGCACCGGCCGGTCTATTACTGAGGAGAAGGCGGAGGGCTAGAAGATGTAGGACCCGCCTCGGATCCAGGCCGACGGCGGCAGCGCGAGGGACCGCTTCCGGCCCCCCGTGGACGGAACGGACAGAACCGGCACGCGGCCGTGCCGCAGGGCCCGCTCCACGGTGGAGCCGATCATGAAGTCGGAGGTGAAAGGCCGCCGGTGGGCCGCCAGCACCAGAAGGTCGCAGCCTTCGGACTCGTGCATGATCGTCTCGCGGGCGTCCCCGTGCCGCACGCGCAGCGCCGCGCGCGGGAAGCCGGCCAGAAGGCGGTCCAAACGGCGGCGCAGCGCGGGCTCGGCTCCTTCCTTCGTCTCCCACGGCGCGAGCACGATCAAGACCGCCAGCCGCGCCCCCAAGCTCTTCGCCCATCCAGCGGCCGCGCGCAGGGCCCCGGTCGCGTACGGCCGTCCGTTCCATGGCGCCAGGACGAGCCGCGGGCGGCGTTTCCAGCCGCCCTCGGGAACGACCAGGACCTGGGACTTGGCGCGGCGAACGACGGCCTCGGCCACGGAGCCGAACAGGGCCCGGTCCAGGCCCGCGTAGCCGTGGGTCCCCATGACCAGGAGGCGCCCGACGCTCCGGCGGGACAGCTCGGCCAGCATGTCCGGCGGCCAGCCGGCGACGGAATGGACGCGCACGCGGGCGGCGGGGAAGCGCCCCAGCCAGCGCTTGAGATTCTCCTTCCGCCAGCGGTGGTAGTCCGCCCAAGGCCACGAATAGGAGCCGATGCGCGGCGCGAGCGAGGATTCGGACCAGGCCGGCGCGTCCTCCACATGCAGGAGCTCCAATCCCGCGCCCCAAAGCCGGGCCAGGCGCGCCGCCGCCTCCACCGCCGAACGCGACGGAGCGGACATGTCCACGGCGACCTCGACGCGCTTAAACATGGGCCGGTCCCTCCCGCGGGGCGCTCCGCGCGCGCTCCGCGTCCAATACGACCATCGTCGTCTTCAGCACGGCGTCGGGGTTGAGCGACAGGCTGTCGATGCCCTGCTCCACCAGCCAGCGCGTGAAGTCGGGATAGTCGCTGGGCGCCTGGCCGCAGATGCCGATCTTGCGCCCCTTGGCGCGCGCGACGCGGATCACGGAGGCGATCATCAGCTTGACGGCGTCGTTGCGCTCGTCGAAGACGGGAGCGACGATCTCGGAGTCGCGGTCCACGCCCAGGATCAGCTGGGTCAGGTCATTGGAGCCGATCGAGAAGCCGTCGAATATCTCCGCGAAGCGGTCGGCCAGGATGACGTTGCTGGGGATCTCGCACATCACGTAGACCTCCAGGCCGTCCTCCCCCCGTTTCAGGCCGTGGCGCTCCATCTCCGCCAGGACGGCGCGGCCCTCGGCGACGGTGCGGCAGAAGGGCACCATGAGCTTGAGGTTCTTGAGGCCCATCGCCTCGCGGACGCGGCGCACGGCCCGGCACTCCAGCGCGAAGCCCTCGCGGTAGCGCGGATGCGCGTAGCGCGAGGCCCCGCGGAAGCCCAGCATGGGGTTCTCCTCCTTGGGCTCGAAGGCGGCTCCGCCGAGCAGGTGCGCGTACTCGTTGGTCTTGAAGTCGCTCAGGCGCAGGATGACCTCCTTGGGGTGGAAGGCCGCGGCGATGACGGCGATGCCCTGCGCCAGTTTGTCCACGAAGTACTCGGTCCGGTCCGCGAGCCCGGCGCACAGGCGCGCGATCTCCGCCCGGGCGGCGGGGTCGGTCACCTGCTCGGGATGGATCAAGGCCATGGGATGAACCTTGACCCAGTCGCTGACGATGAACTCCATGCGCGCCAGACCCACGCCGTCGTTGGGAAGGAAGGACAGCCCGAACGCGCGCTCGGGATCGGCCACGTTCATCATGATCTTGGTGCGCGGTTTTCCCAGGGACTTCAGGTCGGATCGCTCGACGGCGAACTCCAGCGCGCCCTCGTAGACGCGCCCGGTCTCCCCCTCGGCGCAGCACACCGTCACCATCTGGCCGTTCTTGAGATTACGGGTGGCGGTCTCGGTCCCGACCACGGCGGGAAGGCCCAGCTCGCGGCTGACGATGGCGGCATGACAGGTGCGCCCGCCATGATCCGTGACGATGGCGGCGGCCTTGCGCATGACGGGCTCCCAATCGGGATCGGTCTTCTCCGCGACCAGGACCTCCCCCTCCTGAAAATCGCGAAGGTCCTCGACGCCGCGCAGGACGCGCACCCGGCCTTTGCCGATCCGGTCGCCGACGCTGCGCCCGGTGGCCAGTACCGCGGACTTCCCTTTGAGACGGTAGGTCTCGACCACGTCCGTCGCCTTGCGCCATTGCACCGTCTCGGGGCGGGCCTGGAGAAGATAGAGCTTGCCGTCGACGCCGTCCTTGCCCCACTCCAGGTCCATCGGACAGTCGCGGCCCGCGTTCTCGCCGTAATGCTTCTCGACCAGGCAGGCCCAGCGCGCGAGGGTGAGGATCTCCGCGTCCGTCAGCGCGAAGCGCGCGCGCGCCGCGTCGGGAACCGGCTCGTTGCGCACGCGCTTGGTGCCCAGCGTGTCGTGCACCAGGCGCAGCTCCTTGGCGCCCAAGGTCTTGCGCAGGATGGGCGAGAACCCCATCTTCAGCGTGGGCTTGAACACCAGGTACTCGTCGGTGGAAACGGTCCCCTGCACGACGTTCTCCCCCAGGCCGTACGCCGCGCTGATCAGCACCGTCTCGCGGAAGCCCGATTCGGTGTCGATGGTGAACGCGACGCCCGAACAGGCCAGGTCCGAGCGCACCATGCGCTGGACGCCGATGGACAAGGCCAGCTTCTCGTGCGAGAAGCCGTGCTCGGCGCGGTAGGAGATGGCGCGGTCGGTGAACAGGGAGGCGTAGCAGCGCTTGACGCAGTCCAGCAGGTCCGCGGGGCCCGCGACGTTCAAGAAGCTTTCCTGCTGGCCGGCGAAGCTGGCCTCGGGCAGGTCCTCGGCCGTCGCGCTGCTGCGCACCGCGACCCCTCCCGCGATCCCGCACAGACGCTTGTAAGAGGCGAGTATCTCGCGCTCCAGCGCCGCGGGCAGCGGAGCCGCGCGCAAAGCGTCGCGGATCGCGCGTCCGCGGATCTGAAGATCCTCCGTCCGGGTCGCGTCCAGGCCGGCGAGCGAGGCGGCGATGACGCGCTCCAAGCCCGCCTCGCGCAGAAACAGCCGATAGCCCGCCGCCGTGACGGCGAACCCGGAGGGGACGTTGACGCCCAGCGGGGCCAGGGCGCGGATCATCTCGCCCAGGGAGGCGTTCTTGCCGCCGACCTCCGCGATCCGGTCCAGCCCCACGTCCTCCAGCGGAACGACGAGCCTCGGATTCGTTCCCAGGCCGTCTTCTGTTTGATTCGCCATGGAGCCTCCCGCCGCTCTCATCCGGTCATGCAACACCTCAGCCCATCAGACCCGTCTTCCAACAAAGGACGTTCGGCTCCTTCCGCCCGGTCGCGGGAGTCTCCCCGGCGGGAACCCCGACGATGATCGGCGCGTAGGCGGTCAGATCGGCCGGAACGCCCAACTCCTTCTTCCATTCCGGCAGGTTCAGCGCCGAGACCGCCAGCCCGATGACGCACGTCCCCAGCCCCATCGCGCGCGCGGCCAGCATCAGGTTCTCCGCCGCCAACCAGCAGTCGGCGGCGACGAAATGTCCCAGCGGTTCCCCATAGATTGCGATCAAAGTGCCGGCGTTGTAAAAGACGTTCTCCGGCGGCTCGAAATGCCTCGCGCCGCGCGCGGGAAGATGGACGTCCCGAACCCCCTTCTTCAGTTCGGTCAGCGCCGAGTCGGACAGGCGCCGCAGCATCTCGCGGTCCTGGATCACGACGAACCGCCACGGCTCCTCGTGCACGGCCGTGGGCGCGAGGACGGCGGCGTCGAGCAGCGATTGGATATCGCCGCGCCCGACGGCCTGGGGAGAATATGAACGCACGGAGCGCCTCTCGCAGATCGCTTCCAGAACGCTCATGGATGCGGCGGTCGACGTCGATTCGTGTCTGGGCATAAATCCCTCCCCCTCCGGCGGTCGGGACGTCCCCGCCCGCCGTACGGCGCGGCTAGGTGATCGAACTGCGGGTGCGGGGGCGAGCCGTTCGCGCAGGGCGTCCCGTGCTCAGGTTGCGGGCGCGCTGTCTCACGACGGCGCGATGCCCCAGTTCCCGAAGAAGGCCCGGCGGAAGGCGGTCGCGCAGCTTCGGGAAGATCTGGGTCTCCTCGTAGGCCAAGTGCTTTTCCAGCTCCTCGTTCAGGTGGCCCAGGACCATGCGCACGCGGTAGACATGCTCACCGTCGAAGGAGCCGACGATGGCCTCGAACAGATGCGTCATCGCCTCCAGGGAGCGATGGCCTTCGGCGATGGCCTCGTCCAGCTGGCTGTCCATCCCGAGCTGACGCACGACGCGCGAGAGGAAGACGTCCTCCACGGCTTCATGCGCCTTGAAGGCTTCGATGAACTCCTGGAGCCCGCGCGAGAAATCCCCCTGATCCAGAGCCACGCGGTCCTCCCACCCGACGCCGCCGGGCTGGCCCAGCATCCCGGTCAAGGACTTCAACGAGCCGCGCAGCGCCCCGTGGCTCCTCAGCAGCAGGTCGACGAGATCCATAAAGCCTCCTTGCGCCGCCCATCGTCTCATCCCGGCTTCTTCAGTACAGACGCGCCCCCGCCGCCACGACCAGCTTGCGGGCGAGGCGCGGACGCGCGCTGCCCGACGGCACGGACAAAACGGGAACCTTCGTGTGCCGCAGCACCCGTTCGATCGTGGAACCCAGGATCAAATCGGTCCCGAAGGGGCGCCGGTGCGCCGACAGCACGACCAGCTCGTAGCGCCCGGAGTTCGCCTCGTCCACGATGCGGGCCCGCGCGTCGCCCTTGCGCGCGCGCAGGGACCAATCGGGGCTGGGACCCAGGATGGAGGTCAGCCGGCCCTGAAGCTCCGCCCAGCCGGCGCCGACCGAGACGGGATTCTCCTGGACGTGCAGCACGTCCATGGTCGCGTTGAGGCCGTGCGCGAAGTCGCGCGCCCAGCGCAGACCGCGGGTCGCGTAGGAGCGCCCGTTCCACGGGGCGAGCACGCGCGCGATCTCCCAGACTCCGGCCCTATCGGGCACGGCGAGCACCGGAATCCCGGCGCGGCGGATCACCGCTTCGGCGACGGAGCCGGTCAGGAGGCGGTCCAGGCCCGCGTAGCCGTGCGTGCCCATCACCAGCAAATCGGCCCGTTCCGGCGTCGCCAGGTTCAGGAGAGCGGAGGGCGGCCAGCCGCGCACGGTGCGCAGCTTCAGACGCGCCGACGGGAACCCCTCGGCGGCCCGGCGCAGGCGCGCCTCGACCACGCGCTTGGGCTCCGCGACCCGGAGCGGAAGGGCGGCCGGCGTCGCGTCGGGGCCGATCCACGCGGAAGGCGCCAGCTCCGGCGGCTGCTGCACATAGACGATCTCCAGCGCCGCGCCCCACAACTGGGCCAAGGTCTTGGCGGCCTCCAAGGCGGACATCGACGGGCCGGACAAGTCGGCCGCGACCAGTATGCGTTTAGGCGGAAATCGCTTCATAATATTCATAACTACCAAGACGCAACAAAACTACCCTCTATGGTCGCCGCGCGGGGCCGTTTCGTTGCGGCAACAATCCAAGGGCGCGAGGAGCATGCGCGGCCGGAGGACATCATGCCGTCAGAGACCCCGAAGGCAAGTTTCGCCGTTCCGAACGCGGCCCGCTTCACCGGGAAAGTCGTTCTCGTCACGGGCGCCGGATCGGGCATCGGCCACGCCGCGGCGTTGGCCTTCGCGCGCGAGGGGGCCAAGGTCGCCGCGGTCGTCAAGACGGCCGCGCAGGGCGCGGCATTGCTGAAGGATGTCCGCGCCGGCGGACACGACGCGATCTCCATCGTCTGCGACGTGTCCAAGTGGTCCGAAGTCTCGACGGCCGTGAAGACCGCCGTGGGAAACTACGGCCGACTGGACTGCGCTTTCAACAACGCCGGCATCGAGGGCGAATCCGCCCCGACCGCGGACTGCACCGAAGAGAATTGGAACGCCGTCATCGCCGTCAACCTCACCGGGGTCTGGCTCTGCATGAAGGCCGAGATACCGGAGATGCTCAAGAGCAAGGGCGGCGCGATCGTCAACTGCTCGTCCATCGCGGGTCTGATCGGCTTCACTTCCATACCGGCCTACACGGCAAGCAAGCACGGCGTATTGGGGCTGACGAAGACGGCCGCGCTGGAATACGCGAAGGCCGGCATACGGGTGAACGCCGTCTGCCCGGGCGTCATCCAGACGCCGATGATCGACCGCTTCACCAAGGGCGATCCGAAGGCGTACGCGCAGCTGCTGGCGGGCGAGCCGGTGGCCCGCCTCGGCACTCCGGAGGAGATCGCCGAAGCCGTCCTTTGGCTGTGCTCGGACTCCGCCTCTTTCGTGACCGGACATCCGCTGGTGGCGGATGGCGGCTGGGTGGCGCAATGAAGGAAATCCAGTCGCGCCTCAAGGCCCTTATCGTCGTCCTGGCGACCGGGCTCCTGTTGCTCGGACTGGCCAAGGCGCTGGCACGCAAGCCGCTCGCTCCGCTTCCGATCCCGGCGACATCGTCCGGACGCTAAACGCGCGGCGCGCCCGGAGCCTTTCTCCGAAGCAGCGCCAACGCTTCTTCGTCCGACACCTGGGCGAAATCGCGGTAGTACTGGCCGACCGCCATGAAGTCGGCGGGAGTCGCGAGGCAGACGCAATCGTCGGCGGCGCTCTCCAGCGCCCGCGCCGTGTCGGGGGGCGCGACGGGAATCGCGACCACGATCTTCCCGGCTCCGTCGCGGCGGAGCAGTTCGATGGCGGCCAGCAAGGTATGCCCCGTGGCCGCCCCGTCGTCGGCGAGGATCACGGTCTTGCCCGAGACTTTGGGCGGGAGGGAGGCGCCGCGATACATCCGATACCGCTGCCACAGGCATTCCCGGACGTGGGCGATCGCCGATTCGACGGCGTGCATCGGGATGCCCTCGCGTTCGATCGTCTCGGCGTCGACGGATTCGCCGGTCAGGCTGACGGAGCCGATCGCGAATTCCGGATTGTTGGGATGGCCGATCTTCTTCGTCAAAATGACGTCCAGGGGCAGGCCGAGCTCGTCGGCCAACACGGCCCCCACGGCCACCCCGCCGCGTGGAACCGCGAGGATCACGGCCTCCTCGCAATTTTCGTAGCGGGCCAGCTTCCGGGCCAACGCTCGCCCCGCGTCGCGTCGATCGGCAAACATGGCGGCCTCCTCTTTACCTCAGACATGCAACGGAACAACTCGCCCCGGCAGGAAGGACGTTACGTTGCGACATACTTCGGCGCAGGGTAGCAAAGGGGGATGAAGCCCCCGACCCGGCGAAAGTCCCTCTCGCAGAGAGGGCGCCGCAAAGACGCACCGTCGGTCCGGAAAGCGCCGCAGGCCCGGATAGTGATGGGGTCCTCGAGACGGCGATCCGGGAGTAAAGGGCCGGACGGGTCGAAACCGCCCGGCCTTCCTTTTGAGACGGAGGCGAAGATGATCCCCCACAAACGCAAGCATCCCCTTCCCGATGGCTCCCCCTGGGAACCCGTGCGGGATATCCTGGAAAGCGTCGAGCAGGCGGTGGCCGACGGCTGGTATCCGGCGCGCCGCTACGTTCTCTCCCATCTGGCCGAGGCCTCCCGCCCGGCGCTGGCCGTCTGGGTTCCCGAAGCCGACGTCGAGGAAGGGCCGCGCGAGATCTCGGTCTGCGTCGCTCTGCCCGGCGTCGCGAAAGCGGACATACGCGTCTCGATCGACGAGGAGGCCTTGACCGTCAGCGGCCGACGCCGCCCGGCGGAGGAGACGCCTCCCGTCGGGCGGCGCGAGCTGCCGGACGGCGAGTTCCTGCGGCGCGTGCGCCTGCCCGTCGAGGTCAAGCCGGAATCGGCCAAGGCCGTTTATCGCGACGGGATCCTGCGCGTGACCTTGGCGCGCGCCCGCGTCCTGGCCGGCCGCAGCGTCAAGATCGAATAACGACGGAGGGCGCATGGGCGGGTTTCAGGTCCTGCGGCGGACTTACCGCCACTTGAACCGCTACCGCGAGGTGGTCTCCATCCTCGCCAAATACGGCTTCGGCGACCTGCTGCATTCGGCCCACGTCGATCATTACATCGAAAGCGGCTTGAAGGGGCTGATGCGGCACCCCCCCGTGGACACGGGGACCCGCTCGGAGCGCGTGCGCCGCGCCCTTCAGGAACTGGGGCCGACCTTCGTCAAGACCGGCCAGTATCTCTCCACGCGCGCCGACATGCTCCCTCCGGAGTACCTGAGCGAGCTGGCCAAGCTCCAGGACCACGTCCCGCCCTTCCCCGCCGAGGAGGCGCGCCGCATCGTGGCGGAGGAACTGGGGCGGCCGGTCGAGAAGCTGTTCGCCCGCTTCGACGGGCATCCGCTGGCCGCCGCCTCGATCGCGCAGATCCACGCGGCCGTGCTGCACGACGGGCGCGAGGTCGTCGTGAAGGTGCAGCGCCCGGGCATCCACAGCCTCGTCGGCGTCGACTTGGAAATCATGGCGCACCTCGCCGCGCTGGCCGAGCACCACATTCAAGAGTCCCGCTGGCGGCGCCCCGGACGCCTGATCGCCGAGATCTCCCGCTCGCTGAACCGGGAGATGGACTTCTCCCTCGAAGCGTCGCATGTCGAACGCTTCGCGCGCCAGTTCGCCGGCGATCCCTCGGTCCGCGTCCCCAAGGTTCATCGGGAGCTCAGCTCGGCCCGCGTGCTGACCCTCGAGCGGCTGCGCGGCGTAAAAGCGGACGACATTCCCGGTCTGGAACGCGAGGGTCTGGACCCGCGCATCGCCGCCGAACTGCTGGCGGGGCACTACCTGGCGATGATCTTCACCCACGGATTCTTCCACGCCGACCCGCATCCCGGAAATCTGCTTGTCCAGCCGGGCCACGTCATCGCCTATCTCGATTTCGGAATGACGGGCCGGCTGAACCTCGAGACCCGGGAGAAGCTGGCGGACGTCGTGCTGGCGGTGTCCCGCCGGGACCAGGCGGCGCTGGCGCGCGCGCTGCTGACGCTGGCCGACCGCGACGACGAACCGGACCTGCGCGCCTTCGAGGACGACGTGGCCGAGCTCATGGATCAATACGCCTACCGCCCGCTGATCGAATGGCGCCTGGGGCGGATGCTGGAGCAATTCTTCCAGACCACGGCCCGGCACCGCGTGCGCGTACCCGCGGACCTCTTCCTGGTGGTGAAGGCGCTGAGCGAGGCGGAAAGCCTGGCCCGACATCTGGATCCCGCCTTCGACGCCATCACGGCCGCCGCGCCTTTCATCCGCCGCGCGGTCGAGGAGCGCCTGGGCCCCCGGCGCCTCGCCGAGCGCTTAGCCGTGGCGGGACGCGAAACGCTGGATCTGCTGACGTCGGCCCCCGCCGAACTGCGCGAACTCATCCGCCAGGCGCGGAGAGGCCGCCTGCTGATCGAATTCGAGCACAAGGGACTGGCCCCCGCGCTCGCGGAACTGGATCAAATCAGCAACCGGCTCGCCTACGCGGTCCTGCTCGGATCGCTCGTGATCGGCTCCGCCGTGATCGTGCACGCCGGTCAGCCGCCTTACTGGCGCGGCGTCTCGGCGCTGGGCATGGGCGGATTCCTGCTGTCGGCGCTCATGGGATTCTGGCTCCTGCTCGCCATCCTCCGCCACGGACGACTGTAGCGTCCGAGCCGCCGTTGGCGCGACGGCGGTTTAATGGTTATACTTCGCGCGATGCCGTACTTTGTCTATGACGGTCAAAAAACCCTCGGCCCCTTCGAACCCGCGGACCTGCTTCGGCGCCCCGGCTTCGGCCCGGCGACCTTGGTCTTCCCCGCCGGCGCGACGACGGCGGACGCGTGGAAGCCGGCCTCCGCTTTCGCCGACATCGCCGCGGCCCTGACGTCCCCCGCTCCGCCGCCGCCGTCGCGGGCCGAGATCACCTTGATCCTGCCC
>JBIOJO010000014.1:0-74649 GCA_044450965.1 Elusimicrobiota bacterium | reverse complement strand
CGCGGCGTGATGGTGCAGGGCCCGCTGCGCTCCATGGAGTCCCGCATCGTCCTGCGTCCGGTGATCGGCGGGACCTTGATCGAGCACAACGAGACCTACGATCTTCCGTTCTTCATGCGCCCCCTGCGCCCGCTGGTCCGCCGCTGGCTGGACCACACGCTGGAGAGCGAGCTGGACTTCATCAAGGAAGGCGCGGAAGCCCTGAACCGCCGCCTGCAGCTGCAGCGCCTCGACGCCTAACGGGCAATAAGAAGGTACGCGCGCTCGAACACCAAGGCCGCGGCCGCCCAGGCCGGGAAGTAATCCAGGCGCACCAGGCCCAGCACGCACCAGCGCTTGCCGCGGTAGTTGGGCTCCCACGGAGCCTCGCCGACGGCGGCCCTTAAGATCAGTCCGGTCAGCAGTTCGAAGACCATGATCAGAACGGCGTAGAGGCATGCGCGCAGCGGCCACGACCACACGGCGACGAAAGGGCGGAGCAGGAAGAATCCGGGGTAGAGAAGGGCGTACACGGGGAACATCCAGACGTAGGAGTAACCGATGAGGCGCTTCCCGGAAGATCGTTCTGTGAGCGCCGTGTACAGAACCTCGACCGCCACACCGACGCAGGCGAGGACCAACGTCCGTTCGATGTGGGAAAACATTACGGCGCTACGCGCCGTGACATTTCTTGAACTTCTTGCCGGACCCGCAGTGGCAAGGTTCGTTACGACCCACCTCGGGCTCGGTCTTCACGAAGGTCTCGCCGGGCTTGCCCGCGGGAGCTTCGTTCATCTCGCCCTTCTCGATGCGCTCCTTGTTCTTCTCGATCCAGGCCTGGACCGCCTTCATGTCCTTCACGTCCACGCCCTCCTTCTGCATGTGCAGGGCGAGGGTGCGCAGTTGCTTCATGAACGCGGGATCCTTCCACTTGCGGAAGAACATGGCCATCATGCCCTTGGCCTTGGGGTCGTTGGCCAATTCCGGCGGCAGGGCCGGCATGCCGGGAATGCCCGACGAGGCCGGGGCGTCCGGCGCGGACGTCTCTTCCTTCGCGAACGGATTGAGCTTTTTTATCCAGGACATGATTGTTTGAGTGCCAGGCCTACGGTTATTGCGGTTATTCGGTTAAATGGCGGAAGGGGAGGGATTCGAACCCTCGAAGGAGTTGCCCCCTTGGCAGTTTTCGAGACTGCTACCTTCAACCGCTCGGTCACCCTTCCGTGAACGGACGAAATCGAAAAATATTTAGCGGTTGACGACGTATTTTAGCATAGGTGTGGACATCGAGGGGAGCTCGCCAGGAAAATTTCCCCAAGCCCAGACCGATTTTTTTGTCCGCTTCCCGTCCGGTTTTAACCGCGATCAGCCTTCGGGAGTGAACGTGAGAACATACTCGATGTCGTCGTGTTTGACGCCGCGGATCACGTCGTTTTCGGGGATGACCCGCGTTCGGACGAAGCCGCTTTTCTCGAGGACCCGAGTCGATGCCGTATTGCCGGATGTGACGGTCGCCCGGAGCTCCTCGACGCCGTGCCGCCTGAGATGCTCGATGACCGCGGCGACCGCCTCGCTCGCGTAGCCTCGGCCCCAGAACGCGGGAAAAATCAGATACCCTATGTTGGTCGCGATGTTTGCCGCGTCGACTTCCGCGTCCATTTTTCCCACATAGGCGCCGTCGCTCGCTTGGCGCACGGCCCAATTGAGCCACGCCTTGTCGCCCGCGGGAGCCAGGCGGGATTCGAGGCGCTCCCAGCGCTTCTGAAGATGTCCGACTGACTCCGGCGGCGCCGCCGAAATCCAGACGTAGAGCGCGTCATCCTTCAGCCGAGCGAACATCGCGGGCGCGTGCGCCGCCGCCAACGGCTCGAGCACGAGATGTCTGGTCTCCAGTCGGGCGTTTAAAACGAGGGCTCGGGAGGGCGTCATGCGCCCGGATTTTCCGGTAGTCCGGGTCCGGATGTCGCCGGAATTCTGCCCGCTCGCCGTTGAGAGAGCGCGGGGTAATCCGAATATCCGGCCGCCCCCCCCGGCGTAGATGGTCGCGGGGTTCGCCCGGTTGAACGGGCTCCCGGTGCGGATGCGTTCGACTAGGTCGGGGTTCGAGATGTAAAGCATGCCGAACGAGACCAGGTCCGCCTTCTTTTCTCGGACGAGGCTCTCGGCCAGCTCCGGCGTGAGCCCCTGGTTGGCGATGACGGTCCCGCCGAACTGCTCCTTGAGATAAGGCGTCAGGTATCCTTCGCCCTGCGCGTCGCGCAGGAAGAGGAAGGCGATCTTGCGCTTTCCCAGTTCTCGGGCGACGTAGCCGAACGTCTCCTTGAGATTCTCGTCGCCCATGTCGTGCGCGTCGGCGCGCGGCGCCAGGTGGACGCCCACGCGGTCCGGCCCCCAGACCGAGATCGCCGCGTCGGCGAGCTGGAGCAGGAACTTCGCCCGGTTCTGGACCGGGCCGCCGTAGTCGTCGGTGCGTCGGTTGGTGGAGCTCTGCAGGAACTGGTCCGGCAGGTAGCCGTTGGCCCCGTGAATCTCGACGCCGTCGAAGCCCGCCCGCTTGGCGTTCTCCGCGCCCTTGCGGAACGCCTCGACGATGGCGGGGATCTCCGCGCGCTCCAGCGCGCGCGGGACGACGAAGTTCTTCTCGGGGCGCACGAGGCTGACGCGGCCCTTGGCCGCGATCGCGCTGGGCGCGACCGGAAGCTCGCCGTCGAGGAACATGGGATCGGAGATGCGTCCGACGTGCCAGAGCTGAAGGAAGATCAATCCGCCCTTCGCGTGCACGGCGCTGGTCGTCTTCTTCCAGCCCTCGATCTGCTCCTGGGACCAGATGCCCGGGGTGTCGGCGTAGCCGATCCCTTGCGGCGAGACGACCGTCGCCTCTGTGAGAATGAATCCCGCGCCGGCGCGCTGGGCGTAGTATTCGGCCATCAAATCGTTGGGGACGCGGGCGGCCGTCGCGCGCGCGCGGGTCATGGGAGCCATGACGACGCGGTTCTTCAGGGTCAGGTCGCCGAGGCGCGAGGGTTCGAGGAGAATGTTCATGCGGGGATCATACCGCAGTCGCGACGAAACGGCCACCGGTCCGGTTAAGGCGCCGTCGGATTGCGGGGCAGGCCCGAGGTGAAGTCGAGCGCGAACAGGATGTCCGCGCGCGGCGCGCCGCCGTCCGGAGCGCGGACGTAGGCGAAGCCCAGGTACACGCCGGGCGAGACCATGCGGATCTCGTCGCGGATGGCGCCGGCGACCCAGGACGTACCCTTGTAGTCGATGATCACCGAGGGCTTGCCGTCCAGCCAGCTGGGCCCGATGAAGACCTTGGCCTTGACCGCGCGGCCGATGACCAGGCGGTTGACCAATTCGCCCTTCTTCGCGTCGAACACCTTGCCGTGCCAGAAGAAGGAGAACAGCGCCTCGGACGCGCGGCCCGCGGCGGTGCCGGAGTCCAGCGTCGCCAACCCGTCGGACTTGCCGTCGGGGATGGGGCCGGAGCCGCTGGCGCGGTACAGCGCCTCCAGGTCGGCGCGCTTCCTGTCCATCAGCTTCCGCGTCGCGGCGGTCGCCTGGGAGTCGGGCGTCTTGTCCGCGACGGAGTCCCGCAGGTCCGACATTTCGGCGCGGATGCCCTTCAGTTCCAGGGGATCGTCCCAGTCGTTCCGGCCGGTCACTTGACCGGCGAAGGCGGACGCGGCGGAGAGCAGGACGGCGAGCGAGAGCGCGGTTTTCTTCAAATTATTTCCCCGACCGGTCGCGGATCAAGTCGTACTGCAGGCCGCCTTGGTAGAAGCGGAGCAGCTGCTCGCGGCTGATGGCCGGCACCAGCCGGCCTTCGATGCCGTCTTCCCAGACCACGCGGTCGGCGAACAGCTCGATCAGCTGGTCGGCGCGGCGCTTGGCCGCGTAGCGCCCGATCAGGCGCGAGAACCAATTGCCCTTGCCTTCATGCGCGTCGCGGTACTGGTTGGCCTCGCGGATGCGCGCCAGGTCGTACGCCGTCAGGTAATCGTGCATCCCGAAGTCGCGGAACAGGCGGTTGAACTCGTCCATGTCCACGTCGCCGCGCTTCACGCCCGGCTTGCTGCCGTCGGCGAAAACCCGGTTGTTCGACGGCTTCTGCGTCTCGATCAGGCCGGGGATGTAGATGTCGAAGAAGCCCGGCTTCAGAGCCGCCTTCTGCTCCGGCGCGGCGCTCCACGTCTTGCGGGCGAACGGGAGGTGCCACATCGTCGCGGTCATGAAGGCCGTGAGCGCCGGCAGGCCGCTGGCGCGCAGGGTCGCGTACGTGTCGCCGAAGTGAAGGACGGAGCCTTCCTTGCCGTTCATCATCACCCAGTAGCGCTTCTCCAACGCCGTGGTCCCGCGGATATCCTTCGGATCCGTGTGAGGACGGTCCGCCGTCAGCGTCGCGGCCAAGCCGACGCGCGCGGCCGTGACGTCGTCGGACGCTCGTCGGGCCGCCTTCAAGGCCTTGACGCCGTAGTACAGAGAGGCCGCGCCGATGAGGACCGCGCCGACGGGATGCGCGGCGAACAGGTGGTAGGCGACCAGGCCTCCGACGTCCAGGATCGTCAACGCGGCGTTCTTGGCGAGGAATGACGCCAAGCGGGAGCGCTTCTCCGCCGCGAACAACGGGGCCAGAGGAGCCGCGCCGGCCTTCGATCCGGCCAGCGTCTCGGCGAGGGCGGCCTGCGACCGCGCGAACAGCATGCCTCCCACGAGCATGGCGAGCGCCGGGAAGAGGATCAAGCTGCCCATCATCAAGAGAGAGGTGAAGCCGAGCGTCGCCCCGGCGAGGACGATCCCGACGGAGGCCATGTAGCCGACGCTCACGGCTTTGACCGCCGCGAACGCGGATTTCTGGGCGTTCGTCACGAGCTTGTCGTTGAGCGTGCCCGGCTTGTCCCACGGCCGGAAGGCGTTGTCCATTCCCTCCACGGCCGGGCGCAGCGACGGGTAGTGGCGCAGGAGAAGGTTCGAGAAGTTCGTGTGCTCGATGTACTCCATGCCGCTGGCGCCGTAGGTCTTCGCGTTGTACTCCTCGGAGAGGAAACGGTCGTTCTTGAGCCGGGCCGGCGCCGACAGCACGAACGGCTTGAACTGCCGGTTGCCCAGCGCGAACAGGTCGGGCTTGCGCTCCGCGCGGATGCCGGGCTGGAAGTCGACTTCCTCGACCGTCTTGTAAACGGAGGCCAGCTTCGCGGCCGCCTCGGCGTTTCCGCCGGTGAGTTCCAGGAACGTCTTGGGGGGGCGCTCGCCCAGGCGGCGGACGAAGTCCACGTAGCGGCTGGCCTGGAGGCGTTCGCGCGTGCGGATGACGTCCACGGCGGTCAGGTCGATATGCCGGCCGTCCTGGGTGGTCAGGTCGCGCAGCGCGTCGGGCGCGTTGTTGAGCGTCAGCGCGCCGGCCGATTCCATGCCGTACGACAGCGCGAAATCCTCCGGGGAGAACTTCTTCAAGGTTTCCACAGTTTTGAAGCCCAGCGCGTCCTTGAGGCTGAGGGTGTCCAGCTCGGTCAGCTCGTTCGACGGCCCCAGATGCTGGATCTTGTTCCAGTCGCGGATCATCGTGTGCAGGCGGTAGACGTCGAAGAATTCCTCGACGAAGGCGTAGTTCTTGCCGTAGTGCTGGGTCGAGGTTCCCGGCACTCCGAAAATCAGTTCGTAGCGCAAGAGCTTGCCCAGGATCCTGCCCAGGCGCGGGTTGCGGTCGGAGAAGCGCATCACCCACAGCTTGAGGGGCTTGCCCAGGAAGCCGTACCAGTCGGCCCACATGCCGGCGTGCAAGGTCGGGTGCGGCAGGAGCGCGCGCGTCCACTCGACGGTGTGGATGCGGGCGTTCAGCGCGGTGACGCGCAGGCGCGCCATGTCGAAGATCTGCTGGTCGTTCCAGTCCGGGTGCTCGGACTTGACCGCGTCGGCCACGGCGTTGTGCTCCAGAGTCCAGATGGTGTGGTACATCGCCAGCAGCGGCGTGATGTTGTCGTTGAAGCCGGTCAGCGGGAGGCCGGGCTTCTCCGGATCGTCCAGCAGGCGGCCGTCGGCGCCGATCTTCATTTTGCCGTCGTGGAGGCTGCGCACCTGCATCTGACGGGCGAACGAGCTGCCGTAGATGTTCGACATGTCCCAGCCCGGGGTCTCGGCGTTGCGGTGCACGGCGGGGCCCGTGTAATCGGCGGGCAAGGTCGGATCCTTCTCCGTCCGGTCCAGGACCATTTCCGTCTCGTGGTCGGCCGCGCCGAGGGGATGGCCGGCGGGGATCTTGATGCGGATGGGGTTGTCGCTGATGGGCTGGCGAAGATGGTTGCCCCAGTCGTGAACCTGGGCCTGGATTTCGGCGGCGGACCAATCGTTGAGGATGCCGGCTTCCTTGGTGATGGGCCGGCCTTCGGCGTCGACATCGCGCTTGTCGAGGACCTGCGAGACGAGAAGCGGGTTGGGCTCCATCTTGTCGAAATGGGGGTTCGGCCCGCCTTCGGGGGTGTTCAGTTGGTTCCAACGCGCGCCCGCCTTGGCCATGCCGGGCTTCTGGTCGTCGAAATTGGAGCCGTCGGCGCTGCGGGCGTTCCTTTCCGCCTCGGTGGCCGGCGGGGTCGCGCTTTTGTCCGTCGTGGGGAGGGCGTTGGCGTCCCAGACGTGAAGGCGCAGGGACTGCTCGTTGAAATAAAGGTAGATCTCGCCCAGCAACGGCGGCATCTTGTCCCACTTGGAATCGACCGCGCGGTCCCACACCGACCAGATCGCGGCCATGGCCCTCATGGCGGCGTAGTGAACGGGGCCGACCTGGAAGCGCGCGGAAGCCGGGCCGACCGGCGCCGGGGGCGTGCCGTTCGCGGGCGTTCCGGCGGGGGCGTCGGACGGGTTCAGGCGCGCGGCGTCGCGCTTGCGGGCCATGTCCGCGAAGATGCACGGCGCGGCGGCGACGACGCCGTTATAAAAGGAATCCAGAGCGGTCGCGGCCAGCCGGCCGTCGGCGCCGGGCTGCGCGGCGGCGTCCAGGCGCGCGCCCAGTTCCCGGCCGGAGCCGAGGGCCGTGACCGGAGCGGCGGCGGGAGCTTTCGCGGGCAAGAGAGCGGGCGCGGCGGCCGGGGCGAGCGGCGCCGGGGCCGCGGCCGAAGGAAGGGAGGCCGCGGGAAGGGCGGCGGCGGGGAGAGCTTGCCCGGCGACGGACGCGGCGGCGGAAGGGGCGGCCAGCGGCGAAAGGCCGGGGGCGCTCATCGGCGCCAAGGCGGAGGACGCGAGAGGCTGGACGCTCAACGATGCCGCGGCGGCGCCGGAAACCCCGGACGCGGCGCGGGCGGCGCCCAGGTTCATCGTCTGCGCGAGGGCTTGAACGGCCAAGGGGCCGGGAGCGGCGACCAGCAGGGAGGCGGTCAGGGCGGTGGCGAGGGTTTTGCGCGCGTAGAGGGGGTTGAGGGTCATGCCCCTATCCTATCAAGCGCCGGCGATTTCCCTCTGAAGCGGAAGTCCTAGGGGGAGTAAGAATTATGACCTAGAAGACCTGGGCCTCTTCGCCGGCATCGGGTCCGTCGCGTAGAAACGCGCCTCGGGGCAGGTCGGACCGCTCAAGCGGGACGCGTCCAGGACGATTCCGTGAATGGAGCAATAGTAAACGGGGGCGTTCTCGCCCAGGGGGTCCACCATCAAAGTGTGACGTCGGCAATCCACGCAGCGCTTCGTCATAAGTGACTCCGGCGCAACGGAACTGCCGATCAGGTATAATGGCCGCCGCCATGAGCGCCACCCGGTCGAAGCCCGTCGTCGCCACCTTGTGCTATATCCGCGCCGCCGGGCGCACCTTGATGCTGCATCGCAACAAGAAGCCCGGCGACGTCCACCGCGGCAAGTACAACGGCCTGGGCGGCAAGCTGGACGCGGGCGAGTCGCCCGACGAATGCGTCATCCGGGAAATCCGCGAGGAATCCGGCCTCAACCTGCTGGACTCGCGCCTGCGCGGCGTTTTGACCTTCCCGGCGTTCAAGGACGGGGAGGATTGGATCGTGTTCGTCTACACCGCGACGCGCTTCGAGGGCGAGATCGGGGAATGCCCGGAGGGCACGCTCGAGTGGGTGGACGACGCGAAAATCCTGGATCTGCCGCTGTGGGAGGGCGATCGCGTGTTCCTGCCCTGGCTGGACGGGGAGCGCTTCTTCTCGGCGAAGTTCGTTTACCGGGACGGCCGGCTGGCCGGCCACGACGCCAACTTCTACTGACGCCGCGGAGGCGCGGAGCGGCGCTCCTTCATCAGCCGCTTGATCTCGGCGACCTGGATGCGCGCGCGCGGCCACTCCCGCGCCTCGATGTCGCTGTCCAGGATTCCGTTCCACAAGGCGAGCGCCCGGCCGTACTCGCCGCGAGACTTATAGAGGTTGGCGATGATCGCCTTCATCTCGATGGGGCTCTTGGGATCGGCCAACGTCGGCTCCAGCACGGCGATCATCCGGTCCGCGTCGCCGCGCTTCTTGTAGGCCAGGGCGGCGATGTAGACCGGGTAGAGAGGTTGGCCGGGATCCTGGAGCATTCCCTCCCGTAGAACCTCGATGGCGTCCTCGGGCCGGTCGACTTCGGGGAAAAAGGCCAGGATGCTGGCGCCGAACAGGTAGGCCCGGTGGAACGCGGGGTCCAGCCGCGCGACGCGCAGGCTCAGGTCCTTGATGTGCTCGAACGGTTTCGTGTCCGTCATCTCGGGAAGGTCGCCGGCCAGATATTGGAGCATCTGAATCCAGGCCAGGTCCGCCGCCAGGGCGCGCATGCCCGCGCTGGCCAGCACGGCGTCCTGAAGGCTGTACGGGGTGACGGGAATCCGGGACAGCGGGGGGAATTCCCGCAGCCCGCGGCGTAGCGCCGGCTGGACGCTCCAGGCCAGCGCGAATCCCAGGACGGCGGCGCCGAGCGCGGGCTTCATCAGAATTCTTTCTGCTCGAAAACCTGGACGGCCAGCGCGAAGCATCCGCCCGAGTACGCGAGCGCGTACAGCGCCGCCGCCGCGATCCAGTGCGCGCCGGGAATCCCCGCGTGCCACGCGTCGCGGTAATTGAAGTGCGCGAAGTCCGGGGCCGCGTAGGAGAACGCCAGGATCGCCGTGCGCAGGAGCGCGCTTCCGGATTTTTCCGCCACGAACCGCATCTCCGCGGAGAAATGCCCCAGGATCCAGAAGAAGCCGGAGAAGGACATCGCCGCCGCCTCCGACGTGAGCGCCAGCGACAGCAGCAGGGCGAGCGCGCCCATCACGGCCGTTTTGGCGAACGAGCAGGCCCAGGCGAGAAGGTAGGAGCCGTCTCCGCCCCAGCCCAGCAGCTTGAGAAGGCCCCAGTGCGCCAGGCCCATCGCCGCCATGCCCGCGCCGACCGCGGCCAAGGTGCCCAGGAAGCGGCCCAGGAGGTAGTGCCAGCGCTTCACCGGATGGGTCAGGATCAGGAACACCGCGCGGGATTCGATCTCCTGCAGGATCAGATGCACGGTCAGGAAGACCACCGTGACCAGCGCGATCAGCTCGTTGGCGGCCAGTCCCACGTCAAGCATCATGCGCGCGCGCTCGTCCTGCGCCAGCGCGGAGGCCACCAGGCCTCCGGCGATCAGCACCAGGCCGAACAGCGCGCCGCTGAGCCAGATCTTGTGGCGGACGTGCTCGCGGAAGGTGTACGTGAAGACGGCCTTGATGGTTTCCATGGTCAGTTCAGTTTGATCTCGCCGACGCCGTCGGTGCGCGTGACGGAGGCCGCGAACGCGTTCTCCAGCGCGTCGGGCTTGCCCCGCCATTCTTCCTGGGTCATCACCTTCGCCAGCTTTCCCCCGCTGAGGATGCCGATGCGGTCGCAGACCCTTTCCACCTCGGAGATGTCGTGGGAGGAGAACAGGACCGTCTTGCCCTTTGACTTCATCCACAGGATCAGCGCGCGCACTTCCTTGATCGCGAGCGGGTCCAGGCCGGTCACCGGCTCGTCGAGGATCACCAGTTCCGGCTCGTGGATCAGCGCCTGCGACAGGCTGGCGCGCTGGAGCATGCCTTTCGAATATTCGGAGAGGCGGCGGTCCATCGCGTGGCCCAGCCCGATCTTGCGCATCATCTCCTCGACCTTCGCCTCCCGCACGTCCGCCGGAACGCGCGACAGGGCCGCGAACAGGCGCAGGTTCTCCCGGCCGGTGAGGGATTTGTTCAGGTACGCCGCTTCCGGGGCGTAGCCGATGCGCGCCAGGACCTCCACGTCCGGCACCCGCCGGCCCAGCACCTCGACGTCGCCGGTCGTGGGCAGGTGCAGGCCCATCAGCAGCTTGATGGCGGTGGTCTTGCCCGAGCCGTTGAGGCCCAGCAGTCCGAACACCTCGCCCTGGCGGATCTCCAAATCCAGACCGTCCAAACCCATGGTCTCCGTGACCTTGCCCAGATGGGAGCGGCGGTAGATTTTTCCGACGCGCTGGAAGCGGATGGCGTTCATGGTCTCATCTCGGGAAGGTGGCGAAGAGTCCGCAGCCGCAGATCAGGAGGAGCGCGGTCGCGGCGAGGCGGCGGCGTCGATCGAAAAGCTCCGGCGCGCGCGATTGGGAATGCGCGTCCATGGCGCGGCGGTCGGCCGTCGCCGCGGCGACGCCGGCGGCCAAGGCGGCGGCGGCGGCGGCGAGCAACCCCAGCGCCGCGCCGGCGTGTTCCAGCGCGCCGGGCGCCGACAGGGGCAGCAGAGGGAGGCTTTGGATCGTCCATGCGCGGGTCAGGGCGGCCAGCGCCGCGGCTTCCAGCCAAGGGACGGCCGCGACGCCCAGCCAGCGTCCGGCGGCCAGCGCCGCCGCGGCGCCGGCGGCCCACTCCAGAGGGACGGCCGCCGCTCCGGGCCACGGCGCGGCGCCCGCGGCCGCCGCGGCGAGCAGCAGCGCCGCGCGCCGCCGCGAAGGAGCGCCCGGCGCCAGCGACAGGGCCAGAGCGGCCAGGGCCGCCCAGCCCTCGATGGCGTCGAGCGACGAAAGCGCGCCGACGCGCGCGCTCTCCAGAAAGCGGGCGAACGCGCCGCGACGGGCGTCCGCGACGGGCACGGAGAAGGCGAACGATCCCGGCTTCAGCTCGAACTCGCGCGGGACGCGCCCGGGGATCGACAGCAGGCCGCGGAAGTCCATGAAGGAGAGGAGGGCTTCCTTGGCGGCCAGCCGCTCCTGACGGTAGTCCTCGAAAAAGTCCATCTCGCCGCTCAACGTCCCGCCGTCGGCGACGGGAGGATAGGAAAGCCGCAGACGGACGCGGCCTTGTTCGTTGACCTCCCACGGGCGCTGGACGTAGGAGGCCTCCAGGAGCCTGCCGTGAAGCGGCTTGCCGTCGACGGAGAGACGGAGGCGCTCGTTGACGTATTTTTCGGCCCGCGCGCGGGCGTCGGCGGGCCAGTCGCGCGGCGGCAGCGGGTGCAGGCCGACGACTTCCTCGATCCAATAGATCGAGTCGCTGTCCAGGTCCGCGACGACGCGGTCCGGCTCCACTCGGAGCACGGCGAGCACCGGCTTGATCGGGTAGTCGTGCGCGGCGGCGGTTCCCGCGGTGAAAAGAATCAGGAGGGCCGCGAGGCTGGTGGGCATTATTTCAGGACGACGGTCTCCAGGAGGATCAGCACCAATCCGATGATCGAGCCGCCGGCGATGGCGCCGGCGCAGACGGTCTCCTGGTTGTCCACGAAGGCGCGCCAGCCGAAACTTTTCTTTTCGGTGAAGTACTTTCCCGCCAGCCAGAACAGCACCGCGCCCAGCGCCATGGACAGGGAGTCGCTGAATTTCAGGACGAAGGCCAGTCCCAGGCCCACGCCGGAGATCGGGAAGCGGCCCTGCGTGCGCTGGTTGGCGAACTCGATGACCAGCCCCAGGACGGCGCCGACCAGGATGGCCAGCCGAGCCGTCGGATGCAGGAAGCTCAGGCCCTGCGTCAGGATCTTGGCGACGGCCATCCAAATCTCCGCGGCCGGCATGGGCAGCTTTTCGGACATCAGCAAAGACAGGTCGCCGTGGATCATGAGGTAGAACACCGGCACCGAGACCAGGGCTCCGGCGAAGATGCCCAGGACGTGGCCGAGCGCCTGGTGGCGCGGCTTGCCGCCCAGCATGTAGCCGGGCTTGATGTCCATCAGCAGGTTCGCGGCGCTGGAAGCCACCTCGCCGGTGATGCCGGCCGTCATGATGTTGGTGGTGATGTTGTTGGGCGCCAGCACGCTGAAGGACAGCTGGGTCAGCTTGCCCAGGGCGCCCGTCGGCGTGATGGAGGTGAGGCCCGTGGAGTTTACGGCGATCAAAGTGAAGACGAAGACCAGGGGAATCGCGATCAGGCCCAGCCACCAGCCGATGTCGAAGAACGCGTGGCCGGCCCAGACCGTGAGGACCCCGACGATCGGGATGCCGGCGGCGAACACCCACATCGGCAGTTCGATGTCCTTGAGGACGTCCTCCTCGCCCGCTTTCTTCTTCTTGAACATGCCTTGGAAGGACTGGAGGATGACCTGGGGCTTGGAGAGGAACGAGTAGATGGACGAGGTCGTCATCACGGCGACGCCGCCCCACAGCGCCCACATGGTGATGTTCTTGAAGCCGGTGCCATGGATCACGCCCAGCTTGATCAGGTACGGGGCCAGGATCATGTAGTTCAGGACCGCGCCGACCATCAAGGAGATCGCGGTCTTCATGCCCATCAGCCCGCCCGCCGCCACCATGACCAGGGAGGAATCGAACTGAATGGTCAGGTCCTTGAGGGGGGTGCCCATCAAGGACGGCGTGAACCACTTATACAGGAAGTCGTCCCAGTGCGCGGGCAGGCCCAGCCAGCCCAGGTGCATGGAGTTCATGACCTTGTCGTCGCCCATGATCTCGACCGACGCGGCGACCGCGGCCCCGGCCCCCAGGAGCTTGGCCTTGAACACGCCCTCCTCTCCCGTGCCGGTGTGGAGGTTGTCCATCACGATGCCGGCGGCGTAGCCCTCCGGGAACGGGAGCTGCTCGTCGTTGATGAAGCGCTTCTTGAGAGGGAAGGCGAACAAGACGCCCATGACGCCCAGAACGATCAGCCAGATCATGGTGTGCTGCCAGGGGATCATCTTGCCGGTGACGGCCATGTACGCGGCCATGGAGGAGACGAGCGGCGCGGTCATGTACCCGGCGCTGGTGGCGATGGACTGCATCGCGTTGTTTTCCAGCACCGTCATCTCCTTTCCCAGCTTCAGCTTGGAAAGGACCTTGAACATCGCGAAGGAGAGGATGACCGAGGTGATGCCGACGCCGAGCGTCCAGCCGGTGCGGATGCCGACGTAGAGATTGGTCAGGCACAGCACGCCGCCCAGGAGCATGCCGGTCGCGGCGGAGCGGAAGTTGAGCTGGGGCATGTCGCCCTTGTAGACGTTCTTCAGCCACCAGCGGTCCTTCTCCGCCGCCGTCATGGTGAGAATCTGTTCCTGGGTCAGCTCTTGAATGGCCATCGATTCCGTTCCTCCGCGAGTGAAGAACAGTTTACATCAAGAGGAGCGCCGATGGACGGCGGCCGCGTCGATGGCGGCGTCGCCGAAGACCCGCCGCGCCGCCAGATCGTTGTGGGCCCGGCACAGCAGGCGCAGATTGGCGGGGTCGTCGGAGACACCGCCCAGCGCCCATGGCGTCACGTGGTCGAATTCCAAACGTGAACGCGTTCCGCAGCGTCGACCTTCCGCGGAAAGAAACGCGCACCGGCCCCCATCGCGCTTCCAGACCTCCTCCTTGACGCGGCGAGGGACGGCGCGGCGGCGCGTCAATGAAGTTTTCGCCGAGCCGCTGCGGCGGTCCGCCCGAGCCGCGCGGCGTTCCGGATCGATGTCTTGCAGCAACGCGCGCAGCGCCGCAGCGAACACGAACTCCAATCCGCCTCCCGTCGAACGGCGGTGGAGCAGTTCCCGCGCGCGTTCGATGTCCCGCAAAAGCGCTTCGTCCGCCGTGAAGAAGAAATGAACGCGCCGAACCGTTATGGAAGGCGGCGCATTTTGCGGAGGCCTTTCGTTCAGGGTGGGCGCGTGCGCGGCCGGAGCGGAGGAGAACAAGTCGTCATGATGATCCACTGCGGGGGGAGTCCGTGCCGGCGCCGGATCGGCGGGGCCGACAAAGCGGATTCGTTCCATGGGTGGGGGCACGGAAGTCAGAGCCGCGACCAGGGCCTCGGCCTCGCGCGTGGAACGTCCGGCCGCGGAACGGATCAGCCTCCGGTGATTGTCCCATTTCAGGTGCGGCGCGAGCAAGGACACCGTCGTCAGTGACAGGAGGCCTCGTTCGAGCGCGCGATACAGGATCGAAAATTTCGCCGCCGCCCGGGCCGCATGGATTCGGCGAGCGGCTTCTCCCTGCGCGTAGCGCAGTTCGCGCACGCAGTATTCGAAGAGCGAGGGAAATCCGGCGTTGATCGCGTACCGCCGGCGATCCATTTCGGCGAGGTGCTTCAGAACGAGAACCAGCCGCCCTCTTTCATCGCGAGTCAAAGACTTCAGCGACTCGGCGAGTTCGGCATCCGACAGTGCGGTCAAATTCTTCGACATGGCGCTCCTCGGGCGCGGGCCCTGCTTCACGTACGGATGAAGGGCGCATTTCGTTCCGAGAAGTTGCGGTGTAAATCCTGTGCTTCGTGTAAAATAATATCGAAAAAATAATCACTATCCGCATCGCGCGCGCGATGTGAATAATGCTGATTAATCCGTCATCATTTCGGCGAAAACGAAGGAGTCCGGAGAAAGTTTCGTCCGTTCTTTCGCGGAGAGATCAGTAGTGGACGACCAGGCCCAAGGTGGTCTGGGTGTGCGTATTGGGGAAGCCGTCGATCGCCTCGCCGCGCTTCTCGTAGGTCTGGGCCAGGCGCACGGCCACGTTCTTGCTGACGCTGTAGACGAGCGCGGCGACGCCCTGGACCTCGTGGTCGATCCGCTGCGCGGGGTTGATCTCGAACTCCCCGCCCAGGACGGCGCTGAGCTTCTCGGTGAACTTGAACGTGTAGTCCGCGGCCAGGCGGGCGACCGGGTGCAGGGCCATGTCGCCGCTCAGTTCCTTGACGGCGGCGGCGGCGGCGCGCAGTTCCAGGCTGTTGCGGCCGATCTCGAGAGCGACCTCGCGCTGGACGCCGACCTGCACGGTGTCGTCGTGGCGCAGGCCGAAGTAGTCGTCGTTGCGGTGCTCGGCTTCGGCGTAAACGCTGAACGGGGTGTCGCCCAAGCGGCGAGCGACTCCCAACGTCACCTGCTGGGAGCCGGGGCGGGCTTCGCCTTCCGGCGTGACCTGGCCGCGCAGCTCCACGCTGGCGGCCCACGGCCCGCGGGAAAATTCGGAGGAGTGGGAGACGCCCAGGACGGGCGTGCGCAGGTCTCCCGCGCGGCTGGAGCCGCCGAAGATCTCGGTCTGGTTCTCCCAGCCGCCCTCGCCCTTGCCCGGGGTGGGGATGCCGTGGAAGCCGGGGCCGGTGAGCATGGCCAGGGCGCGGACGCGGGCGCGGGCGCTCTCATTGGTCGCGGCGAGGCGGTGGAAGTCGGCCGCGAGGGCGTCGTCGGGGTCCTGCGGCTTCAGGCGGGCCAGGAGGGCGGCGCGTTTCGGGCCCGGCTGGTCGATGGCGTCGAGAAGATCGCGCGCGGCCTCGTCGCCGGAGGCGGAACGCGTCTTGAGGTCCGTGCGGGCCTGGTCCGGGGTCATGGGTCCGAGCGCCCGAAGACGGGCGGCCAGCGCCTGGTCCGGCGTCGCGGCGGGGGCCGGGTCTGTCTGGGCGCGGGACGGGACGAACGCGGCTCCGAGCAGGACCACGGCCAAGGAAATTCTCTTCATGCTCACAGGATAACGGAGGACCGATGCGGCCGCATGGGGCGGATGGCACGATTCCCGGTCTAATGGGCCTACGGCGAATCGGGCTTGACGCGGTGCCGGAGCGGGGGTACACTGCCGCGAGTTACACAAATATCGGCCGGATTCACAAAAGGAAAACAACATGGGTGTTCTTTTCGGAGTGTTCTGCGGCTTCGTGGCGTGGTTCCTCTTGAATTACCTAGTCGCCGGGCTATACACCGTCGATCAAAACGAGCGCGCGGTGAAAACCAGCTTCGGGCGCGCGGACCGCATCGACGGCAAATCCACGCTGGACGACCCGGAGATGGTCGCGACTTTGTCCGGCGACGAGAAGGAGCGCTACAACTATCCGCAGCTGCGGGTGATCCCGCCCGGCGGCCCGTACTTCAAGTGGCCCTGGGAGCGCGTCTACAAGGTCTCGGTGGCGACGCAGAGCGTGAACATCGCGCTGGACCCGGAGACGCCGGAGGCCAACCAGGGCGGGACGATCCTGGAAGCGGTGACGATGGACCAGCTGAACACCGGCCTCACCGGGCAGATCCGCTACCGGGTGTCCGAGCGCAATCTCTACGCCTACCTGTTCGGCATCAAGGCGCCGATCGTGCACGTGATGGGCTACTTCGTGTCGGTCCTGCGCGAGAAGATCGCGACCTTCGAGGCGCCGAAGACCGCGGCCTCCGCGGCGCTGGCGGCCAACACGCAGGCGACGGGCCTCAGCGACGTGAGCGGCATCTCGATCAACGACATCCGCAAGAACGTGCGCTCACTCAACGACGCCATGGACCGGGACTGCCGGTCGTCCACGGCGCGCTACGGCATCGTGCTGGACGCGTCCCTCATCACGGGCATCGACCCTCCCCACGACGTCGAGTCGGCGCTGGCGGCGATCAACACCGCGCACAACGAGGTTTCCTCGGCGATCAGCCTGTCCCAGGCGGCGGCCGACCAGAAGATCGTGCAGTCCAAGCGCGCCGTCGAGATCGAGACGCTGAAGGCGCAGGCCGAGGTGGAGCCGCTGACCGCCATGGCCAAGCAGCTGACCGACCTGAAGGCCGTGGGCGGCGAGCAGGCCCTGATCGCCTATCTGCGCAACGTGCGCCTCAGCCTGTACGCCACGGCCAAGCAGTTCGTGCTGGAAACGAAGTCGTGGGGAGGCCGCTGATATGGACTTCATGGGACCTTTCTTCGTCGCCGGAATGGCGACCTTCCTGGGCTGCTTCATCGGCGTGCCGATCCTGTTCGGCGTGCTGAGGATGTTCGGCTTCTATACGATCGTCAACGAGGGCACGGCCAAGGTGTACGTCCTGTTCGGCAACGTGCTGGACGTGATCAAGGAGCCCGGCATCCACTTCCTGTGGTTCCGGTTGGGCCCGGCGGCGCCCATCGTGAACTGGATCGGCACGTGCTACACGCTGGACATGCGCATGGACCAGGTCTACCGCCGCTCGGAGCCGGTGAACTCGGAGGAAGGCGCGCCCATGGGCATCGGCATCTGGTACGAGATGTACATCTCGGACCCGGTCTCCTACATCTTCAAGAACGCCGATCCGCGCGGCTCCCTGGCGGCCAACGTCAGCAACGCGACGGTGCGCTCGCTGTCGAATATGAAATTGGCCGACATGCTGGGCAACCGTCACCAGATGAGCCAGACCGTGCGCGACGAGGTCTCGCCGAAGAGCCACGAGTGGGGCTACCGTCTCGGCTCCGTCTACATCCGCAAGGTCCACTTCCGCGACCCCGGCATGATCCACCAGATCGAGGAGAAGGTGGTGAACCGCCTGCGCCAGGTGACCGCCGCCATCAAGCAGGACGGCGAGAACCAGGTGAACATCATCACCAGCACCGCCCAGCGCACGGCGGCCATCGCCTTCGCCGAGGCGGCGGCGCTGCGTCCGAAGATCGTCGGCCAGGCGCTGAAGCAGATCTCCGCCTCGCCCGACATCCTGGAGGCGCTGTTCGAGATCCTGGAGACGCAGAAGACCTTGGAGAGCAAGGCGGAGATCACGTTGATCCCGCAGAACTCCGGATTCCTGAGCGAGCTCCTGGCGTTCCGCGGAGCCGACGGCGGCGATAAGGCCGCGAGCTAGCGGCGCCGATGAAAATTGATTCCCGCTCCTGATTCTTGTTAGAGTGAAGCCATGAGACGCTGGGTGGCGGCCGTCGTCGCGGTTTTGTTCCTTTCCACCGCGACCTTGCACGTGTTCGCTCACGTCGGAGACTCCGACGGCGGCTGCGCGACGTGCCACGTCCAGCAGGCGGGCGGTGTTCAGGCCGCGGCCCCGAAGGTCGCCGTCGCGTCGACCATCGAGATCGCGCTTCCGTCGTTCGTCGTCTCCCGCACCGTCCCGGCGCGGACATCCGCCGTTCCCGCCCGAGCGCCTCCCTCCCGACCCGCCTAAGTACGTCCGACGCCGGCCCGTCAGGGCCGCTTTCACCTTATAGCCGTCCCCGGGAGGGACAATGTTTCGACTCGAACTCATGCTCTTCGTATTTCTTCTCGCCGTGCTCGCTCCGTCCGCGCGGGCGCAGGACGCCGCCGCGCCGCAGGACACGCAGTCGATCATCAAGGATCTCCAGCAGCGCGTCGAAAAGCTGGAGGGGGCGCCGGCGAAAGCCGCGTTGAACTCGTTCAATCCGGCCATCGGCATGGCGCTGGACACGGTGTTCCGCGACAACAACGACAAGGCGGGCTTCCTGTTCCGCGCCGCGGAGCTCAACGTGGAAGCGCCGGTGGACCCGTACTTAAAGGCGTGGGCCGTGATCACCGGCTCCAACGGGGGCGTGGACGTGGAGGAGGCGACTTTGGAGACGACCTCGCTTCCGCACAACATGACCGTGCGCGGCGGGCGCCTGTTCGCCACCTTCGGTCGGCTGGCGCATTTCCACGATCACGAGCTTCCGATCATCGACCGGCCGAACTCGCTCGACACCTACATCGGCGGCGAGACGCGGGCCGACGGCATCGAGGCCTCTTTCCTTCTGCCGACCGACCTGTTCGTGACGGCGACGTTCGGCGCGTACGACAAGATGGGCGCCAACAACACCCGTCAGGACCCGACGGGCTCCCGGCCGCTCGACGAGTTCACCTACCTGGGCCGCCTGAACACGTATGTCGACCTGACCGACAGCCAGAGTCTCGAGCTGGGAGTGGACTCGGCGTGGGCGCCGAAGCGAACCGTGGCTCCGACGGCCGGCGGCGTGCCCGTGCGCGTGGACACCTGGCGCTCTTTGAGCGGGGCCGATATCACTTACCGCTATCAGCCTCCCGTTGGCGGTCTTTATAAAGGACTGCTGTGGGGTACGGAAATTCTTCAGAACGATGAGCGCCGTTTCGACCCGACGACGAATATCCCGGCGCCGCGCCGGGTCTCGTACGCGGGCTACTCGTTCGTGGAGATCAAGTCCGGCCGCCATTGGCGCGGCGGCGCGCTGGCCGACCTCACCGAGGACCAGGACAACCCGCGCAAGAACACCAAGACCCTCACGGGCTTCCTGACCTATGACGTGACGGAATTTCAGCGCCTGCGCGCGACCTACGCCGAGGCCGCCGTCAACGTCGCGGGAACTCCGAAAAGCCACACCGTGGCCCTGCAGTGGACCGGCGTGTTCGGCAACCACGTGCACGGCTTCCGGGACCGCTGACCCCGGCTATTTCCTAATATAAATGGAGAATTCCATGAAAATAAAAACCCTTCTCGCGCTTTCGTTCGCCGTTCTCTGCGCCGCGGCCCGTCCGGCCGCGGTGCAGGCGAAGACTTTGCAGGTCGTCGCGACCATCCCGGAGTTGGGCGACATCGCCTCGCGCGTCGGCGGCGCGAACGTGAAGGTCGACGTGCTGGCCCGCGGCACCGAGGACATCCATCAGGTCGTCATGCGCCCGAGCCTGGTACCGAAGCTCAACAAGGCCGACGCGGTGGTCTATTTGGGCTTGACGGTCGAGCATTCGTTCCTGCCGGGGCTCCTCAACGTCGCGGCGAATCCGAACCTGCGCCACGACGCGGTCAAGGAGTGCGTCGGCGCCGGCTGCATCGACTGCTCCGAGGGCCTAGTCGTCTTGGAGAAACCCGAGTCCTTGAGCCGTTCCGAGGGCGAGATCCATCCCTTCGGCAACCCGCACTACAACCTGGACCCCGACGACGGAGTCCTGATCGCGCGCAACATCGCGGCGGGATTCACGCGCGTCGACCCGGAGCATGCGGCCGACTACGAGAAGAACCTGAAGGCCTATCTCTCCGAGCTCAACGCGAAGCTGGCGGAGTGGCGCAAGTGGGTCGCGCCTCTCAAGGGCATGAAGGCGGTCTCCTACCACCAGGACGTCGTGTATCTGGCGCGCTTCACCGGCCTTGAGTTCGTGGGCACGCTGGAGCCCAAGCCCGGCGTGGCTCCGGGCCCGACGCATCTCGAGAAGCTCGTCGGCCTCATGAAGCAGGACAAGGTCGCGCTCATCGTGCGCGAGCAGCAGTACGATCCCAAGTTCCCGGAATTCCTGGCCGAAAACACCGGTGCCAAGGTCGCGACGATCGGGACCATGGGCAAGGCGTTCCCGGACACCGACACCTTCATCAGGATGTCGGAGCATAACCTGAAGGCGATCCTCTCCGCCTTGGGGAAGGCGCCTTGAGCTCCGAACCTCTGGTCCAGTTCAAGGGCGCGTCTCTCGGCTACGGACGGCGCCCGGTTCTCACCGGCGTCGACCTGACGGTTCATTCCGGCGACTTTCTGGGCGTCCTCGGCCCGAACGGCGCCGGGAAATCGACGATTCTGAAGACCATGCTGGGCCTGATCAAGCCGATGAAAGGCCAGCTGAAGCTTCACGGCGCGGCGTTCGGCGCGCCGCGCTTCGGCTACGTGCCGCAGAAGGAAAAGCTGGACGTGATCTATCCCTTGACCGTCCGCGAGATCGCGGTGATGGGGACGTACCGGCGCTTCGAGCTGCTCAGGCGCCTGCGCGGCCTGGCCCACGACGATCTGGTGAAGCAGTGCCTCAAGGAGTGCGGCGCGTGGGACCTGGCGGACCGGCGCTACAGCGACCTGTCCGGCGGCCAGCGCCAGCGCGTGCTCATCGCCCGCGCTTTGGCCGCGGAGCCGGAGCTTCTGGTGCTCGACGAGCCGCTGGCCGGCATCGACGTGCCCACTCAGAAGGCGCTGCTCAAGCTCTTCAAGGAGTTCAAGGAGCAGAAGGGTCTGACCGTGCTGATGGTCAGCCACCGCCTGCAGGCCGAGCGCGACCTGTTCACCCACATCGCCTGGGTGGCCGACGGCAAGGCCGACTTCGGCCCCGCCGAGAAGATGCTGGCCGCGCGGCACATCACCGAGATCTTCGGAGACGACCAGTGAGCCAGCTTCTCGCGATGCTTCGACCGGACTTCCTACTCCACCACGCGCTGTACGGCAGCGTCGTGGTCGGCTTCGTCTGCCCGCTGGTCGGCGTCTATTTCGTCCTGCGCCGGCTGATCTTCTGGGGCGTCGCCCTGCCGCAGGTGTCGGCGGCGGGCATCGCCTTCGCGTTCATGCTCCAGGGCTTCGGCTTCGCCCTGTTCGCGGGAGGCGAGGCGGGGGAGAAGCACCTGGCCATCCTGGGCTCGGTGATCTTCACCGTCGGAGCCATTTTGGTGCTGACCTACCTGGATCAGCGTTCCCAAGGTCTGTCCGAGGGGCGCGTCGGAACCTTGTACGCCTTGGCCTCCGCCGCGGCCATTCTGTTCGTGGCCTGGAACGCGCAGGGCGAGACCGAGATGCTGAGCCTGCTCAAGGGGGAGATCGTCACCATCTCCGAGACCGACTTCCACGCGATGCTGAACATCCTGCTGGCCGTCTGCGCGGCGATGTTCCTGTTCCAGCGCGAGTTCCTGCTGGTGTCCTACGACCGGGACATGGCGGTGACCTTGGGCCGCAGCGTGATGTTCTGGGACGGGCTGCTGTATCTCCTGATCGGCGTGACGATCTCCTTGGGCGTGATGACCGTGGGCCCGCTGGTGATCTTCGGCCTGCTGGTGGTGCCGCCGATGATCGCGCTGTCCTGGGCTCGCGGCATGAAGTCCTTGTCGGTGATGTCGTCGTTGGCGGGCGGCCTGAGCTCCTTCGCCGGCTTCTACTTCTCCTATCGCTTCGACCTGCCGCTGGGGCCGCTGATCGTCGCGGCTCTTTGCGTTCTATTCGCGCTCTCCGCGCTCGCCCGGCTGGCCGTTCCGAACAAGGGCCGCTGAGGGTTAGGCCCTCGCGCGGCGCTCGAGTTCCCTCCCAAGGGATTCGAGCCGTTCCCGTTGTTCCAGGCGCGCGAGCAGCGTCCCGGGCAGGCCTTCGACGCCGTTGCGCGCCCCGAAGAGGCCTCCGGCCATGGCGCCGATGGTGTCGGTATCGCCGCCCACGGCGAGGATGAACTCCATCATGGCGGAGAAGTCGTCGTGGTGCCGGGCGAAAGAATAGACGGCGGTGACGACGGACTCGTGCGCGGCGACGCCGTTGCCCAGGCGGCGGCGCGCCTGCTCCGGCGAGGGCGACGAGTCGAGAGCGCTCGCCGCCCAGTCCAGGCGCGAGCGAAATTCTTCGCGGCGGCCGCGGGCGAGAAGTCCCCGCAAAAAGGCCGCGGGCGTGAAGGATGTTTCCATGGCGGCGGCCGCCGCCAGCGCGATCAAGACGCCGCCTTCGACGCCGAGCGGGTGGGCGTGCGTGACGGCCGCCGCCGCGGCCGCCGCCGCCTCGAGTTCGGCGGGACGATCGCGAAAAAAAACGCCGATAGGCGCGGCTCTCATGGCGCCGCCGTTTCCGAAGGAGCCGTTCGGAAAGGCCGAGAGCGCGGCCGTTCGCCGGTCCTGGCCCGCGCGCACGCGCCGGACCCACTTCCAGGTTCCCGCTCCGTAGCCGCGCAGAAAACGCGCGTCCGCCGCCCAGCGGCGCGCCAGATCGTCCGGATCCAGCCCGCCTCGGCGGATCAAAGACTCCGCGGCGGCGGCGGCCATTTGGGTGTCGTCCGTCCAGCGAAGCAGGCGGCCGTGAGGCAATCCGAGGAGGAGCCAGAACGCGCGCTCAAGCGGCCCGCCTTCATGGGGCGCGCCCAGCGCGTCGCCCAGCGCCAGCCCGAGCATGGCTCCGGCGGCGCGGTCTTCGAACGAAGCCGTCTGCGAACTCACCGGGGCTCGTGAGCGCCGCCGACGAGGCGCCGGTGCAGCTCCGGAATCAGCCAGTGGCAGGCCACGTGGAAGAAAGTCAGCCCGGCCAGGAGGGGGAGGCTTTGACGGAACATCGCGTACGCGACGTACAAAATCCAGGACGCGCCGGACACGCCCGACCTCCCGCCGCCGGATTTGTTTCGGCGCAGCCAGAAGACCAGGGACACGAGATCAAGGGCGATCCCCAGGATCGCGCCGGCAAGCGCCGCGCCGCCGATGATCGTTCGCGCCGCGTTCACAGCAGGCCCACCGTGGGTCCGATATAGATGCGCTGACCCATCAATCCCTTCACGAATCCGAACACGCGGCCCTCCTCTGCGATCGGGTAGCGTAGCAACTTGCCCGGGACGCTGGTCGTGGCGGAGGTCATATAACGCCCGCCGTATTTGGCGGTCAATTCGGGACCTCCGGCTTTGAGCCAATTCCAGAATCCTCCGGCGCCGCGCTCGACGCCGGCCATCACGAATTGCCCTTCCTTCAGCACCGCCGTGCCGTCGGCCGCCGCGGTCGGCGCCCAACGCGCCACCTGTTGGGCGCCCGCGTTGAACGGTTTGAAGATCCCTCCGCCGCCGATGACCAGGGACACGACGACCGCGGACAGCGTGCCCCCGGTGTAGAGGTCCGAGCCGTCGTTGACGTAGCTGTTGGTGCCCATCTTCTTGCGGACCCACCGCGTCGCGCCGAAGGACATGCTGTCCCCGAACCCCGAAGAGAAATCGGAGGCTTTTTGAATGTTGTCCGAACCGACTTTGGCGTCCACCCAAAGCGCGAATCTCTCCATTCGCGTCAGACCCTCGACCGCGGGCGCCGAGGGGGGCGGCGCCTTCGTTTTGAGCGTTCGCAGCCGCTGGGAATCTCCCGCGGGGGCGGCGCGATATTCCGCCAGAAGGCGCTCGCGCCCCTCCGGGCTCAGGCGTCCGGATCCCAGCGCGATCGCGGCTCCTCCCGAGGTTTCGGGGCCCTTGGTCTCGTTGAGGACGGCGGCCATCCGCGTCGCGCGCTCTTCGAACGCCTTGCGCGTTCGCGGCGACACCTCCCGGCTCATCAGCGCTTGAATCGTGCGGGCATCCAGGGCGGTCGGCGCGGCCGCCGCGGTCCCGGCGCGGAGGCGGGGCGTGCGTCGCGGCGCGTAGTGCTCGATCGCGCGTTGGACATCGCCTTCTCCCATCCCCAGCGAGGCGGAGGCCTGGCGTATTTTCTCCAGATAAACGGCGACGTCGATATCCGAGGAGCAGGGGCGGGCGCAGCCTTCCTGAATTTCGCGGCCGTCGGCCAACGCCTTCGCGAGCTTCTCCCGCTGGGCGGCGAATGCGGGATCCTGCGGAGCCGGAGGAAGGGCCACGGCGGCGTCGAGCAGCGGGGCGCCCGGCTCTTGCGTCAGGAAGACCTGTTTGGAGCGCTCACGAGCCGCGCGGAGAGCCGAATTGAAATCGGGCGCGGACGGCTGCGCCGCGCAGTGAGCGGCGAGAAAGATGTGAACCATCACGGCCGAGAGGGGGAGCCGCATCACGACACCTAATTTGAGTATGCCCCCGGAGGCCGCCCCTGTCAATGGGCGGCGGAGCCCTTGGTCGCCGCTAGGGCGAAACGGCCGCGTCGTCGCTCCACGCGCGACCGGCGTCCAGCACGCTCCGGCCGAACGCCTCCTTCTGCCAGCCGGGGACGTTCCGGTTCCCGGGCAGGGCCAGATTGAAACCCTCGCGCAGCAGGGCCCGCTGAATCTCGCGCGGGCCGTTTCGCCTCAGATCCTCGAGGGGATCGAGGGCCAGACGCAGCCGGCGCGCGGGCGGGGGAGGGGCTCCGGCCGCGGCCGCGGTCGAGCGGGGAATATCATAAGGCGTCTCGCCACCCAGTTCGCGGAAAGGCCGTACGCTCACGCCGTAGAGATCGAAGCGCGCCCCCTTGAGAAGTCCGTAGGCGATGGATTGGGCCGTGTCCGACGGGCTGGACAGGTTCTCGCTCACCCGGCGCGGCGAGTCGGCGAGGTCGTTCGCGTCCCAGCGGATGCGGTAGTCCAGACCGAAGCGCTTTCCGCGGCGGTCGTAGCCGTAATTCAGGGACCAGGGATTCTCCAACATCGTGGGACGTCCCCGGGCGGCGGCGGTGCTGACCGCCGGTTCGGCGCCGGCGACGAAGGCGGCCGCGATGAGAGCCAGGGCGGGCAGCATCGGTCAGGCCGCGAAGCGGCGCAGGATCAGCATGGCGGCCGCGCCGGCGGCGAAGGCCGCGGCGCATTTGCGGTCGGGCCCGCGCCGGAGATGCGGCACGATCTGCGCCGCGCCCACGAAAAGGAATGAGCCTCCGGCGAAGCCCAGCAGGACGGACGTCAGGAGAGGACCCAGGGCGAGGGAGCCTTCGCGGCCCAGCACCGCGCCCAGCGGGGTCGCCAGCGATACGGCCACGAGGAGAAGGAGGACGCGGCCGCGCGGATGGCCGGTCTGATGGAACAGGCTGGTGAGCGTGAAGCCGTCGGCGAGCTTATGCAGGCTGGTCGCCGCGCCGACGGCGAGGACCGCCGGGCCGCCGACGACGGCGACCGCGCCGAGATTCAATCCGTCGATGACCGAATGGGCGAACAGCGCCGCGATCGTCGCCGGGAGATGGGCGGCGGAGTTGCCGTGGACGTGCGGATGCGTCAATTCGTGCCCCTCGTGCTCCTCGCCGTGGTCGTGGTGCAGGAACCAGCCCAGGGCCAGCGCCCCGGCCGCGGCGGCGGCGCCGGGGGCGGGGGCCGCGCGCCAGGCCTCCGGGAGGACGTCGGCCAAGGCGACCGCGATGAGCAGGCCCGAGCGGAAGGACATGATCCGCTCCAGCCCCAGGCGCTCCAGGAGGCCTTCGGCCGTCGGCGCCAAGCCCCCCGCCATGGAGGCCGCGAAGGCGAGGACGAGGAAGACCGTCAGCACGGCGCGGTGCGCGCGAACATGATATTGAGAACACATTATCATATTCTACGGGGGGCGATTTGTTATGATGGCGTCATGCAGCGCGACACCGCCCAGCGCCGCGCGATCCGCCGGGTCCTCGAGGAAGCCGGCCGGCCGCTCGGCGCGCTGGAAGTCCTGGAGAACTCCAAGCGCTTCGCCCCGCGCCTGGGCATCGCCACGGTCTACCGGACCATCAAGTCCCTGGCGTCCGAGGGAACGGTCGCGACCGTGGACCTCCCCGGCGAGCCGCCCCGCTACGAGGCCTCCGGCAAGGGCCACCACCATCATTTTCTGTGCGACGGCTGCGGCAAGGTGTTCGAGCTGGGCGGCTGTCTGGGCGGCTTGAAGGGGCTGCTTCCGCGCGGGTTCAAGATGTCCAGCCACGAGCTTCTGCTTCACGGCCGCTGCGCGGGGTGCCGGTGATCTCTCCTCTGGCGCTGCTCGGCTCGGCGGACCGCTGGCTCCTGCTGAAGATCAACCGTGATTGGACCGCCCCGTCCTTGGACGCGGTCATGCCGGTCATCACGGACATCCACAAGATCCCGTGGTTCGCCTACGGAGTGGCGCCGGCCGCGCTGGCCCTGTGGCTGTGGAAGGGGCGCAAGCACGCGCTGAAGGTCCTGGTCGTCGCCGCTCTGGCCATGGGCGCGGGCGATCTTCTCGCCTACCGCGTCATCAAGCCCCTGGTCGCCCGGCCGCGTCCGTCCCAGCCCTGGGTGCCGGTGGAGCGGCGCGCTCCCGGCTCCGGCAACGGCTTCCCCTCCAATCATGCCGTCAATATGGGGGCGGCCGCGTCGGTCCTGACCGTCGCCTATCCGGGCGGCGCGTTCGCGTTCTGGGGCCTCGCCTTGCTGATCGGCTACAGCCGCGTTTACGTCGGCGTGCATTATCCGGGCGACGTGCTGGCGGGGTTCCTTCTCGGCGTAGCGATCGGCTGGCCGTGGGCCGCGCTCATGCTGGGCGGCGCGGGCGCCGGGTCGTCCGGCAAGAAGAAGCGCCGATAGCGCCGGTCGGCTAAGGGAACGACGCGGCCGTCACGGTCCAGCCGCATTTGCGCCCAAGCATGGAGTAGAACCCCTCGTCGGTCGGATACAGATTGGCGCTTCCGGCGCCGGAGGCGTCCTGCTTCCAGACGTCGGCGGTCGAGACGCGGCAGGTCTTGGCGCCCCAGACGACCGTCGCGTATTTCTTCTGGCCCCAGACCACCGACGAACGCGGAGAGTCGCCGCGCTGGTCGGAGCGGAGCATGATCCCGCCGCCGCTGTAGCGCAGGGCCGCGAAAGCGCGCGCGTGCCGGTCCTGATTGGTGTCGATGGGCGCGGTCTCCGTCAGGACTCCGCCGAGGATCTCCTTCGTCCTCGCTTCGAACAGGACCGTCTCGCCGGTGGGCAAGGTCGCCTCGTAGGACGCGCCGTCCGGCGTCAGGCGCACGGACGGCGTCACGCGGCGCGGGAAGAAAAGGATCTCCGACAGCATGCTGGAGGCGCTGTCGTCGGCGCCCGGATCGAGGCTGGCCCACTCATAGACGAACAGCCCCAGTTCCTGGCGGGCGTTTTCCGGCGCGGAGAAGCTGTAGTCGCGGTGGACGCCGCGGCCCGTGGGGTTGATTCTCGGAGAGGAGCTGTTTCTGAGGGTGAACTCGTGGTAGTCCGCCTCGTTCACGCAGTAATCGAATCCGCCGTCTGCCGCGAGGGACGTCGCCCGGCAGTCCGAGTCGCCGGTCCGGGCGTCCTTCAGCGGCGCGCGCGCGGCGCGATAGGCGTCGGGGAGATCGCCGTCGGGACGCGCGGACGCGGGAGAAGCCTCGGGCGAGGCCGGCGTTCGGGCGCGGAGGCGATCCTGGAGCTGCGCGAAGGAATCCTCCAGGTCCGACGCGGAAGCGAGAGGAGCGAGAAGGAGCAGAACGGCTCCGGCCCGGCGGACGAGTCTAAGCACGGATGGGAGAAGCGGCGGGATTGACGCCGCCTTCGCGACCGTTATCGCCTTCCTCGTAGCCCAGCTTCTTCACGTACTCGCGGAGCTTCCGCTCGTCGCCATCGGTATTGTAGAGATCCACCAGGTGTTCGACGTAGGTGATGGCCAGCGCGGTCACGCGGTCCTCGGGATGCTTTTTCATGTAGTTGGACCAGCCGTCGTGCAGGACGATCAGGCGCTCCCCGGACGGATCCACCAGCTTGAGCCAGCGGTACTGCACGCGGTAGGCCTCCACCTCCCCGTCGATGACCTTCTCCGGGGTCAGGCGGCCTTCGGCGCGGGCCCTCGCGTGCGCGGCCTCGTGGACCAAGGTCGCGTAGGCGAACGCCTCGCCGATGCGCGTGGCCAGCAGGGCCATGCGGGCGTTGATCTGCACCATGCCGCCCTCGAGCTTGTCCTTCGCGTAGCGGAACACGCCCATCTGATTTTCCGCCATCGCGCCCGTGCGGTCGAAATCGGCGCGCTTCTGGTCGCGCAGATCCTTGGCGTAGGCGATCGCGCGGTCCAGCTCCGGGTTCGGAATGTCGGCGGACTTCATGCGGTAGTGATCGTAGCGCTGCTGCGCGGTCGCGATCATCCCGTCCACCGTGCCGACGTGGCCGTCGAGGGGCTCGCGGTCCATGTAATGAGCGACGGGGCGGACCAGCGGTGTCTCGCGCTGGAGGCTCTCGAAGAAGCCCGCGGCGCGGTCGTGGACGCCGTAATCGCTGCTCGACGGGCTGGCGACGGCGTCGCGAAGCTCGTCGTTCTGCTTGCGCACCGCCTCGGGATTGACCAGGGCCGGCGCGGCGCCGGAGGAGTCGTCCGCGGGGGCCGGGCCGGTCTGGGCGCGCAGGGGGAGCGCCGCGCCCAACATCAAGCCCAAAAGGATCCGCCTCATGTTCTCAGTATATAAGGATTCCGGCTTCCGAGAATGGGCCCGCGGGCCCAGGCTCTCCTAGGCCTTTAGACCCAGATCCACCGCGTAGGGCAGGGACTTGTAGTGTTCCTGGAGAGGCTTGACGCTCATCGCCGCGCCCTGGAGCACCGCGATGGCGTGGACGGCCGCGTTCACGCTGCGGATGTTGGTGATGCACGGGATGTCCAGCTCCAGCGCCGTCCGTCGGATCGCGAAGCCGTCCGCGCGCGAGCGCTTGCCCGAGGGCGTGTTGATGACCAAGGACAGGCTGCGCTGCTTGAGCAGATCCACCACGTCGGGCTTGCCCTCGCCGATCTTGGCCACCCGCTCGGACGGCATGCCGTGGCGCACCAGGAAGTCGGCGGTGTTGCGCGTGGCCACCAAGGTGAAGCCCATCTGCCGCAAGGCGCGGGAGACGTGCAGGATCTCGGACTTGTCCTCGTCGCGCACGGAGATGAACACGGAACCGATGGTGGGCAGGGACAGACCGGCGGCCTCCTGGGATTTCGCGTAGGAGCGCGGGAAGTCCGCGTCCAGGCCCATGACTTCGCCGGTGGACTTCATCTCCGGCCCCAGGCGGGGATCCACGCCCGGGAACTTGATGAACGGCATCACGGCTTCCTTCGTGGCGGTGTACGGGGGCACGGCGCCCTTGAGCGCGGCCGCGGGCACCATCTTCTTCAGCTTCTTGCCCATCATGACCCAGGTCGCGATGCGCGCGACCGGCAGGCCCGCGGCCTTGCTGACGAAGGGCACGGTGCGCGACGCGCGCGGGTTGGCTTCCAGCACGTAGGCCACGCCGTCCTTGATCGCGTACTGGATGTTGATCAGGCCGCTCACCTTCAGGTGCAGAGCCAGCTTGCGCGTGTGCTCCCGCACGGTGGCCAGGATCGCGGGAGACAGCGAGTGGGGCGGGAGCGTGCAGGCGGAGTCGCCGGAGTGGATGCCGGCCTCCTCGATGTGCTCCATGACGCCCGAGATCCAGACGTCCTTGCCGTCGCAGACCGCGTCCACGTCCAGCTCCGCCGCGTCGGCCAGGAAACGGTCGATCAGCAAAGACGGATGCGACCCCGGCTTGACGGTGCGCGCGATGTAGTCGGAGAGCGACGGGTCGTCGTAGATGATCTCCATGGCGCGTCCGCCCAGCACGTAGCTGGGCCGCACCATCACCGGATAGCCGATGCGCTTGGCGATCTTCAGCGCCGACTTCTCGTCCTTCGCGATGCCGCATTGCGGGGCGAGGATCTTGAGCTTCTTCAGCGCCGCGCCGAACAGGCGCCGGTCCTCGGCCATGTCGATGGCGGCGGGCTTGGTGCCCAGGATGGGCACGCCGGCTTTTTCCAGCGCGACGGCCAGGTTCAGAGGAGTCTGTCCTCCGAACTGGACGATGACGCCGGCGGGCTTCTCGACGTGGACGATCTCCAAGACGTCCTCGAGGGTCAGCGGTTCGAAGTAAAGACGGTCGGAGGCGTCATAATCGGTGGAGACCGTTTCGGGATTACAATTGACCATGATGGACTGCCAACCCATCGCGCGCAGCGCTTTGGAGGCTTGGACGCAGCAGTAGTCGAACTCGATGCCTTGGCCGATTCGGTTCGGTCCGGAACCGAGAATCATGATCTTTTTGCCGCCCTTGGCCGCGACGAGGTCTCCCGTTTCTTCGTACGTCGAGTAGAAGTACGGCGTCGTGGAGGGGAACTCGCCCGCGCAGGTGTCCACCAATTTATACGAGGGCCGCACGCCCAATTTCCAGCGGCGGTCGCGGATCGCCTTCTCGGGCACGCCTTTGGCCTTCGCGATCTGCGCGTCGGAGAAGCCCAGGCGCTTGGCCGCGCGCAAGGTCTCCGCGTCCAGCTTCGCGCCGGCGAGGGACTTCTCGAAATCGACGATCTCCTTCATCTGGTTGAGGAACCAGGAATCCAGCTTGGAGACCTCGGCGATGCGTTCCACGGTCAGGCCCATGGTCAACGCCGACTTCACGTGGTAAAGGCGCGAGGAGTTGGGCGTGGCGACGCGCTGGAGGACGGTCTCCTCGTCGCACTCGGAGCCGGACTCGAAGCCTTTCTTGCCGCTCTCCAGCCCGCGGAGGGCCTTCTGCAGGGCTTCCTTGAACGTGCGGCCGATGGCCATGGCCTCGCCGACGGACTTCATCGCGGTGTCGAGGGGGAACTCGCCGAACTTCTCGGTGGCGAAGCGGGGGGCCTTCACGACCACGTAGTCGATCGCCGGCTCGAAGCAGGCCGGGGTGGCCTTGGTGATGTCGTTGGTCAGCTCGTCGAGGGCGTAGCCGACGGCCAGCTTCGCCGCGATCTTCGCGATGGGAAAGCCGGTGGCCTTGGAGGCCAGGGCGGACGAGCGCGACACGCGGGGGTTGATCTCGATGACGACGCGGCGGCCGGTGGAGGGCTCCACGGCGAACTGGACGTTGCAGCCGCCGGTCTCCACTCCGATCTCGGACACGATGCGCTTGGCGTCGTCGCGCATTTCCTGGTACTGGCGGTCGGTCAAGGTCTGCGCGGGGGCGACGGTGATGGAGTCGCCGGTGTGGACGCCCATGGGGTCGATGTTCTCGATGGTGCAGATGACCACGAAGTTGTCCTTGCGGTCGCGCATGACCTCGAGCTCGTACTCCTTCCAGCCGATGATGGACTCTTCCAGGAGGACTTTCTTGACGGGGCTGGCCTCCAGGGCGCGGTGCACGCGCTGGCGCAGCTCCTCGAAATGATAGGCGATGCCGCCGCCGGCGCCGCCGAGGGTGAACGAGGCGCGGACGATGACGGGGAAGCCCAGCTCGCGGGCCACCTGCTTGAGGTCCGAGGAATCGGTGACGACGACGCTCTTCGGCAGGTCCAGGCCGATCTTCTGCATGGCGGCCTTGAACAGCTGGCGGTCCTCGGCCTTGCGGATGGTCTCCAGGCGCGCGCCCAGGATCTCGACGTTGTACTTCTTCAGGATGCCCTTCTCGGCCGCGGCGACGGTGAGGTTCAGCGCGGTCTGTCCGCCCAAGGTGGGCAGCACGGCCTGCGGGCGTTCGGCGGCGATGACCATCTCCAGGAATTCGGTGGTCAGCGGCTCGATGTAGGTGCGGTCCGCGAGCTCGGGGTCGGTCATGATGGTGGCCGGGTTCGAGTTGATCAGGACGGTCTCGTAGCCTTCCTCGCGCAGGGCCTTGAGCCCTTGGGTGCCGGAGTAATCGAACTCGCAGCCCTGGCCGATGACGATGGAACCGGAACCGATGACGAGGATTTTCTTCAGGTCTTCGCGTTTAGGCACGGAGGGCCTCCTTGCGCTGGATCATCTTCAGGCGGAAGCGCTCGAAGAGATAACGGCTGTCGTGGGGTCCCGCGGACGCTTCGGGATGATGCTGGACGGAGAACACCGGAAGAGTGGAGTGGGCCATGCCCTCGGAGGTGCCGTCGTTGAGATTCACATGCGTCGTCTTGATCTCTTTCGGGAGGGACTCCAGGTCCACGCAGAACCCGTGGTTCTGCGCCGTGATCTCGATCTTCCCGGTTTCCAGGTCCTTCACCGGTTGATTCGAGCCGTGGTGGCCGAACTTGAGCTTATACGTCTTTCCGCCGAAGGCGATGCCGAGGAGCTGATGACCCAGGCAGATGCCGAAGATGGGGAGGCGCTCGGCGATCAGCTTCTTGATCGTTTCGATCGCGTCGGTGACGGGCTCCGGGTCGCCGGGGCCGTTGGAGAGCAGCACGCCGTCCGGCTTCATCTTGATGATCGCCTCGGCGCTGGTCGCGGACGGAACGACGGTCACGCGCGCGCCCATGGCGGCCAGGCAGCGGAGGATGCCGAACTTCACGCCGAAGTCCATCACCACGACATGCAGTTCGGCCCGTTCCTGAACGCCTTCCTGCCAGGAGTACGGCTTCTCGCAGGTCACCGTTTTGGCAAGGTTCAATCCGGCCATCGACGGAGATGCCTTCGCCTTGGCCACCAGCCTTTTCACGTCGCCGTCCAGAGTCGATATGACCCCGCGGAGAGCGCCCTTGTCTCGCAAGCGCAAGGTCAGCGCGCGGGTATCGATGCCTTCAATAGCCACGATGCCGTGTTTTTTAAGAAAGTCGCCCACGGATTCGATGGACTCGTAGTTCGACGGCGTCTTGCACAATTCGCGAACGATGAAGCCCGAAAGGCGCGGTCGGAGGGATTCGTGGTCGCGCGCGTTCATGCCGTAATTGCCGATCTGGGGGTAGGTCATCGCCACCAGCTGGCCGCAGTAAGACGGGTCGGTCAGGATTTCCTGATAGCCGGTCATCGCCGTGTTGAACACGGACTCGCCCGTGGTCTCGCCCGCGGCGCCGCAGGAGAGCCCCGCGAACACCGTCCCGTCTTCCAGCGCCAGCCAAGCCTTATCGTTCATCAGAATGATCTCCGAGGGTCCGTCGTCAAAGGGCCTTCTTGAGAGTCGCGCTCCCCGAGCCGGAGCGGAACGTCAGCTCGAGGGACGCCTTGCCGTCGTTAACGAAATCGGAGTTCAGCGAGCCGGAGCCGCTCTTCGCGGAGACCTTCAGCCGGGCCGCCGCGGGGAAGGTCGCGTTCAGGCCGCCGCTGCCGGTGCGCACGTCGATCTTTCCCGACCGAGGAGCGCGCGCCCAGGAGAGGGAGACCTCGCCGCTGCCGGTCTTCACCGACGCGCCGCCGGTCAGTCCGGAGAGGTCGACGTTGCCGCTGCCCGTGTTGACGTCGATCTTCGGGCCGGAGGCGTCGCCGCCGACGCGGCCGCTTCCGCTGCGGGCGATCAGCTCGCCGGAGAAGCCGCTGACGGCGACGTCGCCGGAGCCCGTCTTGATATCGGCCTTCGCGGAGAAGGCTCCGAGGGAAACGTTTCCGGAGCCGGACGCGGCTTTGACCGAGACGCCCGCAGGCGCGGAGACGGCGAATCCGGCGGAGCACTGTTTGCCGGGCCCGAACGACATGCGCGAACCCGGCGCGCGGGCGACGAGCGTCAACGTGGATCCGCGCAGCTGCTGGGATATCTGGCAGTCATCGCCGGGCGCCGCCGCGGGGGAAACGTCCACGTTGACGGACGCCCCGGCGGAAGCGGTCAAGGAAACCGCGCCGCCCGCCGTCGTGACGACGATCTCGCGCACCGAGGAAGCGGGATAGGACTTCGACTCGAAGGGGTCGGCGGCGAAGGCGGTGGAAGCGATCAGGGCGCAGGCCGCCCAAAGAACCGGTTTGGAGAAACTGTTGGCGCCAACAGTTTCGATTGTGGATAGCGTGGATAACTTCCGATCGTTTCGTTTCATCAGTGTCTGAAGTGCCTCATGCCGGTGAAGATCATGGCCAGCTGGTGCTCGTCGGCGGCCGCGATGACCTCCGCGTCCTTGATCGAGCCGCCGGGCGAGACGATCGCGGAGATGCCGAGCGTGGCGGCGGCGTCGATGCCGTCGCGGAAGGGGAAGAAGGCGTCGGAGGCCAGCACGTGGGCGGACAGCGCCTGGTTGTCGCGCAGCCACAACTTGTACTTCACGCCCGACATGTGGACCGAGTCCACGCGCGACATCTGGCCCGCGCCGATGCCGACGGTTTGCTCGGGGCCGGCCAGAACGATGGCGTTGGACTTCACATGTTTGGCCGCGGTCCAAGCGAAGCGCAGGGCCTGTTCCTCGGCGGGACGCGGGGCGCGCTTGGACACGACCCGCCACTCGGGCCCGGCGACGGCGCGGTCGGGCTCGGTGACGAGTATCTCGTCACCGATCGAACGGAATTGAAGAGCTTTCGTCGGGGGTTTCGTCCGGACCAACAAACGAACGTTGGGCTTCTTCTTCAGAAGTTCCAACGCTTCGGGGTCATATCCCGGCGCGACGAGCACTTCGACGAAGCGCTTGGAGAGTATTTCGGCGATGGCGCGGTTGATCGGGCGATTGAAGGCGAGCACGCCGCCGAAGGCGGACAAGGGATCGCAGGCCCAGGCGCGTTCGAACGCGAGATCGATGGAGGTCCCGGTGCCGATGCCGGCCGGAGTGACGTGCTTGAACACGACCGCCGCGGGAGCTTCGAAGTCGTTCACGGCATCCCATGTGCCCGACGCGTCCAGCAGGTTGTTGTACGAGAGCTCCTTCCCGTGAAGCTGGGTGAACGCCATTCCGTTTTCGTTCGCGTACAACGCCGCTTTCTGGTGGGGGTTTTCCCCGTAGCGCAAATCTTGCACCTTCGCTAATTTGGGAGTTAAGGTCGCCGGGAATTGCTCTGTGTTCTCTGCCGGACCGGCGCCGCCTTGCCATGCCTTCGCGATCATCCCGTCGTAATCGGCCGTGTGGCGGAAGGCGGTCAGCGCCAGCTTCTTGCGCGTCGCGTCGGTCAGGCGGCCCTGAGACGCGGCCAGCTCCGACAACGTCGAGCCGTAGTCGGCGGGGGAGGTCAGCACGGCCACGTCCTCGAAGTTCTTCGCGGCCGCGCGGATCAGGGCCACGCCGCCGATGTCGATTTGCTCGATGACGGCCTGGTCGTAGGGCGACGCGGCCGCGGCGACGGTCTTGGCGAACGGATACAGGTTCACGATGACCAGGTCGATGGGCTCGATGCCGAACAGCTCGGCTTCCTTCGCCTGCTTCGGGTCCTTGCGGCGCAGGAGGATGGCGCCGTGAACGTGAGGGTGGAGCGTTTTGACGCGTCCGTCCAGGATTTCGGGGAAGCCCGTCATCGTGTCGAGCGGCCGGATCGGCACGCCGGCCTCGGTCAGCGCCTTCGCCGTGCCGGAGGTCGAGACGATCTCGACGCCCAGGTCGTGCAGGCCGCGCGCCAGCTCGACGACGCCGGTCTTATCCGAAACGGAGATCAGCGCGCGCCGCACGCGCGGGGAAGAGTCCATGACGGAGGGCATCAACTCGACCTTGCGGTCCGAGACCTTGATGCGCCCCTCGCAGAACAGAGAGACGGCTTTCGGATAGATCCAGTGCTCCTGGGCGCGCACGCGCGCCGCCAAGGTCGCCGTCGTGTCGCCGCCCAGCACGGGCACCGCCGACTGCAGGACGATGGGGCCGCGGTCGTATTCCTCGTCCAAGACGTGGACCGTCGCGCCGGACACCTTGACGCCGGCGGCCAGCACGGCCTCGTGGACCTTGCTGCCGTACATCCCCTGGCCTCCGAACGCGGGCAGCAGGGCGGGATGGATGTTCAGTATGCGGCCGGGGAAGGCCTTGAGCAGCGGCGGCTTGAGCTTGAGCATGAAGCCGGCCAGGCAGATCAGGCCGATCTCGCGCTTCTTGCATTCGTGCGCCAGGAACGCGCTGTATTCCTCCGGCGTGGGGAAGTCGGCCGGAGCGGACACCAAGGTCTCGATGCCCGCGCGGCGGGCGCGGCGCAAGGCCCCGACGTCCGGCTTGTTGGAGACGACCAGCGCCACCGAACCGCGCACGCGTCCGTCCGCGCACGCGTCCACCAGCGCCTGCAGGTTGGTGCCTTCGCCGGAGGCGAAGACCGCTATTTTTTCCATTACGCGATCTCGACCTCGTGCTTGCCCTCGACGATTTCGCCGATGAGGCGCGCCTCGGGGAGCGTCTTGCGCGCCAGCTCCAGGCTGTCGGGCCGGATCACGATCACTAGGCCGACGCCCATGTTGAACGTGCGCCACATTTCCTTCTCCGGGACGTTGCCGCGCTTCTGCAGTTCGGTGAAGATCGGCAGACGCTTCCAGGCGTCCTTGCGGAAGATCGCCTTGCGTCCGCGGGGCAGGATGCGGGGTACGTTCTCCACCAGGCCGCCGCCGGTGATGTGGGACAGGCCCAGGATGATACGCTCCTCTTTCCGGAACGCCGCTTGCAGCGCCTGCACCTCGTCCACGTAGATGCGCGTGGGCGTCAAAAGGGTCTTGCCCCATTTCGCCAGGTCCTTGCCCTTGAAGACCTGCCGCGCCAGCGAGTAGCCGTTGGAGTGGAGGCCCGAGGACGGCAGACCCAAAATCAGGTCGCCGGGGTAGATTTTCGAGCCGTCGATGACCTCGGCGCGCTTGACGATGCCGACCGCGAAGCCGGCCAGGTCGTATTCCCCGTCGGGATACATGCCGGGCATCTCGGCCGTCTCTCCGCCCAGAAGGACGCTGCGTCCCTGGCGGCAGCCCTCCATGATGCCCTCGATGATCTTCTTCGAGCGCTTGAGATCCAGCTTGCCGGTGGCGTAGTAGTCCAGAAAGATCAGAGGCTTGGCGCCGCAGCACACCAGGTCGTTGACCGACATGGCGACCAGGTCGATGCCGATGGTGTCGTGCTTGTCGAGCGCGAAGGCCAGCTTCAGCTTCGTGCCGACGCCGTCGGTGCAGGCGACCAGCTCGAACGGGCCGGTGCCGTCCAGGTCGAGGGGGAACAGGCCCGCGAAGCCGCCGATGGCCGGCGCGCGCTTGGCGATGTGGTCCACCAGCTTGTCGGCCAGGTCGATGTCCACGCCGGATTTCTTGTACGTCAGAGTGGGGGTGGCCATTATTTCGTCTCCTTGCGGCTTCCCGGCTTCACGGCGGGGACGCCCGCCTTGCACTGCGGGCAGGCGTCCGGGGTCCACGTCGGCACGGCGACGGTCCAGAGGGCGGAGTACGGCACGCCGAGGCTCGCGGACTTTCCTTCGGACCGGTCGATCACCGATCCCGCGGCGGCGACGACGGCGCCGGCGGCGCGCAGGACCTCGAACACTTCCTTGGTGGATTTGCCGGTGGTGACCACGTCCTCGATCACGACGACGCGCTCGCCCGGCTTCACCGCGAAGCCGCGGCGGAGCGACACGACGCCGTCCACGCGCTCGGTGAAATAATGCCGCACACCGAACGCGCGCGCGACTTCGTGGCCGATCATCAGGCCGCCCATCGCGGGCGACACCACCAGGTCGGGTTGGCCTCCGATTTTAGCGGCCAGGGCCTTGCCGAACTCCTCGGCCCGCGCGGGATGCGCCAGGACGAGCGCGCACTGCAGGTAGCGGTCGCTGTGCAGGCCGGAGGACAGCAGGAAATGGCCCTTCAGGAGGGCGCCGTTGTCGAGAAAGGTCTGCTCGACGTTCATTCCTTCTCCAAGGCGCTGGGAACCTCGGCCTGCATCTCGGCCAGGATGTCGAGCGCGGCCTTGCGCGGGTCCGGAGCGTGCGTGATCGGCCGTCCGATCACGATGAAATCGATTCCCAGCGCCGCCGCCTCGGCCGGGGTCATCACGCGGGACTGGTCGTTGAGGGCGGCGCCCTTCGGCCGGATGCCCGGCGTGACGAACTTCATGTCGAGGTGCGGCAGCTGCTTGCGCAGATACTCCACTTCCTGCGGCGAGCAGATCGTCGCGTCGGCGCCGGCCACCCAGCCGGCCTTCGCCAAGGACTTCACCATGGCGGGAATGCGCGCGCCGGGGTGGAAGATCTTCACGTCCTTGGGCGACATGCTGGTCAGCACGGTCACGCCCCACAGCTTCGGCCGCGGGGACACCTCGGCGGCGGCGCGCACCATATCCGGCCCGCCCATCAAATGGAGCGACACCGCCTCCACGCCCAGGCGCTGCGCCTCGCGCACCGCGTGTCCGACCGTCGCCGGGATGTCGTGAAGCTTGAGATCAAGAAAAACCTTTCCGCCGTTCTTGTGCACCAGGTCCACGGCGCGCTTGCCGTGCGCCGTGAACAGCTGCAGGCCGACCTTGTACCAGACGATCGCGTTCTTCAGGGACTTCAGCAGCTCTTCCTGGCGCTTGATCGTATCGACGTCCAACGCCACGATGACCTGGGTCATTCGGTCCGCCCGGAGTTATCCGCAATTGAACTGTCTTTGACGACAGTCGCGGGGTTGGCGAGAGAGCGAATGATTCGTTTCGCGGTCGAAGGTCCTCCGAAGACCATGCTCGTGTAGATTTGGACCAGATCGGCGCCGGCCGCCAGGCGCTCGCGCGCGTCGTCGCCGGTCGCGATCCCGCCCACGCCGATGATCGGCAGCTTCGTCAGCGCCCGCGCGCGGCGCGTCATCTCCGTCGCGCGGTGCTTCAGCGGCGCGCCGGACAGTCCGCCCGCCTCGGAGCGCCATTTCTCGTCCATGCCGTCGCGGGAGATCGTGGTGTTGGACACCACCAGCCCCTGCGCCAGTTTGTCCGCCGTTTCGATCGCCGCGGCGAAATCCTCTTCGGCCAGATCGGGAGCGAGCTTCAAGAGGACGGGCTTCTTCGCGATATTCGCTTCTTGGACCGCCTCCAGGATCGCCTTCAGGTCCGCGACCTTCTGCAGATCGCGCAGTCCGGGCGTGTTCGGGGAGGATACGTTGACGACGAAATAATCGCCGTGGTCCGCCAAAATGTGGAAAGTACGCGCGTACGCCGCCGGGGCCTTCGCGGGGTCCGTGCCTTTGTTGAGGCCCAAATTGATTCCGAGAGGGACCGCGCACTTCGGCTGGGCGGCCAGACGCCGCGCGACCGCGCGCGCCCCGGCGCTGTTGAAGCCCATACGGTTGATCAGCGCGCCGGACTCGGGAAGGCGGAACATCCGCGGGCGGGGATTGCCGGACTGCGGCTCCAAGGTCACCGATCCGATTTCCAAAAAACCGAAGCCGAGCGCGGGGAGGAGCGAACCCAGCCGCCCGTCCTTATCGAAACCGGCGGCCAGCCCCACGGGATTGGGAAAGTGGACGCCGAAAACGTCTTTTCCGAGCCCCGCCGCACCCGCTCCGGTCAAAATCGAAAGACATGACGCCGCACCGGGCAGCGGCGCCAGGAGTTCCATCAGCCCCGAAACCTCCTCGTGCGCGCGTTCCGCGTCGAGCGAGAACAGGAGGGGCTTGAGGAGGTCATACAGCATGGACCACCGCGCGGCCGGCCACGAAGGTGTGGAGGACCCGGCCCTTCAAGCGGCGGCCGGCGAAAGGGGTGTTGCGGCTCTTCGAGGCGAACGGGGGCTCCGGCGTCCACGACGCGTCCGGATCCACCACGGCCACGTCCGCGTCCGCGCCCGGCGCCAAGGTGCCCTTGCTCGTCAGCCCGAGCAGGGCCGCCGGAGACGACGACATCCGTTCCACGATCTGCCGGCGGGTCAGAGCCTTCGTGTGATAAAGCGAGGTCAACGACGACGCCAGCGACGTCTCCAGGCCGATGACGCCGAAAGGCGCCGTGTCGAAGCCCGACGATTTCGCCGCGCAGCCGTGAGGCGCGTGGTCGGTCGCGATCGCGTCGATGGTCCCATCCGCAAGGCCTTCAATGATGGCTGAGCGATCGCCTTTTGCGCGCAACGGCGGGTTCATCTTCCAATCGGCATCGTAGCCGGGGATCATGTCGTCGGTCAGGCAGAAGTGATGGGGGCAAGCCTCGGCGGAAATCGGCAGGCCTCTCTTCTTCGCTTGGCGCACCGCTTCGACCGACGCGGCGCAGGACAAATGGGCGAGATGCAACCGCGCTCCGGTGAGTTCCACCAAGGCGATATCTCTCACCACCTGAACCGTCTCGGCCGCCCACGGCGCGCCCTTCAAGCCTTTGCGCAGCGCCGCGGCCCCTTCATGGGCGCACGCCCCGTTGGACAGCGTCAAATCCTCGCAGTGGTCCGTCACCAGCATTCCCAGATCGCGAGCGGACTCGAGAGCACGACGAAACAAACCGGCGTTCATGACCGGACGACCGTCGTCGGACAAAGCGGCGGCCCCGGCCTGTCTCAGCTTGGCGAATTCGGTGAGCCTTTCGCCTTTTTGGCCCACCGTGACTGCTCCGGCGAATAAAACGTTGACCTTCGCGTCTTGCGCCGCTTTGGCGCGCAGGAACGAGAGTTGGGAGGGGGTGTCCGTCACCGGTTCGGTGTTGGCCATGGCTAGCACCGTCGTGACACCGCCTCGCGCCGCCGCCGCGGTACCGCTGGCGATGGTCTCGTCGCCCTCGCGGCCGGGCTCGCGCAGGTGCACGTGCATGTCCACCAGACCGGGAATGACCCACTTGCCCTTCGCGTCCACCCGCGCGGCGTCGGCCAGCGCGGATTTCTTCGACAGCCCGGCGGCGACCTCGCGGATCTCGCCGTCCACGATCAGCACGTCGCGCACCGCTTCGAGCTTGCGCGCGGGGTCGATCACCAGGCCGCCGACGATCAGGGTCCGTTCAGCCACGCGTCCTCCCTTGATCGCACAGCGCCAGCGCCGCCATGCGCACGAACACGCCGTTGGCGACCTGATCCAGAATCAGCGAGCGCGGCCCGTCGGCCACCTCGGAGGAGATCTCGACGCCCCGGTTCATCGGCCCGGGATGGAGCACGAACGCGTCGGGCTTCATCAGCCCCGCCCGCGCGGGCGTGAGCTGGTAGGCCAACGCGTAGTCCGCCAGGGACGGCACGAACCCCTGCTCCATGCGCTCCAACTGGAGGCGAAGCACGTTGACGGCGTCGGCGCCCTTCAAGGCCTTCTCCACGTCGTGCTCGACGGTCGCGCCTAGGGCCGCGAACGCGTCGGGGACCAACGGCGTCGGGCCGCAGAAGACCACCTTCGCGCCCAGCTTCTTGAGCGCGAATAGGTTCGATCTGGCGACGCGGCTGTGGCGGATGTCGCCCAGGACCACCAGCTTGCGGCCCTTGAAGGAGCCCCAGCGCTCGCGCAAAGTCAGAAGATCCAGGAGCGCCTGCGTCGGATGCTCGTGCCAACCGTCGCCGGCGTTGATCACCGAGGCCTTCAGGCGCGGCGCCAGGTCCTCCAGCACGCCGGAGCGCTCGTGACGCACGACGAAGTGCGTGACGCCGACCGCCTGCAGGTTCAGCATGGTGTCGAGCATGGTCTCGCCTTTCGACAGCGAGGAGCCCGCGGCCGAGAAGCTCAGGACGTCGGCGCCCAGGCGCAGGGCCGCCGCCTCGAACGACGAGCGGGTGCGGGTGGAAGCCTCGGAGAAAAGGAAGGCGACGGTGCGTCCGGCGAGGCGGTCGGGAGAGGGGGCGCTCTTGAAAGACGCGGCCGCGTCGAGGACTGCCTCGATGTTTGCGGCGCTCAGCCGTTCAAGGCCGAGCAGATCTTTGGAGACCCAGTCTTTCGTCACGCGCGGTTCGGCGAAGCCCGCCGGAACGATTAGACTATTTTAGGGAACGGTCGTCAAAGCCGCCGCCGGGCCGAAGGGCCCAGCTCCCGGCCTGTACTTCGGCCCTGTCGGCCGGCCCCGTTTCCGGGCATCCTGGGAGCATGGGAATCCTCCTGGCGGCGCTGCTGGCGGCGGTCACCGGAGCCTCGGCTCAGGTCGTGGACGTCGACGCGGGAAACGAGGCGGAGCAGGTGAAATTGGCCATCCAGAAGATCCCGCTGATGGGCCTGACCTTGACGCCGTCGGTCCGCGTCGGAGAGCTGGCGCCCGGCGGGCGGTTCCCCGCCGCTGACTCCCCGCTACGGACCTCCCCTTATGTCGGCGCCGGCGTCACGATCGAGAAGACGGGCGGCTATGAATTGAAGGCCGTGATCGACGCGTCGCGCGCGCAGATCAACTCCGGCAAGGGCTTCTCCGATCCGGACGGAACCGCGGCTTCGCCGGCGTCGGCCCTTCCCGGAAAGGACGCCTTCTCCCAGACCTGGACCACGCTCAGCTCCTATGTGGACGCGGGCAGGATTCTTTCCGCCGGCCGAAAGGTCTCGGCCGCGATTTTCGGCTCCGTTGACAGCTTCGGGACTTTGGCGAAAGGGGCGGAGAACGGCCCCGTCACCGGCATGCTGGAAGGGAGCGTCGGCGCCGCGATGAAGACGGGCGCGGGCCGCGGCGATGTGACCGTGTCCGCCGATCTTCGCCTGCAGGAAGCGCGCCGCAACATGTTCCGCAACGAGGAGCGCGGGGTGATGCCGGCCGTCGCCGCGACCGTCGAGTACGGCCGCCCGGCGGCGGGCGGACGCGCCTTCGCGGGGGTCGAGGCCGTGTCCCAGCGCGCGGACGTCGGCGTGCGCCCTTACGTCGGCGCGTCGAGCGGGCGCGTGACGGCGATGGTCGCCGCGGAGCTGCGCAAGAGCCGCGATCCGTTTTATCCGGACGCCCGCGGGGTCGCGGCGCGGCTGTCCGCGGCTCCGACGGACGGCGTCGTCGTTTCGGTGGAAGGCCGGATCCAGCGCGGAGCCTACGCCCTGTCTCCCGAGCCGACGACCAACGGATCCTTCGAGGGGCAGGTGTCGATCGATTTGGGACGCATCGCCCGGCTGCGGGCCGCCCACCGCGAACGGGACGCGTCCCGGATCTCGTACCGTCCCGAGGCCTCCCGGGAGATGAACGCCCGTCTGCCCGGCCCCGATTACGCCTCGATTTTCGCCGAAGCGCTGCGGACCTCCCCGACCTTCGACGCGTTCGTCGCGCGCGTGCCGGTGAACGGAACCGACGGAGTGCTGGACGCGGTGTCCGCGTTCACGCAGTCGTTCGGCGCCCGCAACTACAATTACGACGCTCCGAAGCTCCAGAACCTCGACGACCTGGAACAGCTCTACGAGCGGGGCCGCGCCAGCTACCTGGACGGCGCGAGGGACCCCATCTTGATCTGCATCGGCTCGGCTCAGTTCTCCTCGCGCCTGGCCCAGGCGCTGGGGGCCAGGGCCGGGGTGCCGATCGAGGCGTCCGCCGTCACCGTGGAAGTGCCGAACGCGAACGGCGTCAACGCGGGCCACGCGGTCGCCGCGATCCGAACGAAGGAATACGGCATCGTCTTCGCCGATTGGGGAAAGCTGACGCCCACCCATACGTACGACACCGCGCAGGCTCTGCGCGTCTATCAGGCCGTGCAGGGCGTCCCCGAGGTCTATCACACGGTCACCGGCGGACCCGACGGACGCGCGGTCGGCTATCTCTTCACCGAGGAGGGCAAGGCGATGATCCGCCGTCTGACCTTCCACGGTTCCGTCCCGCAGTCGGCCGTCGCGAGCCTGTTCCAGGACGCTCCGAACGGCGGGGACGCGGCCGCGGCGCGTTACCGCGCGCTTCTCTCCGGCCCGCCGCGCTGACGCCGGCTACTTCCGGGCGCCGTCGAAGGACGCGCTCTTGATCGCGGCGGGCGGCGGCGTCGCGAGGGCGGCGGCGCGCCCCGCGACGGCGGCGGGAGACTGGGGAGCGAATGCCTGCTCCAGCAGCGCGGCCAGGCGAACGCCCGCCCGCTCCAAGCGCTCGTCGACGATGGGCTGCATCTGGCGCTGGTAGTCCGCGCCCAGGGCCATGGGATTCTGCGCGTAGTACGCGGGGTAGACCGTTCCCTTCGCGATCGCGAAGCTTTCCAGCGCCGCCCCGCCGACGAAATCTCCGGCCAGCCAGGAGCTCACGTCCTTGTTCTGCAGATCTGCGATCAGCCTCCGGCTGGTGGCGGCGGGATCGTTCGTGTCCGAGGAGTTGATCTGATGATCCCAAAGCGCGTGCAGGTTCAGCGCGAAGCCTCCGGGGGAGGCGACGCCGTTGTAGGCCACTTTTTTCAGGTTCCCGCCGCGGTCGTTGACGCCGTTGACGATCTCGTTGGCGCAGTGCAGCGGCTGGTGGACGTCGCCGACGAAGTGCACCAGGAACATCAGCGCGACCTGCTTGTCGTTCGCGGCCAAAGTCGGGGAGGAGTCCTGCAGGGTCTTTAGCGCCGCCCGAATCTGATCCACCACGCAGGCGCCGCCGGGGCAGAAAGCCTCGAGGTCGGGCGCGGCGGCCGGAGACGCGGTGATGGGCGCGTCCACGAAATGCCAGGGCTGGCTCTGCGGATCGGCGGCCAGCTGGAGTCCGGCGCAATCGAAGCCGCTTTTCCCGCGGATGTCGTCCGCGCACGGCGCGATCGCGTCGAGAGTGGCGGTCGGACCCAGGATGGCGGCGATCGCGGCCTTCGAGGTCTCGCTGAGCCTGCTTTCGGCGATCAGCGCGACGGTCTTATGCCCGTTGGCCGACCAGGCGGACGCGCGGCAAGGGAAAAGAAGGCCGGCCGAGACGAGGGCGTACGCCATCCACGGGGAGGACGCGCGAGGGGTTCTCATGCGGATAATATAACCCCGGTCCGTCGATTTCGCCAGCCCTTAAACGATGATCACTTCGTCGGAGCCGCGGGCGGCGCCGCCGGCCCGACGGGCCCCGCCTGACGCACGACCTCTTCGATCTCGTCGCCGATCAAGGTTTCCTTCGTCAGCACGGCCTGCGTCAGCGCCTCCAGCACGTGGCGGTTGCGCGTCAGGCGTTCGGTCACGCGCTTGTAGGACGCGAGCAGGATCTTGTTGACCTCGACCCAGGTCTTCTCGGCGACGGCGTCGCCGAACGGCGCGCGGCCCATCGGGTCGCGGCGGTCGGGAGCGGTGACGGCCAGGCCCGTCTCCTCGCCCATGCCGAGGGTCTGCACCATCGTCCGCGCGACGTTGGTGGCCATTTCCAGGTCGGAGCCGGGGCCCGTGGACCACTCGGCCGGGATCTTCTCGGACTTGCCGTAGATCAGCTTTTCGGCGACCAGGCCGCCGAGAGCGTGGTCGATGCGCGCCTCCAACTCCTCGCGGGTGTACAGGTACTTGTCGCCTTCCTCCGACCCCATCTCGGCGAAGCCGAGCGCGCCCGAGCCGTGAGGGACGATGGTGAACTTGTTGACCTTCTGCCGCACGCTCTCGTTCTCGTTGAGCAGGTTCGCCAGCACGTGGCCCGCCTCGTGATACGCGATGCGCCGCTTCAGCGCGTCGGGCATCGGCAGGCTGCGTTTGGCGCCGATGGTGCCGCGGTCGATGGCCTCGTCCACGTCCTCCATGCCGATGGCGTCGGAGCCGCGCCGGATCGCCTGCAGGGCCGCCTCGTTCATGATGTTCTGGATGTCGGCGCCGGCCAGCCCCGCCGTGCGGCGCGCCACGTACATCAGGTCCAGCTCGGGGGCCAGGCGCTTGTCCTTGGCGTGGATGGTCGCGATCGCCTCGCGCCCGCCCATATGCGGCTTGCCGACGTAGATCTTGCGGTCGAAGCGGCCGGGGCGCAGCAGCGCCGGGTCCAGCGTGTCGGCGCGGTTGGTCGCGGCGACGAAGATGATGCCTCCGGAGTTGTCGAACCCGTCCATGGCGGTGAGGAGCGCGTTGATGGTCTGCTCGCGCTCGTCGTTGGAGCCGGACATGCCGCCGGCGCCGCGGGCCTTGCCCACCGCGTCGATCTCGTCGATGAAGACGATCGCGGGCTTGTGGTTGGCGGCCTTCGTGATCAGTTCGCGCACGCGGCGGGCGCCCATGCCCACGAACAGCTCCACAAAGTCGGAGCCGGAGACCGCGAAGAACGCGGCGTTCGTCTCGCCCGCCAGCGCGCGGGCCATCAGGGTCTTTCCGGTGCCGGGAGGGCCCTCGAACAGGATGCCCTTCGGGGAGCGCGCGCCCATGCGCACGAAGCGGGCGGGGTCGCGCAGATAGTCCAGCGTCTCCTGGACGTCCACCAGGCTTTCGTCGATGCCCTCGATGTCGGAGAAGCGCTGGGTGGGCTTCTCGACTTCGGCCTTCGTCTCGGTGGAGGCGCTCATGCCGCCGCCGGACGCGCCGCCGCCCATCTTCTTGAAAATCTTTCCGAACAGCCAGAAGACGCCCATGAAGATCATCGCGCTGAGGATCATGCCGCCGATGCCGGAGAAGAGTCCTCCCTTGGCCGCGGCCTGCTGCGCGGCGAGCTGGGCTTCCTGCGCCTTGGCGATGCGCTCCTCGGATTTCGCGATGTTCTCGAGAAGCTGGTGGTCGGTCGCGGCCGTGTCGGGCTTCGCGGCGGAAATCGAAGGGGCCGCGGAGACGGCCGGCGTCGCCGCAGCTTGGACCGTCTGAGTGACCGCGGGGCGCGGCGCCGGAGCGGAGCGCGGGGGTTGGGAGACGGTCCACAGGCCCCACAGCATCGCGGCGATCACGGAGCCGACGGCCAGCGCCTTCAGCAGGCGCTTGCCCCAGCCGGGGGCGGCGGGCGCCATGGGGTCGTTGTAGGCGTTGATCTCGGAGTTGATGGACTGGGGGCCGGTCGCGAACGGGCCGTCGCCGGACGCCGGCGCGGCGGACGGGGCCAGGTGCTCGTTTTCCGGGCCGGGGTCGACGCCCAGCGCGCGCAGCGCGGAGGCCGCGGCCAGGCGGACCGACGCGTTCCGGTCCTGGTATTGGGCTTTCGCCAGGCCGACGGCGTCGGGGAGGGATTTCGCCTCGGCGGCGTCGCGAGCGAGGCGCAGCAGCACCGCGCGCTGGATGTACCACACGGAGTCGGAGGCGGCGGCCTTGGCGTTCTGCACCTTTTCGTCGGCGTAGGCCGTGAGAATCTTCTGATAGAAAGGGAAGACCTTCGCCAACGGCATGGCCTCGAGAACGCGCAGCGCGGCGATGCGGACCTCTCGGCGGGTCTCGCCGCGGCCGGTGATGTACTCGGTCGCGAGCGCGTAGGCCTTTTCCGGATCGGTCTTCGCCAGCTTTTCCAGGTCGGCGACCTTGCGCGTCGCGGCCGTGAACGGCTCGCGCGCGGGGGCGGGGGTCACCGCTTTCATCAGGCGGGACGCGGCGCTCTTGAAGCGCGGGCCGGACTCCGGGGCGGGCGCGCCGGAGAGCACGGTCATCTCCCGCACTTCCTTCGCGTTGGCCAAGGCCAGCACGGCGCCGGTGGGCACGGTCCCGGTCACAATCCGTCGGCCTTCGGAGGCGGAGGGCGCGCCCTCGGGCCTGAAGCCGTAGTACTGGTCGAGGCGGCGCAGAACCGCCGCGAAGTCGGTCGGCGGAACGGCGCCGTCGAAGGCGAGCGTCACGCGCGCGCGGCCCGGGCCGGGCGCGGGCCGTTCGAAATCGGGACCGTCGGCGGCCGCGGGCAGGACGCTCATCGCCAGGCGGCCGGCGCCGGACAGCGCGCCGTCGAACAGGCGGCCCAAAACGGTGGGGCGTTCGGCCGCCGGCGCGGGGAGCGCCGCGGCGCGGACGGAACCCAGGGCGGACGGACGCTCGGACGCGCTCGCGGCGGGGAGGACGGCGAGCGCGGCCGGAACGGCGGCCGGGGCGGCGGCCGCCGGAGGAAGCGCGGCGACGGGCGCGGCGGACTGCGGCAAAATCGCGGCGGCGGCGAGAGGAGAGACGAGCGAGGGCGCCGAGGCGGCGCTCAGGGCCGGAAGCGGCGCGGCCGAAAAGGCGGAGCCGGCGCCGGCGGGCAAAGTCGCGGCGACCGGGAGCGCGCGGACGATCGTCGCCGCGGCGGCGTGGGCGGCCAGGCCGGGGGCGGTCCAGAGCACGGCGGCGGCGAGAGAGATGGAGAGGGCGCGCGCGGCGGTCGAGGGGTTTCGCATAGGGGCGATACTAGAAAAGAGGCCCTAGAGCTCGACCGGGACTTCCGGTCCCCCGCGGGCGCGGCAATGGGCCCCGACGGGCCTAGGACCGAAGGGACCTTCGGGCCAGCGCGTTCAGGCGTTCGTCGGCCCGGCGCCATTCCTCGGCGGCTCCGCCGCCGACGACGACGTAATGCCCCATCTTGCGGCCATGTCGCGCCGTTGATTTCCCGTATAGGTGCAGCGACAAGCCGGGTATACCCTCGAGCCGTTTCCAATCGGGAACGCCGTTCTCCCATAGGTCGCCCATAAGGTTCACCATGACCGCGGACCCCTTCATCGTCGTCGGTCCGAACGGGAGTCCGCACGCCGCTCGGACGTGTTGTTCGAATTGCGACGTCACGCAGCCGCCCAACGTGTAATGTCCGCTGTTATGCACCCGCGGCGCGATTTCGTTGACGAGCAGTCCGCCGTCGGCCAACAAGAACATTTCTACCGCCATGACGCCGACATGTCCCAACGCTTCGGCGATTTCCACCGCCAGCTTCTCCGCGCGGCGCGCGACGTCGTCCGAGATTTCCGCCGGAGCGCGCGTGGCGTGCAGGATGCCGTTGCGATGAAGATTTTCCGCGATGGGATAGATCGACGTTTTCCCGTCCTGTCCGCGGGCCAGGATCACGGAAATCTCTTTTTGGAACGGCACCAATTTTTCCCAGATGCAAGGCGCCTGGAAGACGTCGGCCGCTTTCGCCGCCTCTTCGGACGAATTCAGGCGGGCCTGGCCTTTTCCGTCGTAGCCGTGCGTGCGGCGTTTCACGATGACCGGGTAATGAGGAACGTCGCCGGCGGAAGCGGCTTCTCCGTGTTCGGTCTGCGGGAAGCCGTGCTTCGCGAGAAAGCGTCTCTGCGTGAGCCGATCGCGAATGAGCGCCAGCACGGACGGCGCCGGGAAGAGGGGCTTGAGGCGCGCGACTTCCTCCAAGACCGGAGCCGGGATCAATTCCCATTCCAATGTGACGACGTCGCTGGCCTCCGCCAGGCGCCGCGCGGCCGCCGTGTCGTCGACGGGGCCCACGACCGGCGCGTCGACGACCTGCAGGGCGGGGGAGTCCGGCGCCGAGTCGAGCCCCGCGGTCCGGTAGCCGAGCGTCTTCGCGGCTTCGGCGATCAGGCGGCCCAGCTGGCCGCCGCCCAGGATCCCGAGAGTCTTCCCGGGAGAGAGCGGCTTCACCGCTTGAGCCGTCCTTTCAGCACCTTCGCGGTCTGAAGCGCGCGGAAGGTCTTCACGCGGCGGGCCAGGGAGGGGTCCGACAGCGCCAGGATCTGCGCGGCCAGATGCCCCGCGTTCGCCGCGCCCGCCTCGCCGATGGCGAGCGTGCCGACGGCGATCCCGCGCGGCATCTGCGCGATGGACAGCAGCGAGTCCAGCCCTTTGAGCGCCTTCGACGAGACCGGCACGCCCAGGACCGGGAGGCACGTCTTCGACGCGGCCATCCCGGGAAGGTGGGCGGCGCCGCCGGCGCCGGCGATGACGATCTTCAATCCGCGCGCCTCAGCCGACGCGGCGTACTTCATCAGCTTGTCGGGCGTGCGGTGGGCGGAGACGACCTCCGCTTCGTGCGGGATGCCGTAGGAGTCCAGGACCTCGGACGCGGCCTTCATCGTCTCCCAGTCCGACTGCGAGCCCATGATGATCCCGACCAACGGCATTTTCCCGGAGCGCTTCATGCGATGACTCTCCCCAGCGCCTTGGCGGCGATGTCGCGGCGGTACTGCAGTCCCGGAGCGCGCAGGCGGTCCACGGCGGCGTACGCGCGCGCGCGCGCGACGGCAAGGTCCGAGCCGCAGCCCACGACGGTCAGCGCCCGGCCGCCCGTCGCGATCCAGCCCAACGGAGTCCTCTTCGTTCCGGCGTGGAAGATCAAGGTGTCGGGAAGACGATCGGCGCCGTTGAGGTCGATGGCGGTGCCCGCCTTCGGCGCCTCGGGATAGCCGGGGCTGGCGAGCGTGATCCCGACGCACGCGCCGCGGTGAACGGGAAGAATCCTGTGGGTCAGGGTGCCGGCCGCGCAGTCGGCGGCGAGCTGGAGCAGGTCCGCGTCGAGGAGAGGGAGGACGGCCTGGGTCTCCGGATCGCCGAAGCGGCAGTTGTACTCCAGAACCTTCGGCCCGTCGGCGGTCAGCATGACGCCCGCGTACAGAGCGCCGCGATAATCGAAGCCGCTCTTGTTCAGCCCTTCGAGCGTGCGGTCGAGCACCTCGGTCTTGATCCGGGCCCAAGTCGCGTCGTCGAGCGGGGCGGGGGAGAGCGCGCCCATGCCGCCCGTGTTGGGGCCCGCGTCGCCTTCATGCAGGCGCTTGTGATCCTGGCTCAGGGGCAGGACCGCCCAGCCGCGGCCGTCGACAAGGCCCATCACCGTGACTTCCGGGCCCTCGAGACGCTCCTCGATCACGAGCGTGCGGCCGGCCGTGGTCGAGGCGAGCTCCTCGATGGCGGCGTCGGCTTCCGCTATCGAATGACAGACGATCACGCCCTTGCCGCCGGCCAGGCCGTCGGCCTTCACCGCGCAGTGGCCGTGGAAACCGCGCGCGGCTTCCTTCGCCTCGCGCGCGTTCACGCAGCCGCGGGCGCGGGCCGTGGGCACGCCGTGCAGGCCCATGAACTCCTTGGCGAATTGCTTCGAGGTCTCCAGGCGCGCGGCGGCCTGCGAGGGGCCGAACACCAGCGCGCCGGCGGCGCGCGCCCCGTCCGAGGAGCCCGACAGCAGCGGAGCCTCGGGCCCGACGAAGACCAGGTCCACGCGGTTGGCCGTGACGAAGCCCGCGACCGCGGCGGGGTCCAGCGGGTCCAGCGGGACGCGTTCGGCCAGGGACGCGATCGCGTCGGAGCCGGGCGCGGCCCACAGCTTGGTCAGCAGCGGGCTTTGCGCCAGCTTCCAGGCGATCGCGTGCTCGCGTCCGCCGCCGCCGAGCAGGAGGACCTTCACGGTCTTCGCTTGGCGGAACGGACCTTGCGCTTGACCGACGGCTTGCGGACGGGCTTCTTCTTGCGCGGGTTGGCCTTCAGGCGCTCGCGGCGCAGGGCCTGGGTCAGCGCGCGGAAGGCGATGGCCTCGTCGTCGGAGACGCGGATGAAGGATTCGCCCAATTTGAAGCGCACGATCGCTCCGGTCTTGTCCACCAGGTCGACCTTGTCGCCTTCGAAGCCGACGACGACGCCCAGCTCCAGGCTGAGCAGGTTGCGCAGAACGTCGAACACGCGGACGTTGGACAGTTCGATGGGGTTGGACATCTCGCGGAGGATTTTAGCAAACTTCACCGTGATCGACCGTCCCGTCGCGCTGGCGCTGGCCGCCCTGGCCCTGTGGAGCTCCTTCGCCGCGCTGGCGATTCGCTTGAGAGCGGTGCCTCCGTTCCTCCTCCTTGGATGCGCGTTAACGTTGGGGTCGCTCGTCGGGCTGCGCGGCCTGACCTTCCGGGGCTTGAAGCCCGGAATCCTGCTCCTCGGCGTCTACGGATTATTTCTCTATCACCTTTGCGCCTTCATGGCCCTGCGTCTAGCGCCGCCGGTGGAGGCCAATCTTCTCAATTATTTATGGCCGCTCTTGATCGTCGTGCTGAGTCCATTGTTCGTGCCCGGAGCGAAGTTGGGCCCTCGTCATATCGGCGGCGTCGTCTTGGGTTTCGCCGGGGCCGCCATGATCGTGACCGGCGGCCGTACCAGTTTTTCGTCCGCGTCGTTGCCGGGCTACGCGCTGGCGGTCGCCGCCGCGGTCATCTGGTCCACGTACTCGTTGATGACCAAGCGCTTCGGCGGGTTTCCGACGTCGACCGTCTCGGTGTTCTGCCTGGTCTCCGGCGTCCTGGCGCTGGCGTGCCATTTCCTGTTCGAGCCGTCCTACTCCGTGACGCGCGCCGAATTTCCGTTCCTGCTGTTCATCGGCTTGGGGCCCATGGGCGCGTCGTTTTATCTGTGGGACCGCGCGATGAAGGACGGCGATCCGCGCGTGATCGGCACGCTGGCGTACCTGACGCCGCTGTTCTCCACGGCCCTGATCGCGCTTCTCGGGCAGGGGCGTCTCACCGCCGCGTCCGCCGGGGCCGGCGCGCTGATCGTCGCGGGCGCGCTGATCGGCGCGCGCTGAATTATTCCGCCGCGTCCACGACGCGCAGGATCTCGGCCAAGGTCGTGCGCCCGGCCGCGGCCTTGCGCAGCCCGTCCAGGAGCAGCGGCTCCATGCCGCTGCGGGCGGCCGCGGCCCGGAGATGGTCGATGTCGCCTTTCGCCAGGATGACCTCGCGCAGCGGCGGGGTGACCACCACGGCCTCGAAGATGAGGAGGCGTCCTTGGTACCCCGTGCCGCGGCACGCGTCGCAGCCGTTCCCCTTCTTCAGGTTGCGCGCGAGGCCGTCCGGAACGGAGATCGCGGCCTTGCGCGCGCGCACCTCCACCTCGGCGAGCTGTTCGGCGGTGGGAGCGCACGGCTCGGCGCACGCGGGGCAGATGGCGCGCGCCAGGCGCTGGGCGGTGACCGCCGTCAGCGCGGAGGCGACCAGGAACGGCTCCAGGCCCATGTCGATCAGGCGTCCGACCGCGCCCAGAGCGCTGACGGTGTGCAGCGTGGTCAGGAGCAGATGGCCCGTCATCGAGGCGCTCAAGGCGATGTCGGCGGTCTCCGTGTCGCGGATCTCTCCGACCATGATCACGTTCGGGTCCTGGCGCAGGATGGCGCGCAGACCCTCGGCGAAGCCGAAGCCCTGCTTGGGCTGGATCATGCCCTGGGTGACGCCGGCGAGCTTGCGCTCGATCGGATCCTCCAGCGTCACGATGTTGCGGGTCGCGTCGTTGAGCGCGTGGAGGGCGGCGTACATCGTGTTCGATTTGCCGCTGCCGGTCGGTCCGGTGACGATGATCAGGCCCTGGGGGCGCGAGAGGACGGAGCGGAACAGTTCGGCCGAGCGCGGCTCAAGCCCAAGGTCGTCCAAGGTCACGGTCTTCGTCGCGCGCGGGATCACGCGCAGGACGGCCTTGTCGCCGTACGGCGTGGGGAAGGTGGACAGGCGCAGGTCGGCCTCGCGCCCGTCCAGCTTCACGGAGACGCGGCCGTCCTCGGGCTTTCCGCCCGAGAGCTTCTCCGGGTCCAAGCTGCACTGCACGCGCACGTTGGAAACCACGCGCAGGTTGAGGTCGTGCGGCACCTGCAGGACCTCCTCCAGGATGCCGTCGATCCGGTAGCGGACGCGGAGATACAGCTCCTGCGGCTCCAGGTGGATGTCGGAGGCGCGCATGCGCAGGGCCTCCAGCAGGATCATCTGGACCACGTCGCTGACCAGCTTCTCCGCGCTGGGCGGGGGCTTGGCCGCTCCGCCGCCGAAGAAGCCGGCCTTCGGGACTTCCTTGGCCGCGGCGATCATCTTGTTGAACGCGGGCTGGAGCTGGAGATTGGCGACCACCGAGGTCCGGGCCGTGACCTCGGCGCGGGCGGCGGCCGCGATCTCGGTCTTCACCGCGGCGTCGTTCCTCAGCGCGATCTCCACTCTCGCCGCGGCGGAGGCCTCCGCTTGGCGCGCGGCTTCCGCGGTCTGGCGCGCGGCCTCGGCGGCGGCGGCGGCGGCGGCCGCGGCTTTCTTCGCGGCGACGGCGGAAGGGTCCTCCTTCACCTCGCCCGATTCGGGAGCGAGCAGATTGGCGTAGATCTGCCCGGGCGGCGGCGCCTCCACGTCCGCGGGCGCGGCGTCTCCGCGGCCGGGGAGATTGACCTCGATGGGCGGCGTCGAGGGCGCGGCCTCGGAGATTTTCGGCTTCAGAGCCTCGATCAGATAGCGCGCGACGCCGGGGCGCGCGACTTTCTCGACCTTCGCCCAGGACGCGAACAGGGTCCCGCCGCGATACAGCGCGATGGCGGGCGCGGCGCGAAGCTCTTTCAGCCCTTCGCGGATCGGGCCCTGGCCGACGGCGATCACCGCGGGCGCGGCGCCGCCCTGCCAGGCGACGAAGACTCCTTCCAGCGCGTTGAAATGGGGGTCGTCGAGATTGACGGCGAAAAAATCCGCCCAGGCGCCGCCTTGAACCTGGTTCCAGTGAATCCGTAGGGTGGGCATAGGGCTAACTGTAACCTGGATTGGCGAAATTGGCAAGCCCCAGAAGATGTCCGGGAATCAGGGCCAGCAGACGGCGCGGATGGCCGCCAATCCGGGGCGCAACGAGGACCATTGTTCGCGGATTCGCCCCGCCAAAAGAAAGCCGTCCACGCAGGTGAGCGTCAGCATCAGCGCGAAAGACGCGTCGGCGATCAGCCGGTGATCCGGGTTTTCGAGCCGGCGGCGGCCGACGGCCAGATAAAACACGGCCGTGGCCAGGGCGGGAGCGACGGCGGTATAGACCACCAGCTCCGCCGACATCAGCGACGCGCGCAGGCTGCCCTGGCAGGCGGCGCGCGTCAGCGCCGGGAACGCGCGGGCGAAGGGCCCGGCCAGCGCGCTCAGCAGCAGCCACAGAGGCACCGGCTGGAACGGAAGCCGGCGGAAAAAGAGAGGCCAGTCGAAAGGGCCTCGCGATCTCCGCGCCATCCCCGAGAAGGCCTTGGGCGGCTCCATTTCAGCGGAGGCGCGGCATCACTTCACCGCTTCGGCGACTTGGTAGTCGGGGATCGGGGTCGGGTAGCGGCGGGAGAAGCAGGCGGTGCACCAGCCCGACTCGTCGCCCTTGCCGACGGCGCGGAGCATGCCCTGCAGGCTCAGATGGTGCAGAGTATCCACTTCCAGGAACTTCCGGATCTCGTCCTGGGAGTGGACGTTGGCGATCAGCTCCGCGGCGCGCGGCGTGTCGATGCCGTAGTAGCACGGCGAGACGATTGGCGGGCTGGTGACGCCCATGTGGATCTCGCGCGCGCCGGCCTCGCGCAGGCTCTTGCAGATCTTCTTCGAGGTCGTGCCGCGCACGATGGAGTCGTCGATCAGGAGCACGCGCTTGCCGCGCAGGGCCTCGGGCACGGGAGCCAGCTTGAGCATCGCCGCCTTCTCGCGCAGCTCCTGGGTGGGTTTGATGAAGGTGCGGCTCACGTAGTGCGAGCGGACCAGGCCCATCTCGAACGGGATGCCGGACACCTCGGCGAAACCGAGGGCCGCGGACACGCCGGAGTCGGGGACGGGCACGACGACGTCGGCCTTCACTCCCGCCATCTCGCGCGCGAGCGCGCGGCCCAGGTCGCGGCGCGCGGCCTGGACGCCTCGGCCGAAGATCATGGAGTCGGGGCGGGCGAAATAAACCTGCTCGAAAACGCAGCGCGCGGGCGCGGGCACCGGGGCGAAAGGCTTCAGCGCCTTGAGCTTGCCTTCCTCGACGATGATCATCTCGCCGGGCTCCAGCTCGCGCACGACCTCGGCGCCGATCAGGTTCAGTCCGGACGTCTCCGACGCGAACACGTGCGTGGCGCCGAGGCGGCCCAGGATCAGCGGGCGGAAGCCGTAGGGATCGCGGACCGCGATGATCTTCTCGGGGGTGAGGAGGATCAGGGAATAGGCGCCCTCCACCTGGCGCAGGCTGGCGATCAGCGCGTCCTCGACGGGGCCTTCCTGGCGCGCGAGCAGGTGAACGATGACCTCCGAGTCGGTGGACGACTGGAAGATGGCGCCGCGGCCCTCGAGCTTGGCCTTCAGCTGATTGGCGTTGGTCAGGTTGCCGTTGTGAGCGACCGCGATGGGGCCGTGGACGGTCTTGTAGACGAGAGGCTGGGCGTTCTTGAGATGGCTGGCGCCCGTCGTCGCGTAGCGCACGTGGCCGATGGCCGTGCGGCCCTCGAGGGCGGTCGTCCCGTCGGCGAACACCTCGGAGACCAGCCCCATGCCGATGCGCGTGTGGAACGCGTTGTCCCGGCCGACGGTCACGATGCCCGCCGACTCCTGGCCGCGATGCTGCAGAGCGAACAGGCCCAGTTGGGTCAGTTCGGCGGCGTCCGGACGTCCCGCGACGGCGAAGATTCCGCACATGCCGAAAGTATAACTCTTGATGGGCTCCGAATAAATAAGCGCGACGCGCTTTCAAGGTGTTTTTCGGCCCGCGCTTTCCCGCCGCCGCCGCGCGGACCGTTTCGATGCTCAGGAACAGTGTCTATAATAATAGACATATGCGGGAATGCCGGAACGACAGGGGCGGGCGGCTGGAGCGGCGGGTCTAGGACGATCCGAGGACGAGGAAGACCGGGCCTATTGCCCGGTTCTCTTCGCGGCGATAGCCTTGCGCACCATCTCGAGCGTCCGGCGCGCGTTCGCGAGGTCTCCCTCGCGCGCGGCGTCGGCGCCGCTCACCACTCCGCGCTTCTCCGGGTTCCAGGAGGCCGGCTGGGCCGCCTTCTCGGCGGCCGCGACCTGGCGTTCGGCGTACGGAAGCGCCTCGAGCGGCTTGGATTCGGTCAGCTTCCGCTCGACCATGAGCTGAAGGACGTATTGGCTGTCGGGGGAGAGTTTCAGCCCCCGCTCGAGAGTCGCGTCGGCTCCGGCCGGGTCGCCGAGCGCGACGCGGAGCTTGGCCGCGGCGTCGTAGGCCTCCGAAATCGGCCCCTCGACGGCCCGCCCCGACGCCTTGACGATCAGCTTCTCGTTGGGAACGGACGCGGCGTCGAGGTCCTCGGCGCGGAACAGGCTGCCGATCGCGTTCTTCGGCTCCCCGAGGTCGATCCACTGCTGGGCGCTGCGGCGGTAGGCCTCGAGGCGCTGCCAGTGGTCGGATCGGCGGATCGACGAGGTGAAGCGCTCGGCAAGCTCGGCCGCCTCCCGCTTGTGTCCCGCGGCCCGCTCGGCGTCGAAGAGCGCCGCGAGAGCCGCCAAGTCGTCGGGATCCTCGGCGAGCGCGCGCCGCGCCTGCGCCGGCGTGACGATCGCGTCGGGGGCGGCCGCGGCGACGGACGGCAGCGCTTCGGCGGGGCTGAGCCGGCGGACGCGGACCATTTCCCGCAGCGTGTCGGCGTCGTCGAGCTCGATGGAAAGGGCCTTCCCCAGCGCCGTCATCGCGCCGGCGTAGTCCTTCGCGTCGGCGAGGGCGCGCGCGCAGACCCGTTCGGCCGACGAACGGCGCCAGGCCGGCTGGGAGTCGGCGGCGGCGCACGCGGCTTTCGCGAGCTTCGCGGCCGTCCCGGGCTCCGCTCGGCGCGCGGCCGACGCCAGGGCGAGCGTCGCGACGTCGTCGGGAGCGAGCTCCAGCGCGCGGTCGAGGGCCGCGCGCGCCCCGTCGGCGTCGCCGAGATCGAGGCGGATCTGGGCGGAGAGCCGGTAGGCCGCGGCCCGGCGCCGCGCCGGGCCCGCGGCTTTGGCCGCGTCCTCGGCCCGGGTCAGGGCTTGTTCCGGGCGGTCGCGCGTCGCCTCGGCCAGCAGATAGGAGGCCTCGGGGTCGCCGGGCCGCGCCTTCAACGCCTGCGACAGCGCCGTCTCCGCCCCCGCGTAATCGCCGATCTCCGCGCAGGCGCCGGCTTCCTGAATCAGGGCGTCGGCGCGCTCCCCGTCGGCCAGGCCGGGGAGGGAAGCCCATTGACGGGCCAGGCGCAGGGCGCGCCACGGATTGGAGCCGTTGAGCTCGGACGCCACGCGCGTCCTCAGGGCGACAGCCGAGTCGTCAGGTGCGGCGGCTACGGCCAGGGCGGATCCGAGGAGGAGAGCGAGGCCCGCGCGAGCGATCAGTTCGCTCCCCCGGATTTCACGCGCTCGATGCGCGCGATCTTCTCAGGGATCAAGGGACTGACGGCGGAATCCTTCGTGTCCTTGATCTTCTGCACGAGATCGCGGCCCAGGACCTTGTCGATCTCGGCGTAGGCGGGCACGAGCGCCCTGACCATGCGGGCGCGGTTGGCCTCGGTGAGGTAGACGGCGCGAACGCCCTTGCTGGTCAGCTCGCGGCGCGCGTCCTCGTTGAGCTCGATGGTGCGGGCGCGCTCGATGCGTCCCGCCTCCAGAGAGGCGCGGGAGATCAGGTCCCGGTAGGCCTTCGGCATGCCCTCGAAGTACTTCTTGTTGATGTAGGTCACGCTGACCAGGTAAGAGGAGTTCGGGAGGTTGAAGTAGTTGAAGGTCGTGTCGAGCGACTCGCGCTCGAGATTGCGCCACGTGATGACGACTCCATCCAGTTCGCCGCCGCGCGCCATTTTGTCGATCGAGTCGATCCTGTGGGCGAGGGGGACCGGGGTCGCGCCCAGCGTCTTGAGCCAGGCCTGGTCGACCGCGTCGCCGTAGCAGCCGATCTTGAGCCCTTTGAGGTCCTCCGGGGAGCGCAGTTCGCGGTTCGTCGTCGCCACGCCGTTGGCGCCGCCGCTGTAGGTGAAGGACAGGCCCTCGATGCCGCGCGTTTGGAGATCGGCGAGGAGTTCGGAGCCCACCGGCCCCTCGAAGGTCCCTTCCATGTGCCGATAGCCGCGGAAAAGATACGGGGCTTCGAAAGCGTGGTACCGCGGATCCACCGAGCCCATGACGTCGACGAACGAATGGCCCATTTCGATCTCGCCGCTGGCGACCTTGGCCGCGATGTCGGACGGCTGGCCGGGATGCGTGTCGTCCGTCGCCTGCAGGACGATGTCCACCGAAACGTCTCCCTTGGTGCCGGTCTCGACGGTCTTCTTGAAATCCTTAGCGGCTTCCTCGAAGTAGTCGAGGTTTTGGTGGCCGAGGTACCAATGAATCTTGTAGGTCGCGGCCCGGGCCGGAACGGCCAGCGAGATCAGGAGGGCTGAAAAAACAAGGATCTCTTGGGATCGGCGGTTCATGTGGTTCCCCTTTAAGTCTAAGTCGTAATTCTCGATCTAGCATAGCTCCGATTTCCGGGCTTGTCAAGTGACGCCGGCGCCGGGCTTGACGCTCGCGCGCGCTTTATATAGATTGGCCGGGTGAGCGTGTCCCTGGCTCGGGCGCTGGCCGTACTCGTTTTGTCGGGCGCGCCCGCGGCGGTCGCGGAACCGCCGTCCCCGGCGGAGCGGATCGACGCCGCGCTGGCGGACGTGACGCGCCTTCAGGCCGCCTTCGGACGCTGCGAGAGCGTCCGCGCCGAGTTGGCGGCCGGCGGCCCCGCGTTCATCCCGCGGTTGGACGCCGAGATCGTCATGCACGACCGCGGGATGAGGGATCTCATCTCCTCGGAACTGATCGTCCACCAGACGTGCCTCGCGCTCGTCTCGCGCCGTTCCGAGCCCTGCGACTCGCTGGCGGACCTGCCCGGCCGGCCCGAGTCCGGACAGCGCATGTGCAGCCGTCTTTTCCGCATGGGGCAGTTCTCCGAGGCCCTGATCGCCCGGGACAAAACCGCTCCGGCGGCGTGCGCGAACTGGTGCGAGCTCGCTCCCAAATTGCCGCCGCCCGACGTCATCGCGCGGGTCTGCGACGCCTTGGTCCGCCGGGGGGACTACCCGCTCGCCTGCGACCACATCGCGGACTGGACCCATCCCGGGCCCGGCTATGTCACGCATGAATGCGCGTGGGAGATGAAGTCTTTGCTCGGACTCGGGAGCGAGGAATTCTGCCGCACCTCGTATCGGGCCGGCAACGCCGAGACCCCGGGAGCCGAGATCTGCGTGGCGACGGGCTTGTATCGCAGGGCCAAGTCCGAGGGCTCGCTCGACAAGTGCCGCGCCAACCCGCTGTGCCGCGCGTTATTGGAGCCGGACCCCGCGGTCTGCCGTCCGCTCGAGGAGGCGCTCGAAAAGAAGGCCGGCGCCCTCTTCGGCACCCAAAGGGCGCCCCAAGCCCGTCTCGCCCGCCTGGACGAGGACTGCCTCGCGATCGGCGCCCACGCCGCTCGCGAGATCGAGGCGGCGCGAGGCTTGTTGAAAGGCGCGGGCCCCGCGGACGCGCTGTCGAAGCGCGGCGAGGCGTTGGCCGGCCTTGAGGCGAAGCAGAAGACCGCCGAGCAGGCCTACCCGTCCCGGAAAGCTCCCGGCGTCTACTGACGCGCGAGTCGCGTGTCGGGGGCGGCCTGGATTTCCTTCACGGAGGCCGCGAGCTCGGGGAACCCCTTCAGGAAGCTCTTGGCGGCCTGGGCGAGCTTGGCGCGCTCCGAGTCGGGAAGCGTCACGATTTTCGCCCCGCCGGCCTGCAGGGCCTTGAGGTTGCGGGCTTCGAGATCCACCGACAGCTTCCGCTCCGCGACCGAGAGATTCTTGATCTCCAGCTCAAGCATGCGCCGCTGGGCCTCGGGGAGGCCCTTCAAGAACTTCACGTTGGCGACGATCGCCGTGACGTACATGCGGTGCCGGGTGAGATTGATGTAGGCCAAGTTCTTGAGAAACTCGGGGTGGTCCTGCCCGACGATGGCGAGCCGGTTGATCTCGGTCTCCTCGAGGTCCAGCTTCCCCTGCAAGATTCCTTGGATCGGCCGCTCCCGCGACTCCGCCCCCAGGTCGACGAGGTTGGCCCCCAGTTCGCCCATGAATCTCGCCGGCCCGGCGTTGCGGCGCATCCGGGCTCCCTTGAGATCCGACAGCTGGTGGACGGCGATGCTGCCGACCAGGATGCGGTATCCGCCGCTGTAGGTGAAGGCCAGTCCTTCGAGACGTCCTTGGGAGTCGGCGGCCACGCCGTTCAGAAGCTTCTTGCCGACCGGGCCCTCGAAGACGACCTCCGCGTGGTCGTAGTTGCGGAACAGCATCGGGGCCTGGAAAACGGGCGCCCCGGCGCGCGAGGCGTCCAACTGGCTCATGTCGGCGGAGCCCTGGATCACTTTCTGATAGGCGTCATCGTCGAGGGTCGTGTCCGAAGCCTTGCTCGGAACGAACTCGACCTTGAGCGCTCCTTCCGAGCGCTTCGCCACGTCCGCGGCGAAGCGGTCGAGCACGCCCGTGAAGAAAGAGTTGCCGCGGTCATGCGCCACGATCCACCGGATGACCTTCGGTTCGGGAGCGGCCTTGGCCGGGGCGGCGAGACACGCCGGCGCGAGGAGGGAGAGGGAGACGCACGTCTGCAGGATCGCCTTGGCCGACAAAAAACGGAAGCCTGCCGCTGTTCGCGTCGTCATATTCTTCTCCTGTGAAAACGCATCCAGCGGCGTATCCGAGTTAGTATAGTCCTCATCCCCCGCCGTGTCAATACGATAGGACGAGCGCTCAGTCCTGGAGGAAGTCGTGGCCGTGGCCGCCGAGGGAGATCGTCATCCCCGCGGCGCCGGCGCGGCCGCCGTGGTAGGCGTCCTGCTTCCATTCGCCGTTCAGGCGCCAGGCGATGCCGCCCGTGTCGGAGGCCGGGTCGTAGCTGACCTGGCCGTCGTTGGCGCTGTCGGTGGGCGGCCCCATGCGGCCGTTGTCGGCGTCCCACAGCCGGCCCGAGAAGCCCAGCGAGTCCTTGCCCGTGGCCGCGTCGCGCTTCAAGGTGAAGCGGCCGTCGATATAGCCCGTTTTCATCTGGAGCACGACCTGCCACGGCGTGTTCTCGATCACGCGGTAGGTGCCGTCGCCCGAGCCGAAGATTCCGGGGCCTTTGACCCGTCCCGTCTTGCCCGCCTGTCCCAGTCCCTGGAAGCCGCGGTTGATCGGCGCCGGCTGGGCCGCCCGGGCCGTCGCGTCCGGCGCCGTCAGCGCGAACGCGCGCGGGAGCGAGGAGGGAAGGCGATCGGCCCGGCCGCCGCCCCAGAGCCCCGCGGTCAGCGCGCGCGCGAACGCATCCGCGTCGGCGGAGGCCGCCGCCGGAGGCCGCGCCGCGGCCTTGGATTGGGCGGCGACGTTCCGCATCCCTTGCATCACGGCCCCAATTTCCTCCGGCATCATGAAATCCTGCGCGGGCGCGGCGGCGGCGAGCGCGAAAAGGAGGGGGGCTAGGATCATGGGAACAGAATAAGCATTCCGGCCCAGCGGGGCATGAGTCCTCGGGGCCCATCCGATATGGGCCTAAAGACCTAGACGCCGCCCCCCTTGACTCCCGCCGCGAGGGGAGGCTACACTCGGGCCCATGCGCGCTTTGTGTTTTTTCCTCATCACGGCCTCGTCCGCGCGGGCCGGCGCCGTCCCGGCGTCCGAGAACCTGTCCGCCCTGCCCGTCGAGCGTCAGCGCGCCCTGTGCCTGAGCGAGGTCACCCCCGACGGCATGATCGTCCATCAGTTCGGCGATGAATCCCGCGAGGGCCTTTACGATTTCGCCACCTGCACCGAGCTCGTCAAGAAGGAAGCGTCGCTGTGCGCGTATTTTCCGGGCGGCCCCGCCGCCAAGACGGCTCCCGCGTTGAAGCTTCGCCGTTATAAGGTCGTCGGCGGCGACGCGGCGAACCACTTGGTGTTCGAATACACCGTCTGCGACTCGCGTTCCGCCGGCTACCTGCTGCTGGCGGGGCTGGTCGCCGGCGAGCCGCGGGACTCCCTGCTGCCGTACGCGCGCCGCATGCTCAACGCGGAGCCTTCGGTCAAGGCGGAGGACCTGGTGGACGTTTCCTCCGAGGTGTATCACTCCCGCGCCCTGCGCCCCGGCCGGCTGCCGGAACTGGTGCGGCGCGGGTTCTTCAATTACCTCCTCGGGAGCGGGGCCTGCGCCGGGATCGAATCCCGGGGCTTGCGGCGGGAATGCGATTGGAAGGGCGCGGCGGCGGACGCGCTGCGCGCGCGCGACCGGTCGCTGTGCCGGCCTCGCGATCTGATGTGCCGGGCGCTGTTCGACGGGGAGAAGACCTGCCGCGCCGTCGGCCGCGAGGCCGTGCGCATCTTCTGCACGCGCGAGTTTCCGCTGCTCAAGCCCAGCGACGAGGAGTGGAGCGTGATGAGGTCGAAGCTGTGAGCGCCCGGACTGTGCTACCATGATTTCGACGGATAAGGAGATCACAATGGACCGAACGTGCCGTCGGGCGGCGATCGCCGCGCTTTGCGTTCCGCTGATCATGGCCTCGGCCGCGCTGGCCGCTCCCGCCCCTAAGCCGGCGACGCCCGCCCCCGCGCCGGCGGCGCCCGCCCTGGTGCCGATGGCCGCCGAACAGCTCAAGCGCGTGGACGACCAGATCGCGGCCGCCGAGGCGATCGTCGTCGGCGTGGAGAGCTTGTCGAAGGGCGGCGCCGACGGGTCCTTCTGCCCGGAAGGCGTCACGGCCGCCACGATCTCGCGCGACATGAAGGCCGCCGGCCCCAAGGGAACGGGCGGCGTGCTGGCCACCGCCGTCGGCAGCGACAGCAAGGACTATGATCCCAGCAATTGGGAGCGCTACCACATCTGCCAGGCCGTCGCGGCGGGGAGCACCGACATATGCCGCTCGGAGGCCTCCGTCGAGCCGCCGGATTTGCTCTCGCACGCCCATCCGGAGCAGACCGCGCAGGACCGTTGCTTCAGTTCCGCGCCGGCGTTCGCGATGTACCGCGATCTTGTCATGAAGGACCGGGCGTTCATCAAGGAATGCTCGGCCGAGCACCCGTCCGACCGCCAGCGCGGGGGCAAGTTCGAATCCCCGGCCGCGCGGCGACGCTTCTGCGAGGCGATGTTCGCCTACGACGGGAACCCGGAGCCGGTCATCGCCGCGGCGCCCGCGGGCGCCCCGCGCGAGGAGATCCTGCACATGATCGGCGTGGCCACGGGCGACTCGAAGCTGTGCCCCGCCTGGCAGTACAAGGCGGACCAGGACTTGTGCCGGGAGTACGCGAGCTTCGTCGCGGCGCACGCGTCGGGCAAGGAGTCGGACTGCTACGGCGGCCTGTGCCGCGTCCTGCTGGGCAAGCCGGCCTCCGCGTGCGAGGACTACATGCGCGACATCCGCCGCAAGGCCTGCAAGGCCGTGTACGCCCCGCGCTACGCCGACGAGCAGACGCAGAAGTTCGACCCGATCCTGCGCCAGGTCTCGGGCGCGCTGAAGAATGCCACGGGCGACGCCTCGGTCCTGGTCGGCATCAACCAGCGCCTGGACAAGATCTACGCGCTGAAGGACCGCCTGACCGCGGCCGTGGATCACATCGCGCCGAAGAAAATGAAATGAGACCTTCGCTGAAGAGACGCGACGCCGGGCTGTTCCTGGCCGCGCTCCTCCTCGGCCTGGGCGGGCGGACGGCGTGGCGCCGGTTCGCGCCGGGCGCGGACGCGGCGGCTCCGTCGGCCGCCGTTCCGCTTTCCGCGCCTGAGTCGGACGGGAAAAGCGCGTTCGGATCCCTGTTCTCCCGTCCAGCCGCGCCCGCGTACGCTCCCGTGAACGTTCCCGCCCTGTCGGCTCCGGAGCCGGAGACGTTCGGCGCAAAAAGATCCGACTCCGACGAACGTTGGTCCGCCGGCGAAGGAGCGCAAGCCTCGTTGGGCGAGGCCGGCGGCGGCCTGGCGCCGCGAGCGGCCGCGGCCGGCGCGGCGGGAAGCGGGGCGCAATGGCAGTTGGGTTCTTCCGGATCGTCGTCGTCCGGTGGCGGTCCGGCGGCTTTCCGGGCCGCCGGAAGCGGCGGGGCGCCGTCGACGCCTCCGGGCTCCCCCGCAAGTCCCGCGATGAAGGCTTTGAATCACCTGGGCCGGCGCGCGTCTCATTACTCCTCGTCCTCGGTCGATTTGGGCGGGGGCGGAAGCGGCGTCGCCGCGCCCGCGCCCGCGGTGTCGCCCGCCGGCTCCCCCTCCGCCGCGCCCGCGCCGGACGGTTCCGTTCCGGCGGCCGACTCCGGCGCGGCGGCGGCCGGAACGGTCTCCGCCCCGGCGACGGCGGACGGCGGCGCGGCGCCGTCTTTGGGCTCCTCGTCCGGAGGGGGCGATCCCGGTTCCGTCGGGGCCGCGCCCGCGGGCGATGCGGCGGCTCCCGCCGTCGCGGCGCCGGCCGCGTCCCCCGCGGACGGGTCCGCCGGGGACCCCGGGGCCCAGCAGGTGGCGGACCTGACGCCGACCATCGGCGCGCCCCAGATCGCCAACGGCTCCAACGGGGTGGTCGTCACCCCCAGCGGCTTCTTCTTCGCCGGAAAAAAGGGGATGGGTCAGACGGTCCAGACCATGAACCTCCAGGCCGGGGATTATAAGGGAGTGGAGTTCACGTCCGATCTCTACGTGGATCCCAACGGCGCAGGCGGCTGGTATATCAAGGACAAGACCGGCCGCGCCACGACCGCGCTCAAGTACTCGAAGACGGAAAGTCTCAATCCCGGCAAGATCCCGTACATCGTGATTCCGCGCAAGTTCAAGAACGATTATCCGAACGTGAAGCTGGGCGACTACGCCGCGGTGACGTACGGCGGGAAGACCTTGTACGCGATCATCGGCGACCTGGGACCGCCCGGAGTCATCGGCGGGGGTTCCATCTCCCTCGCGGTGGGGTTGGGAATGGATCCGACGCCGAAGATCGGCGGCGCCTCGGGAGGCGTGACCTACGTGATCCTGGCGGGGACCCGCGACCGGACGCCGCCGCGCGACGCCGAAACGATCCAGTCCGAAGGCCGGGAACTGTTCGCGCGGGCCGGAATCCCGGTCAACTAGCCCCGCGTCAGCGGGCGTGGTCGACGGCGTTCTTGAACATCTCCAGGCCGACCGCCTGCTTGCGGTAGGTCTGGCGGGTCCAGTTCGGATGCTGGTGGATCTCGATGAACCGCTCGGGATGCGGCATCAGGCCCAGCACGTTGCCCTCGGGGTTGGTGAGGCCCGCGATGTTGAACAAGGAGCCGTTCGGGTTGCTGGGGTAGCCCAGCAGCTTGCCGTCCTCGCTGACGTACTGGAGGGCGATGGATTTGTTCTTCTTCAGGTCCTCGAGGTGGCGCGGGGACTTCAGGACCAGCTTGCCTTCGCCGTGCGCGACGGGAAGCTCGATCATCTCGGGCAGGCCCTTGAAGAACAGGCAGGAGGACTGGGTGTTCAGGCGCAGATGGGTCCAGCGCGCCTCGAACTTGCCGGAGTCGTTGAAAGTGAAGCTGGCGATCTGGTCGCAGGCGTTGGAGTGCGGCAGGATGCCCGCCTTCACGAGGGCTTGGAATCCGTTGCAAATCCCGAGCACCGGGCGGCCGAGTCGAACGAATTGCCGCAAGTCGGTCAAGGTGTGGCGAATCTGATTGGCCAGCACCTTCCCGGCGCCCACATCATCTCCGTACGAAAAGCCGCCGGGGATGACGAACACCCCGTAATCCATGAGCCGCTTCTTGCCGGCCTTGACCTCGGAGATGTGGACCAAATCAGGTTCGCCGCCCACGGCGGCGAAGGCGTTGGCCGTTTCCAGCTCGCAGTTGGTGCCGGCGGCGCGCAGGATCAGGATCTTCGGTTTTTTCATCCCAGCATCCCGGGCAGCGTCTTCTGCCACAAGTTCTTCAGGTCGCTCAGAGGCTCTTCCATGATCGACGAGCCGTCGAGGCCGACGACCTTCAGGATCGGGTTCGCGGTGGTCTGACCGACGCGGCGGACCGACGCCGATTTGGCGCCTTTGCCGAAGTGGCGCAGGAACGCGCTCTCGTTCTCCGGCGTCACCTCGACGAGGATGCGGCTGGGGCTCTCGGAGAACAACAAGGTTTCGTTGGAATAGATGCGCGGGTCGCGGGGCACCTCGTCCAGGTCGATCAGGCAGCCGAACTCTCCGGAGAAGCCCATCTCCGCGGCGCACACCGCCAGTCCGCCGTCGGACAGGTCGTGGGCGGAGAGCACCTGTCCCTTGAGGATGGCGGAGTGGAGGGACTTGAAGCCGTCCAAGGCGTGCGCGGGAGAGACCTTGGGAGGCTCGCCGCCGGCGCGGCCCAGAAGGCGGTGGTACAGGGAGCCGCCCAGCTCGTCGTTCGTGCGGCCGATCAGGTATAGAGCGTTGCCCGGGCCCTTGAAGTCCATGGTGATGGATTTGCGCACGTCGGGGACCGGCGCCAAGGCGGAGATCAGCAAGGTTCCCGGGATCGGGAGCTCCTTGCCCTTTTCGTCCTTCGACTGGTTGTAGAGGCTGTCCTTGCCGGAGATGAACGGCGCGGAGAATCCCTTCGCCGCGTCGCGGCACCCTTCGGCCGCGCGTATGAGCGCGCCAAGTTGGCGCGGGTCCGCGGGGCTGGCCCAGCAGAAATTGTCCAGCAGGGCGGCGCGAGACGGGTCGCCTCCGACGCACGTCAGGTTGCGCAGGGCCTCGTCGACGCAGGCCATGGCCATCCAGTAGGGGTCGATGCGGCCGTAGTCGGGATTGAGGCCGTGGGCCACGGTGAACCCCGAGAAATCGTCCATGTCGCCGGTGGCCGCGTGCGGCCACATCACGCAGGCGTCGCCGGGCCCGTCGTGGCGCACGCCCTGCAGGGGCTTGATCACGGTGCCGCCCTGGACCTCGTGGTCGTACTGGCGGATCACCCATTCCCGGGAGCACACGTTGAGGTGAGCCACGGCCTCGCGCAGGACGAGGGAGAGCTTCTTTTCCACGCCGCCGGACGCCTTCGCCGACGCGGGCGCGGTCCAGACGGCGTCGCGCTCCACGCGGGGCAGGCCGTCGTGCAGGAACTTCATGTCCAGGTCCACGACCGTCGCGTCGTGATGCGTGACCAGCAGGCGGCCGTCGCGCGTGAACTCGCCGATGACGGCGGTCTCGCAGCCTTCGGCGGCGAACACGGCCTCCAGCGCCTTCAAATTCTTGGGGGGAACGGCCAGGACCATGCGCTCCTGGGATTCCGACAGCCAGATCTCCCAGCTGTCCAGGTCGGACATCTTGAGCGGCGCGTTTTCCAGACGCACGCGCGCGCCGCACTTGGCGCCCAGCTCTCCGACGGCCGAGGAGAAGCCGCCCGCGCCGCAGTCGGTGACCGAGGAGTACAGCTTCCGGTCCCGCGCGCGCAGAAGGGCGTCCAGGACGCGCTTTTCCGCGATCGCGTGGCCGATCTGCACGGCCGACGAGGGGGCGTCCGCGCCCAGGTTCGCCGAGGAGAAGGTGGCGCCGTGCAGGCCGTCGCGGCCCGTGCGTCCGCCGACGGCGACGATCAGGTCGCCGGCCCGCACTTCCTTCTTGACGGCCCACTGGGGCAGGATGCCGACGGTGCCGACGAACACGAGGGGGTTGAGGCGGTAGTCGTCGTCGAACCAGATGCCGCCGGCGGCGGTCGGGATGCCCATGCGGTTGCCGTAGTCGCGCACGCCGGCGACGACGCCGCGCAAGGTGCGGGACGGATGGTGGGCGCCTTCCGGAAGGGCGCCCTTGTAGTCGGGCCGGCCGAAGCAGAACACGTCGGTGTTGAGCACGGGCTTGGCGCCCAGGCCGCAGCCCAGCACGTCGCGGACCACGCCGCCGACGCCGGTTTCGGCGCCGCCGTAGGGTTCGAGAGCGGAAGGATGGTTGTGGGTCTCGGCCTTGAAGGCGAGCGCCCATTTCTTGCCGAACGCGACGACGCCGGCGTTGTCCTCGAAGACGGACAGGCACCACGGCTTCTTGACGGCGGCCGTGGCGGCGACGATGGTCTCCTGGAAAAGGTTCTTGATGGTCCGGGTTTTCTTGCCCTCGGTGTAGCGGATGGGGCTGGTGAAGGTCTTGTGCTTGCAGTGCTCGGACCAGGTCTGGGCGATCGTCTCAACCTCGGCCAGGGACGGCTCGCGCTTGAGGGATTTGAAATGAGTCTGGACCGCGGCCCATTCGGCGTCGTTGAGCGACAGGTGGCGGGCGTCGCCCAGGGCGCGGAGCTCCTTGGGGGACTTGCCCAACACGGTCAGGACGTCGGCGGCGGATTTATCGGTGGCGGCTGGGATGCTCACGGGTGGGCCTCGGTGACGACGGCGCGATGGATCAAAGGGTTGGCCAAGGTCTTCGACACGGCTTTCTCGAGCTGGGCCTTGGTGGTGCGGCCGACCAGGCGATAGACCATGGCGCAGCGCACGGCGTCCGGCCGCGGCAGGCTCATGTCGGCGATCGCCTCGCGGACGGTCTCGCCCACGGGGTCGGTGACGGTGGGCTTCAGCCACACCTCGACCCGCCAGAAGTTCATGCCGTTCATCGGCGCGGGCGTCGGCGCGATGACGCGGAATTCCTGGGTCACGGCGTCGCACAACAGGTCCTTCGTCGCCTGCAGGACCTGGTTGGCGGAAATCGGACCCTTGATCTCGAACAGGCGCGACACGCGCGCTTCCTTCAGCGCGGAGAGTCCCTGAGCCTGCAGCAGAAGCAGCGCGGCGGCGCCCTCGGCGTCGGAATGCTCCGGACGCAGGCGGACCTCGATCATATGGGTGTTCGTCGGCTGGACTCGGACGCTCACTTGGTCACCTTCTTCAGGAAATCTTGATAACGCGCGAGCGTTCCTTCGACGACCTCGACGGGAAGCGCCGGGGCGGGAGGAAGTTTGTTCCAGCCGGAATGCTCCAGCCAGTCGCGGACGAATTGTTTGTCGAATCCATCCGGGGTTTTGCCCGGCTTCCAGTCGGACTTCTCCCAGACGCGAGACGAATCGGGGGTCAATATTTCGTCGATGAGCCGAAGCTCACCGTATATAAATCCGAACTCGAACTTCGTATCGGCGAGGATGAGCCCGCGATCTTCGAGGTGATCCGCCGCTCGGGCAAAAACGCTCAAGGTCAGTTTCTCGAGCTGGGCCGCGAGCTCGGGGCCCACTTGAGCCGAGAGCTGTTCACGGGTAATATTTTCGTCGTGGCCCTCATCGGCTTTCGTCGCCGGGGTGAAAATCGTTTCGGGCAGCTTCGAAGCTTCAAGAAGACCGGCGGGAAGCCGATGACCGCCGACGATTCCGGTTTGTTTGTATTCCTTCCACCCGGAACCCGCCAAATACGCCCGCGCCACGCACTCGACGTCGATCCGTTTGGCTTTGTGCACCAACATCATGCGCCCATCGAACCACGCTTTATCGAGCTTCACGCCGTTGGGCATCGCCTTCTGGATCGTTTCGAAGTCGGCGGAGATCAGATGGTTCTTCACGACGTCCTTGGTCAGGCCGAACCAAAACAACGCGGCCGTCGTGAGAATTTTTCCTTTGCCGTTGATCGGCGTGGGGAGAACGACATCAAACGCGGACAAACGGTCCGACGCGACGATCAACAACTTGTCGCCCAGATCGTACACGTCCCGGACCTTCCCGCGGCGCAGGAGAGGGAGACCGTGGATGTCGACCGATGCAGGCGAGCTCAATGTCACTCCCATTCGATGGTGGCCGGAGGCTTGGAACTCACGTCGTAGGCGACGCGGTTGACGCCCTTCACTTCGCTGACGATGCGGCTGGAAATCTTGGCGATCAGGTCGTGGGGCAGGCGCGACCAGTCGGCCGTCATGCCGTCGCGGCTGTCCACGGAGCGCAGGACGACGGTGTTCTCGTAAGTGCGCTCGTCGCCCATCACGCCGACGGAGCGCACGGAGGGCAGGATCACCACGAACGCCTGCCAGACCTTGTCGTACCAGCCGGCGGACTTGAGCTCCTCGCGGAGGATCAGGTCGGCGTTGCGCAGGGTCTTCAGCAGCTCGGGAGTCACGGCGCCGAGCACGCGGATGGCCAGGCCCGGGCCGGGGAAAGGGTGCGCGCCGAGCAGGTCGTGGGAGATGTCCATTTCCTTGCCCAGGCGGCGGACTTCGTCCTTGAATAGCATCCGCAGGGGCTCCACCAGCTTGAGCTTCATCTTTTTCGGCAAGCCGCCGACATTGTGGTGGGACTTGATGACGACGGACGGACCGTGAACCGAGACCGACTCGATCACGTCGGGATAGAGCGTGCCCTGGGCGAGGAACTGCACGCCCTTGATGCGCTTGGCTTCCTTGTCGAAGACCTCGATGAACGACTTGCCGATGATCTTCCGTTTCTTTTCCGGGTCGGAAACGCCTTTCAAGCGACCCAGGAAAAGCTTCGATGCGTCCACGATCTTCAAATTGAGCTTCAATTCCTGGCCGAGGACCCGCTCCGCGCGTTCCCGATCGCCGTGACGTCCAAAGCCGGTATCGACGTAAATACAAAAAAGTCTCGGTCCGATCGCCCGCGATATTAACGCGGCCGCGACGGAGGAGTCCACGCCGCCGGACAGGGCGCACACCACCTTGCCGGTCTCGCCCACCTGGGCGCGGATGGCGGCGACCTGGGTGTCGAGCAAGGACGTCATGGTCCAGCGCTTCTCGAAGCGGCAGATGCGGCGCGCGAAATTCTCCAGGACCTTGGAGCCCAGAGGGGTGTGGACGACCTCGGGATGGAACTGGATGCCGTACCAGTTCTTTCCCTGGTCCGAGATCGCGGCGAACGGCGCCGAGCCGGTGCGCGCGTCCACGCGGAAGCCGTTGTCCAGGCGCTCGGCGCTGTCGCCGTGGCTCATCCACACCTGGAGGTGCCGGGGCAGGTCCGCGAACAGCGGGCTGTCGGCGACGATCTCCAGATCGGCGTGGCCGTACTCGCGCTTCTTGGCGGGAACCACTTTCCCGCCGTGCATCGCGACGAGCAGCTGCATGCCGTAGCAGATGCCCAGCACGGGCACGCCGGAGCCGAACACGAACGGATCCGGCCGGGGGGAGCCGGCGCGGTGGACGGAGTCGGGGCCGCCGGACAGGATGATTCCCGCCGGCTTGGCCGCCTCGATCTGCGCCCGCGAGGCTTTGTACGGGAGAATCTCGCAGTACACCTCCAGCTCGCGCAGACGCCGCGCGATCAATTGGGTGTACTGGCTTCCGAAGTCGAGGATGAGAATCTTCTCGGCTTCGCGGGTCGCGACGCTCACCTTATTTGCCCATCCCGATGCGCTGAGCCTTCTGGAAGATCTTGCCCTCGGTCTTGATCGCCGGGGCGATCACGATCTCGGTGGTCTGCATCTCGCGGATGGTCGACGCGCCGACAGTTCCCATGCAGGTGCGCAGGGCGCCGACCAGGTTCTGGGAGCCGTCGTCCAAGCGGGAAGGGCCGTACAGGATCTCTTCGAGCGACCCGGTGATGCCGACTTGGATGCGCGTGCCGCGCGGGAGGTTGGCGTGCGGCGTGGCCATTCCCCAGTGGTAGCCCTGGCCGGGCGCTTCCTTGGCGCGCGCGAACGCGGAACCGACCATGACGCCGTCGGAGCCGGCCGCGATGGCCTTGCAGATGTCGCCGCCGGTGGACATGCCGCCGTCGGTGATGATGGGGACGTAGCGGCCGGTGCGCTTGTGGAAGTAATCGCGGGCCGCGGCGCAGTCCACGGTGGCCGTCACCTGCGGAACGCCGATGCCCAGCACGCCGCGCGACGTGCAGGCCGCGCCGGGGCCGACGCCGATCAGCAGTCCGCTGACGCCGGCCTCCATCAGCTCGGTCGCGACGGAGTAGGTCACGCAGTTGCCGGTGATGACGGGGATCTTCATCATCTTGCAGAACTTAACCACGTCGAAGACCTTGTACTTGGTGGCCTTGTGGCGGACCGTGGTGACGGTGGATTGCACCACGAACAGGTCCGCGCCGGCTTCCATGGCGATCTTGCCGTACTTCTCGGCGTTCTGCGGGATGGTGGAGACGGCGCAAGGGACCCCGGCCTTCTTGATCTGCTTGATGCGCTGGGCGATCAGCTCCTCTTTGACCGGAGGGCGGTACAGGTCCTGCACCAGGCGCGTGGCCTCGTCGGGGCTGGCGCCCGCGATTTGCATGACGATCTCGCGCGGCTTGTCGTAGCGGGTGTTGATGCCGTCCAGGTTGAGCACGCCCAGGCCGCCGAGCTTGCCCATCGCGATCGCGAACTCGGTGTCCACGACGCCGTCCATGGCGGAGGCGAGGAAAGGAATCTCGAGCTTGACGTTGCCGAGGTGGAGGGTGGTGTCGACTTCGTCCGGGTTGACCGTCACGTCACCGGGGACCAGCGCGATCTCGTCAAATCCGTAGGCCCTGCGGGCCTCGCGGTCGCGACCGATGAAGAAAGCCATTATGGGGCACCTCTCGTCGGAAATTCGGGCTGACGACAAGGGTAGCGTATCAAATTGTCTCGACAGGCGTCCACCGGAGAGCGCGCGGCGGGAGGCGGGGTCAGTGGATCCGGCGGGCGGCGATCATCTCGTCGATGAGAGGATCCAGGGCGGGGAAGTCGAACGGCTTCTCGATGGTGCTGACCAGCGGGTCCTTCGGCAGGCGCGTGGCCACCCAGCTCTGCGCGGCGGCGCTCATGACGACCACGGGGGTATGCTTCGTCAGCTCGTCGGAGCGGAGGATCTCGATGAACCGGGCGCCGTCCATCTTGGGCAGGCAGAAATCCAGCAGGACCAGGTCGGGGCGGCGGACCGAAGCTTTCCTCAGGCCGTCCTCGCAGCTCAGCGCGACGGCGACCTTGTGGCCTCGGACGCTGTAGTGGGCGTCGAGAAGGATGAGGAGGTCGGGATCGTCGTCGATGACGAGGATGAGAGCCATTGCTCATTATTGTAATTTAAGCGGGGTTGTGAGTCAAGACCTAGGACTCTTGCCGGAAAGGGGCTTCCCAAAGGGCCCAAGCGCGTCCCGTTCCTGTCTTCTACTATTAAGGGGATGAGGCAGATGATTTCCGTCCTCCTCGCTCTGATCCCGGCGCTGCCCGCCGCGGCTCAAGTCCGCGTCGTTCCGGAAATCTCGCGCGTCGTCGTCTCCGCGCCCACGGCCGTCGCGCCGCTTTCCGCGGGCGCGCTGATCCCGTCCCTTTCGGCCTCCGCCGCCGTTCCGACCCCCTTGGCGGCGGGGGCTTCGCTTTCGGCTCCGGCGTTCGCTCTGCCGGCGCCGCTGCCCATGCTCCCCGCGTCGGCCGTCCCCGCGGCGGCGGCGTTCGGCGCTCCGGCCCTGTCCGCGGCGCCCGCGGCGAACATCCCGGCGGCCCGTGACGGCTCCGGCCGGCGCGAAAAGAACCCGGTCTATCACAGCCTCAAGGACCTGGCCAAGCTCACCAGCCAGACGCCGGACGACGGCGCTCGGACCTTCGACGGCGCCGCGGAGCTCGGCGGGCAGACGCAGACGGACCCTTCGGGCGTTCGTCCGTCCATCCCGGCCGGGGTGCGCGCGGTGGACGTGGAGCCGGTTCGGTCGGTGGCGGACGTGGACCGGCTGGTCCCGAACATCGGCAATTCCGCGGACATGCACGACGAGCTGCGCGCGCGCCTGCCCTCCATGATCCCGTTCGACCTGTACGTGTACCGCGATGAGCGCGGCGGGCGTTTCACGGGGATCGATCTGTCCAAGCGCCCGGAAAATCTGGAGAAGATGCCGGAACTGCAGGCTCACGAGGTCGCGACGATCAAGAAGATCATGGCCTACACGCCGGACCTGCAGGTGCTGGTCCGCGAGGAAGGCGCGACGCCGGATCTGGTGGTGGGCGGCGTGGTTTCCGAGATGAAGAGCGTGCACCACGGGGACGTGGACGTGCAGCTGTCGCACGCCAATCACCAGCTGGTCGCGCATTCCCGGCGCCACGGTCTGGGCCTGGGCGCGGCGGTTCTGGACGTGTTCGGGGCGAAGGAAGCCGAGCCGGCGCGGATCGAGGCGGGCATCGCGAAGGTCCTTCAGGAAAACCGGGAGATCGGGTTCGACCGGGTCTACGTTTTCTCCGGAGACAAGGCGCGGACGTACGCTCCCGGCGCGGACGGGGCGTTCCATCTTTCCCCGGAGCCCGCGTTCGCGCGGTCCTCGGTTCCGGCGGCGCCGTCTTCCGCGATGAACTTCGTGCCGAACGCTCTGCAGCGCGCGGTCCTTCCCGACATGGCGGTGGTGACGCGGGAGATCCAGGAGCCTTCGCGTCTTCTGCGGGCGCGGGGGGTGGAGGCGACGGTCACGATGTACGGTTCCGCGCGGATCCCTTCCCCTGAAAAGGCGCAGGCGGCCTATGACGCGCTGGTCGCGGAGTTCGGCCGGCGGCCGAAGAGCGCGGAGGCGAAGAAGCGGGTGGCGGCGGCGCGCGAGGCTTTGCGGATGTCGAAGTATTACCGGATCGCGCGGGAACTGGGCGGCTTGATCGCGAAGGAAGGCGGAGGCAAGGTGGCGGTGGTGACGGGCGGGGGGCCCGGCAT
>JBIOJO010000013.1:0-78425 GCA_044450965.1 Elusimicrobiota bacterium | reverse complement strand
GCGGCGCGGGCGGCGCGCGGGCGGGCGCGGGAGGAATCGGGAGAGGGCGCCGACGGCGGGGCGGGGCGCTCGGCGCGCGACGAAGTTCCCGAACGGTCGAGGGAGCGCGGGCCCTCGGAGGCCTCGCCGGACACCGCGGAATCGACGAAGGCCTCGGGAGAGCGGGACGGACCCCACGCGGCAACGCCGCCGCGGATGATCGCCGCCGACGCGTCCGCGCTGACGTCCGGCGCAGCGGCGACATTTGGAGAGACCTCGGCGTCGTAGCGCTCGTTCGCCGAAGCGCTGCGGATCACCACGCCCGGGACGACGGGAAGCACGGCCGACACCCGCGGCACATTCGCCGGCTGCGCGGCGGCATTGGCCGCGGGAGCCGGCATGAGGCGGGTCACGGCGGCCGGGACGACGGCCTCGACGCCGAGGGAAGCCGGGGCCTCCGCGCTCACGGCGGCCGGAGCGGACGGAACGGCCGGGGCTGAGACGCTCAAAGGGATGACCATCGCCGCGGCGGCTCCGTTCGCCGCCGTGACGGCGGGCCCGACGACCGGCGTCACGGGCGCGGAAACGTCTCCGACCGGGGCGATCACGCGCGGCTGGGCGAACACCGGGGCGACGACGGAGACGATGAACCAGGACGCGAGCCACGCGGCGGCGGGACGGCGAGACCGGCGCTTCTCCATGACCTCAGGATAGCCTCTCTCTTCGCGGGGGACCTGAGCCTTCGGGCCCCAATGGCGCGGCGAAGGTCCTAGACGTTTTAGGGCCTTCCTTCTATAAGTTCCGGACGCTATAAATACGTAACACGGTTCAGGCAGACTTTCCTTGCGCGACCGCCGACGCGTCCAAAACCCATGGACAACGAACGACCCGAGCCGCCTCAGCCTCCTCAAGACTTCGACGCGTCGAACGTCAACGACCTCGACACGGCCCGCCTCGCCCTGCGCTGGGCGCTGGAGCGCCTGCACAAGATGAACGAGGAGCTGAACCAGGCCCGCGAGGAGTCCGGCAAGGCCTCGCGCCGCAAGGACGAGCTGGAAAACGAGTCGCGGCAGAAGGACGAGACGGTCAAGCGCTGGCGCGAGACCATCAAGGTCTGGGAAGCGTCCATGCAGGACCAGTCCCGCCTCGAGAAGGAGATGCGCGAGGAGTTGCGCAAGGAAGTCTCCCGCGAGCAGGACGCGCACGTCAAGGAAGAGCGCCTCCAGCTGTCCATGCAGATCGACGCGCTGAAGCGCGAGATCGCCTCGCGCGAGTCCCAGATCGGCGCGCTGCGCCGCGAGATCATCGACGCCGTGAAGGTCTCCCGCCAGGAGGCCGAGCGCGAGCTGCAGTCCGCGCTCGCCCACCAGGAGAAGGCTCTCGAGGAAACGAAGGCGTCGCTGGTGGAGCGCCTTAAGATTCAGGCCGAATCCATCCGCACGAAGGAGAAGGATCTGGAGGGACAGCAGCGCCTTCTGGACGAGCAGATCAAGGCCAAGGAATCCGATTTCCGCCGCCGCTACGAACGCGACGTCGAGGACCTGATCAAGCACAACCGCGAGGCCCTGGCCCGCGAGGAAGCCGGTCTCTCGGAAAAGTTCGAGCAGAAGGTCCTCCAGCTCGACGCCCGTCTGCGCCAGAAGGAAGAGCTGGTCGAGGATCACCGCCGGCGCCTGGAAGAGGCTCACGCGCGCCGCATGGAGGACCTCGACAAGTCCTACCAGCACAAGAACGAGGCCGAGTGGGGCCGCCTTCAGGAGCGCTTGGAGGCCGAGCGCCGCTTCATGGAGCAACACTTCCGCGACAAGGAAGCCAAGCTCCAGGAGACGTTCGTCGACCGGCAGAAAGCCCTGCTCGCGCACCACGAAACCCAGGAAGCCTCCCTCGTCTCCAAGTACGAGCAGCTCCAAGGCGAGATCATCCGCAAGGAGACCGAGCTCTGGAAGAACCAGCAGCACAAGCTGGAGGAAGCGCTGGCGAAGGGACGCGCCGAGCTGGACAAGCGCCGCGAGGAGCTGGACCGGGAGTTCGCCAAGCGCGAGGCGACCGCCGCCGCGCACGCCGCCGAGGTGGAAGCCTCATTCCTTAAGAAGGAAGACGACCTTTTCAGCCGGCAGCAGGAGATGCAGGACCACTATCGCGCCAAGGAAGAGGAGCTGGCCAAGCGCTTCGAGACGATGCAGGCCGAATGGACCGAACGCGAGCGCAAGTCGTGGGACGTCCATCAGGCGAAGCTGCGCGACAGCCTGGCCGAAGGCCGCAAACGCCTGGAAGACGAGCGCGCGAAGCTGGAGGAAGCCTTCGCCGCCCGCGAAGAGGAGCTCGCCGCCCGCCGGGCCGAGGACGCGCAGGCCCTGGACGCCGAGCGCGAGCGCATGGCCCGCGAGGTCGAGGCCCGATCCGCCGAGCTGGAGACCGCGTTCTCGACGCGCTGGATCGAGCGCGAGAAGATTCTCCAGGGCGAGCACCGCGCCCTCCTCACCCGCGTCCGCGCCGAGTTCAGCGACCAGCTGGCCGCCGAGAGGCGCGCGATGGACTCTCAGATCAAGAAGCGCGAAGAAGATCTGCAGGCCTCCTATCTGGCCCGCGAAGCCGAATCCCGCGCCGCCGCCGCCGTCGAGCAGGCGCGCTGGAAGTCCGTCCAGGACGAGACGATCGCCGCCCAGCGCCAGGAGCTCCAGGAGAAGGCCCTGAAGGAATCCGCCGGGTTGCAGGCCGCCCACGACGCGAAGGCGCTCTCCCTGGAGGACGGGATGCGCCGCCGGCTGACCGAGGAGCAGAAGCGCCTGGACGCCAAGCACCAGGCCTTGATGCGCGAGAGCGAGGGCCGGCTGCGCGCCCTGCAGGCTCAGTGGGAAGAGGACGTCCGCCGCGAGCGCGAGGATTGGCGCGAGAAGGCCCGCGCGGAGCTGGAAGCCGCGAAGGCGTCGCTGGAGGAGGAGCGCGAGAGCGTGCGCCGCGCGGCCGCCGAGACGCAGGCGCGGCTGGAAGCCGCGCTGACCGACAAGGAGCGCAAGCTGCGCGACGAGTTCTTCGCCAAGGAGGCCAGCCTTAAGGCCGAGATCGGCGCGAAGGAAAGCCAGTACCGCGAAGCGTACGAGGCGGCGCTGACCCGCGAGCGCAAGGTCCTGGAGGACCGCGTCGGGGCCCTGGAAGCCTCGCTGAAGGACAAGTATTCACGCGACCAGGCCGGGCTGCAGGCCGCCTGGAGCGCCCGCGACAAGGAATGGGCCGCGCAGCGCGAATCTTTGTTCGCGGCCGAACGCGAGCGCTTGGCCGAGCAGTACCGCGAGAAGGAGAACTCGCTCGCCGCCATGCGCCAGGAGTTGGAGCGCGAGCACGGCTCTCGGCTGGAGGAGGTCGAGACGCAGGCCGCGCGCAAGGCGGCCGCCGTCGAAGAATCCCTGAAGCGCCGCGCGGCGGAGCTGGAAGCCCGCCGCGTGCAGCTGGAGATGGAAGGCCGGGATCGCGAAGCCGCCGCCGCCCAGCACCGCGCGGACCTGGAAGCCCGCGTGCAGAAGACCATCGACGAGCGCATGGCCGAGCTGGCCCGCGCCGAGGGCGCCCTCCAGCAGTCGTGGATCCGCAAGGAAGCCGAGCTGCAGGAGGCGCTGAGCGCCCGCGAGGCCGGCTGGCTGAAGTCCCAGCGCGAGCAGATCGAGCGCGAACGCGCGGAGTGGGAGTCCACGCGCGACGCCGACATGCTGCAGCGGCGCCGCGAATTGGAAGCCGCCTTGCTGCAGCGCGAGCGACTGGTGGACGAGACCATCCGCGCGCGCCAGAAGGAAAGCGAGGCGCAGATGATCCAGAAGGAGCGCGAGCTCCTGCTGGCCTACGAGGAGCAGACCGCCCGCGCCCGCGTGGAGCTGGAGCGCGGCTACCGCGAGCGCGACGAGGCCCTGCGCGCGAAGGTGCGCGAGACCTTGGACCGCGAGTCCACGGCATTGCGCGCCGAGGCCGAGAAGCGCGAGGCGTCGCACGAGGCGCGCCGCGTCGAGCTGGAGAAGGCCGTCGCCGAGCGCCGTCAGAAGCTGGAGGACGACTTCGAGCGTCGCCGCCGCGAGTCCGTGGCCGCCCTATCCGCCGAACGCGAGGCCACCATCGCCCAGTTGGAATCCCGCGTGAAGGAAGTCGAGACCGAGAAGGCCCGCAACGGCTCGTGGCTGGCGGAGAAGGAAGCCGAGATCGCCGGCCGCTACCAGGAGATGGAGCGCCAGCTGCGCCAGGAGCTCAACATGGCGAAGATCGAGTTCGCCGCGCAGTACGACGACCGCGTCCGCAAGCTGGCCGAGGAGCGCGAGTCCCTGCGCCGCGACTACGAGCAGAAGCTGCGCGACCTCGAGAAGCGCCGGCAGGGCTGATCCGGTCCCGGGAAGGCTTGAGCTCCGGCGGTTAAGGGGCTATGCTAGCCCGAGATGACAAAACCGGACTCGGTGTCCAGCCGTTACGAGGCGGGCTTCGGAGTTTTCATGGCCGCGCTCGCCTTCCTCGGGCGGGACAACCCGAACCTGGACTATCCCCAGGTCCTCTACCTTCTCATTCTGCTGATGGTCCTCAACCTCGCGGCGGGCTTGGCCCTGCGGCTCAAGCCCGCGGCGCCGTCGATCTCCGCCGGCTTCATCTTGGCCAACTGCGGCGTGATCACCGCGATTTTGGCGCATTCCGGCGGCGCCGCCTCGAATCTCTGGGTCCTCTACCTGCTCCCGATCTTCACGGTCTGCCTTCTGCTCGGCGCCCGGGAGACGGTCTGGATCACGACCGGAGTCGTGGCCTTCAACGCCGTCTTCGTCCTCAGTGAAGCGCGCGGAAGCTGGACGATCTCCGCCTTCGAAATCCTGCTGAAGAGCGGCTTCTTCGTCTTCACCGCGCTCATCGCCTGGCGCCTCGCCTCCCGCGACCGCGACGCGCACGCCCGCCTCCACGCGGAAAGCGGGCGGGCCGACCAGCTCACCGAGCGCCTGGAAGGCGCGGCGGCACTGAGCAACGTCGCCTTGGTCAGCGCCGGAGTGGCCCACGACCTCAAGAACGCGTTCATGGTCATCCTCGGGTTCGCCGACGCCGTGCTCGGGGATTCCTCGCTCGGCACCGAGGCGCAGGACGCCGTCAACCGCATCCGAAAGATGGCCAAGCTCGGCGGAGAGATGGCCCAACACCTCTCGCGTCACGGCGCCGACGCGAAGTTCGAGCCGGCGGCCGACGAGCTGGGCGCGATCGCCGCCAGCGTGACGCCGCTGGTTCAGAACGCCTTTTTGGGAAAGAACGTCCGCCTGGAGACGGCGCCCTCCCCGCCGTGCGCGATCCAAGCCAGCCGCGTGCACCTCCAGCGCCTGTTCATGAACCTGCTCCTCAACGCCCTTTCCGTCAGCAAGGACGGCGGGCGCGTGCTGCTCACGATCCGGAGCGACGGCGGCGCGGCGATCGCGACGGTCGAGGACGAGGGCCCCGGATTCTCCTCCGAAATCATGCCGCGCCTTTTCGGCGCCTACGCCACGACCCGCGCGGCGAGCGGCGGGACGGGTCTGGGACTCAACCTGTGCGCCCGCATCGCCAAGGAGCACGGCGGGAGCTTGGCGGCCGAAAACCGGAGCGAGGGCGGCGCGCGATTGATCCTGCGCCTGCCTCTTTCTTAAAACCTCGCGCTCGCGGGGCCCGGAGACGAAAGGAGCTGCGGCGTCTGGTCGCGGTTGTCGCGGCGGGCGGCGTCCTGCACCTGCGGCCGCACGTAGTCGTACAAGGACTTCACGGTCACCGAGCCGCCGCGCTCGTTCAACCCCTTGAGCAGATAGTAGGTGAACAGGCCGTGGCCTTCCGCGTCGGCCGAGCCGGTGATCTCGTCGCCGGACGCCGCCGCCAGAACGGCCATCTTGTCGGTGGACGGGAGAGATTCCTCGACGTGCGTCATCAACGGACGCGCGCCCTTGGCGATGACCGAACGGCCGCCGGCGCCGGAAAAGCAGGAGTCCAGGGCGACCAGGACGCGTTTGGCCTTCAGCGCGGCCAGATTTTGGTAGAGCCGCTTCAACGGATAGCCGGTCGACTCGACGAACTTCGCGTCGGCGTCCCAGGGCATGAGATACGCCTGGCCGCTTTTCACGTCGGGCGAGCCATGGCCGGAGAAGTAGACGAAGACCGAACTGTTCTCGTCCACGTTGCGCGGCAGCCAGGACTCGACGTATTTCTCGATGCCGGACTTGCCGGCCTTCTGTCCCGTCAGGTAGATCACGTTGCGCTGCGGGTAGCCCAGCGCCAGCAGGTGCCGGCGCACGGACGCGGCGTCGCGCTCGGCGTAGTCGGCGGGCGGCAAGGTCTCGTAGTTCTCCACGCCGACGACCAAGGCGAACTTGTTCGCGTCCTCCCCCGCCTTGTAGGCGGGCTCGTCCACGTCGGAGCGGCCGGTCTTCGCCTTCATGCCGCCGGCCGCGAGCCCCCCGTGTTGGCGCGCGAACGACTGCAAGGCCTCGGAACGGGTCAAAGCGGACTGAAACTTCTCGCGCAGATCGTCGATCACGACCGGAACGGTCTGCTGGAGGGCGGTGTCGGTGACGCCCCCGGTCCTCAGAGTGTTGCGCTTCGCGGAGGCGGGAATCTTGTCCAGAGTCCCCCCGGCCGGATCGACGAAGGCCACGGCCTCGTCCACGGAAAAGCTGGTCGCCATCGTCCCGACCGCCATCGTCAAGTCCACCATGCCGATCAGATCGGCGCCGGAGGCCCGGGCCTCGTCCACCGTTTCATGCTTGGCGACGGACTTGAAGTTGGCCCGCAGCTGGGCGACCATGTTGTCGAAGGGCTTGTTGAAGTCCAGTCCGGGCCACAGGTGGGCCCAATCGCTGGCGCGCGCGTACTCAAGGGTGTTCTTCGAATTCGGCGTCAGCACGTACGCCAGCGAAACGCCGGGATAGGCGGCCTGACCGATGCTCTTGCTGGTCTCGATCTCGGCGAACGGATCGCCGACGCGGGACGGCGGCGAGATGCAGCCGGCGGTCGCGGCGGCCAGTCCGAGGAGAACGGCTTTTCGAATCGCGTCGTTCATAGCTTGATGTCCTCCGGCCGGCCCGAGGTCAGGAGCTGGGGAGTCTGCTCCCGGTTTTCTCCGCGAGCGGCGTCCTGCACGCGGGGCCTCAGCGCGTCGTAAAGGGATTTCAGGCTCGCGTCCCCGCCGCGCTCGTTCAAGGCCCGGAGAAACTGATGGGTGAAAAGACCGTGCTGGTGCGCGGAATCCGCGGCGGCGGTTTCGTCGCCGGAGGCCGCCTCCAGAACCGACATCGCGTCGGGCGGCGTCGCGGCGTCCTTCATCGCCACCAGCGGGCGCGCGCCCTTGGCGATGACCGAGCGTCCGCCGGCGCCGGTGAAGCCGGCGTCCAGCGCGACGATCACGCGCCTGGCCTTCAGTGCCGAAAGCTTCTGGTACAGCTTCTTGACGGGATAGGCCGTCGAGTCCACGAAGGCGGCGTCCGCGTCCCAGGGCATCAGGTACGCTTCCCCGGTCTTCACGTCCGGGGCGCCGTGGCCCGCGAAGTAGAACACCACCTGGCTGTCGGCGTTCACGTTGCGCGGCAGCCACGAGTCGAGATATTTATCCAGGCCCGACTTGCCGGCCTCCGCGCCGGTGAGCAGGACCACGTTTCGATCCGGATAGCCCAGCGCGCGCAGATGGTCGCGCACGGCGGCGGCGTCGCGCTCCGCGAATTCGGCGCGGGAGAGCGATTGATAGTCGGCCACTCCCACGACGACGGCGAACTTCGCGGGATCCTCGGCGCGACGATAGCGCGGGGCGTCCGCGTCGGCGCGGGCGACGGCGGGCGCGGCCGCCGGGGCTCCGGAGCGGCGCGCTTGAACGTAGCGTTTGAGCGGTTCGGACGAGTCCAGGGCGGCCTGGAACTTCGCCATCAGCTCGTCCTGCATGGCGATGTAGACTTCCCGCGAAGGAGTCACGCCTGCCCTCTTGAACAACTCCACGAACCCCTTCTGGTTGAGGTCGTCTTGGGCCTTGCCCACGTCGCCCTTCACCCCGGCCGAGACCTTGGCGACATCCTTTCCGGCCGGGTCTAGAAAGAGCAGGGTCTCGTCGATCGACATCACGCCGACGACCCCGCGGTTGAACACGAAGGATAGAGGGAAATCCTGGTAGAAATCGAGCATGGCGATCAGATCTGTCCCCTGCGCCTTCGCTTCGTTCAGGGAATCCACCTTGACCACGGACTTGAAGTTGGCGCGGAGCAAAGACACCAAGGTATTGAGCGGCTGCTCCTTGGGCAGGCCCAGGATCGCGACCTTGGGGGCGTTCATGCTGAACGCCGTGGCGAAGGCCTTGCCCATGTGGTTGGCGTCGTTCTCGTTGGCGAACTTGACCGCGGCGATCGCGTTCTCGGTGGGCACGATCGCCAAGGTCAGGTCCGGGGCCACCGGGGCGGCGTTCATCGTGTCGACGCGCTTGGGCTCCGGCAGGCTGACGCAGCCGGACAACAGCAGCGCCAGCGGCAGGACGCGGAGCAGCGGGGCGCAGGGCCGTCTCGGCATATGGTAATTGTAGCAACTTGAGATTCCGGAGCCGGCAGGCGCCCTGCTACAATCTATCGCGTGAAGACATTTTATCCTGCGGCCCTCATCATCTGTGCCGGCGCGATCTGCCTGGCCGAACCGGCGCCGAAAGCCGCGCTCAAGGGCCCCACGCCGGAGGATGCCGTCGTCCAGGTGCTGACCCGCATGCACGGCACGCTCCGCTACCGGCCGGAGGATCCGGCACCGAGAGGACCGCACGAATGGGAGGCTCGCCGCGTTCTGGCGGCCGGCACGGTCAACGGCTGCGTCGAATCGGCCAAGGCCTTCTTCGCTCTTTTTCGTGAAGAATTTCCATCCTTCAAAATCGTTTATCTCGACTCCTTCAACGCCGTCGGCCCCGGCGGACATGCGGTGGTGCAGGTCACGGGCGCCGAAGGACAGGATTTCATCGTGGATGCGGCGTCATTCGAAAATCTTCCTGGGCCAAGCGTCCTCGACGACGAAGCTCTCGCCGCCAAGGTCGACATCCGCAAGGACCGCGTGGGCCGGGTCATGCAATTCCAAGGTCGCGGGGATGTGTTCCTTGAGAAAGCCGGCGGCGAATATCAGATGCTCGTTTACCCCTTCGGCGAGGTTTTCGACGGCCCGGTTCGCTCACATAGATCGTTCCGGACCTTGCGCGAGTTGAATCAGGCGCTGGCGGCCTACGCGGACGCGAGCGGAGTCGATTTCGCCTACCTTCGCGACCACGGTCTCATTCTCCCCTTCGCCGACCCCAAAGAAGAGAGCTTCGTTTACATCAATCCCGCGGGCGGCCTGGCCCGATACGTCGTCTACGGGAGGTTCTCGCGTCTGCCCGAGCCGGATGACGCGGAGAAACGCGAGCCCGCGGCGCGCGAACGTCTGGCCCGCGCTGAAACGCGTTGATCCGGGAGGACCCTCGTCTGAAATCCTTCCGGCCGCGCGCCACCCTCCCCCTCTTCGTCGCCGCGGCCTCCGTCGCGGTCTTCGCGCCCTCTCTGAAGGGCGGCTTCCTTCGGTGGGACGACGTCCCCACCTTGATCGACAACACCCATTGGCGCGGCGTGTCCCCCGCCCATCTCCGCTGGATGTTCACCACCCTCCACATGGGACCGTGGCAGCCCCTGTCGTGGCTGAGCTACGCGCTCGACGCGGCGGTCTGGGGACTCAACCCGCTCGGCTTCCACCTGACGAACATTCTTCTCCACGCGGCCGCGGCCGGTGTGTGCTGCGTGCTGTTCGACGAACTGCTGCGCGCGGGCGCGCCCCGTTCCGCTGAACGCGACCGCGCGTGGGCCGCGGCCTTCGGGGCGCTCGTCTTCGCGATCCATCCCCTGCGCGTCGAGTCCGTGTGCTGGATCACGGAACGGCGCGACGTGCTGTCCGGATTCTTCTACATCATGGCCCTGCTCTTCTATATGCGCCGCGCGCGGGGGCGAAACGGACTTCTACCCGTCTTCGCGGCCTTCGTCGCCGCGTGCTTGTCCAAGGGCAGCGCGATCAGCATGCCGCTGGCTCTGCTGATCCTCGACGCCTGGCCGCTTCGCCGGAGGGCGTTCGCGGAAAAATTCCCGTTCCTGCTGGTCTCGCTCGGCGTCGGCATCGTCGGAATCTTCGGCCAGGAACGATACGGCGCGCTCCAGACTTTGAGTCAATCGGGGCTCGGGGAGCGCTGGGCGCTGGCCGTCTGCGGCCTCTGGTTCGACGCGACGAAGACGCTTTGGCCCTCGGGGCTGTCGCCCTATTACGCCCTCCCGAAGGATTTCGGGCCGGCCTCGCCTCGCTTGGTCGCGGAAACGGCTTTCCTTTTCGCGCTCGCCGCCGCGGCTTGGTCCGCGCGCCGGCGCGCGCCGGCCGTGCCAGCGGGCTTGCTGTACTGCGCGGCGGCCGCCGTCCCCGTGCTGGGCGTCGTGCGTTTCGGCGGGCAGATGACCGCGGATCACTTCTTCTACCTCTCCGGCCCGGGCTGGGGCGCGCTCGCCTCCGCCGCGTTCCTGGCCGCGCCGCGCGGCCGCGCGCGCGCTCTCGCGGCCGCAGCGGCCGCGCTCGGACTGGCGCTGGTCAGCGCCCGCCTTTCATACTCCTGGCGGGACGATCTCTCCCTTTGGACTCGCGGCGTCGCCGCGTATCCGGACGCCTATGTGCCGGACGTCAACATGGCCCATGCTCTGCGCGCGGCGGGACGCGTGGACGAAGCCGCGGACTACGAGCGCCGCGCCGTCGCCGCTTACCCCCTCGACGCGGACATGCGCAACAACGTCGGCTCCTGGCTGCTCGACAAGGGACGCGCGCCGGAGGCCCTGGAGCAGCTCCAAGCCGCCGTCCGCCTCAAGCCCGATTCGGCGCCGATCCGCTACAACTGGGGCATGGCCCTGCGCGCGAACGGACGCCGGCGCGAGGGACGCCAGGAATTGAACCGGGCCGTCGCGCTCGACCCCGGCTACGCCGAGGCGCTGAACAACCTGGGGCTCGCCCTGCTCGAGGACGGCCGCGCGGCGGAGGCGGCGGAGCGCTTCGGACAAGCCGGAAAAGCGTCAACGCGATGGGCCGTCCCGCGCTACAACCTCGGGAACGCCCTGAACGCCCTCGGGCGCGCCGCCGAGGCCGCCGGCGCCTATCGGGAAGCGGTCGCGCTCGATCCCAGGCTCGAGCCGGCCTGGGTCAACCTCGGGAACGTTTCCGCGCGAGAGGGCGACTTTCGCGGCGCGGCGGCCTGCTACGAACGCGCCCTCGGGCTCGCCCCGGGCGACGCCGCCGCGCGGAACAACCTCGCCGAAGTACGCCGCGCGCTCAGCGCGTCCCGGTGACCGCGCCGGACGACGTAGGGCCCGCTCCGGTCCAGACGTCGACGTTCATCGTCGCGGTCTTGGCGGCGATCCCGCCGGCGTTCTGCAGCGATAGGTTCGAGGCGAAGATAGTGCCGCTGCCGCTCAAATGCGGATTGAAGTTGCTGAAGAACGCGTTTCCGGTCAAGCCCGTGTAGCTGGTCGAAAGGATGCTCGCGCTGCCGGAAACCGCTCCCGACGCCTGGATGAAGGACGCGCCGCCTCCGATCGTCTGCGCCCCGAAATTGACGTCCATCTGCATAGTCAGGCTGCCGCTGCCGGCGCCGCCGGAATAGGAACCGGTGCCGTTGAACGTCCCGGTCCCGGTGAGCCCCGCCAACTGCGCCCACTGAGATTGCCCGTCGGGGAAACCGCTCCCGAGCTGGGACTGCACGGACTGAGTCATCAAGACGTCGGACTGCCGGGAGAGACCGAGCGCGTCGGCGCTGGCGGAGGCCAGCAGTCCGCCGACCGCCGTCGCTCGGCCGGAGGCGTCCGTCGCCGTGCGGCCGCCGAGACCGGCTCCTTGACCGCCCCGGCCCGCGCCCTGGGCGGCGGGGGCCTGCAAAGCGCCCATGATGCGTTCGAGATCGCCGGACATGAAGCTGGCGTCGGCGACCTTGCCGTCGGGAGAGATGCGCGTTCCGACGCCGGGCTGGATCAAGTTGACGGTCTTCCCGCCGTTCTGGGCGTAGATGCCGGCCGCGTCGTCGTAGTTGTCCGCGTTGCGCGCGCCGGCGTTGATGATGGTCGTGCCGCCGGGGCCGGTCTCGCCGACGCCGATGGAGCCGCGGACGCCGATCGTGCCGACCGCGACCTTGATCTTCAAGCGGGACGGATCGCGCTGGGCGACCTTGCCCGTCACGAAACGGAAGGTCCCCTTCGCGATGGTGGCGACGACCTTTCCGGCGCTGGTCTTCGGATCGTAGACGAAATCGTCGAGGACCATGTCGCTGTTCGGGCCGAGGGTGAAGATCGTCTCGTCGAGGAGCAGGACCTGGAGGCGCCCCGCGGCGTCGGTCGTGACATGGTCGTTGAGGAAGAGCGACTTGCCGCTCGAGACCACGCGCCCGACGGCGGCGCCGGCGGAGACCGCCTTCACGTCGCCTTTCACGGCGGCCGCGGTGCCGATCCTGGCCAGCGCCGAGGCGGGGACCTGCGCGGACGCCGAGACGGCCAGCAGCAGCGACAACGCGGCGGAGAGCGTGCGGTTCATGTCGATCCTCCGGAATTGGTTTTTCATGTTAGAACCCCGCCGCCCACTTGTAGGTCAGCATGCCCGAGATCTTGTTGTTCGTGTAGGCGTAGTTCGAGAGCGTCGACATCGCGTCGTAGTTCTCGTAGGTGAGGGTGAGGACCAGGTCCTGGAGCTTGGGGTGCAGCAGGCTCAGGGGCGCTCCATAGGTCACGTCGGTTTGGAGGATCGTGTCGCGGCGCAGTCCTGGGCCCACCAGAGGGTCGGCGTTGCCGTAGTTGTCGACGTTCAGGCGCACGGCCGTCAGCAGGAACATTCCTTTGCCGAGAAGCCAGGTGTCGTTGACGCCGAAACCTTTGCGGAAGTAGGAGAAGGCGATGTTCTGCGCGTGCTTGACGGCGTAGAGCGCGCTGAGGCCGACGCGGTTCGTCGGGAAGATCGAGTATTCGCCGCCGAGCGTCGCGTCCACCTGGATCCCGGTGCGGTCGGACGCCGCGGGGACGACCGCGGTGGGCGAGTAGACCTGGCGGACGTCGTGAAGATCCGCGTAAACGGCGGCGCGCGCGCTCAGCGTCTTGTCCAAGCGGATGTCGACGCCGCGGTCGGCCATGAACTTCGTCTGCGCGAGCAGCACGTAGTCGTACACCAGCTGCGGCGTCACGTTGAGGTACGGCGTCTTGTACACGCCGCCGAGCGCCGGAGAGTACGCGGTCAGGTTCAGGTTCTTGAGATTCGTCTGTTCGGCGCGGTAATAGTTGAACGTCGCGAAGACCTCGTGGCCGGCGGGCAGGCCGAGGTCGTGATGCGCCTCGACGTTGCCGAGGAAAAGGGCGCTCGTGTCGGACGTGCGCATCGAGCCGGGGCTCAGCTGGACCGGGAGCCCGGCGAACTGGCTGATGCCGGTCGCGGGGGCGGCGTTCCGGTTGTCGTCGTACTCCCAGCCCACGCCCAAGCGGCCCGTCAGCTGGGTCCGCTTCTGCCGCCGATGGACTTCGGCCAGGTAGCGCGCCGCCTCGGCCTTGATCGCGTCGGGCGGATTCGAGGCGAGCGCGGCGGAGAGGGCGTGCTCGGCCTCCATCAGGTTGTCCAAGCGATAGAGGACCACGCCGTAGAGCAGGCGGATCTGCGGAAGTTCGGGGTCGAGAAGGAGGATGCGCTCCAGCGTCGCGGAAGCGCCCTTCAGCTGTCCACGGCGAATCTGCGCCTGAGCGTAGCGGTAGTTCAGTTCCACGTTGTCCGGATCCGCCGAGACCTGCTCGTAGGTGACGTCTCCGCCGCCGCTCACGTTCAGCTTCGAGGATTCCGCGTCGGCTTGGGCGGCCCGGCTCGCGGCGTTCGCCTGCGCGGCCGGCCGGGAGCCTTCCTTGTCGATCACGCCCGTGTTCTGAGCGAACACGGGGGAGCTGGCCAGCAGCAGGCACATCGTCGAGACGAGGCAAGACCGGGACATTCGGACTCCGGGCGGGTTGAAGGTTTTTTGAAGGGTATGAACGCTTCGCATGGCGACGTTGAATATTACAAATAACCACGCTTCAAGGTGGAGCCACACGACCCCAAAATAGGAAGCCCCCCATCACCGGGGGGCTTTCGTGTTGTAACGTGTCGTTTTGAATGGCCGCCCGACTATGACGACTTTAGAACTTTCCTGATTTCCAGCTGCTTCTTTACCGCGCGGTAGATCAAGGCGTGTCCGGCGGCATTGGGGTGAACGCCGTCCGGTGCGAATAACGCCGTGCGCTTGTACGTCACGAAATCGGAGTGAACATCGACCAGAACGGCATCATTTTCTAAAGCGAGGCCGCGCAACGCTTCGTTATAACGCCTAATAAATAGATTCTTACGGAGTCGCCCATTGGGTTTACGAGCGCCGTCCACGACATCGCTCACCGGCGTGATATTCAACAAGAACACTTCACAGCCCATCTTCTTCGCCGCGTCGATGCAATAAGAGAGATTCTTTATGTACTCGGCAATGGGGACGACGAAAGATTTCCCCGTTCCCGCGGCATCGTTGGCGCCGTATGCGAAAGAGGCGACGGAACGCCCATCGGGGTCAAGTCGAGCCTGCAATTCGGGAAGAAATCGGCGCCGGAGTCCCGCGGTCGTTTCTCCCCCGATCCCTAAATTGTAGACGCATCGCTCTTCGTCTCCGTCCCGACAATATTGCCGAAGATAGAATGCCTTGAGACGATCGGCCCAGCCGCCATGAAGGAGATCGTTTTCTCCACGCGTGATGCTGTCACCGAAGCAATAGATCCCGGACATTCTTTTGGCATCCTACAAAAAAGTCCCTCGCTTCTTCGGCGAGGGACTTATTGCTGAGAGTGGCTGCGGGATTGGGACTCGAACTATCGCCGCGTCACGATGCTAATTCGTCCCGATCAGCCAGCGCATCAGCCCGTCGTCCCAGGCCTTCTGATCGGCCGCGGCCCACGGCAGCCCGCCCGCGCCGTTGATGATCGCGTTGGTCTTCTCGTTGGGCCCGGGGCGCTCGAACAGGCGCACGGCGCCGCCGCGGTCGGAGATAGTCGCGGCGAGGTAATGGGACAGCGCGGCTCCCGCGGCGGGACTCAGGCGCGCCAGCGCGAAGACGGGCTCGACGCTGGCCATGGGCTCGGCCTTCTTGTCCCACCAGTTCGCCGTCTCGACGGCGGCCTTCGGCTCTTTGATTCGCTTGTCGGCCAGCAAGGTCCGGTCGAAGAGGCGGCGCCAGCCTTCGGGGCCGGCCAGCTCCACGGCGGCGGCGGCCTCGCGCGTTTCGACTTCATTCAACTTCTCGCCGCGCGCGGCTTTCGCGAAAGCATCGAAGCCGCGGCGCACGGCGTTGTCCTGGCGGCCCAAGTACGCGGCCAAAAGCTTGTGATCGCCCAGCGCCAGCTGGTACGCGGCGTCGGAGCGCGAAGTTCCCGCCATGCGCCGGGCCGACAGGGAGGACAGGAATGAGATCATGCCCTGCAATCCCCCTTCCTCATGGGCCTTGCGCCAGGCGATGATTCCCTCCGAGTAATGGTTGTCCTCGGTGTCCAGCCAACGGCGGCGCTCGCGGGAGACGGAGACCAGATCCATGGCGTCGCGCGGCCCAAGGCCCAATGACGGGACCAAATCCAGCATGCGCTCGGCCAGCAATTGCTCTCCGCTGACGGCGAAGCCCTCGGTCATGGCCGAGTACACGGAATGCGGCGCGTGGTTCTCCGTGCGGCGGACGGCGGAATCGAACAGAACGTGGAAATACTCGTGCGCGAACTCCATCAGGTGCTCCATCTTCTGCTGGACCCGCGTCGCGCCGTCTCCGCCGAAGGCGTTCTTCACTTCACCGCGCGAATCGGCCCGAACCGGCGCGATCTCGATCAGGTGCCCCTTCTCCGGCGTCCACGTGTGGCCCGTCACCGGGTTCTCGCTTCGGTCGTAGGCGGAGGCCGCCGGGACCCGGCGGTACAAAGCGGGCAGGAGGCGCGCGATCAGCGAACGCGCCGCGGTTTCCACCACCGGAAGTCCCGGCGTCAGCGGGCCGCGGGCGAACCGCTCCGACACGTCGTCCCAGGCCGTCGCCTCGGGAGCCAACTTGCCGTCGAAAGTGGAATCAAGCGCGCCCGCGCGGGAGGCGTCGGACGCGTCCGCGGCGTCGCGCGACGGGGCCAGGGACTCGGCCAGCTTCTTGAGGTCGCCCTGCGACGGCAGCTTCTCCGGCGCGGCTTCCAGTTCGGTGAGCGGACGCGCCGCCGTCACGATCACCGGCGCCGGGGTCAGGATCACCGGCGCGGCCGGTATGATGAGGACCGGCGCGGGCGGGATCGTCAGGAAAGGCGCGGTCGGAACCAAATACAGACCCGGGGCCGAGGACTGGCCGAAAGCCACCGACGGAGCGATGATGTGCGGGACTTCCGCCGGGGCGACCTGAACCATCGCCGCGCGGGAATTCAGGACCGCGAGGGGCAGGAGCAGAAGCCGGAACAGGAGTCTCATGACTTCAGTGTAGACCCGGGAGCGTCCGGCGTCCTGAGTCCAACGGCCCTCGGCGGGTTAGGTCTTATACCGGAAGGCGTCAGAGGTCCGGACGGCGCAGGAACAGCACCCGGAACTCCGCCGGGACGCCCCAGGCCCGCTCCACCGCCTCGCAGTAGGCGCGGCCCTGCTCCGCGTAGCGGGCGCGAATCGCCGCGGCGGATTTCTCGTCCACCTTCTCGCTCTTGAAGTCCGCGACGACCACCGTCTTGCCGTCGCGATAGATCAGGTCCGCGGCGCCGCGCACCACCGTGTCTCCGTCGGCGTACGCGAACGGCGTCTCCCGGCCCAGAATCTCGGCCATGGCCAAGGACTTCGCGGCCTTGGACGCGACGAACGTCTCCAGGATTTTCACCGCTTCGGCTTCCGCCTCCGGCCAACGGGGGCCCGGCGCGCGCCGCTCCAAAAGCTCCCGCGCGCTTTTCGTCTCCTTCTTGAGGTCGCCGCCCGCGCGGAAGTCCCATTCTTGCAGGACCCGGTGGCAGAGCTGCCCCACCTCCGCCCCGGCCGGAGATCCGCCGCCTTCTTCCGCGGACGACGGCCGCTTCGGCAGTTCGCGCAAATACGCGGTCGCGGCGCGCGCGCGCGGCGTCTCCGCGGACTTCCTCAAAACGGCGCGCCGCTCCCACGCGGCGACGACGGCCGCGACGTCCTTCGGATCGGACGACGCGGCGGCGGGCGCGGCGGAAGCGGGCTCCGGGGTCTGGGCGGCGTCGATGAAGGCCGCGGGCAGATGGCCCTCGCGTCCCTCGCCGGGCCAGGATCCCGCCCCGTCCAGATGCGAGGCCAGGGAGCCGCTCGCCGCTTTCTCCCGTCCGACCAGATAGAGGATTTCCCGGGCGCGGGTCATCGCCACGTAGAGCAGGCGCACGGACTCCCGGCGCTCCATCTCCTTCTCCCGCGCGTCGGCCAGCGCCATCGCGGCGGAGGCCAGGCTTCCCAGGCGCAGGGCGGCGCGGCCGGTCGCCGGGTCCAGGCGGGAGACCGGCTTCTCGCTTCCCCCGCCCGGCTTGCCGGAAAGGTTCGCCGCGATGACCACCGGAAATTCCAGCCCTTTCGATTTGTGCATGGTCATCACGCGCACCGCTTCCAGCTTCTCGTCGGCCAGCGGGCTTTCGCCCTCGCGGCGGGACTCGCGCGCGGCGTCGCGGACGTGGGCGGCGAATTCCTTCAATGTCGCGCCCCGTCCGTCGGACGCCTCCACCGCCAGGCGCCGGAGCTTCAGCAGATTCGAAACCGTCTGCTGGCCGTGATACGCGCGCGCGGACAATTCGACCAAGCGGGTTTTTTCCAGCGCGGCGCCGACCAGGTCGCCGAGAGGCTCGCGGCCGACGCGCGCGCGCAGAGACCGAAGGGCCTCGAACAGGTCCGCCGCGCGGCGACGCTCCCCCTCCGGAATGACGCCTCTCGCCGGATCGCGGCGGTACGTGAGCCCGTCTTCCTGGGATAGCGCCAGAAGACTTCCATCGGTCAACGCGGCCAACGGCGAACGGAGCAGCCCGGCGATCGCGATGCGATCGCCGTCGTCGTCCAGCGCCCGCAGAAGATTCAAAAAGTCGGACACTTCGGGCGCTTCGTAGAAGAACCGCTCGATCTCGACCGCGTACGGAATTCCCGCCCTCTTGAAAGCGTCCAACAAAGACGGCAGAGACGTGGACGAACGCAGCAGCACGGCGATGTCCTTCAACGGACGCCGGCCTTCCTTCGAGGCTCCCGGAACGCGCGCATTCTCGGAAATCCAACGGGATATCCAACTCGCCTCGGCGCGCTGGACGTCGGCCGCGTCGGACACGCCCGAGGGATCGGTCACCGCCACGACGCGCACCGCCGGCTCCGGCGCGCCGGGCGCGCGCGCGGCCAGGATGGCCTTGTACGGAGGCTGCGCGCCCGGCTCGGCGACCATCGCCTTTTCGAACGCCCGGTTCACCGGCCCCACCACTCCCGGCACCGAGCGGAAGTTCGCGGTCAGGTCGCAGACCAGCGCCCCCGTTTCGCGCAGACGGTCCACGAAGCCCTCGTAGGCCGCGATGTCCGCCCCGCGGAATCGGTAGATGGACTGCTTCGGATCGCCGACCACGAACACGCGGCCCGGCGCGGGGATCACGTCCCGCCAGCGCTTGGCGCCGCCTTCCGGCTTCTCGGCCAGATACATCAGGAGCTCGCCCTGCAGAGGGTCGGTGTCCTGGAACTCGTCGATCAGGAGCGCGGCGAAGCGGCGCTTGACCTCTTCTCGCACCCGCGGCCGGTCCCGGACCAGGTCGCGCGCGCGGCGAAGAAGCCCATCGAAGGAGACCCAGCCCCGGCGCGCGAATTCGCGGCGGAAGCGCTCGGCGAACGGGACCAGCAGGCGCGCCGCGCGGCGTGCGGCGGCCTCCCCGCGCGGGCTGGCCGACGCGGCCACCGCGGACAGGCGCTCGTACAAAGCCTCCGCCGCGGGATCCTCCTCCCAAGCGGACGGCCACTTCGCGTCGCGCGGCGCGGGAGGCTCCGCGGCGTCCAGCGCGGGCGCGTCCGACTCCGCGGCCTCCGCGGCGGCTTCCAGGCGCGCGCCGATCTCGGCCAGCGCCTCCAGGATCTTGCCGCGCGGCTTGGGACGCCCCTCCGGGAGGTTCGCCGCGCTTTTCGCGAGCGCGCGCAGCGCCGAGGCGGCCGCGGGATCCGGTCCGCCCTGGCCGCCCAGTTCCAGCTTCTCCGCGCACAGCTCCCGCGCCAGCGCCTCCAGCTCGTCCAGCTCCGCGACGGCCAGCAGTTCCAGCCACGCCCCGCGGCGCGGCGGCCGCTCGCCCAACTCGTCGTCCAGCCAGGCCGCCCATTCGGACGCGAACAGCTCCTCGAACGCCGTGCCCTCGTCCACGCGGAAGCCGGGGTCCACGCCCGCCTCGACGGGATGAAGACGCAGTATCTGGGCGCAGAAGGAATGGATCGTGCCGATCGGAGCTTTGTCCAGATCCTCCAGCGCCGCGCGCGCGCGCGCCAGCAGCTCCGCGTCCTGCTTGCCGAACTGGCCGCGCAATTCGTCCAAGGTCCGGTCGGCGCGCTCGGCCGCCGCGCCGCCCAGCGCGCCGCCGGCCAGCCGCCCCGCCAGCTCGGCCAGGCGGTCGGAGAGGCGCAGCTTGATCTCGCCCGCGGCCTTCTCGGTGAAGGTCAGCGCCACGACGCGGTCCACGCTCACCGGCGCCGGCTTGTCCCAGCCCAGCACCAGGAACAAGATGCGGTCGGTGAGCAAGGTGGTCTTGCCCGTGCCCGCCCCCGCCTCGACCACCACGTTCGCGTCGAGCCGGAAGCGCGCGCGGTCGCGGTGCTCGCGGTCGGGGGCGTCCATCCACGGATTATAGGATGAAGCGGGGTCAGGCTTTTACTTATTTCACTTATTGAAACGTCGCGCATGAATAAGTGAAATAAGTAAAAGCCTGACCCCGCCTCGACGTTGCGGGGACAAGGGCTTAAATCGCAGTATACCGTCGTGAAGACCTGGACCCTCCGCGCGCGCCTGACCGCTTTGCTGGCCACCGCCCTATGCGTTTTCACGGGGCTCTCCACCGTGGCCTACCTGACCAGCAGCCGCGAGGAGGACCGCCTGGAGGCCGGGTTCGCCGAGGAGCTCTCTTTCCTGGCCGATCTGCCGGCCCAGCGCGCCCTGGTGCACAAGATCGACATCGACGCGGCGGATTACCTGCTGACGCACAAGCCCGACTGGCTGGCCCGCCGCCGCGCCGCGATCGCGGAGTTCCGCGCCAACCATCGCCGGCTCGCCTCCCGCCTGAAGAACCCGCTGGAGCTCAAGGAATGGAGCCAAATCGGGGAGCAGTTCGATCAATACATCGAATCGGAGAACAAGATTTTGGAGCGGGCGCAGCGCGGGAACATGAACCGCGCCGAGGCCGTCGAGAAGGCGCTGATGAAGGACGACGTGGACTCCCTGGTGGAGAGGATGGCGCGCATCGGCCGCATCGGCTTCCAGCGCATGGACGCCCAGCGCCGCGCCGCCCGATCCGCCGCCTTCGCCACGTTCGGATTCATCCTGATCTTCGGCGTCTTCGGCGCGCTGACGCTGTCGGCCATGGTCGCGCGCATCTTGGTCAATCCGCTCCTGCGCCTGCGCGCGCAGGCGGGCGCGTGGAAACTGGGAGAGATTTGGACTCTTCAGGACGACCGGGACGCCCCTCGGGAGCTTCACGACCTTATTGAGACGATGCGGGCCATGGCCGGCAAGCTCAACGCCCAGTTCGAGCGCGAGCGCGAGACCAACCGGCTGAAGTCGCAGTTGGTCTCCGGCGTCAGCCACGAGTTCAACAACGCCCTCACCGTCATCCATACCGCGCACGTCCTGCTGATGGAGAACGACAAGTCCCCCGCCGACGCTCCCTGGCACGAGATGCTGGACGCCAACGTCAGCGCCCTGTCGGCCATGGCCACCAACCTGCTGAACCTGGGCCGGTTGGAGTCGGGGAAATTCAACCTGGAGTCCCAGCGCGTGGAGCTGGCCCCCCTGCTGAGCCAGTCTCTCGAGCGCCTGCAGGTGATCGCCCGGCGCAAGAAGCTGACCGTCACGCTGGACGTGGCGCCGGGCCTGCCCGCGGTTTCCGGCGATCCGGACGCGCTCCCGCTGGTCGTGGCGAACCTGCTGACGAACGCGTTCAAGTACACGCCGGAAAACGGCGCGGTGAGCTTGGGCGCGCTGCGGCGCGCCGACGGACGCGTGGAGGTTTTCGTGAAGGACACGGGCATCGGCATCGCGCCCGAGGACCGCGAGAAGATCTTTTCCGGCTACTACCGCACCGAGCAGGGCAAGCGCACGGCGAAGGGCTTCGGCGTCGGCTTGGCGCTCTCGCGGATGATCCTCGAAGCGCACGGCAGCGAGCTGGAGCTGGACAGCCGGCCCGGGAAGGGCTCGCGCTTCTCCTTCACCTTGGCCGCCGCCTAGGCGGCGACGGCGGCTCGGGCCCGCGAAGGGCCGTGCGATTTGCGGCACAAGGTCGGGAAGTCGCACCAGGAGCAGTGACCTCCCTCGCCGTCCATTGGCCGGATCGGGAATCTCCCGCGACCGATGGCCTCCACCTTCACCGCCAATGTGCGTAGAAACGGCTCACGCGCCTTCGCCCAATCCTCGGACGTCAGCCCGGACGCATGCGCGTCTTCGTCCGCCTCCAGGAAGAGCAACTCGCCGCCGGCGAATTCCCAACCGTTGCCCAGCGCTCCCGCTGCCAGAACCGCGTAAAACGGGATCTGATGAGACTCGCCTTCGGCGATTTTCCTAGACAGATTCTTGCTCCAACTGGCGCTCTTGCGTGTCTTGTAGTCGACGACACGAAACCTCACGCCGGCCTCGTCGGCGTCCACGCGGTCCACGATGCCGCGCCAGGGAATACCCGCGGGCGCACCCCCTTCCGGCTCACCCTTCAACTTCGCCTCAAACAGACGCGGCCGGAAAGAGCCGGCGCGCAAACGCGCCAGATCCCACGCGACAAACGCGTGCAGGTGCGCGCTCATTTCCAGTCGCGCCGCCTCCCACAGCAACGGATACAGCCCCAGCACCCGCCAATCGTTCTCGGCAAACGCCTCGGCCAACACCGCATTAAGGTGGCCGGGGGCGTCGCCCCGTCCCACCCAGACCGCCTCAGGCAATGTCCGGTAGAACCTCTCCAGCACGCCATGATAGACCTGCCCGCGCGCGGCGGACGACAATTCCCCCCGTTCGGTTCCTTCCTCGCGATCGGAGAGGCCCAGGACACGCGACGCAAAAAATTTAAAAGGACATTTCGCGTATTCGTCCAATGCCGTCGGGGACAGGCCGGACTTCCTCCAGGCGGCGAGGGCGGCCGCGGGCGGAGGGACCTGCCCGTCGTGCGGTCCCGGGCCTCCGCGCGCGTTGAGCGCCGCGGCCAGGCGGAAGCCTTCGGCCAGGGCGCCTCCGGCGTCCAAAGCCGCGGGCGGATCGCCCCCCTCCAGCGCGCAGAGCAGGACCGCCTCCGCGGGGGTGCGCCGCGCGGCCGGCGTCGCGCGCAGGCGCTCCGCCGGCGGACGCGGAACGCGCCAGGCGTCGTCCTCTCCGGGCGCGGGCAGGCCCGCGGCCCGGCACAGCTCGCGGAGATAAGTGGACGGGACGTCGGCGCGGCCGTTCTCGTCGGAGCGCGGATAGATCAAGGTGAGGCGCTCGCGCGCGGAGGCGACGGTCAGATAGAACAAAAGCCTCTCTTCCTCGTGGCCCGCGGCCTTGCGTCCGATCCAGTAGCCGGCGGGGTGGCGCAACGCGGCGCGCGCGCCCTCGCGTAGGATGGGATCCTCCTGGATCTGACGCGGGAACAGCTTTTCCTTGAGGCCCATGACGATGGTCGCGCGGAAGCGATGTCCGCGCGCGTCCATGGCGTCCAGCGCGCGCACGCCGCCCTCTCCGGCGCCGACGGAGCGCGTCGCGCGCGTCAGCTTCGCCTCGAACGCGTCCAGGAAATCCTCCCACGACGCGGCGGCGCCCAGCCGGTCGAAGGCCTCCAGCTCCGTCAGGGCGTCGGCGACCGCCCGGCGGGCGTCGGCCTCCGCCGGCGACGGATCCTTGGGAAATCCCAGATGCGCTGCCAGAAGGGCCCGGGCCTCCTCGACGCGCTTCGACCAGGGCGCCGCCGGGCCGCCCAAACCGTCGCGCACGCCCGCCAGGAAATCCCACAGCGCGGCCACGTCCGCCGCCGGGACGGCGAAGCCGGCCAGGCCCTCGCGGACGCGGTGCGGATACAGCTCCACGGGGCCGCGCGCGCGCGGCTCCAGCTTCCCGCGCCACTGCAGCCAGCCCGCGCGGACGCCCAGCGCGGCGATCAGCTTCCGCCACAGCGCCACGCGCCCGGGATCCGCCGATTCGAAGTACGGCGACGCGGCCAGGTCCTCGACCGCGCGCGCCGGGAAATCGCGGCGGCGCAGGGTCAGCAGGTCCAGCGCGGCCTTGGCCAGCGGGTGGCGCAGGATGGGCTCGCCCGCCGACAGATCGAGAGGCAGGCCCTCCGCGGCGAAGGCCTCGGTCAGCGCGGCGCGGTACGGCTCCAGTTGGCGCGCGATCACCGCGATCTCCCCGCACGGCACGCCGTCTTCGATCAGGCGGTAAGCCTCCTTGGCGGAGGCCCAGGCCTCGTCGCGCGCGCCGGAAGCCGAGACGACGCGTATCATCTCCGAGTCGACCTTCGATGGGAGCCCCGCCGGATCGAACAGCGCATCGAGCGCCGGCCCCAGAGCGGTTCCCGGCCCGCCCGGGCGAGACACGTCGACCGGCTCGCGTCCCGCCAGTTTGACGTCGAAAAACGCGTCGGCGAAGCGGAACGCGGGGTGTCCCTTGCGGTAAGGAAAATAAAGCCGAGACGGGCGCGACGAGGTCACGGCCTCGAACGCGTCGGCTTGAAGGCCGGTCAAATCGTAGAAGCCGTAGTAGAACACCTCGCGGAACCGTCCCAGCCACTTCGACTCCGGGGCCAGCAGCGCCGCGCGCCGGACCAAGGCCGACGGCGGCAGGACGCCCAGCTTCGCCAGCTTCTTCTCATAGACGGCCAACAGGGACAGCAGCGCGATGAAGCGCGCGCGCTCGTCCGCGTCCTCGCGCAGGAGCTCGTCGCCGAAGTTCTCCGCCAGCAGGGCGGGGTCCACGCCCGCGTCCACCAGGTCGCGTAGGCTGGAACGCACGGCCGCCGCCAAGGCCTTGGGCCGCAGCTCCTTGGCGATGCCCAAGGACGGCGCCTCGTCCAGAACCTGGTCCACGACGGCGTCGTGGAACAACGGATCGGAGATCAGCACGCCGTCCGGAAAACCCCCTTCCTCGACGATCGCCGCGGCGAGGGAATGAAACGTGTGGAAGTGGACGCCGAGCAGCGGCAGGCCCTTCTCCACCGACAGCAGGCGCTCCAGACGCTCCGCCATCGCGCGCGACGGCGCGACGATCAGCAGCGGCGCGTCCCCCTCTTTCGGACGCAGTTCGGCGACGCGCGCGGCGAGCGCGTCTTCGAGAGCCTCGAAGGGGCCGTGAAAGACCTTCAGCGTTCCGCTCACTCGGACAGTTTAGATAAAACGTGGGTAAAAAATCGGTTTCCCCTCTGGCGCGGCCGAGGCGCACCCTTTATACTGGTGCGATGGTTCTCAAGATCGCCGTCGTCGCGTCGCTGATCTTCATCGCCTCGGCGGCGCGGGCGCAGGAGGAGGAGGCCGTCGCCTCCAAACCGGAACCGTCCGAGGTCGAGAGCATCAACGCGGCAATTCAGCAGGCCGGGGCGCAATGGACGGCCGGACCGACGTCCATGAACCGTCTGGCCCCGGCCGAGCGCGTCAAGCGCCTGGGCCGGATTCGCAACAGAAGGGCGCATTCCCCGGACGAGGCGGTGGTCCTCGATGATCGCGGCGAAGTGACGACCCGTCCGCACACCCAGCGCTTCGCGGTGCCGCGCTCGAGGGACAAGCTGGACTACCGCGACTGGTACGGCAAAAACTACGTGACTCCGATCAAGGACCAGGGGCAATGCGGCAGCTGCGTCGCGTTCGCCGAGACCTCCGCTTTCGAGACCTACCTGATGCTCCGCGGCCTCGCCGACGAACCGATCCTGGCTCCGCAGACCATCCTCTCCTGCGGCGCGGACACGTGCGACGGGGGATATCCGGATCAAGTCGCCGAGTTCATCATGGGGTACGGACTTCCCGAAGAATCCTCCTTCCCGTACGTGGATTACGCGGAGCCCTTCGCCACGCCGGCCTGCCCCTTCCGCGGCCGTCGCAACCCGAACGGGTCCGGCCCGCCGCGCCTCGCCGGCTACACCGGCGTCGGGAAATCGGTCGCCGCGCTCAAGGCGGCTCTCGTCTCCTATGGACCCATTCCCGTGATCTTCAACGTCTACAGCGACTTCTATTCCTACGTCGGCGGCGTCTATTCCCACGTGAGCGGCGTCGCCGAAGGGTCGCACGACGTCCTGATCGTCGGCTACGACGATGCGATCCAGGCCTTCATCGTCAAGAACAGCTGGGGAACCTGGTGGGGCGAGCAGGGCTACTTCAAGATCGCCTATTCGGAGTTGTACACCCGGACCAATTTCGGCGCCGAGGCGCTGGCGTACGAGCCGGCCCTCGGCACGAACGCCAAATTCGTCGCCGTCGCCCCTCCGCCGCAGAACATCGGCCCCGGCAGGCTCGCCACGGCGTCCGTCACGATGAAGAACGTCGGCGGCACCGTCTGGACCGCGGCCGAGGGCTACAAGCTCGGCGCGGAACCCGAGGACGCGGCTTATTGGGGAAGAAGCCGCGTGGAATTGAGCGGACCCGATCGCGTGGAGCCCGGACAAACCCACGTTTTCCACTTCAAGGTCATCGCGCCGAAAGAGGCCGGGGTCTATCCGTTCGCGTGGCGGATGGTGCAGGAGAACGTGAGTTGGTTCGGCGACTTGACTCCGCTCAACCTGACCCAGGTCGGCGTCGGCGGCCCCCCGCAACCCGTGCCGCCGCTCCCGCCGGACACCCCCCTGCCGCCGGTCGTCGCGATCCCCAGGCCGGCGCCCGCGAGCGCTCCGGTCGCCGCTTCGGCTCCGCCGCAGCCGAAATTCCTGCCCGCGCCGTCGCAAGTCGTCGACTGCCACGACGGCTGTCCTCTGACCCAGTAACGACGTCACCCGCCGGCTTCGGTTGGGGCCCGAGTTTGATAAACTCTCCGCCATGTCCATCCCCACCGCGCCGCCGTCGGGCTTCCGTGATTTTCTCCCGGAACAGGTCGCCCTGCGCCACGACGCGATCGAGACCATCCAGAAGATCTACCGTTCGTTCGGTTTCCAGCCGGTCGCGACCTCGGCGGTGGAGGACCTCTCGGTGCTGGTCGGGCAGGGCGGCAACGAGAACGAGAAGCTGATCTTCAAGATCATGAAGCGCGGCGAGGCGCTGGAGCGCGCGCACGCGGAAAAGACGGACCTGGCCGACCTGGGCCTGCGCTTCGACCTGACCTTGCCGCTGGCGCGCTACTACACCAAGCACGGCTCCTTGCTGCCGCATCCGTTCAAGGCGTTCAACATGGGACCGGTGTGGCGCGCGGAGCGCGCGCAGAAGGGCCGCTACCGCGAGTTCACCCAGTGCGACGTGGACATCATCGGCGCGGACTCCTGGGGCGGCGAAGTGGAAGTGATCACCGCCATCCTCACGGTGTTCAAGGCGTTCGGCCTGACCGGCGTGAAGGTCCACCTCAACGACCGCCGCTTCGTGGACCAGGCGCTGGAGAAAGCCGGCGTGCCCGCGGACAAGCGCGGCGCGGCCTGCGTGATCGTGGACAAGCTCGACAAGGTGGAGCCGGCGAAGGTGCTGGCGGAGCTGGAGCTCGAGGTCGGCGCCGCGGCGGCCAAGACGCTGTCGGGCTCCATCATGTCCACCGAGGCCGGTCCCGACATGCACGCGGCGGTGAAGGGCGAGTTCTCGCACCTCTCCAAGATTTCCGACGCGGTGAAAAGCGTGATGCCCGACGCCGACATCGTGCTGACGCCGAACCTGATGCGCGGCATGGGCTACTACACCGGACCGGTGTTCGAGTTCCGCCATCCCTCCCTGTCCGGTTCTCTGGGCGGCGGCGGCCGCTACGACCGCCTGACCGAGAAGTTCGGGGGCCAGCCCATTCCGGCCTGCGGCGGCTCGATCGGCTTCGAGCGGCTGATGCTGATCCTGGAAGAGATGGGCAAGCACGCGGCCACCGGGACGCCGGACGCCGTCGTCACCGTTTTCTCCGACGAGCTGCGCGGCCGCTCCATCGCGGTCGCCACGGTCCTGCGCTCCAAGGGCCTGTCGGTGGACGTGTTCCCCGGCGGAGGCAAGCTCAAGCACCAGTTCAAGTACGCGGACCAGAAGAAGGCGGCCTACGCCGTCGTCATCGGCCCCGACGAGGCCGCGCGCGGCGTGGTGCAGGTCAAGTCGCTGGCGACCGGCGACGAGCAGGCCATGACCGTGGAAGAGGCCTGCGCGCGCATCGCCGCCCGCGGCTGATCCCGTGAGCCGCGCCTTCGTCAAGGAGGACGGTCCCGAGCCGGACGAGAACCCGCCGGAGAAGCCTCTCTCCCCCTTTCCCAACTACGTGACGCCGCGCGGAGCGAGGCTTTTGGAAGCGGCCGAGGAGAATATCGTCGCGGAATTGGCGGGCTATTCCGGCGCGCAGCCCGATCCCGCGCGCCGACGACGAAAGAGAGAACTCGAGCGGGACCTTCGCTATGTCCGCGCCCGACTGGAGACCGCCATCCCCGTGGCGACGACGCCGAAAGAGGATATTCGCTTCGGCGCGCGCGTGATTTTACGCCGCGAAGACGGCGCCGAACGAATCATACGCATCGTCGGAGAAGACGAGGCCGAGGAAGGCGGCGACCTCGTGCCTTGGTCGGGACCGTTTGTACAGGCCCTGTTCGGACTCAAGACGGGCGGGGTTCTGGAATGGGACGGCGAACGCTGGACCGTCGTTTCGGTCGAGTACGCGGCTTAGTTGTTCACATTCGAACTGTCGTCAAAGACAGTTGCTATGATGGGCGTGCGCAGGAGAATCCCATGAATAAGCTCATCGGCGGCGGTTTATTGGCGGCGCTGCTCCTCGTTTCCGTTCCACGCTTCTCCTCCGCCGCGGGCCGCGTCATCTCCGTCGACGGAGCGCTCACCGCCGGCGGCCGCGCGTTGACGGCCGGCGACGAGCTTCCGGACGCCGAGATCCGACTGGCCACGGGCACCGCGACCCTCGGCATCGAGGGCGGACGGTTCCTTTTGCACGGCCCCGCGATCTTCACCCCGCGAAAGTCCTCGTTCCGGCTGACGCTCGGTTCTTTGCTCAGCGTGCTGAAGCACCGCCCGGGTCTGCGTTTCTCCGTGCGGACGCCGTCCGCCGTGGCGGCCGTGCGCGGCACCGACTTCTTCGTCGAGGTCGTTCCCAGCGGAGAGGTCCAGGTCTGCATCTGCCGCGGAGAGCTGGAGGTGAGCGCCAAGGGCATGAAGACCGTGCCGATGGCGGCCGAGCACCACCTGCCGTTCCGTTTCTGGAAGACCGCGTCGGGCGTGACGCACGACGACGCCCCTCTCAAGGGCGGTCATGGGCACAACGACGCGGAGCTCGACGTCTTGCGCGGCCTGCTGGCCGCCGACAAGCCCTAGCCGAAGGCTCTAGAGCAGCCGGCCCTGCTCCGGTCTGACCTTCAGCAACTCCAGGTCCTGGGCCGTGTCGATGTCGGCCTGCGTGTTCGCGTCGTCCAGCGGGATCTTCACCGCCTCCGACCAGTGCCGCCGCACCGCGGCCATCGCGGTGTCGTCGCCGATCAGGTTTCCGATCTCGCCGAACAGCTCGCGCGGATAGGCGGTGGGATGGCCCTTCTCGGGGCCCTCGGGGCCGGGATAGATCGGAAAGCAGAAGCGTCCCGACAATTCGAACTCGGACACCACGCGGTCGATCAGCCACGGCTTCACGCGCGGCATGTCGCCCAGCAGCGCCACCACGCCGGGCGCGTCCGCCGGAACCTCGCGCAGGCCCACCTGGAACGACGAGGCCTTGCCCGACGCCCACGCCGGATTGAACACCACGCGCAGGCGCGGATCGTCCAGACCCTCGATCGCCTTCAGGCCCGCCTCGGCGCCGGCGCCCAGGACCACGATCACCGGATCCAGCCGCGAGCCCAACGCCGACTCCACCGCGTGGCGCAGCACCGGCCGGCCGTCCACGTCGGCCAGCATCTTGGAGCCTCCGCCGAAGCGGCGGCCGCGGCCCGCGGCCAGAACCAGGCCCGGAATCTTCACGCCGCCCATGCGCGCCGACGGCGACGAGCCCGACGGGCGCAGGCGCGCGGGGCGCCCGCCCTTGCGGCCGAAGCGCACCGCCAATATTTCCGCCGCGACGGACAAAGCCGTTTCCTCCGGCGTCTCGGAGCCGATTTCCAAACCCGCGGGGGCGGAGAACACGCCGGTGCGCGGCTCCACGCCCTTGTCCTTGAGTTCGGCGAGCAGCTTCGCCGCGCGCGTGGCCGGGCCGACCAGGCCGACGTAGCGGGCCGGGCTTTGCAGCGCCCCCTTGAGCGCCCGCCCGTCGGCGGAGAGGCTATGGGTCATGATCACGACGTAGGTGTCCGCGTCGGGCCGCGCCGCGGAACGAGCCGCGTCCCAGGTTCCCTCCACCAATTGCCAGCGCGCGCGGTCCCAGTCGGGGCCGCGCAGCCGGCCCGGGCGGTGATCGGAGATCGTCACGACGAAGCCCAGGCGGTCCAGAAGATCGGCCAGGCGGCGGACGTCCTCTCCGGATCCCATCAGCAGGGCCTTGCCCATCGGGATCAGCGGAAGGCGGAAAACCCGCCGCACGCCTCCGCGGCCCGATTCCTCGTCCAATTCCGGCTGGCCTTCGGCGTAGCACGCCCGCACCGCCGGATCGGACGGGGCGCGCTGGAAGCGCCGGCCCGGCTCGTCGCCGGAAAGTATAAGCTCGACGACCAGGCCCTCGCCCCGCAGAAGGGTTTCCCGCGCCTCCCGCAGCGTCTCGCGCAGATCGCCCGTCACCGGCTCCAGCCACAGCTCCGCGCGCCCCTCCAGCCCTCCGGGGCCGAACAGGGCTTCGTCCTCGTCCAGGCGGAGCTCCGCCAGGACGGGCTTCTGCTCCGTCATCGCGCGCTCGGCCGCCTCGCGCAGGTCCTCCGGCAACGTTCCCAAGGGACGGGCGCCGTCCGCCCCGGTCGCCGCGTCGTCGCAGAACAGCGCCAGAGCCCCGGAGCGCTCGTGCGGAGCGCCGTCCAAGGTCAACAAAGTGGCCAGGACGCCGCGCACGTTCAGCGGGTCCGCGGAGGCGAGTTCTTCCAGGGCGCGCAGGACGTTCAGCGCCTCGTGGGGGCGGGGAGCTCCCATATCTTCGGATTCAATCATATTCCCGGTCCCTCTAGCCTTGAAATGGCAACACGCTACCGCTACAATGCCCGCGTGAGCCTGGACGACAGCGCCCTGCGCAGTCTCGTGGATCTCCTCGACGACGAGGACCCGCGCAGCCTGGAAATGGTCCGCCGCCGCCTGCTCGACGTGGGCGCCCCCGCCATCCCGTTCCTGGAAGCCGCGCGCGCGGTCTCCGAGCCGGAGCTGGCCGCGCGCTTCGACGAGATGGCCGAGGAACTGCGCTTCCAGGACCTGAAGCGCGATTTCCTCTCCTTGGCCGCCCAACGCGTCCCGGATCTGGAAACCGGCTCCTTCCTTCTCTCGCGCTTCATCCGCCCCGGCGCCGATCCCGCCGTGTACGGCCGCTGGCTGGACCGCGTGGCGGCCGCCGTGGACGACGAGATCCCGTACGAGGCGTCCGTCACCGAGTCGGCCCGCCTCCTGTCCGCCCACCTGTTCCAATCCATGGGCTTCGCCGGCAACGAGGCGAATTACTACGATCCCGACAATTCCGCCCTGACCCGCGTGATCGACACCCGCCGCGGAATCCCCGTCTCCCTCTCGGTCCTCTACCTGCTGGCGGCCAAGCGCCTGAAGCTCCCCATCTACGGAGTCGGAACCCCGGGGCATTTCCTGCTCGGCTTCCGCGAGGAGGGCGAGGCGCGCTACCTGGACGCGTTCCGCTCGGGCAAGCTGATGGACGGCCACGAGGTCAAACGCATGCTGGTGCGCAACGGCTACGAATTCCGGGAGGAGTACCTGAAGCCCTGCGGTCCCCGAGAGATTCTGGCGCGCATGATGCGCAACCTGCTCTCCATCTATCAAAAGACCGGCTCCGTCGAGCGCGCCGAGCGTCTCTCCGCCCTGGTCGAGATCGCGCTGACCGGGCGCGAAGCGGGAGACGAGGAGTGAAGGCTCTCGCGCTCGCCGTTCTGCTGTGCGCGCCCGCCGCCGCCATGCGTCCCATCACGCCTCCCGCCCCCGAGTTTCCGCCGGGCGCCGCCTGGGTGAACGCCAAGCCCCTGTCCTTGGCCATGATGCGCGACCGCAAGATCGTCCTGGTCGTCTTCTTGAATCCGACCGGACTGCATTCGATCCGCCTTCTGCCCACGTTGGAAGCCTGGTTCGACCGCTACGCGTTGAGGCAGCTGATGGTCATCGGCGTGGTGACTCCGGATCTTGAGATCCAAAAGGACGCGGTCTGGGGCCGGACCCAGCTCAAGCGCATCGGGATCGACTTCCCCGTGATCCTGGACAACGACCGGAAGCTTTGGAAGGCCTACGGGAACGACGGCTGGCCCGCGCTGTACCTGCTGGACCGCAAGGGCAAGATCGTCTTCGACCATCTGGGCGAAGGCGGATACGCCGAATTCGAGGGCGAAATCCGCGACGCCTTGTACGATTTGACGACCGATCCCCTCCCCCCGCCTGTCGATTCGCCCGAGCCGCAGCGCACCGAGTGCGGCCACGCGACACCGGACGTCGACATGGGCGCGCGCGCCAAGACGCGCATGCTGAAGGCGGAGATGGACCCCGCCAAGAAGCTCCTGCTCGTGGATTCCCGCCAGGGAGAGCTCTCCATTCTGGGAAAGTGGGACACCGAACCGGACGGCCTGCGCCTGGCGAAGAGCAACGACGACCAAAGCGCCCTCGTGCGCGTCGTCTACGTCGCGCCGCAGGCGATGGCGGTCCTGGCCCCGGCGCCGGGCCAGAAGACGAAATTCTTCATCAAACGCGATCAGCAGTGGCTGTACGAGGGCATCGCGGGCCGGGACATCCGCTACGACGAAGACGGCCGCAGCTTCGTCCTGGCCGACAGCGAGCGCCTGTACGATCTGGCGCGAGACGCCGGCGACAAGCCGCACGAGCTGGACGTGATTCCCGGAAGCAAGGGCGGCGGGGTCTACGGCTTCTCCTTCGCCGACGCCTGCACCGTGACTCAGCTTCCATGAGCCGGGCCGGCGGGGCCGAGATCGCCGACGTCGCGGCGCGGCCGTTCATTTCCGAGCTGGCCGAATCCTTCGAGATCGCGGGCGGAACGGCCCACGAGCACGCCGGAGTTTTCGTGCGCCTGACGCTCAAGGACGGCACCGTGGGCCACGGCGAGGCGTCCCCCCTGACCGCCTTCAACGGCGAAACGGCCGCCGGCGCGCTGACCGCGATCCGCCGGGCCGGACGCGCGTGGCTGGGCCGGGACGGCGCGGCCTGGCGTCCGCGCCTGGTCGAACTGGAGGACGCGCTGCCGAAGGGCGCCGGCGCCGCGCGCGCCGCGCTGGGCATGGCCCTGCTCGACGCCTGGACGCGCCGCGCGGGTCTTCCGCTGCGCGCGCTGTTCGGCGGCGCGGAAACCCGCGTGACCAGCGACGTCACCGTCACCATCCTGCCTCCGGAGGCCGCGGCGGCGGCCGCCCGGCGCATCCGCGCGTTCGGCGTGCGCACGGTCAAGATCAAGGTCGGAAAGGACCCAGAGTCGGACGCGGCGCGCGTGGCGGCGGTGGCGGCGGTGGACCCGCGCTTCACCTTGATGCTCGACGCCAATCAGGGATACGGGCCGCGGGAATCCCTCCAGCTGCTCCGTCTATTGAGGAAACGCGGCCTGCGCATCGCCCAGTTCGAGCAGCCGGCCGCCGCGGACGATTGGGACGGCCTGGCCCGCGTCGCCCGTTTGGGCGGGGTCCCCGTCGCGGCCGACGAGTCGGTGCGCGGCCGCGCCGACGCGCTGGGGCTGACGCGGAGCGGAGCCGTTTCCGTGCTCAATCTGAAGCTGATGAAGATGGGGATACTCGAGGCCTGGGACTGCGCGCTGATCGCCCGCGCCGGGGGATTGGGCCTGATGATCGGGGGCATGATCGAAACCTCCCTGGCGATGGCCTGCGCCGCCCATTTCGCGGCGGGCGTCGGCGGGTTCGGCGTGGTGGACCTGGACACGCCGCTGTGGCTCAAACGCGACCCGACGCGCGGACTGAGAATCGCGCGCGGCGGCGTCTACGACCTGGCCCCCGTCCGCCGCGGCATCGGCGTGACGCCGATCGGATAAAGAAGGCTTGACAAACTTTCCGATTCGTGTTATTCTTTGACCGGACGGTCAGTCAATCAATTATGGGACGAAAGCCAGACCTCGCGGTCCGAGAGCGCATCCTCCAGCAAGCGGAGCACGTCATCCATCTCAAAGGATACGGCGCCGCCTGCATGGACGAGATCGCCAAGGCCAGCGGGATGACGAAGGCGAACCTCTTTCATCACTACGGCTCGAAGTCGCAGCTGGCGTTGGCCGTGCTGGACTACAAGATCAACGAATTCCGGACCCGGGTGGAGCCTTTGTGCGGCCACGCGGCGCCGGAGCAGGCCGTCGAGGCGATGTTCGACGAGGGCGCGAAGTTCTTCCAGGGCATCGGCTGCAAGGCGGGCTGCTTCGTCGGCAACATCGCGCTGGAGATGAGCGACAAGGACGAGGTCTTCCGCGAGCGGGTCGGCGGCTTCTTCGCGGAATGGGCGTCCAGCATCGCGGAATGCCTGGAACGGCTCAAGAAGTCGGGATATTTCCGACCGACGCTGGACTCGAAGGCGGCCGCGGAGTCCATCGTCGCGATGTACGAGGGAGCGATCATGCTGACGCGCTCCCAGAGGGACTCGAAGATTTTCAAGCGGGTCGGCGGAATCGCCCGCTCGGTTCTGGAGCAGCATCAAGCCGAAAATAGGAGGGATAATACCATGGGTCCGAAGACTCCCTGCGGGTGCTAACCCGTTTAAGCCGCCGCCTTCCGGCCGCAAGGCCGGGAGGCGGCGGTTCTTTTCCTATAATTGAAGCGATGACCATCTTCTCCCGATCCCGCCTCTTCGTCCTGGCCGCGCTGGCGGTCGGCGCCCTGTCCGCGTGCCGCGGCGGGGACTCCACCGGCCTCGCGACGGATTTCGCCCTGACGTCCCCCGAAGGCAAGACGATCACCTTGTCCTCCCGGAAAGGGCGCGTCGTTCTCCTCAATTTCTGGGCCACCTGGTGCGACTCCTGCAAGGACGAGATCCCCGCGCTCCTGGAGCTGCGCCGTTCGGACCTGGGCGACCGCTTCGAGATGCTCTCCGTGAGCGTGGACGACGACGCGGCCAAGGTCGTCCCCCCTTTCGCCGCGAAATACGGTCTCAAATACCCGATCCTCTACGCCGACCGCAAGACGATGGACGCCTACGCGATCCACATGCTGCCGACGACGTTCCTGATCGCCCCGGACGGAGGAATCGTGCGGCGCTACGTGGGCCCGCTGGACGCGCGCGCCGTGGAAAATGATATTCTCAGCCTTCTGAACAGGAGACCCTCATGAATCGAATCGTCGCCGCCGTCCTTTGCGCGCTGATCGCCTCCCCGTCTTTCGCCGCGATCACCCGCGACGAACTCAAGAAAGCTCTTGAAGCGAACCCCGACCTGGTGCTCGCCGCCCTGAAGAAGGCCGACAAGGCCGCGTTCTTCGAGGTCGTCGTGGACGCCCAGGCCGACTACCAGATGAAGAAGCAGAAGGAAGCGGAGGAGCAGGAGAAGAAGGACCTCGAGAACGCCTTCAAGAATCCCTACAAGCCCGTCATCGACGACAAGACGCGGATCCGCGGCGACAAGAACGCGCCGATCACGGTCGTCGAGTACTCCGACTTCGAGTGCCCCTATTGCGCCCGCGGCTACCAGGTCCTCGAGCAGGTCCGCCAGAAGTACGGTCCGAAGATGCGCTTCATCTACAAGAACCTGCCTCTGGTCGCGATCCATCACCTGGCCATGCCGGCCGCCCAGTGGTTCGAGGCCGTGGCGATCCAGAGCCCCGACAAGGCCTGGATCTTCCAGGACAAGATGTTCCAGAACCAGGGCCAGATCGGCGACGAGTACTTCCGCAAGGTCGTCAAGGACCTGGGCCTGGACGTCAAGAAGGCCGACGCCGACCGGACCAGCGACGCCGTGAAGGCGAAGATCGAGGCCGACATGAAGGAAGCCCACTCGTTCGGCTTCTCCGGCACGCCGGGCTTCCTGATCAACGGCGTTCCGCTGCGCGGCGCCTACCCGCCCGAGGAGTTCGACAAGATCATCACGAAGCTGGGCGTCTAAAGCGCCCATGCCGAAGGCCCGCCGCGAGGCGGGCCTTCTTTTTGCCCGTTTTCTTATTGATATTGTATTTCAATAAGAGGTGTGCTATCTTTTCCTTGTTGAAATCGCTTATCAATAAGAAAATGGCCGCCCTGGTCATGTCGGCGCTGACGCTCGGCGCGGCCGGAGCGGACGCCGCGGAGAGCAAAATCGCCCGCACGCGCTGGCTGATGGGCACCTTCTGCTCGATCGAAGCCCGGGGCGACGGCGCCGGCGCCGCGGTCGCCGCGGCGTTCGACGAGATCGACCATTGGGACCGCGTCTTGAGTCTCTATAAAAAGGAAAGCGAGCTCAACGCGCTGAACGCTTCCGCCGGGCGAGGGCCGTTCCGCGCCTCCCCCGGCCTGTACGCGCAGACCGAAGCCGCCCTGCGCCTGGCCCGGGAGACCGGCGGCGCCTTCGATCCGGCGATCCTGCCCGTCCTCCGGCGCGGGCCCGCCGCCTTGCCCCTGATCGGCTGGTCGAAGGTGCGGCTGGACCCGGCGGCCGGAACCATCGAGCTTCCTCAGTCCGGCATGGGCCTGGACTTCGGCGGGATCGGAAAGGGCTGGGCGCTGGACCGCGCCGGCGAGGTTCTGCGCGCGAAAGGCATCGCCAACGCCTTCATCAACTTCGGCGGACAAATAATGGCGCTCGGAACGGCGGAAGACGGCGGCGATTGGTCGGTCGCGCTGCCCGGCCGGGACGAGCCGCTGACCGTGCGGAACGCCTCGGTTTCCACCTCCGGCGATTCCGAGCGGCCCGGACACATCGCCTCACCGTTCGACGGCCTCCCGGTACGCCGCGCCGTCCAGGCCACCGCGGTTCTCCCGAGCGCGACCGACGCCGACGCCTGGTCCACCGCCCTCTACGTCCTGGGCCGCACGCCCCCGTCCTTCCCGGGACGATCCTTCTTCACCGCCGTCTCCACCTCCGCTATAAAAGGAAGCCATCCATGAAGCGCCTTTTCGCCGCCGTCTTAACCGCCGCCGTTCCGCTGACCGCCGCCCCGTTCGCCCGCGCCGACGACTCGCAAAGGTCCCAATTGACCGAACTGGAGCGGAAGGTCGACGCCCTGACCCAGGAAATCGAGACGCTCAAGCTGGGCGACGCGGCCGAAGCCCCCGCCCCCTCGTCCCAACCCGGCTTCGGGCCGTCGGCGTCGAAGATTTACGGCGTCCGCCCCGACAAGATTTCGTTCGGCGGCTACGGAGAGTTCGTCTATCTTGCGCCGTCGCGGAGCCGGCAGAACGGCGACGCCTCCGGCCTCAAGAAGACCTTCGATCTGCGGCGTTTCGTCCTCTACACCGGCTATAAGTTCAACGACTGGATCCTGTTCAACTCCGAGTTCGAGGTCGAGCACGCGGGAACCGGGCAGGCCGACGAGAACCGGGGAGAGATCGGCGTGGAGCAGGCGTACATCGAGTTCCGGCCTTGGAAGGAATTCGGCGCCCGCGTCGGCCACGTGATCGTCCCCCTCGGCCTCGTCAACGAGGTGCACGAGCCGACCGCGTTCCACGGGGTCAACCGCCCCGGCGTGGAAACCGTGATCATCCCGTCGACATGGCATGAGAACGGCGCGGGGGTCTTCGGAGAATGGGGCCCGGTCTCGTACCGGACCTACGCGCTCGCGGCCCTGAGCGCCGCCAAAACGGCGGCGCCCGCGTCCGACGGCTTCACCGCCGCGAACGGCCTCCGCGGCTCCAGCACCGAAGGCGCGAACAGCCCGGCCGACGACTTGGCCTGGGCGTCGCGGGTCGATTGGGCCGCGGCTCCGGGCGTGAAGGCCGGAGCGGGACTGTACCTGGGCCGCGCCGACCGAGGCAATTCCTCCGCGAGCGTGCCGGTGACGCTGTGGGAAGCGCACGCCGAGGCGCAATGGCGGGGCGCATCCGTGCGCGGGCTTTACGCGGAGGGAACGATAGGCAACGCGGCGAATCTGGACGTCGCTCAGGGCTTCGCCGGGAACCAGTCCATCGGCCGCCGCCTGTTCGGCGGGTACGCCGAGGCGGCGTACGACGTCTTGACCTTGGTTCCGAACCCGAAGGGCCAATCGCTCGCGCCCTTCTTCCGGTACGAACGCTATGATACGCAGTGGCGGGTGCCGGCCGGCGACGCGAAGGACCCCGCGAACAGCCGCGTCGAATACACGCTCGGCCTGACGTACAAGCCGATCCCTCAAGTCGTGCTCAAGCTGGACCAGCAGTGGAAGCTCAACCAGGCGCATACGGGAGTGAACCAGTGGAACCTCGGCGTCGGATATATATTTTAGGGCTGTTCGTGACGGCGTTCGTCCCCGCGAGCGCCGCGGCGAAGGTCCTGCTCACGCAGAAGGAGGCGTTGGCTTTGGCCTTCCCCGAAGGCGTGAGGGTCGAACGCCGCACCGCGTTCCTGACCGATGCCCAGGCCTCCGCCGTGGAGAAGGACTCGGGATCGAAGCTCGACTCCAAGGTCTGGACCTACTACGTCGGGACGTCCACGAAGGGCGTCGTCGGCACGGCCTACTTCGAGTCCCACAAGGTCCGGACGATGAACGAGACCTTCATGGTGGCCGTGGATCCGGACGCGACCGTGCGCTTCGTGGAGATCCTGTCCTTCGCGGAGCCCGACGAATACCAGGCCCCGAAGAAATGGCTGGGCCAGTTCGCGGGCAAGCCGCTGAACGACGAGCTCCTGGTCCGCCGCGGACTGCGCAACATCACCGGCGCCAGCATCACGTCCGAGGCCGTCACGCGCGGGGTGAGGCGCGTCCTCGCCGTTCATCGCGTTATAAACGAGGCTCCCGCGAAATGAAGCTGGATCGCCGTTTTAAATCCGTCCTGCTGTGGACTTCGGCGTTTCTGTACGCCTCCGGCCTCGTCGTTTGGGCGCTGGCGAAATGGATGATGACCGACGAAGGCTACGGCCCCCAGCCCTCGCCTTGGAAGCCGACCGTCCTGCACGCGCACTCGATCGCCGGTTTAATCTTCTTGGTTCTCTTCGGCTATCTTTGGAGCGTTCACGTGGAGCCCGGCCTCAAGCAGCGCAAAAAGAAGAAAAGCGGCGTGACTTTGCTCGCCTGCTTCGGGATTCTTTTCCTGACCGTCCCCGTGTTGTTTTACGCCGTCGACGAGACGACGCGATCAGGAGCGGCGTTCGTGCACACCTGGCTGGGCGCCGTCCTGCTGGCGCCGTTTTTATTCCACCTGCGCTCGAAGCGGGCCTAAAGACGCGACGAGTCGGCCGCGAGCTTGTCCAGCGAGGCGGCGTCGTCGCCGTCGTAATAGCCCCGGATGCGTCCGTCGCCGTCGATCAGGACGAACTTGGTCGTGTGCGCGACGTTCTGGCCTTGGGGCGCGTCCGCGCTTTCGGCGACGGCGATCTGGAAGCCGTCCCGGAATAATTTCACCAGCACGGGCTTGTCGCCCGTGACGAAAAACCACCTCTGCGGATCGGCGGCGAACTTGCGCGCGTAGACGGTCAGCACTTCCGGCGAATCGTGGTCCGGATCCACGGTGAACGACAGAAGCCCGACGGATTTCGGCAGGCGCTTTTGAAGCGACGCCATGTTCGCGCTGAGCATGGGGCACGGTCCGGCGCAGCTCGTGTACACGAAATCGGCGATCCACGCGCGGCCGCGCAGCGCGCGCAGGTCCAGCGGAGAGGTCCCGTCCACGGTGACGGCGGTCAGGGAAAAGTCCGGAAGCGCGCGCAGCGGCGGCGGAGCCTTCGCGCAGCCTGAAATGACAATAGTCGCAATGTAGAATACAGCACTCAACAACACTTGAAACCTCTCATCAATCCTGGGTGTCCACCTGGGTCTTTACAAAAATAATCCCATCGGTTATTCTAGTCCCCTGCTCGAAAACGCGCGCGGGCCGCGCCGCGGATCCGAGCAGAAGAACGCTACAAAATTCACGGAGGAAAGGATGAACACGGCTGCCCAAACCACGCCTGTCACCCCCAGCAGCACGAACAACGAGGATGCGAACGCCACCACCATGCAGGTGCGCAAGCGCAGCGGCTCCCTCGAACCGGTCGACGTCAACAAGATCGTGCGCGCCGTCGCGCGCTGCGGCCAGGGTCTTGAAAACGTGGACGTGTTGAAGATCGCCACCAAAACCATCGGCGGCCTGTACGACGGCGCCACCACGAAGGAGCTCGACAATCTTTCGATCCAGACCTCGGCGCTTTTGATCGCCGAGGAGCCGGAGTATTCGCGCCTCGCGGCTCGTCTTTTGTCGACGTACATCGCCAAGGAAGTCGAGAACCAGGACATCCATTCGTTCTCGCAGTCCATTTCCGCCGGCGTGCGGCACGGCCTGATGTCCGAGAAGGTCGGCCAGTTCGTGGCGACCAACGCGCGCAAGCTCAACGACGCGATCGAGAGCCAGCGCAACGAGCTGTTCGAGTACTTCGGCCTGCGCACGGTGTACGACCGCTACCTGCTGAAGAACCCGGAGAGCCGCGAGGTCCTGGAGACCCCGCAGTACTTCTTCATGCGCGTCGCCTGCGGCCTGGCCGAGAACGTGCAGGAAGCCGTGGAGTTCTACAACCTGATCTCCCGCTTCGAGCACATGCCCAGCTCGCCGACCCTGTTCAACTCGGGCACGCGCCATCCGCAGATGTCGTCGTGCTACCTGCTGGACAGCCCGATCGACGACCTGGAAGCCATCTACAACCGCTACACCGACATCGCCCTTCTGTCCAAGTTCTCCGGCGGCATCGGCGTGTCTTACTCCCGCATCCGCGCGCGCGGCTCGCTGATCCGCTCGACGAACGGGAAGTCCAACGGCATCATCCCGTGGTTGAAGACCCTCGACAGCTCGGTGGTCGCGGTCAACCAGGGCGGCAAGCGCAAGGGCGCCTGCGCGGTGTACCTGGAGACGTGGCACCCCGACATCGAGGAGTTCCTGGAACTGCGCGAGAACACGGGCGACGCCGCCCGGCGCGCGCACAACCTGCACCTCGCCCACTGGATCCCCGACCTGTTCATGCAGCGCGTCGAGGAAGACGCCCTCTGGTCGCTGTTCGACCCGAAGACGATGCCTCAGCTGACCGACCTGTACGGCAAGGCGTTCGAGGAAGCGTACCTGGAAGGCGAGGAAAAGAAGCTGTACGCCCGCCAGGTCAAGGCGCGCGACCTCTACGCGAAGATGATGAAGTCCCTGGCCGAGACGGGCAACGGCTGGATGAACTTCAAGGACGCCAGCAACCTCAAGTCCAACCAGACCGGGTCGCCGGCCAACGTCGTGCACTCGTCGAACCTGTGCACGGAGATCATCGAGGTCACCTCCCAGGGCGAGACCGCCGTCTGCAACCTGGGTTCGATCAACCTGAGCAAGTACGTGGAGGACGGCCGCTTCGACTTCGTGAAGCTGGCGGCCAACGTCCGCACCGCGGTGAAGTACCTGGACCGCGTCGTGGACATCAACTTCTACCCGACGCAGGCCGCTGCGGACTCCAACAAGAAGTGGCGGCCGGTCGGCCTGGGCGTGATGGGCCTGCAGGACGCGTTCTTCCAGATGGGGCTGTCGTTCGACGCGCCGGAAGCGCGCGAGCTGTCCAAGAAGATCAACGAGGAAATCTACTTCCACGCGCTGTCGGCGTCGGTCGAGCTTTCCGGGGCGAAGGGCCCGCATCTGGCCTTCCCGGAGACGAAGGCCGCGAAGGGCGTGTTCCAGTTCGAGCTGTGGGGCGTGACCCCGTCGGACATGACCCGGTGGGAGAAGCTGCGCGCGGAGATGGTCAAGAAGGGCCTGCGCAACTCCCTGCTGCTGGCCATCGCGCCGACGGCGACGATCGCGTCCATCGTCGGCTCCTACGAGGCCATCGAGCCGCAGATCTCGAACCTCTTCAAGCGCGAGACCTTGTCCGGCGAGTTCCTGCAGGTCAACAAGTACCTGTGCCTGGAGCTCAAGAAGCTGGGTCTGTGGAACGAGGAAATGCGCAACCGCATCAAGATGGCCGAAGGCTCCATCCAGGACATCGCCGAGATCCCGGAGAACATCCGGGCCATGTTCCGCACCGTCTGGGAAGTTCCTCAGCGCTCGCTGATCGACATGGCCGCCGACCGCGGCGCGTTCATCGACCAGAGCCAGTCCCTGAACCTCTTCATGGAGAGCCCGAACATCGGCAAGCTCTCCTCCATGTACATGTACGCGTGGAAGAAGGGGCTCAAGACCACGTATTACCTGCGCTCGCGTCCCGCGACGAAGATCGCGAAGACGACCGTGACCGCGACGGTGACCGCCGCCCCGTTGCCGTCGGCTCCCACGCCGGCGACGACTGACGCGGAGAAGGTCGCCTGCTCCCTGGAGAACCCGGAGAGCTGCGAGTCCTGCCAGTAAGATAACCCGTATCCGGTGGGAGGCCCCTCAGGGGCCTCCCACCGGATGATTTCGTCGTTTTTTCTTCCGTTCGTTTTTCTACGGAGACTCCCATGATTCTCGACCCCGGCTTCAACTTGACCCTGCGCCCCATGAAGTACCCCGTGTACTTCGAGATGTACAAGGCGGCCATCAAGAACACGTGGACCGTCGAGGAAGTGGACTTCTCCCATGACGTCACCGACCTGAAGACCAAGCTGACCCCGGCCGAGCGCCACCTGATCAACCGCCTGGTCGCGTTCTTCGCCACCGGCGACTCCATCGTCAGCAACAACCTGGTGCTCAACCTCTACAAGCACGTGAACTCCCCCGAGGCGCGCGTGTACCTGTCCCGCCAGCTGTTCGAGGAGGCCGTCCACGTCGAGTTCTACCTGACCTTGCTGGACACCTATATCCCCGACCAGGCCGGCCGCGAGGAAGCCTTCTCCGCCATCGAGAACATCCCGTCCATCAAGAAGAAGGGCGAGTTCATGTTCAAGTGGATCGACTCGATCAACTCCCTGGACCGACTGGACACCCAGGACCAGAAGCGGCAGTTCATGATGAACCTGATCTGCTTCGCCTCCTGCGTGGAAGGACTGTTCTTCTTCGCCGCCTTCGCGTACGTCTACTTCCTCCGGTCCAAGGGCCTCTTGAACGGATTGGCCGGCGGCACCAACTGGGTGTTCCGCGACGAGTCCATGCACATCGCCGCCGCCATGGAGATCATCAAGACCGCCCGCGCCGAGGATCCGACTTTGTTCACGCCCAAGATGGAGCAGGACGTGATCACCATGATGAAGGAAGCCATCGAGTGCGAGATGGCCTTCGCCGAGGACCTTCTGGGCCTGGGCATCGCCGGGCTGTCGGCCAACGGCATGCGCCAGTACCTGCAGTGCGTCGCCGACCAGCGTCTGGGCAACCTGGGCATCAAGCCCGTCTACGGCTCCAAGAACCCGTTCAACTTCATGGAGCTCCAGGACGTGCAGGAGCTGGCGAACTTCTTCGAGCGCCGCGTCTCCGCGTACCAGACCGGCGTCACCGGCGCCGTCGCGTTCACCGACGAGTTCTAGCCTTAACAACGCCGGCGCGTTAAAAAGCCGGGCGTACGGCGGCCGGATTCATAGAAGTCGATGACTTTCTCAACCGCGGACCGGGCGGCCGTCTTAACCGGAGGATCGAGCTTCTTCATCTGCCTGAGGAAGGCAGGGGCGAACGAGACGAACACGCCGTTAGAGGGTGCGGAGGTGGGCCTTCGCTTTCCGACCGTTCTTGAACGACTTTCCGCGCCGCGCTTTTCCCAAGCGCTCCAGATGATCCAACTCGGCTTCCGTATAATCGAGCTTCTCACGCACGATCGAGATCGGCGCCAGTTCGACGCGGTCGCCGTCTAGATAGAAGCCGACGAGAGCCCGCCCTTCCTCCAGCTTGAACAGCCGGCGGATCTTCGACGGAACCACGGTCTGTCCGTTCTTCCCGACGGGAGAGACGGCGAGGAGTTTTGCCATGTCTATCTGGTGACTATGAATATAGGATAATCGTATATTGTTCATTCGTCAAGGCCTCTCTATCATACGGTTTGCCCCTCGATTTTGTTCCATGGCCCGCCATGAAGAGGGGCCCTCATAGGCCTTGCTTACAAAAGTAACGACTTCCTAGTATTGGGGCGTCGGGCCCCATCTTAGGAGGTCGTCCATGAATCCCCTCGCCCCCGTCCTCGCCACGCTCGGCATCAGCGTCGAATTCGGCCCCGCCTTGCTGGTCCTGGGCTTCTTCGCCGTCGTCGTCTTCCTTTACAACTCCATCGTCATCATCGGCGGCACCCAGATCGCGGTGCTGGAACGGCGCTGGTTCGGGCGCGGCATGCCGGAAGGCCGCGTTGTCGCCATGGCCAGCGAGGTCGGCATCCAGGCCCGCATCCTCGGCCCGGGCCTGCACCTGCTGACTCCTTTCCTTTACAGCACCGAGAAGCAGGGCATGGTCATGATCGCCGAGAACGAGATCGGACTCGTCGAATCCATCGACGGCGCCCCGGTGCCTCCGGGACGGATCTTCGGCAAGGCGCTGGACAACCACAACCTGTTCCAGGACGGAGAGGCCTTCCTGACCGGCGGCGGCGAGAAGGGCCCGCAGGTCCAGATCCTGCCGCCCGGCACCTACCGCGTGAACCCGTATCTCTTCAAGATCACCAAGAAGCCCGCCCTGCGCATCCCCAACAACAAGATCGGCGTCGTCGTCGCCACCGATGGCCAGCCCATCTCCTCCGGGCGCCTGCTCGGCCGCAGCGTCCCCGGCCACGAGAACTTCCAGAACGGCGAGGCCTTCCTCGCCAAGAACGGACAGAAGGGGCCGCAGATCGACATCCTGCTCCCCGGCTCCTACCGCGTCAACACCGCGCTGTTCCAGGTGGAGATGCGCGACGCCATCCTCATCCCCGCCCAGAAGGTCGGCATGGTGACCGCGCGCGACGGCGAACCCCTGCCCCCGTCCGAGTACGTGGCCAAGGCCGTCGCCGGCCACAAGGATTTCCAGGACGGCGCCGCGTTCTTGGCGGCGGCCGGACAGCGCGGACCGCAGTTGGATTTCCTGAAGCCCGGCACCTACTACATCAACCCGCTGATGTTCGACGCCACTTTGGACAACGTGCTCCAGGTCGAGCGCGGCGAGGTCTCGGTCATCGTCTCCAACATCGGCAAGGATCCGGCCGCCATCGGCGCCGCTGCGGGTTCCCCCAACGCCAGGCCCGAGGACCGGCTCAAGGACGGCATCGAACGCTACGTCGTGGACTCCGGCTACCGCGGCATCCAGCGCGAAGTGCTGGGACCCGGCACCTACTACCTCAATAAGCTGGCCTACACTCCGCATATCATCCCCACCACCAACGTCACCATCGACTGGGCCGAGGAAAAATCCCAGCGCGGCGAGCGCGCGTTCAACCCGCTGGCCATCGTCTCCAAGGACGGCTTCGAGATGACGGTCGAGGTCAAGGTCATCCTGCGCGTCCTGCCCGAGCAGGCGCCGCACATGCTGGCGCGCATCGGCACCATCGACAACCTGATCGAGCACGTCGTCCATCCGCTGATCGACTCCTCCTTCCGCAACCAGGCCTCGTCGTCCGAAGCCATGAAGTTCATGCAGGACCGGCATGAGGAACAGCGCAAGGCCGAGGAGCACATCGTCGAGGAGCTCACCAAGTACCACGTCGAGTGCGTGTCCGTCCTGATCTGCCAGATCGTGCTGCCCGAGCGCCTGATGCAGACGCTCACCAACAAAGTCGTGGCCGCCCAGCAGATGTCCATGTTCGACTCCCAGCAGGAAGCCGAGGCGCGCCGCCGCGAGATGGAGAAGACCAAGGCCCAGGCCGACCTCCAGCCCCAGCTGGTGAAGGCCGAGATCGACGTCCAGATCGCCACCCAGTCCAAGCAAAGCGCCATCATCACGGCCGAAGGGCGCAGCCAGTCCACGCGCCTGGAGCAGGAAGGCATCGCGGCCGGCATCGCGGCCGTCGGCAAGGCCGAAGGCGAGAAGATCCTGGCCATCGGACAGGCCACCGCGGAGGCGTACGTCCGCCAGGCCGCCGCCGTCGGTCAAGGACCGCTGGCCATGATTGAGGTCATGAAGCGCGTCTCCGACGGCAAGGTCAAGATCACCCCCGACATCATGGTGGGCGGCGACGGCAACGGCGGCGGCAGCGCGAACATGCTGTCCGCGTTCATGGCCAGCCTGATGGGCTCCGGCATGCGCCTGGTCCCTCAGGACTCCGGCGAGCCGCCGAAAAAGGCCTAGCGCCCAAGCGGGGCTGGGACCCAAGACCCGAGGCGTTTGGGTCTTAGGACACTCGGCGGGAAACCGCCGTGGAGCTACACTGTCTCCATGGTGAAACTCCTGTCTCCTCTCGCCGCGCTCCTGATCCTTTCCGTCTCCGCCCGCGCCCAGGTCGTCGCCGGCGCCGCCGCGGAGGCCGGGGCCTGGGTTGGCCCCATGGCCGCGGCCGTCACCGCGGCGGGCTCGGATCGCGTCGCGGGATTGGGATACACGTCGCTGACCGCGCTGAGCTCTCCCGACGCCGGCGGCCGCCTCCCCTTCGTCTCCGCCCCGCAAGCCCTCACGCCGCTGACCGACGCGATCCAGGCGCAGGGCCTCACGCCCCAGACTTTCGCCGCTCTCCCCACCGCCGAAAAACTCGCGGTCCTGTCGCGCGCCGCCGTCCCGGCCGAGGCCCACGCCGCCGCCGTCGCGGACGAGGCCCTGGCCTCCGTCGCGGAACCCGTCCGCATTGGGACCTATCAGAACGCCTCGCACAAGACCGCCAACGCGGCCGGAATCGCCCTGTACCTGTCGCCCGAGCGCGCCGAACAAGTCGCCGCGGCGGTCGCATCGGTGAAGGCCTACGAGACGAAACGCTCGGAGCTGATCGACGCGTTCATTCATGACCTGCCCGGGAAAATAGCCGCCGGGGAATTCGACGGGACGAACATCATCGCCCGCGACGCCGACGGCTGGCACGCCGCCGACGAGGCGCCCGAGAAGCGCTACCAGACCCTCACCGAGCTGTATCGCGCCCGCCTGGAAAGCCTGGGCCGCGCCGCGCCCGGTCCGTGGACCATTCGCCAGACGGAGATCCTCAAGGCCGCCCTCCGCCAGCCCGATATCGCCGAAGCCTTGACCAAGGAATATGAGGAATCCCCGGAGACCCGCTCCGGGACGACGAAGATCGCCGAGTTCCTGGACATGCACGCGGACCGCGCCCGGGCGGCCTACAGCGAAAACCCGAAGCTGAAGGCGGCGCTCGCGCGCTTCGAAATGGGCGCCGCGCGCGGAACGGACGTCCTCAAAGTCGAGAAGTTCTACGGCTCGGCCATCGACCGCACTCGGTACGCGTCGTCCGACCACGCCTGGCTCACCGGCTGGATCATCGGAGGCGGCGACGCCATGCCCGGATGGGAAGAGATGAAGGCGATCAAGGCCGCGGCCCAGAAGGGATATCAGAGGAACGCCTTCCGGGGCATGATCGGATTTTTCGCCGGCATGGCGGGAATGGCCGCCATCGGCGTCTCGCACTGGCCCAATTCCGCCAAGCTCGTCGCTTTCGCCGCGATGTACCTCCCGATGGCCTACATGTTCGTCAACATCTGGCGCCGCGACAGCTACAACTTCGAAGCGGACACCATCGACATGCATGTGAACCGGCTCCCACGCGATTAACGTGATGAGCGGCCGTCAATCTTGACCAAATAGGTCAGGTATCATATACTGGACCCGATGCCGACCGCCTCCCCCGCCGTATTCCCCGACGTGAAGGTCGGCGACACCCCCCTCCTCGACGTATCGTTCGCGTTCCCGGAGCTGGGCGAGAAAGTCCGCGTGATGGGCAAGGCCGAGTGGCACAACCCCGGCGGCTCAATCAAGGACCGGGCCGGCTGGTTCATCTTCCGCGACGCGCTCGCGACCGGGAAGCTCGACAAGGACCGAATCCTGCTGGACTCCTCCTCGGGCAACACCGGCATCGCCTACGCGTGGATCGGCGCGCGCCTGGGACGCAAGGTCAGCCTCGCGGTTCCCGGCTCCATCTCCAAGCACCGCCGCGCCATCCTGGAGGCGTACGGCGTCGAGCTGTTGTTCACCGACCCCCTCGAAGGATCCGACGGCGCCATCCGCGAAGTCCGGCTGATGATGAAGGCCGAGCCCGACCGCTATTACTACGCCGACCAGTACTCGAACCCCATGACGTGGCGCGCGCACTACGAGACGACGGCTCCGGAGATCTTCGCTCAAACCGGCGGCAAGGTCACCCACTTCGTCGCGGGCCTGGGCACCAGCGGCACCTTCGTGGGCGCCGGTCGGCGCCTGCGCGAACTGAACCCCGACATCCGCCTGGTCTCCATGGAGCCCGACGGCCCCATGCACGGACTGGAAGGCCTCAAGCACATGGACACGTCCATCGTCCCCGCCATCTACGACATGGCCGTGGCGGACTCCAAAATCGAGGTCTCCACCGAGGAAGCCCAGACGGCCGCGCGCGTTCTGGCGCGGCGCGGCGGCATCCTGCTGGGACCCTCGGGCGGCGCGAACCTGGCCGCGGCCGTGCGTCTCGGCCGGGACCTGGCCGAGCAGGGCCGCGAGGCCGTCGTCGCCACCGTTTTTCCGGACGCCGGGGAGCGCTACCTGGGCGAGAGGTTTTGGACGCCGTGAGCCTGCGGGTCGGCCGGGCGCTGGAGAAGATCGTCGTGGAGACCTGCGAGAAGGCCTTCCCCGACGAGGGCTGCGGCCTGCTCCTCGGCCCGCTCCCCGACTCTTTCGACGCGCCGGGCCGCCCCGTCGTCGTGGACGAAGCGCGCCCCCTGCCCAACGGCTGGGACTCGTCGGCCAAGACGAACCGCTACCTGATCGAACCGCGCCTGCTGGCGAAGGTCGAAGCCGAAATGTCCGGCACGGGCCGCGGGGTCGTGGGCTTCTTTCATTCGCATCCGAACGCGCCGGCCTGGCCGTCGCCGTTCGACCTGATGATGGCGTGGCCGTGCCTCAGCTACTGGATCGTGCGCGTGGACGACGGCAAGATCGCCGACTCGCGCAGCTGGCAGCGGACCGAGGACGGACGCTCCTTCGTCGAAGAAACGATATATTTGGAGGGATGAATTTATATGGCTATCGAGATACGACTGCCCACCGCGCTGCGAGCGTTTGCCGACAAACAAGAAAAGATAACCGTGGACGCCAAGAACGTCGGAGAGGCTTTGGACGTCTTGTTCAAGCAGCACGACCGATTGAAGGCGCAATTGCTGTCTCCCGACGGGAAATTACGCTCGTTCGTCAATGTTTATGTGAATGACGACGACGCCCGCGACAAGCAGGGGCTGGCGACGCCGGTCAAGGACGGAGATACCATTCTCATCGTGCCCGCCATCGCGGGGGGTTCGACGCATGGCGCCTAACGCCGAACTGACGAAGCAGGATCTTCTCCGGTACAACCGGCATTTGATCATGCCGGAGGTGGGACCGGAAGGGCAAAAGAAGCTGAAGAATTCCTCGGTGCTCTGCATCGGGGCCGGCGGCCTCGGTTCCCCGCTGGCGCTGTACCTGGCGGCGGCCGGCGTGGGGCGCATCGGCTTGGTGGATTTCGACGTCGTCGATGAGTCGAACCTTCAACGGCAGATCATTCATGACACGGCCGCCATCGGCACGCCCAAACTCATGTCCGCCAAGAAACGTCTTCTGGCGTTGAATCCCTACATATCCGTCGAAACCCACGAAATCAAACTGAGTTCGGCGAACGCCATCGAACTCTTCAAGCAGTACGACGTGGTCGCCGATGGGACGGACAATTTTCCGACGAGATATCTCGTGAACGACGCCTGCGTCTTGACCGGCAAGCCCAACGCGTACGGCTCGATATTCAGGTTCGAAGGACAGTTGTCCGTGTTCGGAGCCAAGGACGGCCCCTGCTACCGCTGCCTCTACCCCGAGCCGCCGCCCCCGGGATTGGTGCCCTCGTGCGCCGAGGGCGGCGTGCTGGGCGTGCTCCCCGGCGTGATCGGCACCATGCAGGCCATCGAGACGATCAAGCTCATCCTCGGAATCGGCAAGCCGTTGGTCGGACGCCTGATGTTGTACGATGCGCTCGAGCAGTCGTGGCGCACGCTGAAGGTGAAGAAGAATCCGGCCTGCCCCGTCTGCGGCGACAAGCCGACGATCACCGCCCCCATCGATTACGAGGCTTTCTGCGGCCTCAAGGAGAAACCCGCCAACATGATTCCCGAGATCACCGTCGTAGAGCTGAAGGCCAAGATCGACAAGAAGGAGAAGTTCGTCCTTCTGGACGTGCGCGAGCCGCACGAGTACGAGATCGCCAAGATCCCCGGATCCAAGCTGATCCCCCTGGGCGAGCTGCCCCAGCGCGTCGGCGAGCTGGACAAGGCCGCGAAGCTGATCGTGCACTGCAAGATGGGCGGCCGCTCCGCCCGCGCCGTGCAGCTGCTGCGCGCGCAAGGCTTCGACGCGACGAACGTCGCCGGCGGCATCACCGCGTGGTCGGAGGATATCGACCCGTCGGTTCCGACCTACTGATGATCGAGGAGCACTACTCCTTCATCGAGCCGGCGGCGGCGCACCGGGCCGTCGATCAAAGCGGCGGCGCGCAGCTGGTGGACGTGCGGGAAGTCTCCGAGATCGACGCTCTCCGCGTCGAAGGCGCGCTGAACCTGCCGCTATCGCGGCTGCGCGAGCACGTGGGTGCGCTCGATCGTTCCCGTCCCGTGTACCTGCTGTGCCGTTCGGGCGCGCGCGCGGCGTCCGCCGCCACCCAGCTCCACCAGCTGGGCCACCGCGACATTCAGGTCGTGCGCGGAGGGCTGGACGCGTGGATCGCGTCGGGAAGCCCGGTCGTGCGCGGCTTCTCCCGGGTCTGGAGCCTGGAACGACAGGTACGCTTCGCCGCCGGCCTCCTGGTCGCCGCGGGGATCGCCCTCGGCCTCCTTGTTCATCGCGCATTTTTCGGCCTGTCGGCCTTCGTGGCCGCGGGGCTGATGTTTTCCGCCGTCACCGACACCTGCACGATGGCGATGATCCTCGCGCGAATGCCCTGGAACCAAGGCGCCCGCTGATGCCCGAACTGCCGGAGGTCGAGACCGTGCGCCGCGTCCTGCACGAACGCTACGCGGGCAAGATCATTTCCTCGGCGAAGATCGGCAAGCCCACGTTCTACCGCCGCCCGCCCGCGGCCGCCGTCCAGGCTCTCAACGGCGCGACGATCAAAGGCTTCTCCCGCCGCGGCAAATACCTGGTCGCCGACCTGGAAGGACGCCCCAGCGTCGTGTTCCATCTTGGCATGTCCGGGCGAATCACCGTGGGCGGCGTGAGCCCCCACGTCCGATTCGCCATGCGCATCGACGCCGATGAAGTGCTTTTCCACGATTCCCGCCGCTTCGGCCGCGTCGGCTGCCCCCTGCCGAAGCTGGGTCCGGAGCCCATGGATCCGGAATTCAGCGCGGACTATCTTTGGAAGGTTCTGCGCAAGCGCACCGCGCCGGTGAAGGCCCTGATCATGGACCAGCGTCTGATCGCGGGACTGGGAAACATCTATGCCACCGAGGCGCTGCATCAGGCGAAGGTCCGCCCCGGACGGGCGGGCAAGTCGCTGAGCCGCGCCGAAAGCGATCTCCTGGCCCTCGCCTGCGCGGACATCCTTCGCCGCGGCGTGGAGGCCGGCGGAGCCACCCTCGACGACGAGTCTTTCCTGGATCCGCTGGGTCGCCCGGGCCGCATGCAGATGGGCGTCATGGTCTACGGCCGGGAGATATGCGGAACCTGCGGAGCCAAGACGCTGGACACGCGCCGAAGCATCGGCGGCCGCGCCAGCCGCTACTGCCCGTCCTGCCAGCGCTAGATCAGCGCGGCGCGCGGCGGCCGTCGGAGCGCACCCGCATGGCGACTTCCTGGTGCGTGCGCTCGTAAAGGTACATCGCGGCCAGCATCGAGAGCGGGATCAAGGCGAGAAAAGCGAGGGGGTTCATCGGGATGTCCTCCGAGGGCGCCGTCGACGAAGGATACCCCCGCCGTCGTGTCCCGTCAAGGCCCGAATCCGCTCCGACTCCCATGCCGCTTCGGTCTCCCGGAAGCGGCGGACGGCGTCGCGAAAACGCTCGATGCTCGCCGCCGTCTCCTCGGCGGTCGGCATGATCAGCGGCGGCGCGGGCGCGCGCCGGTGGACGGTCCTCTTTTCGCCGCGGCGCCGCCACAGCGCCGCCGCCGGCGCGATTCCCAACAGCAGAAGCGGCGCTCCCAGCAGGAAAATCAGCAGGGTGGACATGGTTCCTCCGCTGTCAGAATAGAGGCGTCGGCCGTTCGCGTCAAGGGACCCCTTGACAAAATGAAGGCCCGGGGCTAGAATACTAGTGTACTAGTTCACTAGTACACATATGATCAACATCGACTCGCGTTCGCCGGTGCCGCTGAACGAGCAGATCAAGGCCGGCCTGCGCGGCCTCATCGCCCGCGGCGCGCTCCGCCCCGGGGATCCGGCGCCGTCCATCCGCGGACTCGCCGAGACCCTGAAGGTCAACCCCAACACCGTCGCCCGCGCCGTGCGGGAGCTGGTCGTCGAAGGCGTGCTGGACGCCCGCCGCGGCGAAGGCACCGTGGTCGCCGACGCCGCCCCCCGCATGGCGAAGAGCGGGCTGGACGACATGCGCGTCCGCCTGCGCGAGTCCCTCCGCCAGGCGCGACGCGGCGGTCTCAGCTGGAACGACGTCGAAGCGGCGGTCCGCGAGGCCCGCCGGGAGGAACCGTGAATCCCATCATCCTAGACGGCGTGACGCGCAGTTTCGACGGACGGCGCGTGCTGGACGGCCTGTCTGTCCGCGCCGACGAGGGCAAGGTCATCGGCCTGCTCGGACGCAACGGCGAGGGCAAGACGACCTTGTTCAAGGTCCTGCTCGACCTTCTGGCTCCGGAATCGGGCCGCGTCGAGGTTCTGGGGAACCGCCTGAACGGCGACGGCGGCATCCGGCGCCTCGTCGGCTACGTGCCCGAGCGCCCCGTCTTTCACGATTTCATGACCGTCGGGGAGGCGCTGGCCCTTCGCGCCAAGCTGTTCGACCGCTGGGACGCGGCGCGCGCCGACGCGCTGTGCCGCCGGCTGGGCCTGGCCCCGGAGATCCGCGTCGCCGGCGCCAGCAAGGGCACGCTCGGCAAGCTGGCCTGGGTGTGCGCCGCCGCGCACGACCCGTCCTTATATCTGCTGGACGAGCCCACGTCCGGGCTGGACGCGCTGGTGCGCGAGGAGGTCCTCTCCGGCCTGGTCTCCGAGCTGGGCGAGGCGGGGAAGACCGTCCTGATCGCCAGCCACCGGCTTGATGAGCTGTCCGGCCTGCTGGACGAGATCTGGGTCATGTCCGGCGGAAAGATCGCCGGAATCTACGACGCCGAGAAGCTGCGGACCGAGGCGCGCCGCGTCACCGGCCGTCCGGGCCCCGGCTTCCGCGCCCCCGACGGCATCGCGGCTCTGGCCTCCTCCGGCCCCGTCGGCGCCTGGGCGGCGCTCGACGCCGACGCCCGCGGACGCCTTCTCGCGGCCGGGCTGGAGGCCGCCGACGAGGAAGCCCTGCCCATGACCGAAACGATCAAAGCCCTGCTGTCCGTTCACGGAGGTTCCCGATGAATACCGCGCTGATCTCGCTCGAGCTCCGCAAGAACCGCATGACCTCGATCGGCCTGGCCGCGTCCTGCGTCCTGCTCCCCCCGCTCTCATACCTGGTCGCCAAGCAGAAAGGCCTGGACGTCGGAGTCTCCTTGCAGGCCGGGATGTGGTGGTGGGCCATCGTCGGACTGCCGATCGCCGCCGTGATCTTCGGTTCCTCCGCCGGCGCCGGCCTGCGCGCCGCCGCCGTCCGCGATGCCGACGCGCCGCTTCCCGCGTCGGCGACCGGACGCCTCCTCCGCGGCCTGACGGGCGCGCTGATCCAGTTCGTCCTCCTCATATTGCTCACCGCCGTCGTCGGCGGACTGGTCGCGCCCGGCTGGAGCAGGGCCATCTTCGACTTCAACGGTCCGGCGACCTGGACGTCCTGGACGCACGCCATGATGTACCGCGGCCTGGTCGCGTTCCTGGCCTTCGAGCTGATCGCGTCGTGCTACGCCGCCTCCTACGTCCTGGGACACGCCGTCGCCGGCGGCCTGATCGGGAGCGTCTTCGCCGCCGCCGAGACGGTCCCCATCCTCTTATGCCTGCAATACCCCGCGTTCTTCTCCGACCGCGTGGAGTCGTTCGGCCCGATCCTGTTTCTCGCGGCGTTGGCGGGGCTCGCGGCGAAAGCCGGCGCGCTGAAGCCCCTCGCGGCCAAAGCGGAGCGCGCGGCGCCCCTCGGCGCGGGCGGGATGCTCGGCACGGCCCTGCTGTTCTCGGCCGGCCTCCTGCTCTGCTGGGGCGCGGAGGAGCTGGCCTACGCGCAGCTGACCTCGTCGCTGCGGCTGGTCAAGCCGGGCACGGCGTCTTTGCTGCTGGCCATCGGAACCTCGACGGAGGAGGCCGAGGCGGCGCTGTATCCCGCCGTCCGGTCCGCCGGAGCGCTCGCCGACACGGTCGCCGGCGGGCTGTTCTGGATCTCTCCCGACGGCCGCGTGCGACGACTCCTGCCTGACGGAGAGAAGGGACGCTTCGCTCTGAACGAGCCCTACCGGACCCACGTGGACGCCGCGGTGTGGGACCGGGACGGGCGCCTGCTGGTCCAGCGCCGGGTCACGACCGCGGCCGGGAACAAGACCTCGTTCTGGGTCGGACGTCCGCAAAGCGGCGTGCATCCGGTCGATCCCGAACTCGGGACCGCCGAGAACCTCCTGCGGCAAGGAGGCGTCCTCGGCGTCGGCTTCCGTAAAGGGCTCGAATCGCAATTCTGCGCGATGGACGACGACGGCCGGGCGCGGACGTGCTCTCAGTCCAAGACGGGATTCGGCCTGATCTCATTGCAATCCCAGGAACTGCCTCTCACCGCGACGATCGCCAAGGATGGACTGACGCTGTCCCGCCCCGCCCCGCACGCCCGGACCTGGCGCCTTCCCGGCCGCGCCGAGAACCTGTACGCGTCGGCCCGGACCGCGCTCGCCTATCAGGTAGGCGGCAAGACCGCGTATTTCGTCCCCGTGAGGATCGGCGACGAGGAAGCCGTGGCCGTCTGCTTCGAGGACGGGAAAATTCAGACGCTCTGGAAGCACGGTTGGTCCGGGCTCAGCACGATCGGGGGCCTCCAACTCGATGTGCTGCCGGATGGAACTTTGATCTACCAGTACGCCTACGACTGGAACGTCATCGACCCGAGCGGCACGGTGCTGCCAAAAATCCAGTCGAAGCGCCTGTTCGAGCGCTGGCCCCGCCCCGTCGGAGCCCCCCCGCACACGCCGCGCCTGGTGCACCGCGCGGGCGGGCACGCCTGGATCGTCTTCGAGGCGAACCGCCTGGTCGAGATGGACGAAAGCACCGGAATGCCCGTGAAGGACTGGACTTTGCCGGTTCCCGCGGAAAAACCCGGTTCTTATGACGGCCTGCGCGTCCTGGAAGGCGGGCTGGTCCTCCAGGATTCCGAGTCCCCGTTCTTCATCGGCTGGGACGGCGCCGTCCGGAGCCTTCGCGCGCGCTGAGAGTTTGCCGGGAGTTAACTTGACACGGCTGGAAGGGCGGGCTATCCTCGGATCAAGGTCCTCTCGATGCATTCAGACACTCCGTCATTTTTCCTCAGCGCCGAAAAAGTGGATGCGCTGGCCGCTTGGAAGTCCTCCGAACCGAACGTCGTCAGCCTGCATCTGCCGGTGGACGCGTCCGGCGCCTATCCGGCGACCCTCGACCGGCTGATCAAGGAAGCCGCCGCGGCGAAGGGCGGCCCGTTGGGAGCGCCCCGAGACACCGAGCATATCTCCTCCTTCGTGCGCCGGAGCTTCGTCCCGGGCGCGCGGCGCGGGCTGTGCGTCTACTCCTGCGTGAAGTACGGGATCTTCGAGACGTTCGCCGTGCCGGAAACGCTGAGCGCCTCTTTGACCGTTTCAAATCGCCCCTACCTGCGCCCGCTGAACGACCTGCGCCAACGGAGCTACCGCTTCCTGTCGCTCCAATGCGACCCGCGATCCGCGCGGTTCACCGAGATTCATCTCGGCGAATCGCACGATCTGGAAACCCTTTCGGGGGCGTTCGACGGCGGAGACCTGTCCGCGCTGGCCGCCCGCGTCAACGCTCTCTACCGGACTCGGCGCGCCGACCGGCTGGTGCTGGGATCGGAGCCGGGCCTTCTGACCGCGTTGGAGCCGTTGTTGGACGCCGATCCGCAGAACCAACTGATCCACGAATCCCTGCTGGGACCCGAGCGTCCGGTGGAAGCCGTCGTCGAGCGCGTGAGGCACAACGAGCTCCAGGCGCTGAAGCTGCGCGAGGACGTCCTGGTCTCGCATTTCCTGACCGAAGCGCGCGCGGGCGGCGCCGTCGCGGGGCTGGAGCGCGTCGCCGAGGCGCTGCAGCAGGGCTGCGTGAAGCGCCTCCTGGTCCGCGAAGGCTGGGCGAAAATGGGCCGCTCCTGCGCGGCCTGCGGACGGCTGTCCGTGAACCATCGTTCCTGTCCCTGGTGCTTCCGGGCGACCGATCCGATCCTGAACCTGGTCGAGGAGCTGTCCGACCGCGCGGCCGCGGCCGGCGTCGAGGTGTTCCGCGTCGCGCACGACCCGCGCTTCGACGGCATCGGCGCCGAACTGGCGGTTCCCCGGACGATCGCGGCGACGCTCCGGACGGCGTTCAAGCGCTTCACCATCCGGGACGGACGCGGCGCCGAGCCGCGGCTTCGCTAGGGCGCCAGCGCGAACACGGCGAACGTCGCCAGCCAGTGCTCGCCTTCGTAGGCGCCGCTGGTCACGTGCGGCAGGGACGCGTCCAGATGCCGGCGCGCCAGCGCGGACAGCTCCCGCCGGCGCGGGTCGTCGGCCGGCAGGCCGGCCGAGATTCCCCGGAAGCACCAGGCGCGGCTGAGATTCAGGCCGTCCAAATGAACGATGCGCGGGTCGGAACGGTCCGTCACGATCGCCGGAGTCGTCAAGGACGCCGGCCCGCCGCGGCCCAGGAGCGGCAGGAAGCCGTCCAGCCAGCGGGCGAAGGCGGCGGGCGGAAGCACGCGGCGCATCAGGTCGGCTTCCAGGAGCGCGGGAGAGAAGAAATCCTCCCCGCCCGGCTCCCAGGCCGCGGGATAGTCCTTGTCCGCGAGAAAATACGTCTTCGTCCGCTCGACCAGCAGGGCCTCGAGTTCCTTGTCCCCCGCCGCGCGCGCGTAGTCCAGGCCGAAAGCCAGCGCGAACGCCGTGTTCGGGTGGGTCCCGACGCGGAGGGGATAGGTCAGCTTGGGCAGGAAGTCCCGCGTGCGCCGCGCGAACTCCCGCGTCAGCGGAGCCAGGGCCGCCGACCAGCGCCGCGCGTCGGGATCATCCCAGCCGCGCAGCTCCGTGTCCAGCTTCATCAGCCAGGCCCAGCCGTAGGTGCGCTCGAACGACTTCCGGCTGGGCTTCGCCAAATACGCGATCTCCCCCGCGACCGCGGTCGTCGAAAGCTGGACGTCCAGGACCGCGCGCAGGCGCGCCGCGTCGGGCAGGTCCGGATACAGCTTCAGCGTCCGGACCATCAGCCAATGCCCGTGCACGCTCGAATGCCAGTCGAAGCAGCCGTAGAACGCCGGATGCGCGTCGCGCGGCCGGGCCAGGTCGTCCGGACCGTCGGCGATGTGGTCGGCCTTGTTCGGGAATTCCACCGTCGCGCACTTCAACGCCAGGGCGGCGAAGCGCGCGGCCTCCTCCCGGGACGGCGACGCGGCGCGCGCGGCGGGCGCCAGCAGCAAGAGGGAGAAAAGAAGGTTTTTCACGCCGCCCATGTTACCACATCGCGCGGCCGCGTCAGGTCGCGTCGCGGCCGAGGAAAGGCAGGCCCGAGAAGTCCGCGACGCGCGCCGCGATCTCCGCGCCGCCGTCGGACGACCAATGCAGCTCCAGATCGCTGCCGTCGGGGCGGCGCAGGCAGACGGCCTCCGTGCGCGACCGGAATCCCGAGAACGGCCGGCGCCTCTCGCGGCGCACCAGGACCACCGCGCGGAATTCCTCGAGGTCCCAGCTTTCGTTGCCGCCGCTCGAGCGGCTGCCGACGCCCATGTAGCGCGCGACCATCCGGTGATCGAGGTCCAGCACCACGCGGGACCGGCCGCGGAGGAAGAACCAGCCGGACGCCGCGAACAGCGCCGACACGGCCAGCCGGATCGCGGGCAGAAGGAAGCCGCGGCCCGAAGGCGCCGCGCCTTCGGCGATCAGCGCGGCGATCGACAGCAGCGCCTCGGTCGCCCCGACGGCCACGAGCAAAGCGCCGACGACCGACGACGTCCGGTCGGGCTCCTGTCGAATCTCCAGGCGGGAACGGGTGGTTTTGATCATCTCGGCGGAGAGGACCCTCGTCGTCAGTGTAGCCCCGGGCCCGGGCGAATTCAAGGGACGATTAAGTCACATTGGAACGAAGACACGCGGAAAGGATTTATTACAATCCCGTCTATGGGCCGAACGCGCCGATTTTGGCTGGAATGGCTGGCCGCCTTCGCCGTGTGCGCCGCCATCTGCGCCGCGTATCAGTACCAGACGCCGTTCCTCGGCGAGGAAGACTCCTACTACCACATCAAGTTCGCCTGGCTTCTCCGCCACCACGGCCTGTTCCGCTCGGGCTTCCCCTGGACCCAATTCAGCCTGTGGCGCGACGGCTTCAGCGACGGAAGCATCGTCTTCCACCTGTTCCTGATTCCGTTCACGTTCGGCGACCTGATGGCCGGCGGCAAGGCGGCGACCTTGGTTCTCTCGGCCTTCACTCTCTCCAGCTTCTTCGCCATCCTGACGCTCAACAAGGTCCGCGACCGCCTTTATTGGTTCTGGGTGTTCCTCCTGGGCGGAGGCTTCTTCTGGTGGCGGATGATGGTGCTCCGGCCCCAGGTGCTGTCCGCCGCCCTGCTCCTATGGAGCATCCATTTCCTGATCAACGGCAACCGGAAACGGTTCGCCGCCATGAGCTTTCTGTATCCGCTGTCGTACGTGGCCGCGTTCCTCCCCCAGGTCTTTTCCGTCGTGCGCTGGGCCTACCTGAAAGTCGTCGAACGGCGCGACGAGCGCGGCATCCTGCTGGCGGGCCTGGGCGCCTACGCCCTGGCGACCTTGCTCCATCCCTATTTCCCCAAGAACCTCACGTTCTTCTACGTCCAGAATTTCTACGTGATGTTCCTGGCGATGACCAGCAAGGTGAACCTCTACCTGGCGGGCGAATTTCTCCCGCTGGACACGCGCCAGATCGTCGGCGCGCACGCGGTGCTGATCGCCCACCTGGTCGGGATTTTCTTCGTGTTCATGCACCGCCGCACGCCGCTGTCGGAGCGCACCCGCCTGATGTTTCCGATCGCCCTGATCGTCGTCCTTCTCACCTGCGGCTCCAAGCGCTTCGTCGAATACTCGATCCCCGTGACGACCTTGTTCTGCGCGTTCCTGTTCGAGGACGTGTTCGCCGGCTACGGCCCGGAGGACTTCCGCCGGGACTACGGCAAGCCGGGCATGGCTTTCGCCTTCGCCTGGCTGATCGCGATGGGAGCGGCCAGCGGTTCGGAAGCCAACATCGTCTACAACGATTTCTCCCGCATCAACCCGCCGCGCTTCAAGGAGCTGGCCGCGGTCTTGGCCGCGAAGGCTCCGCCCGGCGAGATGATCTACACCTGCGACTGGGACGAGACCCCGGAGCTGCTTTTCTACAACCATCAGCACCAGTACCCGGTGCTGATGGACCCCACGTTCATGTACTACTGGAACCCGCAGATCTGGCAGAGCTGGTTCGACGTCGCCAACGGAAAGCTCGACGCCGACGAGACCGTCGAGACCCTGACCGGCACCTTTCACGCGCGCTACGGACTGTGCGGCGGCAAGTTCACGGCGCTGCGCCGCCTGATCCGCGAAGACAAGCGCTTCACGATCCTGGCCGAGAACCGGAACGGCTACGTCTTCCAGCTCAGCGCCGCACCGCGAATGACCGGCATTAAAGTTACAATCCCACCGAACGCCGTCCACGAGCATCCCCATGCAGCCACAAATTGAAATCGACTACCCGGGCTCCGGCGAGACCATCGCCCCCGCCAGCTACACGTTCCGCATCTCGGCGACCGAGGCGCTGATCGAGGCCGAGATCTCGATCAACCGCGGGCCGTGGGAGCGCTGCCGCCACGCCTGCGGCCTGTGGTGGTACGACTGGAGCGGCTACGGCGCCGGCACGCACACCGTCGCCGCGCGCGGGACCACGCGCGCCGGAGAGACGGTCAACTCCACTTTCCGCCGTTTTGAAGTCGCCCCGAGGAGACCCTGATGAGCGAAGAAGCGTTGATCGCCGAATTGGCGAAGCTGAAGGCGGAAAACGAGGCGCTGAAGAAGGCCGGCTCCCGGGGCATCTCCCTGAAGGTCAGCCAGAAGGGCGCGGTGTCCCTCTAAGGCATGGGCCGCTTCCCCGTCACTCTCTACAAGGAGCAGTGGCTTAAGATTCTCGAGATGTCGGACGCGATCCGCGCGTTCATCGCCGACAACAATTCGTCCCTTAAAGAAAAAGAGTAGGCCGGCGTGAACCTCCGCGCCGCGCGGACCGCGGGCCTGGCCGCGCTGCTGAGCGCCTGCGCGACGCCCGGCCCCGCCCGGTCCTACTTCCTCGAGGATTCGTACGCCCGCTACTACACCTCCGACACAGGGCGGACTTTGCGCGTCGAGCGCGACGGGACCGTGCTGGACATCACCTGCCTGCCGGTGGAGATGGCGCAAAACAAGAAGCTGGAGACATTGCCGCGCCAACTGTGCGCCGGCTCCGAAATTCCGGCGTTGGGAAAAGCCCGCCGGGTCGGCGAGGACTGGGATCTGACCGACTACGAGGTCTCGGCCCCCACCGGCCGCTGCCGTCCGCTGTTCCGCGTTCCCAGCTACGAGGAGCACGAGGCCGGCCCGCTGCGTTCCTGCTGGAACCGCGTGTGGGAGGTGCCCGCGGCGCTGGTGGTTTATCCGGTCGCGGTCGCGCTCGTTCTGGGCGTCGCCACGGCGCCGATCTGGGCGCCGTTGATCTTCCTCCGCTAAGGAGCGAGCGCCGCGACGGCCTGGCGCGACAAGCTGATCCCCAGCCTTTCGCCGGGGCGGCGCAGGTTCTCCCCGGCGCACATCATGACGGGGAACGGCCGGGCGTCGGCGTCGTTCAAGGACGCGGCGCAGAAGGCGCGGGCGTCGCCCGACAGGACGGCCTGGATTTGGACGTAGCGCGACGGGCAGGAGTCGCCGCCTGGCTCGGGCTTGGCGCCGTGGGGACACACGGCGTAAACGGTGAAGGCCGCCTTGATCCGCTCTCCGGTCGGGGCCAAAACGAACTCGCGCTCGAATTTCGTCGTGCGCGCCTCTCCCGGGTTCATCGGAACGTCCAAACGGAACGCCGCCGCCTGGCCGGGCCCGGCGCCCGCGGGCACGCCGCAGCCGTTGGTGCAGTCCTGACGCCACGCCGAGACGAAGCCGGCATAATCCGCGGCGGCGCCCGGCGAGGCGGCGGCCGCGGCGGAAGCGGCCAGGACGGCGGCCGACAGGAGAACGAGGAATCGGTTCATGACCTCATTCTAACAATCCGCCGGTCCAACGCGGCGCGCGTCAGAGGTTCGTGGATTGGACGGAGTTCGCGCCGTTGTGGACGCCCGTGGACGGCAGGGCGTTGGCGGACGGCACCTTGGGCGCCGGCGGATCGGACGGCGGCTTGCGCTGATCCTTCGTGAACGACAGGAACGGCGCCGCCAGGCGGATCAAGGCGACCACGCCGGTGGCGATGGCGGCGATCATCAAGGACGTGGCGATGGGGATGTTCTTGAGCAGGAAGCCGTAGGCGAAGGTGGACACGATGGCGGCGCCGATGCCCAGCAGGGAGTCGGCCGCCAGGATCTTGTTCACGTCGCCGTCCTTCTGGTTGCCCAGGTTCTTCTGGTAGAGACCCTGGATGGCGATGCCGATGAAGCCGGTGACCAAGGACTGCAGGCCGTACAGCGCGATGGCGCCCAGCATGGTGGGCGTGTTGATCATCAGGAAGAAGAGGGGCGCTTCCAAGGCCGCCAGGAAGTAGAACGGGACGGTGAGGCCTTCCTCGGTCTTGAAGCCGAATTTGTGGAACAGCTTGGTCAGCGGCTTCATCAGCAAGGTGGCCACGATGCTGCCCACGCTGGCCATGACCATCATCAGCGCGAAGTTGCCCATCGGCGTGGCGGTCAAAGTCTTCAGGAACCAGCCGATTCCGGGAATGCCCATGATGGCGCCGACGGAGCCGGGGCTCTTGGCGACCAGGCCCTCGATGTATTCGGGCAGCACGTTGAACACCAGCGGGTCGGAGAACAGGGAGCTGACCATGGACATCAGCAGCATGGTGCGCAAAAGGCGGTCCTTGAAAACGATCCGGGTGCCGTCCTTGATGGAGGTCCACAGCTCCTTCATCACGCCCTTGAGGGTCTTCGGCGCGGCCGCGTCCGGCTTCTCGCCGCGGGCGATGGCCAGCTTGGTGGACTCGCTCTGACCGCCGAACATCTTGATGGTGGCGTAGATCAGGCCGGTCACGGCGATGGCGCCGGCGTAGATGCCGTAGATGACCGCGCCGCCGACGCCGCTCTTGCCCATCACGGGGCCGATCATGGCGATCTGCCCAGCGACCAGCGGGCCGATGATGGCGATGACGGCCGCCAGCACGGTCAGAATCGAGTTGGCCTTGGTGCGCTCGTCGGTGGTGACGCTCTTGTCGCCCAGCAGGCGGGTGGTCGCGGCGCCCTCGGCCGTCACGGAGATTCCCTGGAAGAACGCCTGCGCGGCGATCAAGCCGAACAGCACCCACATGGCCGCGTGCAGTCCCAGCACGCCCGTGGCGAAGAACACGACCGGAACCGCGGCCAGAACGCCGGCGCGTATCAGCATGGACTTCACCAGCCACTTCTTCGGACCGTCCGTCTCCTGATTGCGGGTGAAAAGAGGAATCGCGATGTAGCTGACGCCCTGGGCGAACCAGTGGGCGATGCGCGACAGGGAGCGGTTGGTGCGGATCAGCTCCTTGACCGCCTCGTCGTTTCCGACGCGGGCGTCCTTGTGCTCCTTGAGGGAGTTCGTGGTCATCGACGAGATCAGGTAGGGCAGGCCGACCACGTACATCTCGTAGCCGAACAGGAAGATCGCGTAGCCGGAGACGTAGCGCCAGAACGCGCTGTTGCGGACCGGATCGCGGAACACGGTGAAGATCCCGGTCTTCGGGGCCTTCGGCGCGGGGACGCCGGCTTTTTCCCCTCCGCTCGGCGCCGCGGGCGTCGGCGCGTCGAGATAGGCGCGCGGCGCGTCCGCGCGGGACAGCGCCGACGGGACGCGCGTCTCGATCCCGTCCGACGCGGCGATGCGGCGGCTTTCAAGGAGCGCGGTGAACTGGGCGTCGGCCTTCTCGCGGGATTCCGCGCCGGAGGCGCGGCCGATGTCATGTACGGCGTTTTGGGCTGCGACGGAGATTTGCGCGACATGCTGCGTGACGGAAATCTTTTCCGGCTTCGAGGGCTGCGTCGCCGTCGGGGCGGCGGGGACGGCGCGGAGGGCCAAGGCGGGAGCGACGGCGACGGCGGAAACGGCGGACACGGGAAGCACGGCCGCGACCGGCACGGCGAAAACGGACGGGGCGGCCATGACCGACGGCGCGCTCAGGGAAGCGGCAACGGAAAGATTGGGAACGACGCCCAACGTCGTCAGTTGGACGGATTGGACCGACGCGCCGGAATTGACCGCCGCGGCGGCCGAGCCCGCGCCGGAAACGGAGGGCGCCGCGACGCGCCCAACATTAAACTGCGCGACGGCGGGCTGGACTCCGATCGCGTAGGACAGAAGGACCGCGAGCGCTCTCCGCAGCAATCTCATGAACCGATTATAAGCCCCAGCGGCCGGACCGTCGGGGACCATTCGGCCCGAATGGCGGACGACTATGGCCCACCTCCATCCAGGTCCGAAGGCCCGGGAGCCGCGGCGCGGCCGTGTTACATAGATTCCTGGGTGGGCGAATCGGCGTCGCGGACTTCCCATCCATCTATTGATTTTTCGAGACAATACGAGCATCCTATTCAGGCATGATTAAAGACATCGCCTCGCTCAACGTGTTGCTTGCTAAATATAAGGAACCCAATCTCCTCGCCAGCATCGGCCAACTGGCGAACACGGCGCTCCCTTATCTCGCGATCGTCGTGCTGATGCACTTCCTGCACAGCCGCGGTCACGGCTGGCTGAGCCTGCTGCTCGCCTTTCCCGGCGCGGCCTTCATGATGCGCCTGTTCATCATCCAGCACGACTGCGGCCACGGCTCCTTCTTCAAGTCCCAGCGCGCCAACGACATGGTCGGCGCGGTGCTTGGGGTGTTCACCTTGACGCCGTACCGCTACTGGCGGCAGACGCACGCCATTCACCACGCCACCTCGGGCAACCTGGAGCGGCGCGGGTACGGCGACATCAACACCTTGACCATCGAGGAGTACGACAAGCTCTCGGGCTGGGGGCAGTGGAAGTACCGGGTGTACCGCTCCGCGCCGGTGATGTTCATCATCGGTCCGGCGTACCACTTCGTCATCAACCACCGGATCCCGGTCATCGTGCCGCCGGACTGGAAGCAGGAGCGGCTGAGCATTCTGCTCACCGACGTGGTTTTGGCCTCCATCCTTCTCATCGCGTCGTACACGGTGGGCCTGTGGCCGTTCCTGAGGGCGCAGCTCCCCTTGGTGCTGATCACGGCGTCCGCCGGCGTCTGGCTGTTCTACATCCAACATCAGTTCGAAGGCACCTACTGGAGTCCCGACAAGAACTGGGACCTGACCGAGGCCAGCCTGAAGGGCTGCTCGTACTACGAGCTGCCCCGGATCCTCCAGTGGGTCAGCGGCAACATCGGCTTCCACCACATCCACCACCTCAACAGCCGCATCCCGAACTACAACCTGGAGCGGTGCATGAAGGAGAACCCGGTCTTCCAGAAGGTCACCAAGCTGACCTTGTTCAACAGCCTGTCGTGCATGTCCCTCGCCCTGTGGGACGAGAAGACCGGCAAGCTGGTGGGTTTCGACGCCGTGGACAACGCGCACCCGGTCCGCTGCGCGCCGTCGTGCAGCGCCGCCTAGGATGAGCGTCTCCGCCCACCTGACGCCGGAGCCGGAACGGCGTCTGTGGATCATCCTGGACAGCATGCGCCACGCGGTGGAGTGGACGGAGACGAAGGTCGGGGCGCTCACCGTCTTCGCGGCGGCCGAGTTGGCGTTCCTGAAGATCACGGCGGCCTCGGACCCGCTCGGTTCGTTGGCGACGACGGCCCTGACGATCGCCTTGCCGCTGGGGCTGTTCGCCTTCGCGCCGCTGAACCGCCTGCCCAAGTGGCTGGCGTTCCTGGAGCCCCCCCGGCACCGGCCCGGAACGGCCGACAACTTCATCTCCCCCGACGACCTGGCCAAATACACGCACGGCGACCTGATCTTCCGCTTCGACAAGTACCTGGGCGGCGGGATCACGGCGACGGCCTACTACGAGGACATCATCGGCCAGATCGCGGAGAGCGCGCACGTGGCCGCGCGCAAGCAGCGCCTGTTCCGGCTGGCGTGCCTGCTGGTGGGGCTGGCGCAGCTCTGCCTGCTGGGCCAGTTGATCCGGCGCTAGTCTCTACTTCGCCGGGGCCAGCGTCGCGCAGGCGCCCATGCGTTCCAGGTTGGGCATGGCCTCGGCCTCGGTCGTCTCCTCCAGGCCCGTCCGGTCCTCGAACGAGAGAACTCCCGCCGGAGCCACCGCGTGGGACTTCGCGGTGTGATAGCGCACGCGGACGAAATAGTTCTTCCCCGCCTCGGCGTTCACGGTCGCGGAGTCGTCGCGGGACGAACCCGGGATGCCCGCCCACTGGGAGCGCAGCGCGATGGAACCCGGCGGCAGGTTCGCGACGGCGCAGGTCTCGTTGCCGAGCTTGCCCAGCGCCGCGCCGTTCGCGGAGAGAGTCGGCTTGAGCAGCATGCCGGTCATCTCCGACGGGCGGAAGAAATACACGGCGGCCGTGTTCGGGGCCGGCGGAAGCTGGACGAAGGGCTTATGCGGGGCGGAGGCGCACCCGGAAACGAAGACCGCCGCGAAGAGGAGCCGTTTGAAATTCGGTTTCATGCCTGAAGCATAGGCCCTGAATGGGAACTTTTCCACCCCCTGCCGCGGATACTGAGTGGAGATATCTGGAAATGGCACCCCGCCTTGCGACGCCCGGAAGCCCCTGCTATGCTATCGGCATGAGGAAGTACCGGTTTCCCGTCGTCGTGGAACGAGACGAAGACGGACTTTTCGTCGGCACGGTTCCCGCCTTGAAGGGTTGCCACACGCAAGCCCGCACCCTCGCTGAGTTGGACAAACGGCTCAAGGAAGCGGCGCGCCTGTGCATGGAAGCCGAAGACTCCAAAACGAAATGGCACCGCTTAAGCGTGTACATGCGGTGATCAAGAAGGCACTTTGGTTTTCCGGACTTATCCTTTTCTGCACAGCGATCACGACCTCCGCACAGAATTCAAAGAACGCCCGCCGCTCAGTCGCCGAACTGGCCACGAATGAAACGGTAAAAATTATTTTCCATTCTAAAGGATGCTTCAACGATCAATCCTATACGCTCAAAATGAGCGGAGCTGATCTCCGTAAAATCCATATTTCCGGGACTGATCGACAATCTTCTCTTTGGATAACCGCTGAAGAACTCAAAAAATTGGATAGGACCTTGGATTTCTATCGATCCAATCCAGTCGGCCAATGCACAACCAAGGATTCGATTGCGGTGTATTGGATGAAATTCGGTCTTACCCTCAAACGCGAAAGCTTCGAGGATTCTACCTGTAGCCAAGATTTCATCGGGGGTCTCGTGAGAAAAATCCCCCCGGGCCCGACGATCAGTCAGGGCAAATAGCGTTTCCATCAATTCCACTGTTGTTGACAACAGTGAACTCCGCAAAACGCAATCGCCGAAAACGAAGCGCCCCCGGCCTTTCGGCCGAGGGCGCTTTCCTTTGCGACTCGTCGTGATTCTTAGGCGAGCTTCGCGAGCTGGGCTTCCAGCTCCTTGTAGTCGCGCTCCTTGGTGATGTCGGCCTCGACCTTCACCCACGCCACCTTGCCGTCCTTGTTGATCAGGACGGTGGCGCGCTGGGAGATGTTCGCGGCGGGCAGGAACAGGCCGTAGGCCTTGATCGCGGAGCGGTGCATGTCGGCCAAGAGCGTGTGCTTCAGGCCGTTGGCGGCCTTGTAGGCCTTGTGCGCCCAGACGGAGTCCACGGAGATGCCGAACACCTGCGCGAACTGCTCGTAGCGGGACAGGTCCTGGGAGAAGCAGACGTTCTCCTTGGAGCAGGTCGGGGAGAAGTCCAGCGGGTAGAAGAACAGGGCGACGGGCTTCTTGCCCTTGAACTCGGAGAGCGTCCACTCCTTCTTCTCCGAATCCGGCAGCTTGAAATCGGGGGCGACGGCTCCGACGGCGATCGGCGTGGTCTCGGGGGTAGCGGTGGCGGTGGTCATGTTATCTCCTGGGAGGGTGTCAGGCTTCAACTCAATCAACTTATTTTTCCGAATAAGTTGATTAGTTGAAGCCTGACCCCAATATTAAGCTTTGACGAGTTTGATTTCGAGGGGTTTGACGGTGGCGTTGCGGACGGAAACGGCGGCGGCGACTTTGCGGGCGGTTTCGCGGAAGGCTTTCGCGGGAATCGAATCGGGATGGGAAATCGTGATCGGAGTTCCCGTCTCGGAAGCGTCGCAGACCTTCGGGTCCAGGGGAATCTGGCCCAAGGTGGGGATGCCGAAGGAGTCCTTGAGCGTCTTGATGCTGCCCTCGGAGAAGATCTTGCTCTCCTTGGAGCAGTGCGGGCAGATGAAGCCGGACATGTTCTCGATGGCGCCGAAGATCGGAACGTTCAACTTCTTGAACATGGCCACCGCCTTGCGCACGTCGGAGAGCGCGATGCTCTGCGGCGTGGTGACGATCACGGAGCCCGCCAGAGGAACGGTCTGGCACAAGGTCAACTGAACGTCGCCGGTGCCCGGCGGCAGATCGAGAATGAGGTAATCCAGTTCGCCCCACTTCACGTCCTTGAGGAACTGCGTGATGGCGCCGTGCAGCATGGGCCCGCGCCAGATCACCGGCTTGTCCGGGTCCATCAGGAAGCCCATGGACATGATCTTCACGCCGTGGTTGAAGGCCGGCTCGATCTTGTTGTCCGCGCCGGCGATGGGCTGGTAGCCGCTCACGCCCATCATCTGCGGCTGGTTGGGGCCGTAGATGTCGGCGTCCATCAGGCCGACCTTCGCCCCGTCCAGCGCCAAGGACACCGCCAGGTTCGACGCGACCGTGGACTTGCCCACGCCGCCCTTGCCGGCCGCCACCGCGATCAGGTTCTTGATCCCGGGAGGCAGGATGTTCTCCAGACGCGCGTCCTTCTTCACGGAGGCGGTCATGTTGATCTTGACCGCCGTCACGCCCTTGACCTTCTTGATCGCCGTCTCGGCCTCAAGCTGCATCATTCCCTTGAGGGGACAGGCGGGGGTGGTGAGCATGTAGTCGAAGCTCACCACCCCCCCTTCCACGACGAGATTCTGCACCATCCCCAGAGTCACGATGTCCTTGTGAAGCTCCGGCTCGATGCACGTCGACAGCGCCTTCAGAATCTCGTCTTTCGTCGGCATGATAAAACTCCTTTTACATCAGGAACAGCATCTCGCGGTACTTCGGCACGGGCCAGGAGGACGCCGGCATCAGCAGCTCCAGCGCGTCCACGTCGGTCCGGATCTTGTCGAAGTACGGCTTCACCTTCTCGCAGTACGCGAAGGCCTTCTTCTCCACGTCCTCCACCGCCTCCGCGTCGCACAGCACCCCTTCCAGGGCCTCGACGTTCTTGAGGACGCCCTCCACCCGGTCGGAGACCGAGCGCAGCAACGACGCCTGAGCCGGAGCCTTCACGCCCGCGGCCTTCTGCGCGAGCAAGGCCGAGCCGATCTGGTTCTGGTACTCGAGCGCCGCCGGGACGAACAAGGTCGTCGCCATCTCGGACACCAGCTTCGCCTCGATGTGCAGGTCCTTGGCGTACTTCTCCAGCAGGATGTGGTAGCGGGAGTGCGACTCCTCGTCGGTGAGGACCTTCAGCTTCGCGAACAGCTCGACGGACTTCTTCAGGTTGAAGCCCTTCAGCGCCGCGGGCGTGGTCTTCTCGTTGGGCAGGCCGCGCTTCTTGGCCTCCTTCACCCACTCCTCGGAGTAGTTGTTGCCCTCGAAGCAGACGGCCTTCGACTCCTTGTAGAGCTTGCGCAGCACCTCGGTGGCCGCGTCCTTGAAAGGCTTGCCGCCCTTCATGGCCGCGTCGATCAGCTTCTTCGTCTCGATCAGCTGGCCCGCCACGATGGTGTTGACCGTCGTGATCGGAATGGCGTTGTTGGCGGACGCGCCGACCGCGCGGAACTCGAACTTGTTGCCCGTGAAGGCGAACGGCGAGGTCCGGTTGCGGTCCGTGTTGTCCTTGAGCACCGGCGGGATCTTGTCGATGCCGAACGGGATCCACATCGGGTCCAGCTGCTTGGTCGTCACGCCCTTTTCCAGGTCGTTGAGGACGTTCGTCAGCTGCTCGCCCAGGAACACCGACATGATCGCCGGCGGGGCCTCGTTGGCGCCCAGGCGGTGGTCGTTACCCGAGGAGGCGATGGACGCGCGCAGCAGCAGGCTGTGCTCGTGGACCGCCTTGATGATGCTGACCAGGATGATCAGGAACTGCAGGTTCTCCTGCGGCGTGGCGCCGGGAGACAGCAGGTTCTTGCCCGTGTCCGTGCCCAACGACCAGTTGTTGTGCTTGCCCGACCCGTTGACGCCCGCGAAGGGCTTCTCGTAGGTGAGGGCGGCCAGGCCGTGGCGCACCGCGACGCGCTTCATCACGTCCATGACCAGCTGGTTGTGGTCGACGGCGACGTTCGCCTCCTCGAAGATCGGCGCGCACTCGAACTGGTGCGGGGCGACCTCGTTGTGGCGCGTCTTCAGGGGAACGCCCAGCTTGTACAGCTCGCTCTCCATGTCGGTCATGTACGCGAACACGCGGTCCTTGATGGAGCCGAAGTAGTGGTCCTCGAGCTGCTGGCCCTTCGGGGACGCCGCGCCGAACAAGGTGCGGCCCGACAGGAGCAGGTCGGGGCGCGCGTCGAAGTACTCCTGGTCGATCAGGAAGTACTCCTGCTCCGCGCCGAGGGTGGAGACCACCTTCTTCGCGTCGCTCTTGAAGTAGGCCAGGATGCCCAGCGCCGCGTTGTTGAGCGCCTCGATAGAGCGCAGCAGCGGGGTCTTGGTGTCCAGCGCGTGGCCGGTGTAGGACACGAAGCAGGTCGGGATGCACAAAGTGTTCCCACCCGTAGACTCCAGGATGAACGCGGGCGACGTCGGGTCCCACGCGGTGTAGCCGCGGGCCTCGAACGTGGCGCGCAGGCCGCCGGACGGGAACGAGGAGGCGTCGGGCTCGGCCTGCACCAGCATCTGGCCGGTGAAGGTCTCGAGAACCGAGCCGGGGCCGGTGATGTCGAAGAACGCGTCGTGCTTCTCGGCGGTGGTCCCGGTCAGCGGCTGGAACCAGTGGCAATAATGGGTGGCGCCCTTCTGGATGGCCCACGTCTTCATCGCGGAGGCGACGGCGTTGGCGGCGTCGATGTCGAGGCGCTCGCCTTTCTCGATCGCGTCCTGGACCTTGCGGAAGGTCTCCTTCGGCAGAAGCAGCTTCATCGTCTCCACGCCGAACACGTTGCAGCCGTAGTATTCGGACACCTTCGGCGCGATGGGGGCGGAGGACGGGGAGGTCGTCTGGGGCTGGGTGGTGGTCATCTCAAGGGCTCCGTGTCGATGGTGGGCCATAGGGTTATTCTCTCCATGGTGATGTCTCGGCGTTCCGACGGGGCCTTTCCCGGGACGACTTTGATCGCCGTCTTCGGGCCTTCTCCCCGTCGAGAAAAGGATACTTTTCTTGCCCCCGCCAAGTCCAGAGACGACCGCCTATTTCTTGGGGGCAGGGGGCGCTTTGGGGACGTCCGGCTTCGGGGCCTCAAGCAGATCGCCCAGGCCCAATATGTCTCCGTCCACGGCGAAATTGTTCAAATAGGACTTGGCGATATCGTGGGGCTTCGGATCGGACGGCGGTTCGCCGTAGGCGACGGTCGTGGTGAGCCCCGCCGGAATCAGGACGGTTTTTCCTTTCGCGGTCACGGCGATCACGTGCTCCAGGCCCGCATACGTGGTGGTCTTCTTCTCGTCGCTCTTGCCCCAAAACAAAGTGCCCCGCACGGCGGCCACGGCCGCCGGCGTGCGAACGCGGAAGCTCTCCCCGGACGTCAGCGCCTTGCGCAGGCCGATCAAAAACTCGCCGAACTTGAAGTTGAGCAAGGTCATCTGCGGGTCGCCCTGCAGGATGAACGCGGAATTCTCGCGCACCAGCACCGCGCCGCGGCCGGTCAGTTCGATCTGGGCGACGGCCCCGGGGCCGGTCCGGACCGCGTCCCCATAAATCAGCTCCTCGCCGCCTTTGGCGCGGATGTCCTTCGGCGCTCCGCCCGCGCGGATGAAGACCGGGCCGCTGAGCTTCACCAATACGGCGTCCGCCGCGAAAGCGGGCGTGGAAGCGAGGACGAGCGCGAGGGCGAGAAGCTTGGCCATGCCGTGTCTCCTGGAGAACTATTATCTTCCGTCCTTTATCCGTGCCGGACTCCCCGATGATATTACATCCGCCCGCCTTGACGCCGCCCCGTCGACAGGGTATACTGTTATTGAAGTCCGGTATCAATAAGGAAGGAACCCTCCCATGCTGACCGTCACCCCCAACGCCGCCGATAAGATCAAGGATTTCATCAAGGCCGAGGATTCGCTGCAGGGCAAGTCCCTGCGCATCAAGGTCTCCCCGTCCGGCTGCGCCGGCTACGAGTACAAGATCGCCTTCGACGACAAGGGCGCGGCCGACAAGATCCTCCCGCAGAGCGGCTTCGACATCATCGTCGACCCCGAGACCTACCCCCTCGTCGAGCAGGCCACCATCGATTACGCCGAGGACGAGACCAGCTCCGGCTTCCGCATCAAGAACCCGCTGGAAAAGGGCTCCTGCGGCTGCGGGAAATCGAAGCAGTTCTAAGATCATGATCACTCTGACCGAAAACGCCGCCAAGAAGATCAAGGCTCTGGCCGAGAAGAAGGGCCAGGCGCCGGTTCTGCGCGTGAAGGTGGGCGCGGGCGGCTGTTCCGGCATGAGCTACGAGTTCGAGGTCTCCGACGTGCTCAATCCCGACGACGCCGTCTTCGAGGCGTTCGGAGCCAAGACCGTCGTGGACCCGAAGGCCGACTTCTTCATCGGCGGTTCCGTGGTGGACTACGCGGAAAGCCTGATGGCCTCGGGCTTCGTGGTGAAGAACCCGCAGGCCGTCTCCTCCTGCTCCTGCGGCAAGTCGTTCTCGGTCTAGGCCTCCCCGCCGTCGCCATTGACAGGCGCGAAGACCGCGGCTACACTCCGACCGTGAACCGAGGTCATGGAATGAATATCACGCGCGTCTCCCTCTGCCTGTTGTGCCTGGCGTCCGCGGCCGCCGCCGCCCCGTCGTCCTCGAGGAAGAAAACCGAGGCGCCCCCCGCCGACGAGGCCCCGGCCGCCGTCAAGACCGCCGCGGAGGACGGCAAGAAGCGCGTGGAGGCGTACCTGGCCCAGCGCACCAAGAAGCTGCAGGAGGCGTACGCCGCGCGCTTGGAGTTTTCCTCCCGCGAGACCTTGCTTTGGGAGGAGTTCTGGGGCAAGGACCGCGACGCGCGCAAGACCTTCGAGCTGCGCACCGCCCGTCAGGCGGTGGACCTCTTCTCCACCCTGGAAACCTTGGACCCGAAAGACCACGCGTCCACGGTCGCGGATTACGAGCGGCTGCGCGGCACCATGGTGAAGTCCTTCGAGACGCAACAGAAGCAGAAGATGCAGGAGTTCTTCGCCGCGCGCGAGGCGCGCTGGAACCAGTTCGCCGCCGCGCAGGAGCGCACTCGCTCCGACTTCGCGGCCGACGCCGAGGCCGCATGGCAGGACGACAAGAACTTCCTGAAGGCGCTCTACGCCCCGGCTTCACCCACGGCGGCACGCTCCGCGCCTTAGCACCCCTTGACGCGCGGGCGCAGTCCCGCTACGCTTGCCGTCATGGAACAAGCCCCCGCCTCACCCGCGCCGTCCGCCGCCATGCCGGGCCTCGGCGGGATATTCTCCGCCGCCACCAACGCGACTTTGGACAACGCGGGAGTCCTGCTGGGCCTGTGGGCCCTGTGCTCGCTTCCCTCCCAGCTCCTGGGCTTCGTCGTGGGCCTGATCACGGGCCTGACCGACCAGAACGCCGTCAAGGACGCCATCAGCGGGCAGAACTGGCCCGCGCTGGGCATGCTGGCCATCGTGGCGCTGGTGGCGATGGCGCTGGGCCTGATCGGCTACGCCGCGACCATCCTGCTTGCGGCGCGCGCGCTGCGCGGCGAATCCTCGTCGGTCACGGACCTGTTCGTCGAGGCGCTGGGCCGGATGGGAAGCGTCCTGCTGGCGTCGGCGATGATCGGCGCGGCTCTGGGGTTCGGCTTCATTCTCTTCGTCATCCCGGGCATTTACCTCTTCGTGCGCCTGAGCCTGGCCGTCTGCGCGACCTTGGTGGAGGACCTGAGCGCCCGGGAAGGCCTCTCCCGCAGCTGGGAGCTGGTCGGCGGGAGCTTCGGCGAGACCGTGGTCTTCATGGCCGCGCTGATCGCAGCGGCTCTGGTCGGGATGATTCCCGCGGTGATCGTGAACGTCGTCCTGCGCGCGGGCTCCGCCGCGGCGGGCGCCGGTGCCGCCGGGGCCCTGCTCTCGGGGCTGGTCTTCAACGCGCTCCAGTTCATGGTCACGGCGTGGGCCGCGGGTTGCATGACCAAGTACTTCCTGGAACTGGCGGCGCGCAAGCCGCGCGCGTCGTGACCGCGGCTTAAAGCCGGTACAGGATCCAGTACACCAGCACGCCGGTGACGGAGACGTACAGCCAGATGGGGAAGGCCCAGCGGGCCGCCCGGCGGTGCTCCTCGAACCGCTCCGTCGCCGCCAAGTACAAGGTTCGCAGGATGATGGGCAGGACCAGCACGGCCAGAACGGTGTGCGTGCCCAGGATGGTGAAGTACACGGTCCTCATCAGGCCGGTCTTCTGATAATGGGTGACGCCGTGGTGGGCGTGGTACCACAGGTAGCACGCCAGGAACACGGCGGAGACGCAGAACGCGGTCACCATGGTCCAGCGGTGCGCCTCGCGTTTCCCCGCCCGGATCAGGAACCAGCCGGTCAAAAGTAAAACGGCCGTGGTGGCGTTTAACGACGCGTTAAGACCCGGAAACGACTCGAGCGGGATCACCCGACCTCTTCGACCTCGACGGCGGCGTGCTTGCCGGACGTGGGCGCGGGGCCGGTGTTGAACTTGGGCTTATGCCGGGCGATGAAGGAGCCCGCGATGTCCTTGAGCTCCTCGATGTCGGCGATGTCGGCCGAGGCCACGTAGTCGAAGTAGATGTCGGGGGCGGCAGCGAACAGCTCGGTGCGGCCGGGCTTGGCCTTGTCGTTCCAGTGGTCGTCGAGGGCCTGGTAGATGGCCTTGTCCATGGCCACGCCGACGTACAGGACGACGGGGTTCTTCTGGGCGTCGAAGGTCACGAACTCGTACACGCCGGGCTTGTGCGGGGCGTGGGACGGGAGAGCGTCGGGCTTGAAGCGGAAGCAGCGCTCCGACATGGCGACGCGGAATTTCTTGGTCACTTGGCGGCCTCCTTCTGGGGGGTGTGCCAGATCGCGCGGCCCACGAAGAAGGGGCCGAGGTTCTGGATGTACTGCGAGGTCTGCACGGTGGGGCGCATGGTCTCGACCAACGCGGACAGCGGGAACAGTTCCTTGCCCAGCAGGCCGATCACGAAGTCGTTGTCGTTCTTGTCCAGGCCGTGGCAGGCCAGGCGCACGTCGGTGGCCACGCCGGCGTCGCCGAACTGGCGGCCGATGATGCCGTGCTCTTTCAGGATCTGGCCCTGCTCGGGCTTGGGCAGGCGGGAGAACGCGCCGGTGCGGCGCAGCGGGTACCAGATCGCCCACGGGGTGGCGGGGTCGGAGACCACGCGGCGGGGGCGGTGCAGGAGCCAGTCCTCCAGCTTGGGCTCATAGCCCAGGGAGTAGGTGCGGCCCAGCATGGAGAACTCGGGCTTGACCTTCAAGTCGGCGAACGGGCCGCCGTTGAGGTCGTGGCGCAGCTTGGTGATGAGAAGATTGGGGTCCTCGGACATGGCCAGCACCGCGACGCCGGTCGGATCGTTGAGCTCTTCGTACAGCACGCAGTCCACGCCGGTGCCTATTAAAGAGTTAATCAGCTTGTGCGCGTCGCGGCAGCCGCTGAAGGCGGTCAACTGCATGAACAGGCGGCGGTCGGACGTCTGAGGAACGCCGTCCTTGGCGCCGCCCTTCTCGCGAAGGTCGAGCGCGGGCGTTTCGGCGGGGGCGTGAGAATGAGAGGGAGCGGAGGGATGGTTGGGCTGGGTCACGGGATGATTCTACTTTTTACCGTCGGGGGGTGTCGAGGTGCCCACTGGTCCGCTCCTGAGCTATACGGACCAGTCTGGTCGGCCTTTCCCGGTTTCGATACGGCTCTCCTGCCATGGCAAAGCACTGGTTTCCCTGTTACAATTCGCGAAATGACTTGCTCTCGGCTCCGAGTTATACGGATCAGTCGAATTCAAAGTTAGACCTCCCAACCGCTATGCAACAATTTATTCGTGCTGGATTTATCTGGATAGCGGGCACGGCGTTCCTCACGCTGGTTTTTCAAGGCCGGGGCTTCCTTGTAGCACTTCTATCTTCGGCTCTTTGGTTTGCGGGGCGGGTAAGGACGAGAGATATCTCTCCCGCAGCCCGGTATTTCGGTGGCAGTTCATTAATATTTCTGCACATCATTTTATATTGGTGGTGCCTTTGGCCAATGCGTTTCAATTTTGGGCTTCTTACAATAGTTTTGCCGTTGCTTCTGGGCGTTCTGTGCATCGGAATTCTCGGACTTCGCGAGGTCTTCGAAGAGAAGCCATTTCATTGGGCACACGGCTGGCGATTAGCGATCCTGCTCGTTGTTATCACGGCGCTGCCGATTCTACGGTCCTGGGCTGTTTGGGTTGATTCGGATGTCTACTTAGCGAAAGCATTTTCTCACCATAAAGCCGACTACGCGGAACTCGTAAGAATGATAAAGGAAGACAATGTGGGTCGTGTTACTATTGGGGACGGTTCAGGGATGTTCTTTAGAGTAAAAGATCCTTCGATCCAAGATCAGCGACATTTACTCTACGAGTCAATCGGCAGGCCTGCAGGCATTAAAGCCATCTGGCTTAACAATGAGACCGGGTACGGCTCCGTTGCGCTAATATTTGACTCAACCAGACTGGCAACAACCGAAAATAATCGAGGATACCTATGGTCGCCGATTGATTTGCCCAAGTCGGTTAAAGGCTGGCCTTATCGCACATATTTCCCGATTGGGGATGGATGGTATGTCTATGATGAAGAGTGGTAACAAATGGGGCTCGTGAGGTCTAGCCACGCGCTTCTGCCGGCGCGTATCGGTAAGGAATTCCATAACACGGGCGGCAGAGCGATTCGTTAGCCACGCATTATGACAGAGAAATTATTGAAGAGCGTCCTGCGGGGTTTTCTCGGGACGTTTACAAGCCGGCATTCGGATTTCGATGGTTATTGGCTCTTTGGTTTGATCCTGAAAGATCTCGACGGAACAAAGATCAACTTGCTCGCAGCGGCTGCGGGCACGCCAAGTTCCAAAGAAAAAGATGAGGCAATGAGACTTGCATGCCTTAAATTCCAGGACCAACTGGAGAAGCACGGCTTTCGATCTGTAGTTCTTCGAGAAGCCGAGTTGAGGTTGGAACTGCTCCCCGGGACGAAGGAGGGATTTGTAAATGGGAAGCTGTCGAACGGTCAAGAAATTCGTTTTGAAGTGCACGTAGTCTCAAAGCATGGAAAACATTTCAAAGCAGTAGAGACAATTTTCGTAGCACCGCATGACGCGCGTAAGGAGCTCAGAAGTACACGGCGGCTAGTTGGTGGCTAACATCGGCCTGAACGGCCGGCGGCAATTGCCGAGTTTCAGTAGCCGCCGCCGTTCAGCCATGCGTTATTCACAAATTCTCACCGGTGGAATTTTGCGGATAACTTCAAGTCGCTCGCGCGCCGCTAGCGTGCTCAACTGTGTCCGGACACAGTTGACTTAGGGCTCGTTGGAAGACGTGCCGGCGAGCCGCTCCAGCGCCACCAGGCAGTCCATGCGCGCGCTGGACTCCGGGGAGGACATCGCCAAACACCGGTTCCAATCCCGACGCGCCGCGACGTAATCGCCGCGGGCCGCGTTCATGGCTCCCGAATCGTAGGCCTGGGCCGGGGTCATCTTGGGAACCTCGACGGGCGGGGCGGCGTAGTCATCCGCGACGAAGGTCTTCAGGGAGGCGCAGCCGGAGGCCGCGCAGCACAATAGAAGAAAGAGAAGCGGGCCTCGGCGGTCCATAAGCCGAGGATACCCCCCGGCGTGTTACGGATTCAAGAACGCCGTTTAGGCGAGGACGCGGTCCACGGCGGCGACCAGATCGTTCATCTCGAACGGCTTCTGCATGAACTGGTCAACGTTCTTGGACAGGAAGTCCTGCTGGGCGGCGGTCAGCTTGCGCCCGGAGATCGCGATGATCTTCATGTCCTTCGTCGCGGGGCTGGACTTCAGAATCTGGCAGACCTGGAAGCCGTCCATCACGGGCATCATCAGGTCCATGACCAACAGGTCCGGCAGCTTCTTGCCGATCTGGACCAACGCGTCCACGGGATTGTTGGAGAGCTGGACGGAGAAGCGGTCCTTCGCCTTCGAGAAGCCCTTCTCGATGAGCCGCGTCATCATCGGCTCGTCGTCCAGGATCAGGATGTGGCGGTGCGGATCCTCGATGTCGGCCGGGACCGGCATGTCGTACTTCTTCATGAACGGCACCAGCTCGGACAGCGGGATGCGGCGATGGCCGCCGGGCGTGACGCGGGCCTTCAGCTTGCCCTTGTTGACCCAGTTGATGACCGTCGTGTGGAACACGCCGCACAGCCGCGCGACTTCGAAAGTGGTGAAGGTCCGTTCGCCGAACTGTTCGCTCATGGTTCAGAATAATAATTATTCCGCGCGGGCGCAAGGCTTCCGTCACGGCCGCCGGGTAAATCCGCGGCGATTTCTGTATAATCACCCGGTCGGTGCGATACCCAAGTGGTCTAAGGGGATGGTCTGCAAAACCATTATTCGCGGGTTCGAATCCCGCTCGCACCTCCACTTTAGACGTCCGTTAAAAAGAGAAGCGCCCTCCCCGCACGGGAGGGCGCTCTTTTTTAAGCCGCCGTGGAATCAAGCGAAGCGGTGATAGACGGCGAAAGCCGCCGCGGCCATCAAGATGAATCCGACCGCCATCATCATCTTTTCGTGGCCGCAGGCCCCGGACTTCGCTTTGCAGCTTTCCATCGAGCACATCATGGACATATCGTTCTCCTGGACGCCGTTGCGTCCGAAGGTGAGTGTCGTTCGCCCCTTGGGGATGTCACCCGCCTAGGACCAATGCCAGCCCCCGCTTGGGACCTCGGACCCGCGGGAAAACAAGCCGGCGCCGCTACAATCTTCCTCAATATGAAACGAATGAGCGCCGCGCTGACCCTTTTGGTCGCCTCCCAATCCTTCGCGCAGATGACCTCCGTCCGCGTCGCGCCCATCGCGCCGTCGCTTCCCGGGATCGGCGCGGCCCCGTCCGCGCTCAATTCCACCGTCGCGCCCGGCATGGCTCCGTCTTTGTCCGCGTCCCCCTTGGCCGCTTCGCTTCCCGCGTCCGCCGCTCCGGTCACGGCCTCTCCCGCCGCCGTTCCTCTCGCCGTCGCTCCCGCCGCCGTCGTCCCCCTCTCCGC
>JBIOJO010000012.1:0-79866 GCA_044450965.1 Elusimicrobiota bacterium | reverse complement strand
CGTCAGGAAGTGGTGCCGCCCCCCGCTCTCGTGGGCACGCCGCAGACGCCCAACGGGGAAAAGAGCGGAGACTTGTACGCGAACAAGCACGGCGGGCCCCGCATCGTCCCGATCTACGAAGTGAAGGTCGGAGCGAAGAACACCGTCGCCGTCACGTTCACGGGGAAGATGTCCATCGACGCCGACGGGATCGGCGGCGCGTCCGCCAAAGACAAGACCGGACAACCGGAGACGTCGCTAAAGATCAAGGGAGCCAGCCTCAACCCTTTGAGCACGCCCTACTCGGTCATGCCGACGGGCTTCGGCCACGGCGTGGAACTGGGAGACTACGCCGCCGTCACCTACCGGAAGAAGACCGTGTTCACCATCGTCGGGGACAAGGGGCCGCGCGACGAGGTCGGCGAATGCTCGATCTCCTGCGCGGCCGGACTGGAAATCGACCATGACGCCAATACCGGCGGCGTGGGCGGCGGCGTGACCTACACCTTCCTGCCGGGCAGCCGCGACAGCGCTCCCACCCTCGACGCCGGCGAAATTCACGCGCGCGGCGCGGCGAAGTTCAAGAACGCCGGCATCCCCATCGAATAGCCCGCGGCTACTGGGCGGTCCAGCCTCCGTCCACGCTCAGCGACGCGCCGCGGATCTGATCGGCGGCCGGAGAGCACAGGAACACGGCGATGCCGCCGATCTGCTCCGGCGTGGCGAACTCGTGCGACGGCTGCTTCTCGGCCAGTAGTTTGGTCTTGGCTTCCTCGACGGTCATGCGGTGGTGCTGGGCCAGCGCGTCGATCTGCTTCTGAACCAGCGGCGTCAGCACCCAGCCGGGGCAGATCGCGTTGCAGGTGACGCCGGTCGTCGCGTTCTCCAAGGCCACGACCTTGGTCAGGCCCACCAGCCCGTGCTTGGCGGCCACGTAGGCGGCCTTCTGCGCCGACGCCACCAGCCCGTGAGCGGACGCCACGTTGATGATGCGGCCCCAGCCGCGCTTCTTCATCTCCGGCAGGGCCGCACGGATCGTGTGGAAGCTCGACGACAAATTGATCGCCAGGACCTGGTCCCATTTCTCCGCGGGGAATTCCTCCACGGCGGCCACGTGCTGGATGCCGGCGTTGTTGACCAGGACGTCCACGCGACCGAAGGCCTTCTCCGCGTCGCCGATGAGGCGCGCGATCTCCGCGGGCTTCGACATGTCCGCCGGGTGGTGGGCCGCCTTCGCGCCGGACAGGCGCTCCAGGCCCTCGCACTGCGCGGCGATCTCCTTCGCGTCGCCGAAGCCGTTGAGCATGACCGCCGCGCCCTGCGCGGCCAGCGCGCGCGCGATGCCCAGCCCGATTCCGCTGGTGGAGCCCGTGACGACGGCGGCTTTGCCTTTCAACATGAGATCATTCTCCCCTGGGACCCCGCGGGCCTCAACGCGCCGCTTCCGGCGGCCCGGCCGGCTTCACGGAGACGAACAGCGAAACTCCTTCCGGCGCGCTCCGGACGGGAGCCGTGCCGCGGCGGCGCGTTCCTTCCTCCAGCGTCGCCGGCGGCGCGGCGCGGACCGCGCCGCTCCCCGTCACCACGAAATCGAACGCATAAGACCCGTCCCGGCGCGGCGTCAGGCGCCGGCACGGGATTTTGAGCTCCCAGACCGGCCGACGCGCCGAGGTCGCCAGGCGATTCGCGATCTCCGCCGGCCAAGCGTCCGTCGACACCGAGACGCCCGCGGGCACCGCGTATTCCGGCAGAGGATCGACGCCGGCAGGATCCTGAATCGCCTCGGCCAGCGGGGCGCGATGGGAAAACGGAAGGAGCGCGCCCCAGGACCGCGTCCGGCCGTCGGCGGCCACGGCCCACAGCGCCACGTTCTCGCGCGCCTCGCCGGTCAGCTGCTCGCGGCCGTCGCGCGTGTGCGCGGTGATCAGAAGATAGAGATCGTTCGCGTCGTTGCGGGCCGAGACGCTGAGGCCGTCGGACTCGAAGGCGGATTGAGGATCCCAAGCGGAGTCGTCGCCGGTCACCGCGATGGGGACCGCGGTCCAGCCGGACAGGACCTTGTCGCGCCCGAAAAGGGACGCCCCGGCGGCGGAGGCCAGCAGAAGGCTCAATGAGGCGAGGCGAAGCCTCGCGCGGGTGATGCGAAGCATCACCCTAGCCCCTCCAATGCACGACGGTGCGCCGCTCGCAGCACTCTTCCATGGCGCAGCGCACGCCCTCGCGGCCCAGGCCCGAGTCCTTCACGCCGCCGTAGGGCAGGTGATCGGCGCGATAGGTCGGCACGTCGTTGACGATCAGGCCGCCGACCTCAAGCTCCTCGCCGGCGCGGCGGATCTTCTCCGCCCCGTCCGTGAACAGGCCCGCCTGGAGGCCGAAGCGCGAGGCGTTGACCGCCGCCAGCGCGTCGTCGAACTCCGCGTACTCCCGCAGGACCACCACCGGCCCGAAGGCCTCGTCGCAGGAAAGCTTCGCCGTCGCGGGCACGCCGGTCAGCACAGTCGGAGCGATCACGTTCCCCGTCCGCGTCCCGCCCGCCAGAACCTTCGCCCCGCCGGCCTTCGCCTCGTCGATCCAGGCCATGACGCGGTCGGCCGCCGCCGAATCGATCAGCGGGCCGACGAGGGTCTCCGGCCGCGCCGGATCGCCGGAGGAGATCTTCGCCGTCGCCGCGAGGAAAAGCTCGGTGAAGCGCGCGAAGACCGCCTTCTGGATCAGCACGCGCTGGACGCTGATGCACACCTGCCCGGCATACGCGAACGCGCCGAACGCGCAGCGCGACGCGGCCCTGTCCAGGTCCGCGTCCTCGGCGACGATCACCGCCGCGTCGCCCCCCAGTTCCAGGACGATCTTCTTGCGCGCCGCCTTCCCCTGGAGCATCCAGCCCACCTTGTCGCTGCCGGTGAAACTGAGCACCGCGATCCGGGGATCGGTCACGGCCGCGGAGACCACGTCGTTGGCCGCGCTCAGGACCTGCAGCGCTCCGGACGGAACGGTCTCCCGCCCGTCGGACGCCTCCTTGGCCGCGGCCTCGAAGATCTCCGCCATTATCCGGGAGGCCCCCGGCGCCTGCGGCGGCGGCTTGACGATCACGGACGCCCCCGCGGCCAAGGCGGGCGCGACCTTGTGCGCGATCAGGTTCAGCGGGAAATTGAACGGGCCGATGGCCAGGACCGGCCCTTTCGGGACCCACGTCGAGACCGCGGGCGAGTAGGCTCGGCCCGCCGAGTCCATGTCCACGGGGATGACCTCGCCGCCGAAGCGCTTCACTTCTTCAGACGCGATCGTGAAGGTTCCAACGGCTCGGGAAACCTCGGCGTCGGCGAGCGTCGCGGGCTTGCCGGCCTCGGACACGATCACGGCGACCAGTTCGGCGCGGCGCGATTCGATGCCGCGAGCCATCGCAGCCAACAGACGCGAGCGTCCGAACCGGCTGACGCGGCGAAAATCCCGGAACGACGCGGCGGCCGAGGCAAGCGCCAGTTCCATCTGCGCGGCCGACGCCTGGTGGCACGACGCGGCGGGTTTGCCGCTGTAAGGCGAGAGGATATCGCGCCTGGAGGCCCCGTCTTCCCAGCGGCCGGCGATGAAGAGGCGATGTTCGATCATGACTTCAAATCCATCAGCCCGTCCTCGAGGACGGACAGAGCCTCGGCCAATTGGTCATCGGTGATGGCCAACGGCGGCAAAAGGCGAATGCAATTGCCGTAGGTGCCGGCCGTGAGGATCACCACGCCACGTTCATAGCAGTGCTTCACGAGGCGCTTCGCGCCGTCCGGGAACGCCTCTTTCGTTGATTTATCTTTGACGAGTTCCAACGCCATCATGGGACCCAATCCGCGCGCCTCGCCGATGACGGGATATATTTGGGCCCAGCGGGAGAGAGTCGACTGGATTTGAGCGCCGATCTCTTTGGAGCGCTTTAAGAGCGGGCCGTCGTCGAACATCCCGATCACCGCGCCCGCCGCGGCGATCGCCACCGGATTGCCGCCGAACGTGCCGCCGATGCCGCCCTCGACCGGCGCGTCCATGATTTCCGCCCGTCCGGTCACCGAAGACAAAGGCATCCCCCCCGCCAGACCTTTGGCGGCGCAGAGGATATCCGGAACGAACCCTAATTGCTCGGAAGCGAACAATGTTCCCGTGCGTCCGAAGCCGCTTTGGATCTCGTCGGCGATAAGCACGATCCCGTGCTGGGCGCAGAACTCGCTCAGCTTTTTCAGGAACGCCGCCGGCGCGGGGAGGAAGCCGCCCTCGCCCAGCACGGGCTCGACGATCACGCAGGCGATCTGGTCGGGCGTGGTCGCCGCCGTCGCGGTCTCCACGAACTGGGCGTAGGCCTCGTCCGCGCTCACGCCGCGATAGGGATAAGGAAACGGAGCGCGGTACACGTCGGAGCAGAACGGGGCGAAACCGGTCTTGTACGGTTTATACTTCGCCGTCAAAGTCATGGCCATGTAGGTCCGGCCATGAAAGGCGTGCTCGAAACAAATGACGGCGGGGCGTCCGGTGAAAGCCCGCGCGATCTTGACGGCGTTCTCGACGGCCTCGGCGCCGCTGTTCGCCAGGAACGACTTCTTGGCGAACGAACCCGGGGTCAAGGCGTTGAGCTTCTCGCAAACGTAAATGTATGACTCATACGGCGTCACGTTGAAGCTTCCGTGAATCAGCTTGCCGGCTTGGGCCTGGATCGCGGCCACCACCGGTTCCGCCGTATGACCCACGTTCACGACGCCGATGCCGGCGGCAAGATCGATCAAGGTGTTGCCGTCCACGTCATGGATCAGCGCTCCGTGAGCCGATTCGGCGAACACCGGCGTGCCGTGAAAGGGGCCGCGCGCGACGGCGGCCTTGCGGCGCTCCATCAGCGCCTTGCTTTTCGGTCCGGGAATGGACGTCTTAACGACGATCGACTTCGCCATGGTCTCGTTCACGTTAGTACCATCCCAAAGGAGCTTCGTCCAGGTTCACGTTGACCTGCTTCACCTCGAGATAGGCCTGGATGCCGTACAGCCCCAACTCCCGTCCGGTGCCGCTTTGTTTGTAGCCGCCCCACGGCATCTCGTTGTAGGTCGGATGGTAGGTGTTTATCCACGTGATCCCCGCGCGCAGCTCCTTGATCACGCGCAGGCCGCGGGTGATGTTCGTGGTCCAAACGCCGGCGGCCAATCCGTAAACCGAGTCATTGGCCAAACGGACGGCTTCTTCTTCATCCTTGAACGGTATAACGGATAACACCGGCCCGAAGATTTCCTCGCGCGCGACGCGCATGGACGGATGCACGTGGTCGAAGATGGTCGGCTCCACGAAGTTTCCGCTCGCGAATTCCGCGCCCTTCGGCCGGCCGCCTCCGCAGACGAGCTTCGCTCCTTCTTTTTTCCCGACGGCGACGAAGCTCTCCACCTTGTCGCGGTGCGCGGCGGAGACGAGGGGGCCCATCTTCACGCCCGGGGTCAGACCGTGCCCCATTTTAATGCGCGGGATCTTCGCCAGCATGGCGTCCACCAGCTTCTTGTGGATGGTCTTCTCGACGAGCAGGCGCGACCCGGCCGAGCACACCTCGCCCTGGTTGGCGAACGCGGCGAACAGCGCGCCGTCCACCGCGGCCTCGAAGTCGGCGTCGGCGAACACGATGTTCGGATTCTTGCCGCCCAGTTCCAAGGTGGTTTTCTTCAGGTTCCCCGTCGCGGCGATGGCGATCTTGCGGCCGGTGACGGTGCCGCCGGTGAAGGCGACCTTGTCCACCAGGGGGCTCTCCGCCAGCTCTTCGCCGACGCCGGCGCCGGGGCCGGTCACGACGTTGACGACGCCCGCGGGGACGCCCGCCTCGTGCATCAGCTTCCCCAGCTTCAGCGCGGTCAGCGGGGTCAGCTCCGAGGGCTTGAGAACCACGGTGCAGCCGGCGGCCAGGGCCGGGGCCATCTTCCACGCCGCCATCAGCAGCGGGTAGTTCCAGGGGATGATCTGTCCGCAGACGCCCACGGGCTCGCGCAAGACGAAGCTCAGGGAGTTCGCCGGCACGGTCATGGTCTCGCCGTGGATCTTGGTGGCCAGGCCGCCGTAGAACTCGAAGCAGTTCGCCGCGTCGGCCACGTCGTACTCGGCCTCGGCCAGCGGCTTGCCCATGTTGCGGACCTCCAGCTCCGCGAACGCCTTCGCGTCGGCGCGGATCAGGTCGCCGATCTTGAGCAGGAGCTTGCCCCGCTCCAGGGCGCTGGTTTTTCGCCACGGGCCGCGGTCGAACGCCTCGCGGGCGGCGTGGATGGCGGCCTTGACGTCCTCGCGCGCGGCCTCGGGCACGAAACCGATCAACTCGCCGCTGGCGGGGTCGCGGATCTCTCGGACGGCGCCGCTGCGCGCGCCGACCAGCTTCCCGCCGATCAGCATCGGCGGCGTCTTCACGCCCTTGCCGGCGACTTTAATGGTGGTCTTCATCGGAACCTCTCGCTCTTAAAGATGATACTTGGGACCGGCGAAATGCTTGCGCGACCAAGCGAACCAGATCAGCAGAAGGACGCCCGACACCGCGGCCAGCATCTGGCCCGCCTGCAAGTTCGGCGGCAGAACGAAGACGACGCAGATCGCGGCGATCCAAAGAATGGAGACGACGGCGATCGCGCTGCTGAAACGGCCCAGGTTCCACGGCCCGATCTCGCCGCCCTTGCCTGTGACGCGCGCGTACACCCGCGCGACGATGGGCAGGCCGTAGGAGATATAGAGCGCGATGACCGCGATGGACAGCACCGCGCTGTACTCTTTCACCAGAACCGCGACGAGCATCGCGAAGCCGAAGAGGCCCCAGATGGCGTTCGCGGGAGTGCGGAAGCGCGGGCTGATGCGCGCCCACAGCGCGTGCCCCGGCAGGCCGCCGTCGCGGGAGAACGCGTACACCATGCGCGACGCGGAGGTCATGGACGCCAAGCCGCACAGCCACATGGCGCCGCAGATCGCGCCGACCAGGGCGTTTCCGGGCCCGGCTCCGAGGCGGAGCTTCAGGACCCCGGCCAGCGCGTCGTCGCCGAACGCGGTCGCCTGGGCCAGGTCGGGGATGGAGAGGGTGATCGCGGCCAGCATCAGGAAGCCGAACACGACCGAGACCACGACGGCGATGAATATCCCCCACGGCGCGGTGCGGCGCGGGTCGCGCGTCTCCTCGCTGACGTGGGCGGAGGCGTCGTAGCCGGTCAAGGTCCACTGCGCCAGCAGAAGCCCGATGATGAAGCTGTAGGACGGCGAGTAGGCGTCGGTCTTGTTGAACTTGAACAGGAAGGAGACCGGCTGGGCGAAGCCCTTCATGCCCAGGACGGCCAGTATGAGCAGGACCACGGCCATGTGGTACCAGGCGGAGAAGTCGTTGAGCCACGTGACGACGCGGATGCCCAGATGATTGAGCACGGCGTGCGAGAACAGCAGCCCGGCGAACACGGCCAAGGTCAGCGAGCGCGTCGCCTCCCAGCCGCCCAGGCCGATCACGAAGCCCGCCAGGCCCCAGTCGATACCGGCCAGGATGGCGAACTGTCCGATAGTGTTGAAGCAGGCGGTGAACCAGCCCAACTCGCGGCCGCCCAGGAAGCTGGACCAGTGATACAGGGCGCCGGCGGTGGGATAGGCGGACGCGAGCTCGGCCATGGAGAGGGCGACCATCATGGTGAAGAACGAGACGATCAGCCACCCCAGGCTCATCTGCAGAGGGCCGCCGTGCTGGAGGCCGTAGCCGAACAGCTGGATGGCGCCGGTCAGGATGGAAATGACGGAGAAGCTCACCGCGAAGCTGGAGAAGCCCCCCATGCCGCGGAAAAGCTCCTGCACGTAGCCCATCCGTTCCAGGTCGCGCGTGTCCTGGTCGATCTGCTTTTCGGGGGTGGTGTTGGGGGCCAAGACGGTTCTCCGCGCTCCGGAAAGAGAGTTTATCACATTGACGGGGCCGGGTGATTTTCATAACTTACAAGGAATGGATCTCTCCCGCCGCTCCTTCATACGCTGGGTCATCTCCTCCGGAGCCGCCATGGCCTGCCCCATTCCGGGGATGGGCGGAGAGAACGCGTCGAAAGGCGGCGGGCTTCCGCCGGGACAGCTCAACAGCGAGAATTTCTCGGTCGGCCATCAGGTCCGCGACGGGGCCGAGCTCCCCGCGCCCCCGCCGGACCAGAAGTGCGACGTGCTCATCGTCGGCGGCGGACCCAGCGGCCTGGCCGCGGCCGACGAACTGAAGACGGCCGATTTCCTGCTGTTGGAAAAAGAACCGCACCTGGGCGGCAACTCGCGCATGGAGTCCTGGCAGGGGTGCGATTACTCGACCGCGGCGGCTTGGGATTCCATGCCGATACCGGAGTTCGTCGCGCTGGCCAAACGCTTCAAGCTGGACTGGAAAAAGATCTCGGGCGAGGACTCGGTCTGCTTCGAAGGCAAGTGGATCCGCAACTTCTGGAACGGCCGCGCGGACAATCCGGCCTTCGACCAGCTTCCGTACTCGAAGTCCGTCAAGGACGGCTTCCGGCAGTTCCTGACCGACATCGAGCACATGGACTTCGAGAAGAACGTCAATGAGCTGGACGCCCAGCCGTTCTCCCATTTCCTGAAGGGACGCCCGCCGGAGCTGAAGGCCTTCTGGGACCAGTTCGGCCCGTCGAACTGGGGCGCGCCCACGGAGCTGACGTCCGCGTACGTCGGCCTGTCCGCGGCGCGGGACTGGTTCCGCTTCCCCCACTACACCTGGGAAGGCGGCATCGGCGTGGCGTCGCGGCAGGTGCACGACGCGCTGCCCAAGAGCGCCCAGGCCCGCATCCGCACCGGAGCCTACGTCTACGGCGTCAAGCGCGTGGGCGGCAAGGTTCGCGTCAGCTACTTCCACGACGGCAAGCCGCACTGCGTGGAGGCGAAGTCCGCGGTGATGGCCACGCCCAAGTTCATCACCAAGATGCTGGTGGACAAGCTCCCCACCGACCAGTACGAGGCCATGTCGAACATGCGCTACGCGCCTTTCCTGGTCTACAACCTGTGCTTCGACCGCGTGGTCTACAATCAGGGCTACGACAACTGGCCGATCGGCTCCAAGAATTTCACGGACTTCATCCCCGCCGACTGGGTCACCCACGCCGAGGGCGGCGACTTGACGCGCAAGCAAGTCATCACGGTATACGCGCCGCGCCCGGAGACGGAGCGTCGCGACATCCTCAAGGACGACAAGGTCCTGGCCATGGCGCAGGCCGCCGCCGGCGAGCTGACCGACCTGTTCCCCGCCTGGGCCGATCATCTCAAGGAGGTCCGCATCTACCGCCGCGGGCATCCCATGCCGATGTCCTCCCCGGGTTATTTCACGCAACTCCAGCCGCTGGCGCGCCGCGACCTGTCCCCGATCTACTTCGGGCACTCCGACGCCATGGGCGAGGTCTCCGACTTCCTCTACGCGGCCTGGAGCGGCATCACCGCCGCCCAAAAGGCCGCGAAGCACATCTGAGCGCCGGACCCTTCGTCATACCCCCTCCTCCGCGCGAGGTTCCGCTCTCGGCGCGCCTGCAGGAACTCCTCGGCGATTTCAGCACGCAGTTCGGCTTCGCCTTCCTCCTGATCGGCAGCTTCGTTTTCTGGGTCTTCGCCATGCACTCCGACTACGCGGCCTGGTACCGCTTCAACGGCGCGCTGGAGTCCGCCCGCGCGCGCGCGACCGCCTGCCGCGACACGCATTACTCCATAGGCGGCGGCAAGAGCCGCCGCGGGACGCCGGTCTACGAAACGTCCTACGAGTTCACGACTTCCGATGGGGTCATGCATTCCGGCGTCTCCTACGGGACCGGCTTCTGCCTTCAGCCCGGCGACGTGTCGGAAGCCGAGTGGCCCGCGGGCGAGCCGCGCTATTCGCGTTTGAAGGGGATGCGATCCGATTATCTTCCGGGGTCGGGAGGCCTCTTCGTCCTGATCTTCCCTCTCATCGGCCTGATCTTCGCGATTTTCGGCCTTCGCCAGGGACTATGGGACGCGCACCTGCTGGCCGAAGGCCGGCTGGCGCGGGCGAAGCTGGTGGATAAAACCGAGACCAACGTGCGGCAGAACAAGCGCCCGGTCTACGCGCTGACCTTGTCCTTCGTCGACGAAGGCGGCGTGGAACGGCGGGGCACGATCAAAACCGCCGAGCCCGAGCGTCTCGAGGACCCCGCCGCCGAGAACATTCTCTACTCCCCCGAGGACCCGACGCGCATCGCGGCTTTGGATTTCCTTCCCGGCGCGCTCCGCTCCGGACCGGGAGGACGGCTGGAGACGGTCAGTACCGGCAAGACCTACGCCGTTCTGATCCTGCCCGGCCTCACCGTCTTGGTGAACGGCCTCTTCGCCTACTCCCGCTTCGTCCGCTAGGACCGGCGATTCGCGGCCGGCCTCGCCTCGTTCACAATCACGAAATCCCCTCCACGCGAACCGCCCCTACAATCTGTTCATGTTCTCCGAAACCCTGATCGAAGCCGACCTGACCTTCGCGCTGAGGCGCGGGGAGTTGTTCCTCGACTACCAGCCGCAGGTGGAGGCCCGCACCGGGCGCGTCGTGGCCGTGGAGGCGCTTCTGCGCTGGCGGCATCCGGAACGCGGCCTGATCTCCCCCGCCCTCTTCATTCCCGCCGCCGAACGCAGCGGCCTGATCGTCCCCATCGGCGATTGGGTGCTTCGTTCCGCCTGCCAGCAGAGCCGCCGCTGGCTCGACGCGGGCCTGGCGCCGGTGCGCATGGCGGTCAATCTGTCCGCGCGCCAGTTCGCCGACGACCGGCTGGCCCGGCGCGTGGAGGACTCACTCGACGGCGCGGGGCTGGAACCCCAGGACCTGGAGCTGGAGATCACCGAGAGCATGATGGCCCGCGACCCCGACTCCGCCGCGCGCATCGTCACCGCGCTGCGCGCCTCCGGCGTGCGCCTGATGATCGACGACTTCGGCACGGGCTACTCGTCTCTGGCGTCATTGAAGCGCTTCCCGGTGGACGGGCTGAAGCTGGACCGGGCCTTCGTCTCGCACCTGCCTCACGACCGCTACGACGCCGCCATCACGCGCGCGGTCGTGGACATCGCCGCGGATCTCCGTCTCGATCTGGTCGCGGAAGGCGTGGAGACCGACGATCAGCGCCTCTTCCTGACCGAGCTGGGCTGCGGAATCCTGCAAGGCTATCTGACCGGAAGACCGCAGGCGCCCGAACGCCTGGCCCAGCTGCTTCAGCTAAAAGGACAGACGCGGCAAAGATCCGCGGTTTAGCGCTCTTACAGGTCTTGCACTCCCGCTCGGACCGATCTACAATGCGCACGGAGGATCACCCCCATGCGCCACGCGCGAACCTGGATGCTGGCCGTCGCCGCGATCTTGACCGCTTTGTCCGCCCCGGCGGCGCAATTGAAGCGCGAGGATGTCCCGGGCCCGCTTCAGGGCTGGATCTCCTGGGTTCTCCGGGGACACGAGGAAGAGCAGTGTTCCTTTTATAACGCCCAGGGAAACAAGAACTGCGCCTGGCCCGGAGCCCTCCAGCTTTCCCTGGATGAAGCCGGCGGCCGTTTCGACCAGGCCTGGAAGCTGGAAGCCGAAGGCTGGGCCCCGCTTCCCGGCGGCGCGGAGCAGTGGCCCCAGGACGTGCGCGTGGACGGTGCCGCGGTGCCGGTCGTGGCGCACGACGGAGTTCCGTCCGTTCGGCTGAAAGCCGGCGCGCGCAAGCTGACCGGCGCGTTCCGCTGGCAGCACCTGCCGGAGCAGTTGGAAATTCCCACGGCCACGGGTTTGCTGTCTCTCACCGTGCGCGGCAAGGCGACTCCCTTTCCGATCCGCGACGACGCCGGACGCCTGTGGCTTCAGCCCCAGGCCCGGGCGGCCGCTCCCAAGGAAGATTCCCGCCTGGAAGTCACCGTCCACCGGCGGCTGATCGACGACGCTCCCGTTCAGCTGATCACGCGCATCCAGCTGAAGATCTCCGGCGCCAACCGCGAGGCCGTGCTGGGCCGCCCCCTGCCCGACGGCTTCGCGCCGATGTCCTTGGTCAGCCCGCTCCCCGCGCGCCTGGACGCCGACGGCCGCCTGCGCGTGCAGGCCCGCTCCGGCACGTGGGACATCACGTTGGTCTCCCGCCGCGAGACCGCGGGCGACGAGATCAAGTTGCCCGCTCCCGGCGGAGCGTGGGCCACCGACGAGGCCTGGGTCTTCGAGGCCAAGCCCGAATTGCGCCAGGCGGAAGTGGAAGGCGCGCCCTCTCTCGATCCGCAGCAGACCGAGCTTCCCATGGACTGGCGCAACCTTCCCGCCTATCTCGTTCGTCCCGGCACGGGCCTGAAGCTGGTCCAGCGCCGTCGCGGCGACGACCCGCCCGCTCCCGACCGGCTTAGCTTGGATCGCGAGCTTTGGCTGGACTTCGACGGCGGCGGATTTTCCGCGCGCGACCATATCCAAGGCACCCTCGGCCGCAGCTGGCGCCTGGAGGCCGCGTCCGAGACGAAACTGGGCCGCGTATCGGTCTCCGGCGCCGACCAGTTCCTCACCGCGCTTTCCAGCGGCGGGCCCGCCGGCCTCGAAGTCCGCACCCGCGACGTGGACGTGACCGCCGACAGCCGCATCGAGGGCCGCGCCCTCACCGCCGCCGGCTGGCGCCACGACTTCGAGTCGGTCAGCGCCGTGGTGCGCCTTCCCCCCGGCTGGCGTTTGTTCCACGTCAGCGGCGCGGACTCCGCGTCGCCCACCTGGATCGCGCGCTGGACCTTGCTCGATTTCTTTTTGGTGCTGATCGCCGCGTCCGCCTTCACGAAATTGTACGGCCGCGCCTGGGGCGCCGTCGGACTTCTCGGCCTGGTGTTACTCTGGCACGAACCGGGCGCGCCGCGCTGGCTGTGGCTGGCCGTCTTGGCTTTCGCGGCATTAGATCGCGCCTTGGTCGCGTATCCCAACTTCGCCGTGAAGGTCCTATGGGCGCGCCGGGCGACGTGGGGCATTCTCGTGTTGGTCTGTCTTCCGTTCTTCGTGACGGAGATCCGACACGGTGCTTTCCCAGTTTTGGAAGAGCCGTACCAGTCAGTCCAGCCCGGATCCGCAGGAAAGCAGGAAGAGGTTGAGTTGGATTCCGCTCCCCGACCTTCCGCTCGGCCCTCACCGCGCCGGGCCATGGCAAAAAAGAGAGCCGAGCTTGCTGCACAAGTCGAAGCACGAGCGGCGGCCGCAGCAGAATCATCGGATGAGGACGACAAAGCCGAGGGTGCTTCTGGCTCATTTGGTCGCCTCTCCAGTTCATTAGGCGGATCCGCCAACATCGCGATGCCCTCCCCCGCCGCCGCCCCGATGCCCGAACCGTCGTTCTACAACACGGTTCTGATGCAGATGCGCCTGGACCCCCAGGCGCGCGTCACCACCGGACCGGGATTGCCGTACTGGTCCTGGCATCAGGCGCGGATTTCCTGGCGCGGTCCCGTGCCGCAGGGCCATCGGCTTCATTTGTGGCTGATTCCTCCGGGAGTCAATTTCGTTCTGGCCCTCGTGCGCGTGGCGCTCACGATCTTCCTCGCTCTCCTGGTCATCGGTCTTCCGGTGAACGACTGGCTGAACTCCCTGCGCGCGCCCGAAGGGCGTTCGCGGATGATTAAGACGATTCTTCCGTTATTCTTAATCGCCGTGGCGAGCGTTCGTTCGTCCGCCGCCGACGGCTTTCCCCCCAAGGATCTCCTCGATCAACTCCGCGCCGGGCTTCTGGAAGCCCCGGCGTGTTCTCCCAACTGCGCCGAGAGCCCTCGCCTCAAAGTGTCCGCCACCGCGACGTGGCTGAGCCTGTCGTTCGACGTGCACGCCGTGGCCGGCGCCGCGGTGCCGCTCCCGTCCGGCGGGCGCGAGTGGTCCCCGGTGAAGGCGACGCTCGACGGCGCGCCCGCGTCCGTCCTGCGCGGCGGCGACGGCTCGCTGTGGGCGCCGGTGCCCGCGGGCGCGCACACCTTGGTTCTGGAAGGGCCCCTGCCCGAGCGCGACGCCGTCCAAATCGCCCTGCCTTTGAAACCCCGCCGCGTGGAAAGCTCCGTCGCGGGCTGGTCGCTTCACGGCGTGCGCGAGGACGGGCGCGCCGAGGACAACCTCCAGCTCAGCCGCTCCCGCAGCGCCGAGCCCGCCGCCGCCGCGGCCGCGCGCGCTCAAGGAATCTATCCGCCGTTCCTGCGCGTCACCCGCATCCTAAAGCTGGGTCTGTCGTGGAGCGTGGAGACGCGCGTCGAACGCTTGACGCCTCTGGGTTCCGCCGTCGTGGTCCAGATTCCGCTGCTTCCCGGCGAGTCCGTGACCTCATCCGACCTGCGCGTGGTCGGCGGCAAGGTCCAGCTCAGCATTTCCCCCCAAAGCGCGTCGGAATCGTGGACCTCGACCATCCAGGAAGCCTCCGCGCTCAAGATGAGCGCTCCCAAGAACGTCCCATGGACCGAGGCCTGGCGCGTGGAGCCGGGGCCGCTGTGGCACGTGGACGCGGCCGGCGTGCCGTCCATGTACCAGGACCCCGATTCCGGCGCCCGCACCATGGCCTACCGCCCGTGGCCCGGCGAGGAATTGAATCTCAAGATCACCCGCCCCGGCGCCGTCGTCGGCCAGACCTTGACCGTGGACCAAAGCGAGCTGAACCTCCAGCCCGGAGTCCGCGCCACCGACGCCTCGCTGACCGTGTCCTTGCGCACCAGCCGCGGCGACCGCCAACTCCTGACCTTGCCGGAGGGCTCCGAGCTTCTGACCGCCTCCGTGGACGGCGCCGTCCAGCCCCTGCGCATGGAAGGACGACACCTGTCCGTGCCCGTCTCCCCCGGCGCGCATACCGTGAAGGTGGATTGGCGCCAGCCCGGCGGCATCCGCCTGTTCTTCCGCGCCCCGGACATCGACCTGGGCGCGCCCAGCGTGAACTCCCACGTGATCGTGGTGCTCCCGCAGGGACGCTGGACCCTGTTCCTGGGCGGACCGGGCATGGGGCCCGTCGTCCTGTTCTGGAGCCTGCTCTTCGTGTTCATTTTGGCCAGCGCCGGACTGGCGAAGACGGGGATGGCCCCGCTGAACTGGCGCCAGTGGTTCCTGTTCTCGCTCGGCTTGACGCAGTTGAGCCCGCCCGCCGCGGCCTTCGTCGCGCTGTGGTTCATCGTCGTCGCGTACCGCGGCGCGAACCCGGCCGCCACCCGCGACAAGTTCAACCTCGTCCAGATCGCCCTGGCGTTCTACTCGTTCGTGGCCGCCATCCTGCTGTTCAAGGCCATCAGCCGCGGCCTCCTGGGCGCGCCGGACATGCAGATCGCCGGCAACGGCTCCGGCCCCGAACTCCTGCGCTGGTACCTGGACCGAGCCGGAACCACCACCCCGCGTCCGTGGGTGGTCTCCGTCCCGCTGGGCGCCTACCGCGTCGCCATGCTGCTGTGGGCGCTGTGGCTGGCGAACTCCATGATCGAGTGGACGCGCTGGGCGTGGGACCGCTTCACCGTGGGCGGGCTTTGGAAAGGGAAGGAGTAGCCTCCTCCGGGCCTCTCCCAGATTGGTTCTTTGCTTAACGGCAGTTTTTCGATAAATAGAGACGTTTAATTCGCCCGTGGGTCACAAAAATTGCCCCTAGGCAAAGAACCAAATTTGGAAGGGAAGCCGATTATCGCCATCGCTTTCCCGAAAGCATTCCTTCCAACCGCCGGTCTTTTCGACGCTGACTCTCTTCATCGAGAAGATCGCCCACCTCATCGCATATCTCGAGCAGTTCCAGCTTGATCGTGTAACCCAATCCCGCATACAGCTTCAGAAACGTCGTGAGCTGGGAATCGCGCCCCGATTCGACACGCCATACCTGGGAAACGTTCACCCCCGCCTCATCAGCGAGTTGATTCCGCGAGATGTGCCGCTCAAGACGCAGTTCCTTCAAACGCGCCCCGTTCTCCCTCACCCAGCAAAGCTCCCACCCCGGTTCCAGGTCCATCCTATTCTACGGAGCGACCCCTTCGAAAGTTCCATCAAAAACGGTTAAAATAGCTCATGGCCAAGAAAGTCAAGGCGGACCCCGCCGGACAGCCGTTCCAGTACCCCCTGAAGCGCCAGTTCGTCGAGCCGGACTGGACGCGCCTGCCCGGGTACAAGAACGTCACCAAGGAGCAGTGGGAAAGCGCCTTGTGGCAGCGCCAGCACTCGGCCAAGAATCTGAAGGACTTGAAGGACGCGTTCGGCCCCTACCTGACCGACGCCATCGCCGAGGAGATCGTGAAGGACCAGGCCGAGAAGGCCACGATGTCCTTGCTGATTCCCCCGCAGATGCTCAACACGATGAACGAGAAGGACCTCAAGGGCGATCCCGTCCCGCCGCTACATGATCCCCATGATCTCCGACCGGCTCAACGAGTGGCCCAACCACCCCCGCGCCAGCCGCGACAGCCTGCATGAGTCCGAGATGTGGGCCACCGAGGGCCTCACCCACCGCTATCCCACCAAGGTCCTGGCGGAAATGATCTCCACCTGCCCCCAGTACTGCGGCCATTGCACCCGCATGGACCTGGTCGGCAACTCCGTGCCTCAGGTGACCAAGCACAAGTTCGAGGGCACCCCCAAGGACCGCTACGGCGCCATGCTGGACTATCTGCGCAAAACCCCCGGCGTTCGCGACGTGGTCGTCTCCGGCGGCGACATCGCCAACGTGCCCATCGCCCAGCTGGAATCCTTCCTGATGGAGCTGATGGACATCCCCAACATCAAGGACATCCGCCTGGCCACGAAAGGACTTCAGGGCCTGCCCCAGCACTTCCTTCAGGATGAGGTGCTCAAAGCCCTAGAAAGAATCTCCAAGCGCGCTTGGGACCGCGGCATCGACATCGCCGTGCATACCCACGTCAACCACGCCCAGCAGGTCACCCCGCTGGTCGGCAAGGCCGTGCGCAAGCTCCTGGAGATGGGTTTTCGCGACGTGCGCAACCAGGGAGTCCTCCTGCGCGGCGTGAACACCACGCAGAAAGACCTGCTCGAGCTGTGCTTCATGCTGCTCGACCACGCCAAGATCATGCCGTACTACTTCTACATGGCCGACATGATCCCCAACTCCGAGCACTGGCGCCTGTCCATCGCCGAGGGCATGAAGCTCCAGCACGACATCATGGGCTACCTGCCCGGCTTCGCCACTCCGCGCGTGACCGTGGACGTTCCCTACGTGGGCAAGCGCTGGATCCACCAGCTCGCCGACTACGACAAGGTCAAGGGCATCTCCTACTGGACCAAGAACTACAAGACCGGCATCGAGGCCGGCGACGCCGACGCCATGACCCGCCGCTACGAGTACTACGACCCGGTTTACACCTTGCCCGCCGAAGGCCAGGCGTTCTGGAAGAAGGAGCTGGAGAAGGCCGCCGGCCAAGAGGCTCACGCTTAACATGAAAAAGAACATCCTGGCCCTGTCGCTTCTGCTGGTCCCCGCTCTGGCCCTCGCGGTGTCCCCGCCCGAGAAGCTCCGCGCCCCCGCCGTGGTCCCCGCCATCGGCTTCACGGCCAAGGTCGCCGACGGCCGCGTCCTGTTGACCTGGAAGCGCTACAAGCGCGACGACTTCTTCGGCTACGCCCTGCTCAAGTCCGACAAGGACGAGCCGCTGTACGCTCCGAAGAAGGCGCTGTACGAGACGCACAACGTCGGGGACCTGATCTTCGAGGACGGCCGCATCGCCGCCGGCACCTACCATTACCGGCTGGTCGTCATCAGCTCGTTCGGCGACCTCTGGATGAGCCCCGTCGTCACCGTGACCATCGGCGAGGCCGACCTCAAGCGCCCCGTCCCCACCGTCGCCGATTTCGAGTAGCGGCTACTCCGCTTTCGGCTTCGTCTTCTGCTTGACGCCGCTCCCGCGGCAGCGGTCGCGGCTGATCGGCGACTCGTCGGTGAAGATGAAGGTCGCCTTGCGGTATTTGTCGCGCAGCTTGATCGTCATCAGGCTGCTGAACGGCCCCACGGACGCGCTGCAGGTCAGATAGTCCTTCCCGGGACCTTCCGGCTCGTCCGGGTCGTCGGAGACCACCAGATTTCTCGGCAGGGACGTCGCCCCGATCGACTTCAGCACCGGATTGTCCGGCAGGGCCACGTTCGAATGAAAGTGGCCCGGCACCCCGTGGGCGAAGAGATCGGCCGAACCCAGCGCCGTGTCCGGGCGCAGCGGATTGCTGAACTCCATGTGGATGTATTTCGGATGGCGCGTGAAGACCACCAGCAGGCGCTCCTTGTTGGTCCCGCACTCCTTGTCCACCAGCCACGAGCCGAGGAGAGGCTTCAGCTCGGCGAACTCGTCCTTCGCGGCGCGCGCCGGAGAGACGGCCGCGCAGAGAAGAGCGAGCACGACGAGAATAGAGCGGCTCACCGCTTCACCAGCGCCACGGCGCCCAGCACCACCGCGTCGTCGCCGAGACGCGAGCGGACGACCTTGCAGGGCCCGACCTTGTGGAACAATGAGTCCTGCGCCAGTCGCTTGCGGACGACGGGGAGCAGGAAGTCCCCGCAGGCTTCGATCAAGCCGCCGCCGAACACGAACAACTCCGGGTCGAAGCAGTGCCGCAGGCTCACGCAGCCGTCGCCCAACCGCTCCGCCGCCGCGCGCATCACCCGCGTCACCAGCGGGTCGCGGCGCTTCAGCGCGCGCGCGAGAACCTTGCTCTTGATGACGTCCAGCTTCCCGCCGTTCAAGGTCAGGATCTCCGTGCGCTCTCCCGCGCGCACCCCGGCGCGGATGTCGCGTTCGACGGCGGTGCGGCTGGAATACGCCTCCAGGCAGCCGTGCGCGCCGCAGCCGCACAGCGGCCCCTTCGGGTCCAAGACGATATGACCCAGTTCCGCCGCCGCTCCGTGCGCGCCGAGGAGCGGCATGCCGCCGCAGACCACGCCGCCCCCCACGCCCGTACCCGGAAAAATGCCCACCAGGTCGTCCACGCCGGCGCCGGCGCCCAGCCAGCGCTCGCCCAGCACGCCCAGGTTCACGTCGTTGCCCAGCGCCACCTTCGTGTCGAACTTGCGGCGGAGCTCGGCGGCCAGAGGGTAGCCCGCCAAGGCGATGTTCGGCGCGACCAGAACCTTTTCCCCCGCGGAGTCCACGATGCCGGGAACGCCGATGCCGATCCCCTTCAAGCGCTTGGCTTTCATGCCCGCGTCGCGGATCACGTCGCGCACCGTGCGCACGATGACCCGCGCGACGTCCTCGGCCGAGGCCTTGCGCGGGGTGGACGTCTTCTCCCAGCCCAGGATCTTTCCGGCGGGGCTGACCAGCCCCGCGGCGATCTTCGTCCCGCCCACGTCCACGCCCAAATAGAAGCCTTTGGCCATGACCGGATTATACCCGGATTGGAGGCTTTTACCGAGCTTTATCCAAGCGTTAGCCGAATATTATCTGGCGCCGGGGCGTTTGCGGACCCATACTGGCCCTATGAAGCTGCTGATCGTGGAAGACGACGAGGACGCCTCCAGTTTCATGCAATATGTCCTGGAGGACGAGCGCCACAGCGTGCGCACGGCGTCGGCCGCCGGCGAGGCGCGGCTCCAGCTTCGCGACTTCGTCCCGGACCTGATCATCCTGGACCGGGGCCTGCCCGATCAGGACGGCCTGGACTTCTGCCGCGAGCTGAAGGCCCATCCCCGCACCGCCCATATCCCGGTCATGTTCGTGTCCTCGGCGAAAAGCCCGGCGGAGGTCGCCGACGGCTTCGGCGCCGGCGGCGACGACTACATGACCAAGCCGTTCAGCTTCGTCGAGCTCATCGCGCGCGTCTCCTCCCTCCTGCGCCGCGTCCCTCCCGGCGCTTCCGCCCACGCCTGAGTGGACGGCGGCGGACGCGAAGCGCTAAGATGTGCCGATGCCTTTCACTTTCACCCCCTACGGCGGCCTCGAAGGGCTTCTTCTGGTCGAGGGCAAGTCCTTCCCGGATGAGCGCGGCTTCTTCATGGAGTCGTTCCGCGCCGACGAATGGGCGAAGGCGGGCCTGCCTCCCCTGGTGCAGGACAACCTGTCGCGCTCCAAGCGCGGCGTGATCCGCGGGCTTCATTATCAGAAGAACCCGGCCGCCATCGGCAAGCTGGTGCGCTGCGCGCGCGGAAAAATTTACGACGCCGTGGTGGACATACGCCACGGTTCTCCGACCTACGGCAAGTGGGCCTCCATCGAATTGGACGACTCCGGCAACCGCATGTTCTGGGTGCCGGAGGGCTTCGCCCACGGCTTCTGCGCTCTCAGCGACGAGGCCGACGTGACCTACAAGGTCACCGGGTACTGGTCCGCCGCCGTGGACGCCGGCATCCGCTGGAACGATCCCGCCGTCGGCGTGCGCTGGCCCGTGGCGCCCGGCGCCGAGATCATGACCGCCAAGGACCGGGAGCTCCCCCTCCTGGCCGACGCCGGTCGCGACTTCCACTGGAAAGGCTGATCCCGTGGGCATCGCCCCCGGCAATCTGCTGGAGCAGGTCCGCAACACCGCGCCGTTCCTCTTCGACGCGCCTCCGTATCCCGCGGAAGGACCGCTGTCCTACCTCCGCCGCCTGCAGGACGCCGACGCCCGCCCGCTGAACGCGTCGAATTATTATCTCCTTTGCCTCAGCGCCCATTGGGCCACCGCCGGAACCTTCGTGCCCACCGACGTGGACAACGGCATCCGCTGGCGGCTGTGGCAGGACGCGTCCCTCAGCCAGATCACGGCCTTCGCGGGCCATGTTCTAGACTCGGCGTCCTGGGACTACGCGCCCGTGACGGGGCGCAAGGTGCGAAGCCCCGACGGAGCGTTGTTGTCCACCCACGAGGGGACGTGGTTCTCCGTGGCGGTCGGGGCCTACGCGGCGTCCCGTGAAAAAGATCCGGCCTTGGCCCGACGGGTGCTGGACTCCATGCTCCTGGAAGCCGAACGAGAGCGGAAGATTTTCGCCGCGATCGCCGATTCCGGAGACGGCGTCGCGACCCTGAAAGCCTGCGCCCTGATCGCGCACAATTTCGGCGACCTGGACCGCGTCGCCGATCAGTGGGAGCTTCCGCCTAACGACGATTTGCGCCGGGAGCTGTACGACGCCGCCAAGCCCGGGTCGCCGCTGTACGGAGGCCTGTTGGGTTGGGCCGGCGAACTGAACCAGAAATTTCTGGGCGCCGACAACCACCGGCACTACCCCTTGCGCGAGCCGCGCTGCCTGCGCCGCAGCGCCGACCTGCTCATCGAGGTCGGGCCGTTCTTCGACGACTGGGGCCGCCGCGTCGCGCGCCATCCGGGTCTTTCGCGCGAGGACGTGGCCGAGGTCGTGCGCGCCCTCTTGGACGGCTGGGTGCGCCTCCACGGTCCCGCGGGCTACGCGCGCGCGTTGGCGGGCATCCTGGACGCGTTTCCGGGCGGGCGCACGGCCCTGGGAAAGCTTCTGCCCGGCGCGGACCGCCGGCAGCTCGAATCGGGCCCGCTCAAGGTCGTCATGGACCTCCCGCAGGCGCGCTTCGAGGCGCAATGGGCCAACCGCGTGCGCCAAGTCCCCCGTCCGGCCGCCTCCGCGGTCTAAAAGTCCCATTTTTTTCTGGGCCCTCGCGCGCTTCAAGGGGGCCCAACGCCCCATGACGGACGATCCGCGTTCGGGCACACTATAGGCATGAGCCACCTCCTGCGCCCGCGCGCGACGAAGAAGGTCGTATCCATGTTGTTGTCGCCGCTGATCCTTCTGAGTTCCTTCCTCGGAGCGGCGCCCGCGCGGGCACAATTCGTCGAGGCCGCTCCGCGGACCGTCCCCTCCGCGATGGGAACGGTTCCCGCCGCGCTCGGCTCGGCCCCCGCGGCGCTGACCGCGCCCTCGTTCTCCCTTTCCGCGGCCGCGCTGGCCCCCGCCGCCGCTCCCGGCGTCGTGTCCGCGGCGCCCGTCGCCGCTCCCGCCGCCGCGCTCGCCCCCGCTCTGACCGCTCTCCCCGCTCCGGCGCCGCTCGCCGCGGCGGTCGCGCCCGCTCGGACCTCCGCCGCTCCGGCCGCGAAGTCCGATTCGTCACCGCGCACCATCGTCGGACAGCTGGCGCAGGCCGTCACCTCCGGATTCGCCCGCTCGATCGAGCGCTTCTTCGACGGCGGCCTGGAGCGCGCTCCGGAGAGCGCGCCCGCCTACGCCCGAGGCATTCTCACCGCGCCGCAGGCCGAGCACCGGCTTCAGCCGGGCGTGCGCCTCGACGCCAAGCCCCGCCCCAGCGACGCGGGCTCGGTCCGCGTCAATGATTTCCACACCTCGCCTTCTCAGAAGCTGCCCAACGGCGCATCTCCCATCAAGCTGAACGCGAACGCGTCCGATCCCGCCGCGGTCGAAGCGGCGCTGCGCGCGCTGGTGGACTCCGATCCGGCCAAGTACGGCGCGGCCAGCTCCGACATGGCGAAGGTCCACGTCCAGTTCGTGCCCGGCGACAAGTCCCAGGGCCAGGCCGACACGTACTACGCGATTTTCCGGCAGTGGAAGAAGGGCACGGAAAAGGACGGCTCTCCTTACTATCTGCTGGTGGACGGCGGCAGCCTGACCTTCGTGCTGAAGGTCTTCTCCGACGGCAAGCCCACCGTCATGGCCACCGAAGGCCGCCTCTACCCGGGCATCTCCTCCGATATCCTGACGGTCAACTACGATGACGGACAGATGCAGGCCATCGCCGCCAAGCGCATGCAGTCGCCCCCGGACGCGGCGCCCAGCGCCCTGCGCAAGTTCCTGTCGCGCATTTGGGAGCGCGTCGTCCAAGGCGCCAAGAAGACCGTCCCCTCCGCGCAGCCGCCCCAGTTCCTGACGCGCACCATCACCCAGATGAACGGCGCGTGGCGCGCGATGAACGTCTACGAGGCCGCCGATCTTGAAGGCCGTCCCGTGATCGTCGCCGTGGACGTGAAGAGCGGCGAGGCCTTCGCGTGGAGCGCCCAGCAGCTCCTGCGCGACGGCGGCCCCATCGCCTCGGGCATCGGCGGCGCGGCCATGGCGCGCGGCACCGATTTGAACACGACCGGGAGCGACCACGGGCCGACCACGGCGCTGCCGCTGCCCTTCGCCAACGTGTACGACGCGTCGGGCAAGGTCGTGGCCACGACGGCGGCCGACGGAACTTTCACGGTTCCGGGCTCGGCCTCCGGGCCGGTCCAGCTCACGATCAAGCTCAACGGACGCTACGCCGACACCACCGACGCCGACGCGGCGAAGAACGGAGACGTGTCCGTCACCTTGACCGCCACGCCGGGCCAGGCCGTGAAAGCGACCTTGAATCCCGACGGCTCCAATCCGGAGCTGGAAGCCGAAGTGAACGGCTACATCTACTACTCCAAGCAGGTGGACTGGCTCAAGAACTCCGCGGGCGTGACCGACGAGCGCATCCTGGCGCCGTTGGGCGGCGGCGTGAAGGCCAACAAGCACGACATGCCCGGCAACGCGTACTACAGCCCGGCCGACGACAGCCTGAACCTGCAGGCCGCCGCGACGGTGACCTTCAAGGACAAGCTGGGCCGCCCGCACACGATGTCGTTCGAGAACACCGCCCAGCCCTCGATCATCTACCACGAGAGCACGCACCGCGCGGTGCAGATCCTGTCGCAGATCGCGCTCACCGCCGAGCAGTCGGCCGACGCCGCCTACCGCTTCGTGCGCTTCGTCATGGAGCCGGTGATGAACTCCGGCGTCAACGAGGCCATCGCCGACACGGTCTCCATGTTCATCCGCGGCAACCCCCTGATAGGCGAGGGCTTCTTCGTCACGCCCCCGGCCGGCAAGCCGAACCTGATCCGCACCGGCGAAAACACCACACAGTTCGATCCGCAGAACCCCGACCCGCACGCCCAGGGCGAGGCCTACATGGGCTTCACCTGGACCGTGCGGCAGGCCCTGGTCTCGGCCCTGGGCGAGGCCGCCGGCGCCGCCTACGCGGCCTTGCTGGTCGTCCCGACGACCCTGTACAGCCAGCCGCAGGACGTCCCCACGGCCATGCTGCACGTGCTGATCAGCGACATGAAGACGGACGGGACCATCCCGCACGAGGCCCTGATCCGCGCCGCCGCGGAAGCCCACGGTCCGGCGATCGCTCCCGTGACGTCTCCGCGCTGACCCGATCCTGGCCCTCATTCGGTATTGCTTTTCGTGGCTTTAGGGGTTATTCTCCCCCGATGCGCGTATTCTTCCAAACCACCGGACTGACGTTCGCCGTCTACAGCACGGTCGGTCTGGCGTTCGGCAACATCGCCCGGCTCGGCAAGATCGGGGCCGTCTTCTTTTCCGCTGTGGCCGTCCTGACCGCCGCTGGACTCTTGGTCCGCGCTTTCCGGAATGGACGCCCCGCCGTCGGCCCGGTGCTTGCCGGGATCGTGGCCGGAATCCTCGCGACCGGGCTTGTCTGGAATACTTTCGGACTCCTCGCGTTGAACCGCGCGGCGGCCGCCGCCCGCGAAGTCGGCATGACGACCGATCACGCCCCCGTCGATCCCCGTGACGCGGGCAACGCCGCTCCGCTCTACCTGGCCATGAACGACACGCCTTCGATGCGTGACGACCGGCTCCGCTCGACCGAAACGAAGATACTCACCGACTTTCTCGACAAGGCTCAGGCCGGAACCCTTAAGAGCGCCGATGAGCCTCCCGCGGCCTCCGTGATCACGCGTCACGATGAGGCGCTCGCACTGGCGCGGCGTGCGGAGGACCTCCCGCGCGCGGACTGGGCGATCGACTGGGAGCACGACCCGTCTTGGGAACGCCCCACTCCCCTGCATTTCGGCGCCGTGATGACCGGAAGACTGCTCGCGGTCCGAGCGGTCTTGGAGAGCCGCCACGGCCACGGGAAGGAAGCCTTGGAGACCGTGCGTCAGGGTCTCCTGATGGCTCGATCTTTCTCTCGAGAGCCGCTCCTCATTGGACCTCTATGCGCGATGCTGATCGACATCGACCTTCTTCGCGCCGCAAACGCTGTGTCCGCGCGTGTATCGCCAGCGGACGCGCGCGCGCGCTGGGACGATTTGTTGGATCCCGCGCCGCACGAAGAGGGCTTCTGGATCGCGTTGCGCCAAGAGCTGTTCACGGATCCGATGCACTTCTCCCGTCTGCGCTGGTGGGACGTCGCTTTCGGGAAATACCGCGGCGAACGGCGTGATTTCTTCGCGATCATGCCCTACTACTGGCCGTTCATTAAATTGGACCTGGCCGCCGCGATCCGATCCAACGTCCCCTTTTACCTGGCGATCCGGGATTCGATACCCCTGCACCGCGACGATTACGTGAAAGTGGTCGATGCCTCGTTCCAAAGGCGCTGGCTTATCGGACTTTACGCAATACCGGATTATTCCCATATACGTGAAAAGGCATTGATCCACACGGCCTACTTGAGAGAGGCGCGCGTGGGCCTGGCCGCCGCGCAATATCGGAGACAGCACGGGCGTTGGCCCGGAGCGATCGAAGATCTGACCGTACTGAGCGCGAACGACGCCAAGGACCCGTTCTCCACGGCAAACCTGGTGCTGGCGCACGTCGGTCAGGCGCTCACCGTCTCCAGCGTCGCGCCGGACGCGAGGTCTTGGACAGTGAAGCCCTAGACTCGGACTACTTCCCCGCGGGCGTCGGCGGAAGCCGTTTCTGGATCTCCTGGTCCATGTCCTTTTCCTGGTCGTTCATCTCCTGCTCGGCGGCTTTGATCGGGTCGGCCGCAGGAGAATTGTCGGGAGCGGGCGCGACATCCGGCGTCGCCGCGGAGTCGGGAGAGACCGCCGCGTCCGGACCGGGAGCCGGCGCGACGTCCTCCGCGACCACGGCTTTCTTCACCGCCGCCTTCGGAACGGCCGCTTTCCTGGCCTCGGCCTTCTTGGCCTGAGGAGGCGCGTTGGCCTTCGCGCTCTTGCGCGCGGACTTACGGCCGCGCACTGGGATGGCCGCCGCCATCTTCTCGTACGCCTGAGCCCGTGCGAAAAGCGCCGCGGACTTGCGCGCGGGCTTGGCCGCCTTCGCGCTGACGATTTTCGAGTAGCGGTTCGCCGCCTTCTCCAGCTTAGCCAGATGGCTGTACAAGCGATTGCCCTTGATCGGGCCCGCCGCTTTCGAAGACTTACGCTGGACCGCGCACATCACGAAGCCGGACTTCTTACCGCCGGCGATGGCCTTGCTGCTCGCCGGGCACGCTTGAGCGATGTTCCGAACTCGACCTCTAAGCGTCAAATCGGCGCATTTATACTCTTTCGTCTCCAACCAGCAACTCGTCCCGATCGGGGTCCAATTCTTCGGACAGTTCAACGTTCCGCCCACGAGTCCATGTGAAACACAGATGTCATTCTTATGCTGCGCGAAGTAATCATCATCGCTCTGTCCCGGCGCCTGGGCGGGTAACACCGGGTCAGGAGCTGGGGTCGACCAGGCGGGAACCTGGCCCGCGGGCGAATTCAACACATTGAGAACGTAATTCACCCCTTGGTTCAGCTTCTGTTTGCACCAGTCCACGATTCCGGCCTTCTTCCCGCCCTTGTAGTGAGAGAGAGTCGTGGAATCCGGCTGGCACGAACCGCCGTCCAGAGGATCCGGAGCCGCAGTCCCATCAGTGGATACGGACGCGTCCGGCGTCGCCGGAGCGGCCGTCCCGTCAGTGACCGCCGCGGACCCGCCGTCGCCCGTTCCGTCGTCCAAAGTGACGACCGGTTCCTGGGACGTCGCATCGTCGCCGGAGTCCGCCGTCGCGGCGGCGCCGTCATCGGCACTCGCCGTGCCGTCAGTCGCCGTCGCGGTGCCGTCATCGGAGGGCGCCGTCCCGTCGTCCGTGGAGGCCGTCACGTCGGGACCGGAGACCAGCGCGTCGGTGAGCGAATCGGACGTCGCGCCCCACGTGTCGGCAAACTGGCTGGCGTCGCCGCTCGGCGCGGGATCGTCGCTGCCCGGATCCACCAAGGGCGTGTTGTCGAAAGGCGTCAACGGGACGATGTTCTGCCCGGCGTAACCGGAGTCGTCCGTCGCGTCATTGCTCCAAGTCGGTGCGGAGTCGCCGCCGGAGGAGTCCCCCCCTTCGTTGTCGTCGGCGGACACGCTGGTGTCGTCCGCGCCCTGGTAAGCAACCGCGTCCGTAGCGCTGGAATCGTCGGGGGAGCCGGAGTCGTCCGGCGCGAGGGCGGCGGTGGAATCATCGCCGGCGCTGGAATCGTAGCCGCTGGAGTCGCTCTGGCTCACGTCGCCGTAGCCCGGGTCGTCCGGCGCGGAATAGGAAACGTCGCCACCGCCGTCATCCTCCCCGTCGTCGTCGGCGATTTTCACGCCGGCCTTGCGGGCGGATTTTTTCGCCTTGCGCCGCACCCCGGACGCCGACGCCGCGATCCGGAAGATGCCCATCTCGGCCTTGCCCGCCTTCGCCGCCGGCAGGCCCGCGACCAACGCCGCGCGGTAGTCCAACGCCGCCATGGCCCGGTAAGTCTTTTTCAGCGCCAGGCTGCGCGGGATCATGACCGAGCGGTAGCCGCCCCCGGCCAAGGGCCGCGACACGGCGATCGGGCCGCGTCCGGCCCGCAAAGTCCGGGCCAGGCCCTTCAACGCGGCGGAAGTCGGCGCCTTGGACGGGAACAGGGGACGCGTGGCCGCGGCGGCCATGCGCTGGTAGGTCATCGCGCGCGAGAAATGCAGCCGGGCTTGAGCGCTGACCTTGGCGCCGGCGACGGCCTTCGGCGTCTCGCGGGATGAGAGGGCCTTCGTCGCGGCGCGGGCGGCGTGGGACAGCCGCGCGAACTGCACGGTCGAGAAGATGGGATCCGCCGACGCGGCGGGAACGGCCGACGTCGAAACGGCGACGCTGGAGACGGCCACGTCCGTGGACGAATCGTCCGAGTCGGCGGCCGCGGCGGCGAAGGACGCGTCGGCCGAGTCGGCGCAGTAGCACAGGCCGTAGGAGTCCTCGCCCAGCGGCGCCATGCCGGTTCCGCAGCCGCAGGCGTCGGCCAAATCGGAGTCGTTGTCCAGATCGGCGTCGGGAAAGGCGGTCGTCGCCTCGTCGTCTGCGAGGCGTTCGCCGGCCACGCGCAGGCTACGCAGGGAGGACTTCACCCGCGCGACGCCGGCCTTGGGAAGCGAGGAAGACAGGCACGAACGCAGATCGCGCACGGCCAGCTGGCGGTACAGCGAGCGCAGGGCCGTGGCCTTCGTCGCCTTGTTCGAAGCCGGGATCTTGCCCGCCTTCGCGGACTTCGCGCCTGCGGCGCGGGCCGCGGCCTTCTTGCTGGGCTTGATCGTGACCGAGCCCTTGAGCGCGCGGACCTTGGCCGCCAGCTTCTGCAGGCGGACCACCGGATCGGCGGCGGAGGCGGGACGCGCCGACGCGGCGCAGAGAACCAGGGCGGAGAGAAGGGCGATCAGCTTCATAAAGGAGGAACCTCGCGGGTATGACTTACTTCGGCTTGGGATCTTCGAACTTCGTCGCTTGGATGCGGTCGTGCATTTTCGAGGACATGTCGTTGAGGTCGGCTGCGGAGGCGGCCGCGTCGTCCGCCGCGGGAGCGTCGGGCGCGTCGCTCGCGTCAGGCGCGACGGAGGCGTCGTCGGCGACGCGGGCTTTGGGGCGCGCCGCGGCCTTGCCCGCTTTGGCGGCTTTCGCCGCCTTATGCGAGACCTGAGGAGAATCCGTCGCCGCGGGCGCGGCGGGGGCCGCCGGAGCGGCAGTGGACGCGTCGGAAGAATCGTCCAGCACCGAGCCGGTCACGACCGCGACGCTGGCCTGGTAGCGCGCCGCCGCGGACATCTGGTCGTACACCTTGCCGATCTTCGCGTGCAGCGCGGCCTTCGCCGCCGGCGTCGCGGCCGGGTCCTGGAGCTGGGCGTTCAGATCGGCCACGCTCTTGTTCAACGCCGCCAGACGCTTGTTTCCCACCGCCACCGAGCGTCCGCTCTCCACCGGAGCGGCCTTGCTCGCGTGCAGGCGGGAGCGGATCTTCTCCAAGGACGCGGACGCCTTGCGGTCCCGCAGCCCGGACTTGCGCGAGGACAGCTTCGCCCCCGCTTCCTGCGGCTTCCCGCCCGCGTCGGCCTGGGCGTATTCGTAGGACGCCAAGGTCTCGTACATCAAGGACAACGCGCGCGGCCGGGACAGGCGGCTGTCGGGGCCGTCGGCGGAGGCGGTCGCGTCGGGCGCGGACGCGTCGGGCGCGGCGGCGTCGTCGCCGACGGAGCGCCCGGTCAGGCTCAGGAACACCGCGTCGGTCATGGTGCGGACCAGGTCGGCGTCCAGCTTGAGCGCCTGCTGCTGGGCGGCGCTCTGCGCGGACGCGGAACCGGCGAGAAGGAGCACGAGGGCGGCGCGGGTGATGTTCATGATATTCTCCAGCCTCTCAGTTCGGCGCCGGCGTGATGCCCATCTGGCGCAGCACGGAGATGTCCACGATGGTCGCGGTCCCGTCGGCCAGATATTGGTTCAGTTCCTGCACCGCGGTGGCGACCGCGTCCTTGTACGGATCGGTGCCCACCATGGTGGTCTCGATCGGCAGGATCGTGTCGTCGTTGTCCCACAGGCGCACGCCGACGAAGGCGTGTCCCGGGACCAGGATCACCACGGGGCGCATCCCCAGGCTCTCGAAGGCGCTGGCGAACAGCAAGGTCCCCTCGATGCAGTTGCCGGACTTGTCGGCCAGGCTCTCCGCCGGGAACTTGATGCGCTGGTCGTTCTTGCCGTAGGAGACGGGCGCGTTGACGTACTTCACCCCCATCTCGTGGATGGTCTGGTAGATCGCGCGCGCCTGGTCTTCCACGGATTTCTGGTGATCGTCGCCCTGATAGCCGCCCAAGGCCCGGCCGGAGGCCTTCTCCGCCGCCGCGCTGAGCAGGCGGTCGATGGCCTTGCCCGAGTCGTGCGGGGTCACGAACGCGGCCACGCCGAAGGCCAGGTCGTAGTCCGAGTCGATGCCCCAGACCAGATAGTCCTTGCTCAGCAAGGTGATCCGCTTCGTTTTCTCGAAGAGGACCTTCCCGTCCGCGTCGGTCACCTTCGTGTCCACGTTGGCGGGCGCGGACTCCTGGAGCGAGTAGAGCTTGTCGGTGAAGGCGGGGGTCAAGGAGACCGTCGCGGTGCCGTTCGCCGGAACCACCACCGTCTGGGCGGCGGGTTCGGCGTAGCCCTCGACGCCGACCTCGACGCGCACCTTCGCGTCGGCGGCGTCCGGGTTGGAGAGGACGATCACGGCGAAGTCGTTGCTCTGGGGGCGCACCGCGTCGTCCAGGAACATCTCCTGGGCGGTGGAGGGATTGGACTGCTGGTAGCGCGTCCACGCGGCGTTGAAGTCCGCGCCGAGCAGATGGGCGTAGAAGGCGGGAAATTTCCCACCTTCGAGCAGCTGGTAGCCGAGGGATTGCACGGCCACGCCGGCCGCCCGGCCGGGAACGGCGGCGGAGCACAGGAGCGCCGCGACGAGGATTCTTCTGACCATGAGGGCATATTACGAATATCAGCGCCGAAAAGGAAGATTCCCCCTTGAATCCCCGCGCGCCTCGGCTACACTCAAGGAATGCTCGCGATCCTCGTTCTCGCCCTGGCCCGAGCCGCCGCGGCCCAGCCCGAATCGTCCTGGAGCTCCGAAGAGACCGCGCACTTCGTCGTCCACCACGAGAGCCCGGGAAGCCCCCTCGGGGACGAGAACCGCGTCGAGCGCATCTACGAGGCGCTTCACCCCGCGCTCTGGCCTCTGGTGCCGTGGATGACCCAGGAGAAGGTTCACGTCTATCTGTATTCCGGCCGCGATTCCTTCCTCAAGGGCCGCTTTCACCCGCCGGCATGGTCCGGCGGCCTGATGAGCGACGCGCGCGGAGAGAAGGCGCTGGCCGTGTACGAACCGCTGGACACGTCGATCGCGGCCCACGAGCTGACCCACCTCTATTTCCACGCCTACTTCGACGAGAAGCCCGCCGCGCCGCCCAGCTGGCTGGACGAAGGGTTGGCCGGGATGCTTCAGGACGACGCTCTCTCCCTGCCCGACCCCCGCGACAAGGGTCCGGTCATCGGCGCGCCGATCCCGATGAAGGCCTTCCTGGGCACGCGCCCGGGCCAGGACTCCCCCGGCGCGCGCGTGAACGCCTGGTACCGCCAGGCCCGCAGCGTCGTGATCTTCCTCCGGCTGGGCCACGTGGAGGCGCGCTTCCCCGACTTCTGCGCGGCGCTGCGCGGCGGCTCCGATTCCGAGACCGCGCTCCGAGAGGTCTACGGCTATCAGGACGCAAGCTCCTTCGAGAAGGCCTGGCTGGCGTGGCGCCCAAAGACGGCGAAGGGCGAGGTCGTCGGGCTCGACGCGCGTTGACGTCCGGCGGACGATGCGCTAAAGTGAGCCCATGATCCCCTTCTTCGCCGTCCTGGCCGTCGCCCCAGCCTTCGCCGAGGATGCGTCCCTCCTCAAGAACCGTCCGGAAACGGCGCTGGTCGGCGAAGTGATCGAGTTGCGCCCGGCGGCCGGGCATCATTTCAACGTCGAGGCTCCCCAGAAGTGCGGCGGAGAGCGCCCGCTCGAACTGATCTCCCGCCGCGTGCGCTGCCAGATGAAAAATCCCGGCAAGATCCCCGTCCTGGTCAGCGTCTGCGACGACGCTCTGACCTTCTGCCGCCAAGAGCGTTTCGAGATCAAGGTGACCGGCGTCGCGCGCGCCGCGGCCAAGGCCTCGCCGATGGTTTCGGCGCCCCGGGAGAACCGCCGCGCCCCCGCGGGCTTTCTGGACAACGTCCCGTCCGAGGCGCAGAGGCGGGCCAAGAAGGAAGGCAAGCTCCTGTTCATCGATTTCTACGGGATCTGGTGCCCGCCGTGCAACGATCTGGAGGAGCACGCCTACCCGACGCCGGAGTTCCGCGCCGCGGCGGCGAACTTCGTGACGTTGGGCCTGGACGCCGACGCGCCGGTCTCCTTCGATTGGAAGGCGCGCTTCAAGGTCGGCGGCTACCCGACCTTGATCGTCGCCGACGCCGATCTTCATGAGATCGGTCGACTGGTCGGATTCCGCTCCGGTCCGGCTTTGGCCAAATTCATGGCGCAGGCCTCCGCCCGCCGCGGGGAGCCCGTGGAGACGGCCGCCCGCCTCGTCGCCGCCGGCGGCCCTGACGCCACCGAGGAGCGGCGCCTGCGCGTCGCGCAGTGGGAAGCCGACCGCGGCGAGTTGGAACAGGCCGAGGCCATCCTCAAAGGCCTGACCGGCGCGCCGGCGCGCAAGGCCCTGCTCGAGGCCCGGCGCGAGCGCGCCCGCCTGCAGGAGGACGCCGCCGCGGGGTTGGCGGCCCTCAAAGAACTGGTCAAGTCCTTCCCGGACGACGCCGAGTACAGCGACTGGCTGTCGGCGCTGGCCGACGCCGACCAGAACGCGGCGCGAGAGCTGCAGGAAGCGCTGCGCCGCTCGGTCGACCGGTGGTCGGCCGATCCCGCCGCGGGCGAGGCGGGCTACGATCCGGGCGACCTGTACTACAACCTGGCGTCGGTGCTGGACGCCGTCGGCTCCACGGAGGCCGCCAAGGCCGTCTGGTCCAAGGTGGCAGACGCCTACGCCGCCCAGGCCGCGAAATCTCCCCTGGCCGTCCCCCGCGCCGCCAACTTCGGCCGCGGCGAGGCGCTGATGAAGGCCGGCCGCAAGGACGAGGCGAAGGCGCTCTACGAGTCCCTGGTGAAGGCCTATCCCGGAGAGTTCACGTTCAACTACGATTACGCCACCCAGCTCTCCGACGAAGATCCCGCCGCCGCCTATCCGTACGCGGTCAAGGCCGCCGAGGCGGGCTACGGCGACAACTGGCTGCGGGCCGTCCGCCTCAAGGCCTCGCTCGAGCTCAAGCTGGGACGGCCGGCCGACGCGGCGAAGACGGTCGACGAGGCTCTGAACTCGGCGGCGCCGCCGAAGTCCGCCGAAGTCCGGACCTACCGCTACCTGGCCGCCCTGCGCGCCTTGCGCCGCCAGATCGCCGACGCGGAAAAAAAGAAATAACCGCCCGGCGCTACATCGGCGGCAGGTCGCGCTCCCAGCGGCGCATCAGGTAGCTGTGGCGCTGACCGTAAGCGTAGTCGGGATAGCCGCCGTGGTAGCCCCCGGAACCGCCCGACGCGGGAGGGGCGGCGTGGTCGATCGCGGGGACCGCCGCGCCGTCCGCGCCGGTCTTTCCCTTGACGGACGGATCGCGCGCCAAACCGATCGCGCGCAGGGCGGCCGCCACCATCATCGGATGGTTCTTCTCGAGCAGCATCTGCTGCAGGCGGGACGGAAGCGGCGCCCCGTCGGGACCCAGCGCCGGCCGGGCGTACTCGGCGAATTTCCCGCTGCGGATCAGGGTCTTCGCCCAGGCCTCGGGGGTCGAGAAGTACATCTGCTCGTGATTGCTGTTGACCGCGTTGTAGGGGCCCGGGTCGACGTTCATGATGGCTTCCAGCGCGGGCAGGGCGTCCGCCCCCCCCGCCTGCTCCGCCGCCAGGACGTAGGCGTAAAGCACGGCCCACGGATCGTTGTACTGGCCGATGCCGTTGGTTTTAAAGTATCCGGAGATCGCCTCTCCCAGGCCGCGCGTGCGGCCCGTCGCGGCCGTCAAATTCGCCCACGCCTGGGCCGCCTGATAGCGCACGACGCGGTCGCCGGCGCGGCTTCCGCGCAGGACCGCGGCCAGAAGCGCGAACGTCTGATCGGTCGGCTCGGCCTGCTCCCCGACCAGGGCCAGGACGGCGATCTTGCGCTCGCCGTCGATCTTGTTCCAGACGGCGTCGTCGTAGAACTCGGCGCGCAGCTCGTCGCCCTTGCCCATGCGCCGGTACAGCGCGGTGACTCCGTCGCCGTCGGCCTTGACCGCTTCCAGGTCGGCGGGGTAGCCCAAATGCCCCAGCGCGCGGGCGACGGCCCGCTTGATGTCCTTGTCGTTGCCCGGCTTGTTCTGAGCGACGCGGACGGCCGCCTCGCGGACCGCCGAAAGCCCCGCCTGCGCGTACAGCACGGCCAGCGCGTCCACCAAGGCGTTGTGCATCGGGACCTGATAGTGCGAGTAATCGCTGACGTTGGCCGACATGGTTTCGAGGCGGGCGATGTCCTCGGTTCCGCCGAAGCGCTTCAGGATCAACGCGGTCGTCATCACCCAGGCGTTCTTGGACGTCAGGGCCAACTGCGCCTTTCCCGGAGCGGCCCACTCGTTCTCGGCGATCCAGGCGCGGGCGACCTCCAGGTCGGCCGGCGTCGCCAGGCGCGCGTAGCTCTCCGCCGCCGCGACGCGGATGGCGGTCCCGTCCTGGTCCGCCTCCGACTTGAAGCGGGACTGGTCGATGAAGCGCATCATCAGATCGCGGGTCTTGGCCATCTCCCGCTCCTGATGCGGCGTAGCCGCCTTGCTGACGGAATCGGAGGAAGCGGCGCTTCCGCGCCCTATGGCGCGGTCGGCCTCGGGCTTCGGCTCTTCCTTGCGGATGTCCAGCCACAGGTCCGAGCCCTTGCCGCCGCGCGCGGACGCGCCGACGGCGTAGCCCATGCGCGCGCCCGGGATGTCCTTCAGGCGGCGGTACAGGTCCAGCAGGTTGTGGTTGCGCGTCATGCCGCCGTTGAGGTTGAGGTTGTCGACGATCTGCTGGGCGGCCTCGTAGGAGGCCGGCGCCGCGCCGGTGAAGTGAGCGGCCAGATAAGCCTTGTCGGCGTCGGAGAGCTCCGCGTCCGAGTGGATCAGCACGCGCACGCGGTCCGCGTCCACCGCGCTGACGATCTCGATGGGCTTTTCCACCGCCGCCTTCTCGGCGCGGTCCTTGGCGAACGCCACGATCTGCTTCAGCCAGCCCTCGCCGGGCTGACCCGCGGGCGAGGACAGCGCCCCCGCGACGGCGTCGGACCAGCCCGCGGCCGCGACGGCCTCGGTCACGGCCTTGATCTCCGCCCGGGCCGCCGCGTCGGCGCCCTTCGCGCGGTTGTGCAGCGCCGCGACGGCGCGCGCGCCGTCCGGCATGGCCAAGGACGAATCCGGCGCGAAGAACGCCCGAACGGCCGGCGCCGTCTCGACCTTCGCCTGCGACGCGGGCGCGGGACGGGACGAACGCAGCAGCCGGTCGAACAGGCCCTCCGACGGCTCCTCGCCGCCGCCCTCGCCGACCAGTCCCTCGATCAAGGTGAACACCTCGGCGGCCATCGAGGCCGACGCGTCCTTCAGCGACGCGCGCTGGATGTCCTTCGCGGGCTTGACCTCCGCCTTGAAGACGATCTTCTGTCCGTCGTAGGAGACCGTGATCAGGCCGCCGCGCACGTTGTTGTGGCCGTTCGCGGCTTCCTCAAGAATCCACTTCGCCATGGGGTCCACGATGTGCTTCTCGATGGCCGCCGTCATGGGACGCGCGCCGTACAGGTGCGAGAAGCCCTCCTTCGCCAGGAACTCGATCACCGACGGGTCCACCACCAGGTCCGTGTCGTGGCGGTCGGCCAACAGGTGCGCGAACTCCCCGACCTGGATCTTCGCGATCTTGGCCGTGTCCTGCGCGCGCAGGCGGTTGACGCGGATCCATTTGTTCTTGGAGCGCGGGTCCTCGTCCAGCCGGTTCAGGAACTCGGGGCGGAAGCTGGCCTTCAGGTGCTCCGCGACGGCCGCGTCGATCTCGTCGTCCCAGGCCTTCTCGACGGCCTGGCGCTGGGCGGTCTTTTCCTCGACCGCGGCGTTGTGCTCCTCGATCGCGTCGAGCAGCTTGGCGTACTTCTCGCCGTCCACGGAGCCCATGCCCGCGTTCGAGGTCATCAGGATGACGGTGTTCTTGAAGTCGATCGTGCGGCCCTGGCCGTCGGTGAGGCGGCCGTCGTCCAGGATCTGGAGCAGCACGTCGAACACCTTCGGATGCGCCTTCTCGACCTCGTCGAACAGGATCACGGAGTAGGGCTTCTTGCGCACGGCCTCGGTGAGCTGTCCGCCCTCGCCGTAGCCGACGTAGCCGGGCGGCGAGCCGGTCAGGCGCTGAGCGGTGTGCTCTTCCATGTACTCGGACATGTCCATGCGGATCATGGCCTCGGGGTCGTTGAACAGGAAACGCGCCAGCTCCTTGGCCAGATACGTCTTGCCGACGCCGGTGGGGCCGGTGAGCAGGAACTTGCCCATGGGCCGGTTCGGGTTGGAGAGGCCGGCCTTATTGCGCCGGATCGCGTTGGCGATGGCCGTCAGGGCGGGATCCTGGTTGATCACGCGCGCGCCGATGGTCTTCTCCATGTCGTTGTAGCGGGAGGCGTCCTCCTCTCCCATGTTCAGCTGGCCGGAGGCGATGCCCGTCTTCTGGGCGATCACGCGCTTGACCACGTCCACGGTCAGGCGGCCCTGGCCGTCGGCGATCGCCTCGCGCTCGGCGTAAAGCGCCTCGGCCTTCTTGATGAGGTCGGCGATCTTGTTGTACGCCTCGATGGGCAAAGCCAACGTCGACGCGATGCCCTTGTCGAGGAGGGCCTGGCGCGCCTCGTTGACGGCGACCGTCAGGTCGTTCCAAGTCTCGCGAATGTCCAAGGTGACGGCCGCGCGCAGGTTCTCGGGGCGCGACAGCTCGGCGCCGTCCTGCACGGCCTTGATGGACTTGTCCGGATTGAAGTTCGTCTTGTCGAACTGGTCGGTCAGCTTGGCGGCCGCCACCAGCGCCTCGTCGGGGACCACCGCGTCGTGGATCTTCGTCAGCCAGCCCTTCATGGCGCGCAGGATGCGCGTGGTCTGCGCCACGTTCGGCTCGGCGACGTCGATCTTCTCCAGGCGGCGGCGGAACGCGTCGTCGGACTCGATGAACTTCTTGTACTCGGTGTCCGTCGTCGTCGCGATCACGGAAATCTTGCCGTCGCGCAGCGGGCCCTTCAGGATGTTGGCGATCTTCTGCCCCTGGTTGTCCAGGAAGAACTTTTGGATCTCGTCCATCAGGACGATGACCTCGTTGCCGCGGCCCGGGTTCGGGTCGTTGAAGCGCGGCAGGATGTCCAGCACCGCGTTCAGGACCTTGATCGGATCCTCGGCGGACAGGACCTTGTTGATGTCCAGCTCCACCAGCCAGCGTCCCTTCAGGCGCTGGAACTGCAGGAACTGGTCTCCGTCGTTGGCGGACGCGTGCTCGGCGTCCTCGATCATCTCGGCCAGGCCTTCGGCGACCGCGGTCTTGCCGGTGCCGGCGCCGCCGACCAGGATCACGCTGTTGCGCATGCCGCGCGGAGACGTCACGATCGGCAGCATCCGCTTCACTTCCTCGGTGCGCGCGACCACGGGCGGGCGCGCCTCTCCCGGGCCTTTCGCGACGGGCTTCAGGAACTCCGCCAGCGCCTGGACCTGCTTGTCGTTGAGGGTGGTGCCGTCGTTGAGCTTGCGCGTCTGGAGGAAGTTCAGCCACTCCGCCGAGACGTCGCGGCGCGGCACGTGGCGCTTGGCTTCCTCGGCGGCGGCCAGCGCGGCCTTGCGGGCCTCGGCCCGCGCGACGGCGGCGGCGGACGGCGCCAACGGCGCCTCGCCGGGCTGCTCCTTGAACGGCTTGACCTCCGCGACCTTGGAGCCCTCGTCGAGGGTCTCGTCGGTCAGCATCTGCCGGGTGAGCGCGGCGTCGCCGCCGAACAGGACTTCGGCCAGAGCCAGGTTCTCCATGCCGCGGAACTTGGGGTAGATCAGCTTCATCTTCCGGAGCTCGGCGTAATCCTTCATTTCCGCTTCGGTGGTTCCCGGCTTGAACTGGATCAGGACGGCTTGGGACGGGTCGTAGCTCTCCGCCTTCGGGTAAGGCTGGGTCAGACGGTTCTCCAGCGCCGCGCCCACGTTCGGGTGGACCTCGACGGAAACGACGGCCGCGTCCCCGGCCAGCTCCTTGGCCGCCTCGGCGGCCTTCTTCGCGTCGCGCAGGCTCAGGACATAAAGGTCCCCGTGCCGGAACAGATGATTCTGGCCCTGGGCCTTGAAGATCTTCTCGATCTCGACGCGAGGGGTGTCCGCGGCGAAGCCGACCAGGACGGCGCTCGTGCTCCAATGCTCCTTGCCGTGCGACGCGATCTTCGCGGGCAGGGACACGGCCATCATGCGGTCGCGGACGGCCAAGGACGTCGTGACGGACTTGACCGCCTTGAGCTTGGCGATCTCCTTGGCCACCTCGACGGCGTCGTCCACGTCGAAGCGCAGGCCCAACGACAGGATGCCGTCCTCGCGGATGCTGGCGCGGGTGACGGGACTCATCGCGGATATATCCGAGCGGATCCGTTCGCGAACCTCGTCGGAAAGACTGGCGGCGAGCTCGACGAGGATGTCGCGGTCGCCGAGGTCGGCGCCGGCGACGCCTTCGGCGGCCCCTTCGCGGACTCCGATCTTCGCTCGGCCGTCGCCGGCGTCCTGGGCGCGCGCCTCGGCCTCCACGGCGGCCTCGTGCGCGGCGGCCTGCTCGGCCTCGGTCGGCTGCGGCGCCGAAGCGGCGGCCTCGGGAGCGGCGGGCTCGGCGGGCGTCTCGGTCCGGGCGGGTTCGGCGGGGGTCGTCGGCTCGGACGAGGCGGACGGCTCGGCGGGCTCGTTATGGCCGGTCAGGCGATGATAGACGGCCCCGGTGACCGAGACGGTGGCTACCTTCTCGTTCTTGGCCAGCTCCGAGGCGATCGCGGCGGCCTCCACCTGGTTGCCGGCGTCCACGCGGAACACGACGTGAGAGGGACCGCCGAAAGGCGTCTTGGTCTCGTAGGCGCGGAGGACCTCCTTCGCGATGCCCACGGGCGTGCCCGGCTTGAAAAGCACCGTCACGCGCGTGTGCAGGTGGCCGCGCGAGGTGCGCAGCTTCTCGTGCCACTCGCGGGGGATCGGGCGAGAGAACGTCGGGGACGGGACGTCGGACGTCTCCGAGGCGGCGCGGGGATCGCCGTCGCCCTGCGCCGAGGGAAGCGGGAGCGGAAGCTGGGCGGACTCCTCCGCCCCGGCGTTCAGCAAAGGGTAGACCGCGCTGGAAGCGGAAATGATCTCGACGCGCTCGGACTCGACGAGCGCGCGGGCGATCATGACCGCGGCCGCGGGGTTGGCGGCCGGAACGTGGAACACCACCAGATTGCCCGTGTCCTCCTGCACCGCGCCGTCGTACGCGCGCAGAACCTCGCGCGCCTGCTCCGGCGTCGTGCCTTCCGCGAAGCGCACGCGCAGGTTGCTGCTCTCGTCGCCGGGACGCGGCTGGAACTTCGACGCGCGCGGCGAACCCGTCGCGGACAAAGTGCCCATCAGGCCGAGAAGGCCCAGGCCCCCCGCCAGCGCCGGCGCGTGAGCGCCGAGCAGCAAGGTTCCCCCGCCGACCAGCGCCAGGAAGCCCAGCATGCCGAAGGTCGTGGAGCCGCCCTGGCCGCGGGACTTCGGCTTGTCGGCGTCCTTCATCTGGTCGCGGAGCTTGCCCTCGTACTTCGGGTTGTCCCAGCGCTTGAAGATGTCGTGGTCGCCGAACCACTTCTTGAGGCGGTCGTAGAACGGGCCGTTGCGCGGGTCGCGGAGGACCTCCAGGATCTTCTCCTTGGTGTCGGCGCCCTCGGTGAAGACCTTGTCCTTCAGGAAGTCGGCGGCCTTGTCGGGATACGCGGCCATGACCGCGGCCATCTTCTCCTCGTCGGACATCGCGCGGAAGTCCTCTTTCGCCATCATCTCGTCGATGAGGGTCTCGAGGGCGTTCTTCATCGCGTGCTCGGTCTCGAACAGGCTGACCTCGCTCGCCATCCCGTGGTCCTCGGCGATCTGGGCGATGACAGAGCTCCAGACGCTGAAGATGTCCATGACGTCCTTCACGGCCGCCTCGGAGCGGACCTTCTCGCGGATGCACCAGTAGTCGTACGTGCACGGCAGCGCCAGGAACAGCAGCGGGACCGCGACCGCGAAATGGACGTACGCCACCGCGTAGAACGCCGCCAGCGCCGCGAAGGTCACGCCGTTGGCGACCAGGTTCAGCCCTTTCTGGCTCTTCACGCCCAGCTTGTCGGCGATGAAGGTGAGCAGGTTCGTCGGACCTTCGTACAGCCGGCGGAACAGGCCCTGATAGCCCTTCTCCACGTTGGGGTTGTACACCCATTTCGCGTACAGGCCCTCGGGGAGCGCGCTGGCCAGCATCTTGCCGCCGTCCAGCTGAGGCAAAGGCAGGAGGTTGAACACGCCGAGCGCGAGATTCATGTGCGCCAGGCCGATCGCCACGCCCGCCAGCAGGCCTCCGGCCGGAAGAAGCGCGGCCGCGCCCAGGGCGAGACCGGCGATCGCGAAGTTCGTCAGCGGACCGGCCGCCGCCACCCAGAACGCGTTGCGCGCCGAGCGCGGTCCGCCCAGCGGGCCCCGCAGGTTGTTGAAGTCCGCGTCCACGGCCTTTCCGGAGCCCAGCAGGATCGGGAACGGGAGCAGCGCGCTGGAGATCGCCAGCGACAGCGCCGGCAGGATCACGGTCTTGACCGCGTCCACGTGGTGAAACGGGTTCAGGCTGTGGGAGCCGGCGTGTTCCGCCGTGTGGTCTCCCAGCGCCTTGAGGACGGCCAGATGCGCGACTTCGTGGGCGAGGACCGACACCACCAAGCCCGCGCCCAAGGTCAGGACGCCGACGGCGCCGAAGTGGAACGCCACGACGCCCGCCGCGATCACCGACAGAGGCGCCACGACCTTCGCCCACAGCGGGGTCCCGTGCTCGTGGCGGAGCTCGCCGACGCGGCGCGCGGCCTCGGGGGTCGGAATCGAGACGTCGTTGATGATGCGGGAGGCCTCGTCGCCCTTGGACAATCCCGAGGCGGAGGAGGATTCGGCGCCCGCGACGGCCGCCGGCGCGTCCTGCGCGGCGTGGTCATGAGCGCGGTCCCCGTCGAATTCCTTGCGCGACACGGCCGCGTCGGCCTTCGTCCAGCGGGAGAGCTGCCGGCCGATCCAGGCCTTCATCCCGGTCTTCACCCAGCGCGGCCCGGACTCGTCCGACTTGACGGGCTTCTCGGCGCCGTCGGATTCCACCCAGCGGGGGCCGCCCTCGCTCTGCGGGGCGGACGGCGCCGCGGCGGGCTCGGACGGCGCGGGCGCGGACGGCTTCGCCTTGTCCGCCGCGGCGGGAGCCGCGTGAAGCGCGGGTGCCGCGCTGGGCAAGGCCGCGGGAACGGCGGCGCGCGCCGGAGCGAACGCGGAAGAGGCGCTCCGGAAGGACGGCGCGGAGGCCGCGGGCGGAGCGGAATTCAACGACGCGGCGCCCGCGGACAGCGGAGAGATCGGTGACAGGGAGGACGCGGCGGAGACCGGAAGCGCCAGGACGGGAGAAGCTCCTTCGACGGCGCGCGCCGCGCTGACGGCCTGGGCGAACGCCCGCGACGCGGGCCAACCGGCGGAACTCAAGAACAGGGACAGGCTGACGGCTGAGGCGATCGCGGATTTCACGTTGCGAGTGAATCGAATCGAAGTCATCTCTTGTTGTCTCCCGTAAATGCCACCACGACGTGCGGCCACGGCGCCTTCCTTTAGAAGGTGGCGGCATTATAGACATCAGTTGATTTAGATCAACAGGAACTAAGGTCCCAAAAAACCATAGGAAGAGGACCTACGCGCCGGGGGGTCCTTCGGGGCGGGAGGCGCGCGTCAGCGCGCGGCGGAAGGGCGCAGCCGCAGGATCACGCGGATGCCGGCGAGGTTCACTTTCTGCTCCATCCAGCCGCGGATCTCGCGGAGCAGTTCCATCTCGACGTCGGAATACAGGCGCTGCCGTCCGGGAGTGCGGTTGGGGCTGAGGAGGCCGTGCTTCTCGATCCAGCGCAAGGTCCAGATCGGGATTCCGGTCAAGCGCGCCGCCGCCCCGATCGTGTAGATCGGGGTCGCGCGCGTCCGGCGGACGGGTCGGTCAAGCCGGCCCACGGGGCGGGCGCCTCCCGGGCTTGCGCGCGGACTTCTCCAGCAACGCCGCGGGCTCGGAGCGGACGGCCTCCGAGCGGATCTTCGCGTACGGCGTCCAGGTCGCGGTCCTTTTCACGAACATCCACGGCATCAGGTCCTTCGCGATCATCGGCATGACCCCCTGTGCCCGTCTTGCGCGGCAAGCTTCGAATATATAACAGGTAATCTGATATTTGTCAATAGTGAATCTAATAAATAAGATCAGACTATCCGATGGCTTCGACTCGGGGCGTTTTCGGGGCCGGCGTCAGCGGCGGGGAGCGCGACGCGCGGAGGCGGAAAAAGAGACGGCCCCCGCGCTTGCGCGCGGGGGCCGAATCAGTGTCCGGTGCGAATTACTTCGCGGCCGGAGCGACGGCGGGAGCGGCGTCGGCCTTCTTCTCATCGGCCTTCTTCTCGGCCTTCTTGGCCTTGTGGTGCGCGGCCTTCTTGGCCTTCTTCTCGGCCTTCTTCTCGGCCTTCTTCTCGGCCTTCTTCTCGGCCTTCTTCTCGGCGACCGGCGCGGCGGCCGGAGTGGCGGCGGGAGTCGGGGCCTGGGCGAACGCGACGGCGGCGAAAGAGGACAGCGCGACGGCAATCAGAAGCTTCTTCATAATCGTAGGTCTCCTTTAATTAACATCATGATGTTGATAGAGGGTGCGACCCTCTCGGCGTATTCTACACTAATCATACGCGCGGCGCCAATAAAAGTTCGAAGCCGCTTTAAAGAGCCGTCAGCACCGACGAGAAATCGCGCGGCGGCTCGGCCGTGAACTCGTAGACCTTCCCCCCCAGCTCGAAGCTCAAGGAGAGCGCGTGGAGCATCAGGCGCCCCGCTCCCCCGATCGGACGCGGCGGAGGACCGTAGCGCGGGTCGCCCAGGATCGGATGCCCCAGCGCGCACAGGTGCGCGCGAATCTGATGCTTGCGGCCGGTCTCGGGCTCCACGCGCAGCAGGGAGCCCCGCTTGCCGGAGCGCTCGACGCGCCAGCGCGTCACGCATTTCTTTCCGTCGGGAGACGGCGCGACGCGGCCCGAGCCGAATTCCTTGAGAGGCAGCGTGATCGTCCCTTCCCCGGTCAGGACGCCCGCGACCGCGGCGAGATAGACCTTCTTCGCCGCGCGGCCCTCGAACTGGGCGCAAAGGGCCCGGTGGGTCTCCGCGTCCTTGGCGAACACCACGACCCCGCTCGACTCCAAGTCGAGCCGGTGGACGACCAGCAGCTTCCGGCCCAGGCGGCGCTCCAGTTCCACGTTCATCGCCTCGCCGACGCCGCCGCGGCCGGGAATGGTCGGGCGGCCGGCGGATTTGCAGGCCGCCACCAGGCGCTCGTCTTCGTGGATGATCTCGGATTCGTTCATTATTTTTCCGGGGGTGTTGCTCCGGTCGGCGTGAGAGTCTATACTATCGACGTGCGCGACGCCAGCATCCTCGTGGTGGACGACGAAAAACCTTCCGTGGAGATGCTGTCGCGCTATTTCGCCTTGAAAGGTCACCGCGTGGCCGGCGCGGGCAGCGCCGAGGCCGCCGCGGATATGCTGAAGACACGGGCCTTCGACTTCATCCTGCTGGACATCGTCCTCCCCGGCCGGACCGGGCTCCAAGCCCTGGCCGACTTCCGCAAGCTGACGAAGGCCCCCATCCACATCATGAGCGGCGACGGGGACGAGGAGGCCCGCCGCGACGCCCTGCTGCTGGGAGCGTCCGGCTTTTTCGCCAAACCCATGGATCTGGCCGCCGTCTCGGCCGAGATCGACGCGCTTCCGGACCGGGCGTGACGCGGCGGTAGCCCGGGCTTAAAGCGCGGCGCGGAGCGCCGCCAAGGTCAGAAGCCAGCGCTCCTCGCGGGCCAGATCGTCGAAGCCCTCGTACAGGGAATCCCCCGCCGGACGGCGCGCCAGAAGCGCGCGCGTGCCCTTGCCGCGCAGCGCGCGCGGCGCCCGGGAGACCAACTCCTCCACCAGCGCGAGGAAGTTCGTCTCGGCGCCGTAGGTCATCTTGTCGCCGAGCAGCGAGAAATCGAACGCGCGCGCGTCCACGCGCACGCGCCGCGAGGGCTCGAGAAAAAGGAGGTCGAGCGCCAGCGCCCGGTCGCGCGTTTCCACCACGCGCTGTTTCTTGACCGCCGACTTCATCAGAGGGATTCCGGTCGCCATGGTCAGCCCCAGGCGCACCGCCTGCTCGCCCATCTCCACGGGAGACGACTCGGTCACGGTCTTGCTGGACCGTTCCTCGACGCCTCCGGCGCAGATCGCGACCAGCCGCGCCCAGGACAGGCGCTCCGGCGCCGCGTTCGCGCGTCCGGCCGTCACGTCGAAGCCGTCGGCCGAGAGCTCGGCCTTGGAGACCAGGACCGGCTCGGCCGGAGCCTCGATGAGGCTGGAGGGAACGGCCAGCGCCTCCTGCCCGGCCGCGCTCAGATCCGCCGCGAGCGCCTCCGCCTCCCCGGCCGGCAGAGCCTCCGCCGCGACGCCCCACGCCCGCCGCGCGGGTCCCGCGAAATCCAGCGCGGGCGCCTTCGCGCGCCGGGCCAGAACGCCGGCCACGGCCGCGGCGGAGAACTTCTCGGGCGAACGGACCAGGACCGCGTGCGGCGGTCTTTCGCCGCCGGTCATTTCTTGGGAGGAACCAAGGCGTAGCCGCGTCCCGAGACGCTGACCAGCCACTGCTCGGACTTCCAGCCCAGCTTCAGGCGGATGCGGCGCACGTGGACCTCGACCGTCTTCAGGACGCCCTCGGAAGGCGGCTCCACACCCCAGACGTCGCGGTAGATCGTCGCGCGATCCGTCGGGTTCGGCGTGCGGCCCGCGAGATAGTACAGGAGCTCGAACTCCTTGGGCGTCAGGTGCGGATGCTCCACCTTGCCGATCGCCACGATCTTGCGGCCGTAGTCCAGGGCCAGCGCGCCCACTTCGATGCGCGCCGGAGGCGCACCGTGGGTTTCCCCCGCGTTGCGCCGCAGCAGGGCCCGGCAATAGGCGATCAGGCGCTCGCTCTTGACCGGCTTCGTCAGGTAGTCGTCGGCGCCCATGTCGAGGCAGGCGATGTCCTGCCCGTCCTTGTCGTTGCCGGTGAGGATGATGATGGGCAGCCGCGCCGTCAGCGCGTCCTGCTTGAGGAACTGGCAGACCTCCAGCCCCTTCATGCCGGGCATGATCAAATCCAGGACGACCAGGTCGGGCATTTCCTTCTGCGCGGCCAGGATGCCGGCCTTTCCGGAGGGCGCTTGCAGGACTTCGTAGCCTTCGAGCGTCAGGACGTCGGATACCGCCTTGCGGAACGAGGCGTCGTCTTCGATCAGGAGAACCTTTGGTGTCACCTCCGGATTTTATATAAATGCCGCATGGACTCCAAGCTCTTCGCGGCGACGGCGGCCGCCGCCGTGCTGGGCGCGCTGGCCGGCTGGGTCCTCGCCCGACGGGGCCCGCCCGCCCCCCTCGCCGGGATTCCCGACGAAGAGAGGCTGGCCTGGCTGCAGCGCCTGTCCACCGTGGGCCAGATGATGTCCGGAGTGGTGCACGAGGTCCGCACGCCCCTCAACACCGTGATCCTGACGGTCGAGTACGCGCAACGCGTCCTGGACCGAGGCGGCGATCCGCGCGAGCAACTCCTGACCGTCGCGCGCGAGGCCGACCGCGCCGTCGAGATCCTGTCCGACGTGCTGGATTTCGCGAAGCCCTCCGCCCTGGACCTCAAGCCCTCGGCGCTGGGGCCCCGGCTGTCCGCCGCCCTCGAGCCGCTCAAGATCCGCTTCGACGAGCGCGGCGTGGAGACGTCCATCTCCGGCGCGGAAGGGATGACGGTGCTGGCCAGCGAGCGCCACTTTCATCAGGTCCTGACCATCCTCCTGATCAACGCGCTCGACGCCATGCCCTTCGGCGGACGGCTGGACATCCGCGCGGAAGCCGTCGGGGCGAACGCCCGTGTGACCCTGACGGACACCGGCGTCGGCATCGAGGCCCCCGCGCTCCACCGCCTCTTCGAACCGTTCGCGACCGGCCGCTCCGAGAGCGGCGGCACCGGCCTGGGCCTCAACGTCGCGCGTTGGATCATGAACAAGCACGGAGGAGACGTTTCCATCGCCAGCCCGGGGATCGGCAAGGGCACGACCGTGACCCTGCTCCTTAAGACGACTCCAACCCCCTGAGGAAATGCTAAGCTGAACGCCCTTGCGGCACGCGCCCGAGGACCTGAGGAGAGCGAATGCCCGGATTCTACCGCAAGAAGCGCCGCAAGGCCGGTCCCAACAAGAACCAGGAAAAAGTCCAGCGCGGCCGCGAGGCCGAGGCCGAGGCGCACGCGGCCGGAACCTTGGCCACGCGCTTCCCCGGAGTCCGCGGCGTCAAGGTCCGCGTCACCGTGACCTCCCCCCAGGGCGTCGTCCTCGACGAAACCGAGGACCTCATCGGTCCGAACGACCCCTTCATCGTCGAAGCCGACTGCCCCGGCCGCTGCGGCTCCGGCTCCTTCGAGTTCAGCGAGCTGGTCGCGCAGTCCCTGACGAAGCTGGAGGAGCGCGGGTCCGCCGAGATCGCCTGCGCCGAACAGCTTTACGGCGGCGGTCCCGAAGCCTGCGGCAGCGTCGCCAAATGCGAGTTCGAAGCGGAGTTCGCGCCCAGCTGAGCCGCCCCCGCGCCCGTCCCGGGGGCGGGTTGCCGACGGGATATTAAGAGGATGTTTCGCGGCCTTGACCTCGGCCGCGGCGCCTGTTAGACTTCGAAGGCGATGTCTTACAAACTCAACCTTTGTTGCGGCGCCGTTCTGCTGGCCCTCGCCGGGGCCGCCGCGGCGGCCGTGACGCCCAAGGAGGCCTCCCGGGAACTGGAGGCCAAGGTCGCGCTCGAGAGCTCCCTCGAGAAGAGGCTTCAGGCGGTTCTGCGCGAAGCCCTCGGCACCGACGACCTGATCGTGATCGTCAACGTGGCGCTGAAATCGGAAACGGAGCACGACGACTCCGAGGTCATGCCCGGAGTCCCCCCCAAGGATGCCCAGGCGGCCGATCCGATGGCCGGCGCCGCCGGGATGAGCATGCCCATGGTCAACCGGATCTCGGCGACGCTCATCGTCGACCAGGACACGGAGGCCAAGGACGTGGAGCTGGTCAAGAAGGTGGCGGCCGGAATACTGGGCATCTCCGCCGGCCGCGGCGACAGCCTCAACGTCGAGAAGATAAAATTTCACAAGCCGCGCCCCGCGCCCGACACCCAGCGATACTTCACCCTGGGAAGCTCGGCGCTGTGGCTGCTGTTCGCCGTCATCGCGCTGGCCGTGCTCCAGAGAAAGTTCCTCGGGCCGCTGATCACCAATCTGCGCGACCTGAGCGCCGCCGCCCTGATGCGCAAGGGCGGAGAGGAGCGCGCTCCCGCGGCGGAACGCGAAGCCGCCGCGGCGGCGGGCGCGCCCGGATCGGGGCCCGCCCCGCACGCCGCCGAGGGAAGGGCCGGCCTGCCGTTCTCCTTTCTCGATCGCGGCGACCTGCCCAAGCTGATCCATCTTCTCCGCGGCTCCACCGAGGAAGTCGCGGCCACCGTCGTCCAATACCTGCCGCCCGACGTCGCGGGCAAGGTGCTGGCCGCGCTGGAGCCGGACGCGCGCCGCCAGGTCGTCTCCTTGCTCAGCCGCGTGAACGAGCTGGTCGAAAGCCAGGTCCGTCCCCTGGAGGAGTCGGTCCGCCAGAGGATCGACTACATGATCGGCGGCGAGGACAAGCTGGTCGAGCTGCTGGAGACCCTCCCCGCCGACATCCAAAGCGACCTGCTCCTGACGCTCCGCGGCGACGATCCCGAGATCGCGGAGAACGTGAGCCGGCGCATCGTCTTCATCGAGGACATCGCCGCGCTCGAGCCCGCGGAGATCAAACTCCTGTCCCGCCGCGTCCCGGCGAAGCTCCTGGCGGTGCTGCTGAAGTCCTCCGCCGTGCTCCGCCTGAACGTCCTTCCCAAGCTGGCCACCGGCACCCGCGAGTGGCTGACGCAGGAGATCGAGCTCTCCTCCGATCCCACGCCGGAGGCCTTGGAAGCGGCGCGCCAGCCCGTGCTGGCCGCCCTCGCGCAGCTGGTCCGCGAGGGCCGCATCGTCCTGCGCAAGAAATCCCCGGAGCCCGACGTCCGGCCCTCCGATGCCGTCCCGCAGGAGGCCTAGTCCGCCATGGATTTCATGACCGTCGGCGGAATCATCTGCGGCGCCGGAGTGATTCTCTACGTTCTAGCCGCCGGGCACATGATGCAGTTCCTGCTGAACGTGGACGCGATCGTCCTGATCTTCGGCGGCACGTTGGGCTCCATCATGATCAGCTACCCCTGGTCGGTGCTGAGCAAGATCCCGATGGCGCTCAACATCATGTTCTTCCCCCCGAAGCGCCCTTCCGCGCAGACTTTGATCGACTCCATCGTGAAGCTTGCCGAGAAATCGCGGCGCGACGGCATGGATTCCCTGGCCGAGGACGCGCCCTACGTCCCGCATCCCTATCTGGGCGACTGCATCCAGATGCTCGTCGACGGCCTGGAGCACGAGATGATCAAGGAACGCTGCGAGCGGGACATCCTGGCGACCCAGCAGCGCCACGACCAGATCAGCGGCATCTTCCGCTCCGCCGGCACCTTCGCGCCGATCTTCGGCCTGCTGGGGACTTTGATCGGCGTCGTGCAGGTGCTGAGGAACATCACCGATCCGAAGGCGATGGGCAGCTCCATGGCCGTCGCCATGACCGCCTCGTTCTACGGCATCTTCTCCGCCAATTTCATCTTCCTCCCGATCGCGAACAAGCTCAACCACTATTCTGAGGAGGAAGTCTTGGCTCGGGAGCTCATCACCAAGGGCGTCCTGGCGCTGCAGCAGGACGAGGCGCCCTGGCTGATCGCCAAGAGGCTGGAGGCGTACCTGTCGTTCCATCTCCGCGCCCGAGGAGAACGCCCCTACAAGGCCGCCGCATGATGCCGTTCCTCCACCGCGTGACGCGCGCGCAAGCGGAGGAGAACCCGCTTTGGCTGGTCGTCCTGTGCGACCTGATGACCAACCTGATGCTGTTCTTCCTGGTCATGTATTCCTTCACTTTGCAGAATCCCAAGACCCGCGCCGAGTGGCTGCGCGCGTTCGAGGCCTCCCAGCTCATCGACAACCAGCAGGCGAAGGCCGACGCGCTGATCCGGGAATTCAAGGAAAAGCAGGCGGCGGAGGCCCTTCTGGGGCTCATGCAGAGCTCGCGGCTGAAGAGTTCCGCCGACATCGACGTGACGGAGCGGACCATCCGCGTGCGCCTGCGCAACCAACTGCTGTTTCCCAGCGCCTCGGCCGGCCTGAACGCCGACGCCGGCAAGACCCTGAGCCTGCTGGCGGGGGTGCTCAAGCAGATTCCCAACGACGTGCTGGTGGAAGGGCACACCGACGACGTTCCCGTCGTGTCCGGGCCCTACAAGACGAACTGGGAGCTCTCCGTGGCCCGGGCCGCCTCGGTCATCGAGCTGCTGACCCGGGAGGGCGTCCCCCCCGCGCGCATGATCGCGGCCGGCTACGGCCCCTACCACCCGCTGGCGCCCAACGAAGGCGGCGGCCGCGGCCGCAACCGCCGCGTCGAAATCGTCATCCTCCGCGGAGGAGCCGCCGCCGATGAGTAAGAAGCACGATCTCACCGGCCTGTGGATGGTTCCCTACGCGGACTTGATGTCCACCATGGTGATCCTTTTCCTGGCGCTGTTCGCGTACAACTACACGCAGACGCCCCCCGAGTACCAGCGCGCCGTCGCCCATATGCAGAAGGAGATGGACGCGGGCTCCGACTTCGCCCGCGTCCGGGCCGACGAGACCGACCTGGCCGTCAACGTCAAGCAGCAGATGGACCAGCTGGCCCTTCGCGACTTCGGGCTGCGCGTGACCTCCCGGCACATCCATCTCCTGCTGCCGGAGCCGGTTCTTTTCGCCCCCGGCTCCGCGACCCTCAATCCCGACGCCGGCAAGGTCCTGGAGCCGCTGGCCAAGCTGTTCGCGGGCATCCCCAACCCCATCCTCGTCTCCGGTCACACCGACGACAAGCCCCTGCTGCGCAGCCGCCTCCGCAACAACTGGGAACTGTCGGCGGCCCGGGCCTTCGCCATCGGCCAATTCTTCGTCGAGCGCGGGCTTTCTCCCGAGCGCTTCGACGCCCGCGGCTACGGGGAGATGCGTCCCGTGGACACGAACCTGACCCCGGAAGGACGCGCGCGCAACCGCCGCATCGAGATCAGCATCGTGCGCGAGGTCAAGAAAGACAGCTAATATTGTCCCACGGCAGCGGATTGAACCACAAAGACACCAAGGCACGAAAAACCGACGGAGGGGTGTACGGCGAGTCCGTCGCCGTTGCCCTTCTCTCCGTTCGTTTTTTGCGCCTGGGTGCCTTCGCGGCGATCCTTTCCGTTCATCCGATATGCGCGCGCGCCGCGGAGGCACCGCAGGAATCGAAGGCCGTCGTTCTGCAGAAGTACTACGACCAGGCCTTCGCCTTCTACAAGTCGGGCGACTACGGCCGGGCCATCCAGGTCTGGGACGACATCCTCCGCCTCGACCCCGACCAGAAAACCGCCCGCGACATGATCCGCGAGGTCCAGAACGACGTCGAGAAGACGAACGCGAAGCGCCTGACCGAGATCCTGGCCAACGTGAGGACCGGCCGATACCGTTCGGCGCTGGCCGGGTTGGAAACCCTCCTGGAAAACGGAAACCGCACCCCGTTCGCCTCCGCGCTCCAGTCCTCGCTCGAGGACATCGTCCTGATCGTGCCGGAGGCTCCGGACAAATCGAAGGCCTGGAGGCTGACCACCCTCTCCGTCAACGCCGCCGTCGGCCAGAACCAGGACTACAAGCTGGCCTACGACGGCCTGCGCTACGCCCGCGAGCTGGAGCCCGTCGATACGCGCATCAAGCGCCTGCTCGACTGGTTCCTGTCGCGCCATCCGGAGTTCGTCAACACCGACCTGGTCACCCCGGGCATGACCCTGCTCGAGTACAAGCGCTCCGTCGCTCTGGATCACATGTACGGGGCGCGCTACCACCAGGCGATCGACACGCTCAACGAGGCCCTCGCCTTGGAGCCGGCGGACCTGGTCGCCTTGAAGCGGCTGGGCTCGGCGTACTACTCTCTCGGCCTGCACCCGAAGGCGCGCGAGGCCTGGCAGAAAGCCCTGGCCCTCTCTCCCGAGGATCCGCAGCTCAAGAAGTTCCTGCGCAAGCTGTCCTCGCGCCCGGCTCCCGCCGAAGCGAACTAAAAGGAGTACGAGTAGCGCGTGGAGAGGACGATCTCCTTCGTGCTGTTGGCGCTGGACAGCTTGTCCTGCGTCTTGTTGTAGCCCACGCCGAACGCCACGTTGATCTGCTTCTCGACCGTCCAGGTCAGCTCGGAATTGAGCGAGAGCGTCGACGAGTCGGACGGGAACAGCGGGGACGTGTTCTTGGTGGCGGTCAGGGAGCCGAAGAACTGTCCGGTCCACGAGGGCCACAGCGGACGTGAATAGCTGGCCGAGGTGGACTGGCTCTTGCGCTTGCTGCCGTCGATCTTGTCGCTGGCCTGCGTCGTCGTCACGCCGAAGGAGCCGATCGAGTTGTGCGGCAGCGACAGGTTCGTGTTCAAGCCCAAGGTCTGCGTGTCCAGGTCGTGGGACAGCTTGTTGAGATCGCGGAACTGGGAGTTCTGGATGTTCAGGGACACGGTGTGCTTCTTGATCGCCTGAGTCAGCCCGACGCTTTCCGTGACGGTCTTGTTGTCCAGGGCCGAGGCCTGCTTGCCCTTGGCCGTGTTCAAAGAACCCCCCAGGTTGAAATCCGTTCCCGTCGGCAGGTGGAACGCGTTGCCGACGTTCAGGATCCGCTGCGTGGTCGTGAGCTTGTTCGGGTCGTTGGCCAGGTTGTCCGTGTACTGGTCGCCGGAAAGGTTCAGGGTGTACCACGACGCCGGGAAGAAGCCCAGGCTGGCGTCCATGGTGTTGCGGTCGCCGATGACGGACGGCGCGCCGAAGGCGATGAAGTGCGCGCCCGTGCGCTGCGTATAGACCTTCAGCTTGGTCATCCGCGTGTCCCAGCGGAGCTCCAGGCGCCGGGCCGTGTCCGAGACGGCCGGCAAAGTCGTGTCCGGCGTGTAGGTGTTCTTCTGGTAGTCCGCCAGGACGGTCACGCCCGCCCCGGGCGCCCAGGACAGGTTCAGGCCCATGCCCGAGTTCTTCTGCGCGGCCAGCGCCGGTCCGCGGAAGTTGTTGGACTTCGGGTCGCTGCTCAGCGACCCGACCTCGTCGGCGCTCTGGAAGGCGTTGACGCCGGCCTTGACGTTGGCCGGCAGCGAAACGCCGAAGCGGCCCGCGTAGATCGAGCGCGCGAAGCGGCCGTTGATCGCGGCCGTCCCCGCCTGGGACGTGACGCTTTGCCCGCCCAGGACGGACCAATCGAAGATGCCCTTGTTCTGCTCCAGCATCAATCCGCGCAGGCCCAGGCCGTTCACCGACAGCTGGGAATACGTCGGGGCGATGTCGCCGGCGTAGATGCGGCCCCAAGGAGCGTAGTAGCTGAAAAGGATGCTGTACGGGTCGACCACCTTTCCGGGGGCGTGGATCAGGTTGGCGTTGAGCAGGTACGACGCGTCCTTGAGCTTGCCCACCATGTTGACCGCGGTCGAGCCGTTGACCTGGCGCCACTTGCCGATGCTGGAATCCTTCAGGCTGACGGTCACGTTTCCTTCCACGCGGTAGTCCACGGACTCCGGCGGCGGCGGGATGGCCTTTTCCAGGATCTGGAACGCCTTGTAGTCGGATTCCAGGAGCTGGCGGTTGTCTTTCACCAGGTACACGCGGTAGAAGCGCCGTCCCGTCGCGGTGGCCGGAACGGAGAACGGCAGAGTGATGGCGGCCACCCCGCCCGGCGGCACGTTGTCCGTGGGCGAGATCTGCTCGGTGCGCGTCAGGAAGCGGTACTCGACGTCGTAGACTTCCGCCACCCAGTAATAGCTGCCCGCCGCCCATTGGCTCGAGCCGGTGTTGACGGCCAGGGCCTGGATGGACAGCGTCTCGCCCGCCTGCACCGGATCAGGAGCCGGCACCGTGAACTGCAGGCTGGCCTGATCCGATGCGGCGGCGTACGTCGGCCGGAGGGCCGCGTAAGCGCACAGCAGCGCGGCGAGCGCCGCGATGCGGCGAGAGCGAATGATCACCGTTCAGTCCGGTTCGCGGCGGTCATTTTTTCTCAAGGTTGATCTTGATCTTCTTGCCGTCCTTCGTCTTGAGCTCCAGGCTGCGGCGCCGGTCGGCTTCCTTCTGCAGGCGCTGGATCTGCTTCTCCACGTCTTTTCCTTTGAGCGCGTCCTGCCAGTGCTGCACGTCCGCCGCCGTCATCGTCTTCGGCGGCTCGGGGGCGGCCTGGGCGCTGGCCACGTGCGTCATCTGGCCGGCGGTCAGGGCCTGCTTGCCGTGGTCGTTGTACACGTCCACGAAGCCTTCGTAGACCTTGACGGTCGTGTGGTCGCCGGACTCCACGTCGGCCTCGGTGCCGCGCACGGCCGCCACCGCGGTGGGCGTGCGGATGTTGATGCCGGAGTGGCCCTGGAGCAGCCGCGTCCACGCCTTGCCGATCGTGGTGAAGAGCTGGGTGGGCTTGGTCCCCCCGCCCGCCTCGACCACGAACGTCGACGACTCGCTGATGCGGACTTCCGCGCCGCCGATGAAGGCGATCGAGGCGAACTCCCCCGCCTTGGTGGTGAGCTCGTCGCCCTCGTTGACGTACTGGCTCATCTTCAAGGGCTTCACGGCGGACGCGCCGCGCCGCTTGATGCCGGGCGCTCCCTTCAGCACGATGACGACTCCGGCCACGACCTCTCCGGCCGCGCGCGCGGGCGCGACGACAAGGCACGACAGCAACGCCAACGCCGCCAGCCGACCGATGCGTTTGAGCATTATTTCCTCTCCTGCGACTTGGGTTTTGCCGGAACGTCTTCTTTTTCCTCGACAAGATCGAACTGCACGGGAACGGTCGTGCGCGGAACCACGCGCATCCGGTAGGGAACCGCGGCGCGGGGCGACGAGTTCACGTTGAACGTCGCGTAGCGGACGAACTGGTAGCGGACCACCAGCCCGGACAGGCTCATCTCCACGGCCTGGATCTCGGCGTGGTCGGCCTTCTCGCCCTTTCCGGCGAAGACCGCGACGACGATGTGCTCGTTGAAGTTCACCTTCGGCACGCGGCCGGTCTGCACCAGGCGCCAGATCTTCTTCCAGGTCTTCTCGTCGGAGATCACCTGCCCCGAGGGGCGCGACGACATCGGCGCGGAGAAGCCCTCCCACTCGGAGCCCAGAGGCGCCGTCTCTTCCTCGTCGGCGACCACGCCGTTGGGCGCCGCGGGAGCGACGTCCTGCCGGGGCGCGCTCGCGGGCGCGTTGAAGGAGGCCGTGCTGACGGCCGGAACGATCGCCGCCGCGCCGCCGCCCAAGGTCGGGCCGCTGAGGGAGACGTCCGCGGCGCCGGTGCGCAGGGACGCCAGCAGCGACTTCAGGTCGTCCGCGCTGAGCTGGCCCTCCATGCCGACCAGGTTGTACTCGCTGAGGTCCATGCCCTGCTGGCGCAGCAGATCCTGGATCTGCTGCCAGACCTGATCGGCGGAAACGTTGGTGGTGAAATTCGTCGTTCCCCCGGAGGCGGAGGCCTGGGTGATCTGCAGCGTCTTGCAGTTGTTGGTCAGGTTGTCGTCGGAGAAGTCGACGCAGGCGATCCCCAGGCTCTGCGTCTGGCCGGGCGGCAGCGGCGCCGAGAAGGCGTAGTCGCGCGTCTCCCCCGGTCCGATCATGGCCATGCTCACGGGAGTCCCCACCGCGGCCAGGCCTCCGACGCTGAAGCGCAGGGGAACGTTGGCCTGCGCGGTGCCGCCCTGATTGGCGACGGTGACCTTGAACGGGATGTTGCCCTGGAGGTCCTGCCCGCCCTGCACGGAAAGGTCGGTCACCGCCATGTCCCGGCCCAAAGCCGCGGTCTGCACCGTGAAGGAGTTCGGCACGCTGCTGGCGCCCACCACCTGGCCGTTGCCGTCCAGCGCCTCGACTTTCCAGTAATAGATCTGGCCGGCGGACAGGATCAGGCGCTGATCGGACGGGTGGAGCGGGTAGCTGAGGAAGGTCTCGGCGCCGCCCGTCTGCTGGGCGAACAGCGCGTTGAAGAAGGACGGGTTGTCCCCGACCGTGAGGCGGTAGGTGGAGCCGCCGCTGGAGACCCAGCGGAACGTGAGCGGGACGTCGGCCACGTTCTGCGCGCCGTTGGGCGGATACAGCAGCAGGATGTTGGGCGAAGAGATGATGAAGGTGGCCTGCTGGGAGACGACCTGCCCGTCCAGGGACGCCAGCGCCTGGAGCGTGTAGGTCCCGGGGCCGGTGTAGAACTTGGCGATCGGGAAGCCGGAGAGCTGGGTCGCGGCGTTGCCCACGGAGCCGGGCACCGCGTTGCCGGCGATCTGGAACACGTTGGCGCCCGACGGCGACAGCACGATGAAGGTGAACGAGACGCGGTTGGGGCTGGCCACGCCGTTGAAGACCCGCTGCTGGAAGGTGATGCGCTCGTTGTTGGAAAAAGTGGTCCGGGGCGCGGAGTTGGCGTCCAGAACCGCCACGCTTCCGGGACTCAGCAGGCCCGCCCCCGCCGCGGGAGCCAGGAGCGCCGCCAGCGCCGCCGCCATCAGGATTCTCATGCTATTTCACCACCGCCAATTTTTTCGTGACCAAAGCCGACTGGTTGTTGCCGCCGCTGACCTTGACCGAGAAGATGTACACGCCGGACGCCACGCCCTGGCCGCGGGAGTTGGTCAGGTCCCAATCGCCGTGATACACGCCCGCGCCGGAGCCGGGCGCCATGACGATCTCCCCCGCCGCGGTGGTCAGCTCCTTGACCAGATTGCCGGCGATGTCGAAGACGCGGATCTGCGCGTCCAGCGGCAGCAGCGCCGACTGGAACCGGAACGAGGTCGCGCGGCGCGCCGGGTTCGGGAACGCGAAGACCTGCGTGTCGGGCAGGGGGCTGCTGAGGAAGCCGATGGTCTTGACCTCGCCGTCGATCAGCTCCACCTCCTGGAATTCGGTGTAGTCCAGCCCGTTGTAGGCGCGCAGGGAGTACTTTCCGGGCAGAAGGTTGGGGATGATCCAATGACCGCTGGGCGGGACCAGGACCATGCCGACCTGGCGGTTGTTCTGGTACAGCTCCACGCGGGCCAGAGTCGGGTTGGGCACGGTCTTCGGATCGAAGAACGCCGCGCGGGTCCCCACGCTCAGCAGCGACGGCCCGCTGGGATTGGTCGAGAGCGTCTGCAGGCTGCCCTGGACCGCGGCCAGGTTGTAATTCAGCTGAAGCGTGAAGTCCAGGCTGGTCGTGTCCACGGGAATGCTGTCGATGGACACCGAGTTGCCCACGCCGTTGACCGTCCACGTCGCCTGAACCCGGTAGGTGCCCAGGGGCATGCCGCTGGCCACGTAGGTTCCGCTGCCGTCGGCCTGGGTGAACGCGGTGGCCTGCAGGGCGCCGGAAGCGTCGAAGCAGTCCACCTCGACGGCCGTGATGCCGACGCTGGAGACCTCGACGACGTGGCCGGAGATGCTGGGAACGGAGGTGTCGCGCTGGACGTAGAACAGGTCGGTGCCGATCGTCGCGTTGCCGGCGCCGTCCACCACCTTGATGGTGATGTAATTGGTCACGCCGCCCTGCAGGGCGTTGAAGACGGCCGCGGGCAGGGGCCACGGCGCCGTGTACGAGTCCGAACTGAGGCCGGAAACGACCGTCGTGTAGGCGATCAGGTCCGGCCCGACGCCGCCGGGCATGGTCGAAGCCTTGACCGCGAAAGACGACAGGTGCGAGCCGCCGCTGTCGAAGAAGTTGACGTTGTAGGTGCCCGTGTTCTGGCGGCGCAGGACGGCGTCGCCGGTCTGGTTGTTGACGATCGTCGGCGGGGTGGTGTCCGAAACGTTGGCCGGGAACGCGGCGGCCACGCCGGAGGCGGCGAAGCCGCCGGTGCCGACGGCCACCGCGTAGCGGTAATAGGTGGTGCCCGACGTCAGGCCCGTCTCCGTGTAGCTCCGGACGCCGCCCACGCCCGGCGACGCCGCGATGGTCCCGGTGTCCGCCACCAGGACGAACGGCCCGGTCGAGACGAGGGAGCCGTAAAGCCGGAAGCCCAGCTCGTTGTTGGCGTTGTCGTTCCAGCTCCACTGGATGCTGGTGACCGAGAGCGCGGCGCCCGACATCGCGGACGCGGCCTGGGCCCGGCCGCGGGCGTTTCCGCCGAACGCGCCCGGCAGGCCGGCCCCCGTCCAGTGCGCGGCCTTGAAGGCCTTGTCGGTCGAATCGCGGTAGGCGATATGGACGTTCCCCGCGGCGTCCAGCGACAGGGAGCTCTCCAGGCCTTCATCGGCGGCCGAGTCCACGGTCTGAGTGCTGAAGGCGGTCCCGGTCCACTGCGCGAACTTGAGGCTCGCCGCCGTGCGGTCGCCGTAGGAGATGTTCGCCGCGCCCGCCCCGTCCAGCGCCAGGCTGACGCGCATGCCGCCCAGATTGGCTCCGGGCTCCACGACGCGCACGGACCAGCCGGCGGCGGTCATGCTGGCGTACTTCACGGCGCCGCCGGTCATGTCGGCGTAGGCGATATGCGCCTTGGCGTTGCCGTCCACGGCGATGACGCTGCCGCTGCTCAGAGAGATTCCGGCGTCCACGGTCTGGAGGCTCCAGCCGCCTCCGGCCGTGGAGCTGGCGAATTTGAGGGCCGCATTCGTGGCGTCATAGTAGGAAATATACGCCTGCTGGGTCGCATCGAGGGCCAAGGCGCTCTGAGATCCGGTGTTCGCCGGGGTGTTGTCCACGGTCTGGGTGCTCCAGGAGACGCCGGTGAAGCGAGCGAACTTCAGATGGCCGGCGACGGAGTCGTAGTAGGAGACGTTGACGGCGCCGGCCGCGTCCACCACCGCGCCGCCGGGCACGAAGTTGCCGGCCTCGATGACGCTGATGGTCCAGCTGCCGCTGAAGCGGGCCACCTTCAGCTGCGTGGCGCTTGAGTCGAAATAGGCGATGACCGGATTGTCCGAGGAGTCCAGCGCCAGCACCGGGTTCGTCACGACCGTGCCCGGATCGACGGTGACCGGCCCGCCCCACGCGCCGGCCGTCCGCTTCACGTACTGGAGCTCCTGAGTGCCGGTCGTGCCGCGGTACGCGGCCTGCAGGTTGCCCGCCCTGTCCGTCGCGAGCGACGGGAAGGTCCCGGCGTCGAAGCCTCCGCCGCCCGCCAGGAACTCGTATGTGAACGGGGTGGTGATGGCGGAGAAGGTGGCCGACGGCACGGAGTAGTTGCCCGCCAGGTCGCGGGTCCACTCGCGGAAAAAGACCTGCTTGCGGTCCGGCAGGGCGGAGACCGCGACGGTGGCCAGGCTTCCCGGATTAATGGGCCCCGTGGACAGGGACACCTGGGCGGACGCGGTGCTCCACGCCACTCCCGCGGGGTCGGACGTGCTCCATTGAATCAGGAACTGCGTCCCCGCGAACAACGTCCCGGAGTAGGCGTTGTCGCCCGGAACGACCCAGGCGGCGACCAAAGTGTCCGCCGCGGCGCCGGGATAGGCGAACGTGCCCGTCGCGATTCCGGGAGCCACGGAGTCCAGGCCGGTCGCGGTGGAGGCCGTGACGTCGAAGCCGCTGGGGACGCCGTTGCCGTTGAGCGCGCGGACGCGGGCGTAGAACGTGCTGGCGCTGATCAGACCGCTGAACGTCGCGCTCAACGAAACCGCGACGCTGGATTGGAGGAGCGGGATGAAGGTCGTCATCGAGGAGACCTGGGCCTCGAAAAGCGTTCCCGCGGGGTTGGCGGCCGGGCCCCACGTGAGGGTGAGGCCGGAGGCGTTGGAGGCGGTGATGAGGGTGCCGGCGGGCGGGACCGCCAACGTGTACGTCGAGCCGACCGCGGCGAAGGGGCTGACGACGTGGGCCGCGTTGCGGGCCTGGACGCGCAGGTAGTAGCTGGTGTTCGGGCTCAGGCTGCTGAAGCCTGTCGTGGTGGACGTCAGCCAGCTTCCCGTCAGCAGAGTCCCGCTGAAATCGCTGGCGGTGGACGCCTGGGCGTTGAACTCGGTGCCGGCCGGGTTGCCGCCCGCGGTCCATTGGAACGTGACCGAGCCGATCTCCACGTCGGTGAAGGTGGAGACGGCCGTGGTCGGGACGGCGGCCAAGGTGATGGTGGAGCCCAGCGGGAGGAGCGCGGTCTGCACGCCGGCGTAGTTGCGCGCGCTGACGCGGCCGAAATAGGTGGTGTTCGGGGTCAGTCCGGAAAAGTCGAAGTTCGTGCCGGCGCGCCAGGTGGACGAGGCCAGGATCGGCGCGAATCCAACGCTGGCGGCCAATTCGGCCAAGGATTGGGTGCCCGTCAGAGAGACGTTCAAAATCTTGTTGACGGGATTTGTCCCGTTCGAACCGCCCGAGACGTAGAGGGTGTCCATGGACGCGGCCATGGCATGCAGGTACAGGGCGGGCAGGGCGGCACCCTCTGAGGTCCAGCCCGCGATGGTCTGGTCGGGGTTGATCTGTCCGACGTAGGTCGCGTTCTGGACGGTCGCGCCGTCGTTTCCGCCGGTCACGTACAGCTTGCCGTTCAACGCGGCCATACCGTGCCGGGTCAAGGTCGTCGGCAACTGGGTGGTGGCCGTCCAGGCGCCGGGAACGCCCGCGGTCAAGGGGGCCCACCAGACGGTGTTGAGCACGACGCCGCTGGCGCCGCCGGCGATGTAGATGGTATTGCTGGAAACGGCCATGGCGTGGCCGCTGACGGACGTGGGCAAGGACGGCGCCGCCGCCCACGCGCCGATCGTGCCGTCGTCGTTGAGGGCCGCGCTGTAAACCGTGGACTGCGCGGAAATTCCGTTTTGTCCCCCGGTCACGACCAGCCGTCCGGCGGACGCCGTCATCGCCAGCTGTGTGCGCGCGGAAGGCAACGGCGTGGCCGTGTTCCAATCTCCCAAGCTTCCGTCGGAGCGGATCGGCGCCCACCACACGGTGGACTGGGCGCTGCCGTTGGAGCCGCCCGCCACGTACAAGCGCCCGGCCCACGCGGCCATGGCGTGCGATTCGCGGATGCCGGGGAGCGGCGTCGTCGTCGTCCACGCGCCCACCGTCCCGTCGGCCAGAACGGGCGCGGTGTACACCGTGCTCTGCGCCGCGGGATCCGCGCCGCCGGACACGTACAGCCGTCCGCCGTAATAGACCATGGCCTGCCCCTGGCGCACGGCGGGCAAGGTCGAGGTCAAGGTCGTCCACGCCGGGTTCAGATCGCCGACGTTGTTTCCCAACGAATCCCACGCGGTCTTCAGCGTGAACGGCGCGACGTCCGAGAAGGCGCCGAACGACGGCGCCAGCGCCTGCGTGACCGTTTGGCCCAAGCCGACCGGCGTCGAGTTGTCGCTCTCGGAATACGCCGCGCTGATGCGGCCGAAATAGGTGGTGTTCCCCGTCAGCCCGGTCACGATGCCGGACAGGCCGTAGGCGTTCGTCGACACCAATATTCCGCCGAACACGGGCGACGTGGAGAAGTCCAGGGCGTAGGCCGTGCCCGAGGGATTGGCCGGAATGGCGTCCAGCCACTGGAGCGCGACGGAGGAGCCGTTGACCTGGAGGTAGCTGGGCGAGTTCGGCGTGGACACCAAGGCGGCGAAGTAGCCCGCCTCCACGGTGGCGCCCGCGGACAACTCCACGATCTCCGACACCTGGCCGACGCTGCCATCCAATTCGGAACCGCCGACGGTGGTGGCGTGGACGGTTCCGGCGGCGCCGGTGAGAAGGTCGTCCACGATCACGCTGTTGGTGGAGGTCTTCGGTCCGGCCGCCCAGACGCAGGGTGCCGCCAGCGCGCCCGCGAGGGCGGCCAGGACGATCAACTGCTTCGACGATTTCATCGTAAACACGAAGTCAACGCTCTTAGATCAATATCTCTTCATTCAACGACCAGATAGGCGAAGGTGTAGGCGGTTGCGGGGGCCGGTACCCCCGTGAGCGTGATCGTGAAAGTCCCGCTCAAAGGCCCTGTCACCGCCGCCGCCCAGGCATTGAGAGCGGGAACGCTCGCGCTCGCGGGGGTGATGAACACGTGCAGTGGATTGGCCGCTGAGTTCCCATAAGCCTTACCGAAAGTCACCGTGATCACGCAATTCGCCGCACCGGCGCCGGCACCTGTGGTGAGGTTGATCTGTCCCGCCATGTCGGTCGAGCCGGGAGACAAGGTGATCGAACCGCCCGCCAGAGTTCCGCATGCGGGAAAGGAGACGCCCGGAGGCGAGGAAACCTGCTGTACCGATTTCCAATGCGGGAAATTGTTGGGGTCGCCGAACTGGATGCTGCCCGCCGTCGGGCCTTGTCCGGGCGCCATGATGATGGAGCCGGCGATGCCGGTGGTTCCCGCGTTGCCGGCCGACAGGACGACCGGGCCGCCGTTGCTGGGTCCGGCGCCGCCGCCGGCGCCCGCCGCGAGGATCAGCGGACCGCCCGCGCCGCCGGAGCCGCTCGTGCCTCCCCCGCCGGAGCGCACCGTCAAAGTGCTGCCCAGCAGGACGACCGCGCCCTGATCCTCGACGCCGATCGTTCTCTGCGCCTTGCCCAATGACACATCATAAACCGGCGCGTTCGTGCCGATGCCGATCTTGCCGTTGGCTTGAAGATACAGGCCGGGCGTCGCCGACTGCGCGTCGCCGGCGCCGACCATGCCGATCGAGATGTCGCCGTTGCCGAAGAAGACCTGCCGGTACTGCGCCGTGGTCTCGTCGTACACCTGCAGGCGGCCGTCGCCGAAGTTGCCCAGGTTTCCGCCGAACTGCCAGGTCCGGCCGAACGCCGAGTCCTTGAACTCGAATCCGGCCGTGGAATTGATGCCTGTTTTTTCTACGACGACGCCGTGCTGACTGGTCACGACGTTCGCCGGCGAAACCACCAGAGACCCGTCCGACGGCGGAGGCGCGCCGATGCCCACGCCGCCTCCGGCGGTCAGCACGAACTTCGAAATGCCGTTGTTTTGGACGTTCAGAAGATTCCTGTTCACCAACGTGCCCACGCCCGAAAGAGCGTTCATGACGAAAGAGTCGCTGGCGACGGCGTCGTTGCTCCCGCTATTGGCCTCCAGGAGCAAAGGCGGCGCGGTCGTGCCCGTGACGTGAGCGGCGATCTTCGGGTCGAATTCCCCGTTCGTCGTCGTGTTGTTGAGAATTTGCACGAACTGGTTCACGTCGGCGTCGCCGACGGAAAACTTCGCCACCGACTCCGCCACCCCCACTAGGGGCGCGGCGTAGACGTCCAGCGCTTCGTTCGCAGCCGCCGTGCCGATGGAGACCGTTCCCGAAAGGATGGCGCTGCCGTTGCTTGCGAGATCCACGCCCGCGTACGAACCCACAGCGATACCGCCGCCTCCGACGTCCAGTCTGTTGAGCGGGCCGGCGCCGCCCACGCCGACGCCGCTGGTGGTCATGCGGAACATCGGGAAGAGCTGGGTCCCAACGTAAAAATCTTGATGCACCCAGGCGCCGCCGCCGCCGTCCCCCCAAATGATGCCGTTGCCGCCGGTTCCCGTGTGGCCAATCACGCCCGCGCCGTTGGTGTAGAAGTTGTTCGCCTCCACCACGCCGGCCAGCGCCGGGAAACCGTCCGTCTGGATGCCGCCGGACGCGGAGATTCCTCCGGGGCCGACGACGCTGAACAAGGCCGTGGGATCGATCGCGCCGACGCCCACGCTGCTGCCGAGCACCTTGAAGGTAGAGCCGCCCACCGAGAACTGGTTGCCGGTCACGGTGATGGTGGAATTGCTCAGCATGGTCAGCGGCCCGGTCATGCCGTCTCCGGTCTTCAGGACCTTCGAGTTGTCGGGAGGACCGTTCGTGAGATTAGAAGCGTCGCCGAAGAAAGCGCCGGCCGTGATCGAGCTCGCGGAAATGATGATGCCGCTGGGGCCGGACAGATAGAGGCTTCCGTTGTTGTTCATCGTCAGACCGGCCGCCGTGAAAGTGGACTTCGCGCCGCCCGGACCGAATTGCGCCATACCATTGACGTCCAGCATGGCGCCCGGGTTCGTGGTGCCGATGCCGACGTTGCCGTCGCTGCGGATATAAACCAAGGTCGAGACCGAGTTGGAGAAGACGAACGAGGAGGCGATCACGTCGAAGCCGCCCATCGCGCGGACCAGGAAGCTGTCCGTGACGTAATTCGTGATCGGAGCGCCGACCCCCCCCACGGAGTCCGCCCAGGTGAAGGCTCCTTCGGCGTTGGACGACGCCTTGAAGCCGGCGGCGAAAGAGTAGAAGCCGCCGGCCGAATTATTCGATCCCCCCGGAATGGTCGAATAGTCGCCGCCGGCGAAGTTCGAAAATCCGCCTCCGATCGCGCTGGCGAATCCGTTAGAGGTGTTGCTCTTTCCTCCCGCCACGACGGTGTAAAGGTTGGAGCTGTTGTTTCCGTTGCCGCCGGAGATCGTCGCGTACCAGGCGGGGCCGCCGGTCGAGTTGCCGCCTCCGCCTCCCACCACGGACCACGGCCCGGCCGCTTGGTTGTCCTGGCCGAAGGCGACGGAGAAGGCGCCCACAGCGAAGGCGTCCCAGGCGGTCGGATTGCCCGCCGCCGTCAGCTGGCCGGCCCGGATGGCCCCGGACGACGGGATCCACTCGAAACGGGTCCCGGCGCCGCTGAACACCACCGCGCCGCTCGTTCCAGTTGAAATCAAGGGTCCGTTGACGGTCAAGGTGGAGTTGTTGATCGCCAGGTTGCCGCTCATCGCGTCCCCGGCTCTATTCACCGAGCCCGTCGACACGACTCCGATCAGCTGGGAGCCGTCGCCGAAGAAACGCGCCGCCGTGATCGAACTCTGCGTCACGATCACGCCGTTGATGCCGGACAAGGTGATGCTGGAGCCCGTTTGCATCGCCAACCCCGTGGCGTTGACGTACACGAAGGTCGAAAGTCCATTGGTGAAGTAGTAGGTGGAGGAGATGATGTCGAAGCCCCCCAGCGCGCGCACCAGGAAGCTGTCCGCCACGTTGTTCGTGATCGGCGCGCCCGCGCCGCCGGCGGAGTCCGCCCAGATGAAGCTGCCCTGCGCGTTCGCCTTCGCGTCGAACCCGGCCGCGAATGAGGCCAGTCCGGCGGCGGTGTTGCCCGTGCCGCCCGGAACCGTTCCGTATTGGCCCGATACGGTGTTAAGAAGGCCGCCGCCGATGACTCCGCCGAAGCCCAGCACGGCCCCGCTGCTTCCGCCGGCGACCGTGCCGTAGGACGAGGTCGCGGACACCTGGTTGCCGGCTCCGCCGCCGATCGCCGAGTAAGCGCCGGCGGCCGCATTATCCTGTCCAAAGGCGACGGACTGCGGGCCGAGGTTCACCGGGTCCCATTGGTTGCCGGCGACCGCGCCCGCGCGGAAAGCTGCCGACGACGGGACCCACATGAAGCGCGTCCCCGCGCCGGTGAACGAGAGCCCTCCGCCTGTTCCCGTCGAAATGATGGGGCCGTTGACCGTCAAAGTCGAGTTGTCGACCGCCAGGTTGCCGCTCATCGCGTCGCCGGTCTTCTGAACCGCGCCCGCCGCCGTGACGCCCGTCAGTTGGGAGCCGTCGCCGAAAAAGCGCGCCGCGGTGATCGAACTCCCCGTCACGATCACGCCGTTGAGACCCGACAAGGTGATGCTGGAGCCCGTCGCCATCGCCAGACCGGTGTTGTCCACGTACACGAAGGTGGAGACGCCGTTGGTGAAGATGAACGACGAGGACTGGATGTCGAACCCGCCCATCGCGCGCACCAGGAACTGATTTTGGATGTTGCTGGTGAGATTGGAAAACAACGCGTCGGCCCAAACGAAGCTGCCCTGCGCCAATGCCTGGGCCTGGGCGCCGGCCGCGAACGAGTAGCCGCCGGCGGCGTTATTCAGGTAGCCGCCCGGAACGGTGGCGTATATTCCGGAGGCGCCGTTCCCGATTCCACCGGAGACCACGGACTGGTTGCCCGAGGCCTTATTGTTCTGGCCGAATGCCACGGAGTTGATTCCGATGCTGGCCGCGTCCCACTCCGCGCCGATCGCGGCGCCGGCGCGGATCGCGCCCAGCGACGGAACCCACATGAAGCGCGTTCCCGCGCCGGTGAAAACCACGCCGCCCGTCGTGCCCGTGGAGATCAGCGGACCATTGACGGTCAGGGTGGAATTGTCGATCTCGAGATTTCCCGCCATCGTGTCGCCCGCCTTCTGAACCGCGCCCGCCGCCGTGACGCCGGTCAGTTGGGATCCGTCGCCGAAGAACCGCGCGGCCGTGATCGAGCTCTGCGTCACGATCACGCCATTGATCCCCGACAACGTGATGCTGGAGCCCGTCGCCATGGCCAGGCCGGTGTTGTCCACGTACACGAACGTGGAGACTCCGTTTGTGAAGATGAACGACGAGGACTGGATGTCGAAGCCGCCCATCGCGCGCACCAGGAACTGGTCCCGAAGGGTGCCGAACAGCGGCGTTCCCTGGGAATCCGCCCAGACGAATTCGCCCTGGCCGTTCGCGTTGGCTTGGTCGCCGGCGGCGAAGGAATACTGGCCGCTGCCGCCGATGGTGTTGCTGAATCCTCCCGGGATGAACGAATAGAGCCCGCCCGCGGAGTTTCCGGCGCCGCCGGCGACCGCCGCGTTGAAGCCCGCCGTGTTGTTCTGGCCGCCCGCAACGACGCCCCACGCGCCGTTGGCCGTGTTGCCGTTTCCTCCGCCGACGGTCGAGAAGTTGGCGGTGGCGCTGGTGTTGTTGCCGAAGGCGACCGAGTTGACTCCGATGTTCACCGGGTCCCACAGCGCTCCCGCGACCACGCCCGCGCGAACGGCCGCGGAGGACGGAATCCACATGAAACGCGTGCCCGTTCCGGTGAACGGCGTTCCGCCGCCGGTGCCCGTCGAGAAGATCGGGCCGTTGACGGTCAAGGTCGAGTTATTGATGGCCAGGTTGCCGCTCATGGCGTCGCCGGTCTTCAGCACGGATCCCGACGCTACGATGCCGGTCAGGTGCTGCCCGTCGCCGAAGAACGCCGAGGCCGTCACCGACGCCGCGGTGACGATGTTGCCGTTGGCCCCGGTCAAAGTCAACGTGGAGGCCAGGATGTTCAGGTTGCCGGTCATGGTGTCGCCGGTCTTGAAGACCTTGGTGATGTCCGTGCTGGACGGCAGGCCCGTGAGGCCCGAGCCGTCGCCGAAAAAGGCTTTCGCCCGCACCACGCCGTTGGGCGTGCTGATGCCGGAGCTGAGCAGCACGCTGTAGCCCGCCGCGTCCTGCGCCGCGAAGGCGACCGGGGTGGAGATCGTCACGTAGTTGGATCCGGGATTGGCGATCAGCGCGGACGCGCTGGAGGAGTAGACGGAGTAGGCGTTGGCGGACAGCATCTCGCGCGGGCTGAATGTCGCGCCGTTGACGTGGACTTCCACGAACCAGCTGCCGCTTTCCAGCGCGACGCCCGCCGGAACCGTGAACGTCGTGCGGAACACTCCGTTGACCACCGAAACGCCCTGGACGCCCGACGTGTTGCAGGTTCCTCCCGTGAAAGAGTCGCAGATCTGTATGTCCGCCGTGCGATAGCCCGTCACCGGCAGACCGGCTTCCTTGAGACGGCCCTGGTAGGTCAGCACCGCCGGGGCGGACGCGCCGGCGATCCCGACCAGCGCGAGGAGTAGGAAAAGGCCCCCTGCGGCTGGGCGCAAAAAGCGATTATTCACTTTCATACGTTCTCCCACGGACCGGTGAAAACCTTGTTCATCATGTTTAGTAGCTCAGGCAGATATAGCTGATCACGTCTCCGTTGTTGAGCGATCCGGGCCCCTTGAAAGTCACGCTGAACGCGCTGACGGCGCTAACCGCGTAGGCCACGGCGACGCCGGTCTCGCTGGTAAAATGGCAGACGGGCGGATTCGGACTCCAAGATGTACCGAAGGCGATCGTGCAGTCCACCAAAGTAGGGGCCGCGCCCGCGCCGATCGTCACGCGGCCGGCCGTGTCGCTGCCGACGATCGACCCGCCGCCGCAATTACCGCCGATGGACGGCACCGCGCCGCCCGCTCCGGACATCCGGACGTGGCTGGAGCCGCTCATGGTCAGCGCTCCCTTCACCTCCAACGCCGATCCGGGAGTCGCCGTCCCCACGCCCACGTTGCCCCCGGTGACCACGAAGGTCGACGCGCCGACGCTGAAGCCGTCGCCCGCGATGGCCACGTTCGGCGCGATGAAGACGCCGGGGTCCCCGGGATTGGGGATCAAGGTCGCCGCGCTGGAGGCGTAGACGGCATAGGGAGCGGAGGCGAACAATTCGCGCGGCGTGAACAGCGCGCCGGTCACCTGCAGTTGGAGGTACCACTGTCCGCTCTCCCAGTTCACGCCGGAGGGCGCGGTGAACGTCGTGCGGAATAGGCCGTTGACCACGGACACGCTCTGCACCCCGGTGTCGAAGCAGCTTCCAATCGCGACGACCGGATCGGGGCAGAGATAGATGTCCACGTTGCGCGCGCCCGTCACCGGCAGGCCAGACTCCTTGATCCGTCCCTGGTACGTCATCAGATTGGGCGCCGTGGCGCGCGCGGCGCCGGCCGCGGCCAGGATCAGAATGAGGGCCAGAATGGCCCGATTCGAAAAGCGTGACGTCGCGTTCATGACGACTCCTTGATGTTGATTCAATGGGGACCGCCGAAGCGCAGGGCCAGCGACAGCCGGTGCGCCAAGCCCAGCTCGCCGTACGGCATGATGGCGTAGTCCAGGTTCCCCAGTTTCGTCTGCAGGCCCATGCCCAGGAACAGCCCGTAAAATTCGGAGAAGCCCGACGCCGTGCTACCCAGCGCCTTGCCCAGCACCGCGTCCTTCTGGCCGCCGCTGAACGTGCGGTAGCCGATGCGCAGCGCGAACGGGCCGAAGCCCTGATACTCCGCGCCCAGCCGCACGAACGGCGCCCCGTCCCGCGGCGCGTCGATCTGGAGGCTGAGCGCGTGAGGGAAGCTCTTGGTCTGGCCGTAGGTGACGCCGGTCCGCAGCACCAGGGGAAGCGGCGCCGCCTGGTCGATGAAGCGCACCTTCGTGCCCAAATTCGCCAGATCCGCGCCGACCGAGACGGGATAATTTTCGAAGCGATGCAGCGCGCCGAAGTCCGCCGCGTACGCGTCGGCGGAGGCGTTGGCGATGGTCTCATGGATGTACTTCACCGTCGCGCCCAAGCCCACCGGCCCCACCTGACGGCCGTAGCTGACGCCGACGGCCAGGTCGGACGCATTGAAGTTCGCGGCGGTGTCGGTCTCCAACGTGCGGCCTTCAATGCCGCCGACCCGAAGGCTGGTGACGCTCAGCCCCCAGGGGCGCCGCACCAGGCCCAGCTGATCCAGCGAAATGCCCTGGATGTAGAGCGTGTGCGTGAACAGCATCTCGTACGGTCCGGGAGCGGCGCGCATGGCCGGCTGCGGCAGGGAAAGACCGGCGGGGTTGTAATGCACGGCGGAGACGTCGTCGGCCATGGCCACGTAGGCTTCGGCGAAGCCGAGAGGGCGGGCGCCGAAGCCCAGATCCAGGAAGGTGGCCGCCGAAGTGCCGGGCCCGGCGGCGAGAGAGGCGCGCGGACCGATGAAAAACGGCGCGCCGAGAAGACAGAAAAAAAAGGCACCGCGCGCCGTCGTTTGGGCTGCCTTCATTTGGGAAATATGGAAGATCGAGAATACATTATTTGGAATTGCTTATAATTCGTTTTCCAGATTTCCTATATAGGGTATTATGAAGTCACGGTTTGACGATTTTGTTACATCGGTTTTACCGAGGTTACGGAAATGAAAATCCTTTCCCTGTCTCTCTTTTTCGCTATCGGACTGGCCGGCTGCTCCTCGGCGCCGTCACGCGCCGTTTCCCCCAAGGAAGCCGACAACGCCGGCCCCGAAGTGGAGCAGCCCTCCCCCACCTTGGCCGACCTGCTCAAGAAGATCGAGGCCGCCTACCGCCACGGCAACTACGAGCTGGGTCTTTCGCTGGTGAAGCAGGCGTTCGAGCTGAAGCAGAACGACGTGTCCGCGATGGACCGCATCGGGTCCATCTATTACGTCCTGGGCCGGTACGGCGAAGCCCTGACGGTTTGGACCCGCGCCCTTCCGCTCGAGCACGACATGACGAAGCGGCGCGAACTCGAAAATTCCATCCTGGTGACGCGCCGCAGCCTGGGTCTCGCCGACGGGGAATTCGTCGAGTCGGCCTCCACCGCGACGGCCGTCGCCGCCGCTCCGGTCGCCTCGAAGGAAATGTCGGCGGAGACGAAAGCCAAGGTCCAGTCGCTTTATAAAATGGGCGTCAAGTACTACGCCTCGGGCCAGTACCTCCAGGCGACGACCGCCTTCTTGAGCGTCTTGGACCTGGATCCCGGCAACCCGGACGCGACCAAAGCCCTCAAGCGGCTCAAACTGGACCGGTGAAGATCTCCACCAAGCTCGCGCTGGTTCTCAGCGTGACCGTGGCGCTGTCCGTGGCCGCCTCCGCCCTGGCCTTCGTGTCGCTACAGCGCGGCGCGCTGCGCCGTTCCGAGCTGGAGAAGGAGCAGATTCTCGTCGAAAGCGTGCGCAAGGCCGCGCAGGAATCGCTGCTGGCGGCGGACCCGCTGCTGCTGATCTCGCAGCTGACCTCGCTCCGCCGCGACCGGCCGGAAGTCACGCTCTGCCGCGTTCAGCTGGACGGCGAGTGGCAGACGGTGGGCGGCCCCGCCGCCCCGGAGGACGCCGAGGCCGCGCCGCGCCTGATCGAGGCGTCTCAGCCCGACGGCAAGCGCGCGGTGGTGGAGATCCGGCTCTCCACGCGCCTGCTCGCCCAGCGCGAGCGCCGGGAATTCGACGCGATGATCAAAGACGTGACGCGCGTCGCCGGCGCCGCCGTCCTGCTGGGTATCCTGCTCTCGTTTCCTCTGGGCCGCACGCTGACCAGGCGCATCTCCCGCATCGAGGCGGCGCTCAAGGACATCGGCACCGGCGAATACGCGAAGGTCGCGCACTCGGACGACGCCGACGAGATGACCCAGCTGGCCCGCCAGGTCAACGACATGTCCCACAAGCTGGGCGAGCTGGACGAAATGAAGAAGATGCTGGTCGCGTCGGTCAGCCACGAGCTGAGATCGCCCCTGGGCGCCATCGAAAGCCAGGTGCGGACCTTGCTGGAGCGGCCGGAAGGGCTGACGCCCGAGGGCCGCGTCAGCCTTCAGTCCATCCGCAAGCACGCCGCGCGCCTGGAGCACTTCGTCAACTCCATGCTGGAGATGTCCAAGATCGAGCGCGGCAAGCTGGACTTCGAGCCCCGCCTGGCCGAGATCGGCCCCGTGGTGGAGGACGCCGCGCTGTTCTTCTCCCCCCGCGCGCGCGACGCCTCGCTGGAGATGAGCGTCCGGGTGGAGCCGGGCCTGCCCGCGTTCCCGTTCGACCCGGATCTCATCGCCCAGGTCATGGCCAACCTGGTCTCCAACGCGCTCAAGTTCACGCCCGCCGGCGGGCGCGTGGAGCTCTCCGCCGCGCGCACGGCGGACGGCGTCCGGATCACGGTGTCCGACACGGGCGTGGGCCTCGCGGCCGAGGCGCGCGAGAGGATCTTCACGCCGTTCGAGCGGGTCCCCAACGCCCTGCGCGCCACGGGCACGGGGCTGGGCCTGGCCATCTCCCAGGCCATCGTGCAGCGGCACGGCGGGCGCATCGGCGTGGAGTCGGAACCCGGAAAAGGCAGCCGGTTCAGCTTCGAGCTGCCGCTGACGACGGCCGGCCCCGCGCGCTCGTGAGCCGGTAGCCGACGCCCACCAAGGTCTCCAGCAGGTCGCCGCAGCCGCCCAGCTTCGCGCGCAGGGCGTGGATGTGGCGGTCCACGGCGCGGGAGCCGCGGGACGACTCCCCGCTCCACAGCGCGTCGATCAGCCCGCCGCGCGTCAGCACGCGCTGGGGATTGCGCAGGAACTCCAGCAGCAGATCGAACTCCAGGCGGGTCAGCCGGATTTCTTTTCCCTCCACGCGGCACAGGCGGCTCTCGGGGTAGACGGTGATCCCGAAGTGGCGGATGTTGACCTCCGCCGCGGGCAACGGCGCGCGCCGCAGCAGCGACCGCAGGCGCACCAGGAGCAAAGTCTGATCCACGGGCTTGTAGAAATATTCGTCGGCGCCGGCCTTGAACGCGGCGGTGGCCTCGTCCTTGGATTTCGGCAGTCCGGACAGGCCCACCAGGATCATCTTCGCCGTCTCGGGGCTGGCGCGCAGGGCGCGGAAGATCTCGCGGCCCTCCATGCCCGGCAGGTGCATGTCCATGATCAGGACTTCGGGCGGGCGCGCCGTGAGCGCGTCCAGGAATTTCCCCAGGCTTTGATGAAGCTCCACGCGGTAGCCGGCGCCGGCCCGGGCTTTTTCGGCCGCGCGCGGCCACTCGCGGTCCGCGTCCACCAGGGCCACGGTCGGCATCGCGCTCACGGCTTGGCTTCTCCGAGCGCTTGGGCCACGCGTTTGAGAAGATCCTCGGGGATGAAGGGCTTGATCACGTAATCGGTCGAGCCTTCCTTGATTCCGCGCGCCAGGCTGGACACCGCGGAGCGCACGCTGCAGAAAAGCACCGGGGTCTGCGGGGCCGTCTTGCCGGCGCGGATCTTATGGCAGAAATCGAATCCCAACATGTCGGGAAGCATGACGTCCAGCATGATCAGGTCGGGGATTTTCGAGGCGAACAGCTTCAGGCCGTCCGCGCCGTTGCCGGCGGAGAACACCTCGTACCCCGCGGCCGACAGCACGCGCGTCTGGAGGACGCGGTACTCCTCTTCGTCGTCGACGACCAGTATTTTTTTCTTCATGGATTCGGGCGCCCGGGCCATTCTGTCATATTGCCGGGGGCGTTTAAACCCGGCACGCCGCCGCTCCCGGTTCGACTAGAAATCGCAGGTCAGCGACATGCGATGGGCCTGACCGAGGCCCCCCAGCGGGACGAAGGCATAGTCCACCGTCAGGCGCTCATAACCCAGGCCGATCCCGACCGAGACGCCGGAAAATCCATCGATGCTGCCGATTGTCTCCGAATTGAACCCGGCGCGCCCCGTCATTTTCCATGGACCGCTCTTCGCCAATTGGAACTCGGTTCCCAAGGCGGCGTAGGGGCTGTCGTTGCGCGGGAAATTCACGTCCAACGCCGCCAGCCAGCGGTCGGAAATTCTATAGGAGCCGCCCAGCCTGAAATTCAACGGCAGATTTTCCTTGTCCGCGTCGAACTTCAGCGCGCCGCCCAGGTTCGTCATCGTGAAGGCCAGGCGCAGACGTTCGCCCATATAGGCAGGGGAAAGCACGCCGAAGTCCAAGGCTTCCGTCTGCGCCGTCGTCAGGATCCGCGAGCGGATCAACTTCGCCGCCGCGCCGACGGAGAATCCTTTCAAGGCCGTCAGTCCCGCCGCGTCCAGACCGCCCAGACTGTCCAGATTGTAAGCGCCGCCCAGCGACAAAGCCAGGTCGTACGGATTGAAACTTCCGGCGTCGGCTCCCGCCGCGTCCGTCTGGGCGATTCCTCCGGCCGAAAAATACTGCAGGCCCGCCCCGAACGCGGCGCCGTTCCCCAGATTCTGGCCGTAGGCGCTGTAGTCGAAATAGCTCGAGCCGACGTAGGACGCGTGCATGAACGTCGCCGAGCGGTTCCAGATGCGGCTCAACGCCGCGGGGTTCCAGTACATCGCGCCGGCGTCGTCGGCCACCGAGCTGTAGGCTCCGCCCATGGCGACGGCGCGCGCGCCGACCCCCCGATCGAGGAATTCCGCGGCCGTCGAGCCCCGCCCCGACGACGAGAAGCCCGCCGCGAAGGCCGGAACGGCCGGAAGCGCCAAGACCGCGAGGACCAGGAAGCGCCTCAACGCTGCACCGCCACTTCCAGGGTGCGGCTTTGGCCGGCGCCCTGGGCGTACACGAAATAAACGCCGCTGGCGACGGCGGCGCCCGCCCGATTGGTCGCGTCCCAACTCGCCGTCCCCAAGGCATCCGCGGTCAGGTCCTTGATCAGGACGCCCTTCAGATCGTAGATGCGGATCCTCGACGCGGCCGGGAGGAACGAGAACGTCATGGAGCTCTGCCCCTGGGAAGGCCGCAGGGGATTGGGGAACGCCTTTGCCGACGAAACGCTCGTCGAGCGGGCGGCCGCCATCAGCTGGAAGGTCGAGAAATGATCGGTCTGCGCCGTCACCGTCCGGGTCAAGGCGTCGACCGACGACGTCAAGGGCAGCCAGTTATTCCGGCCGGGGTCGTAGCGCGCCAGGAGCAAAGCGCTCTGGTCGATGCCGACGACGTCGCCGGGACGATACGACACCGACAGCCTCACGCCGACCGCCGGCTGGACGAGTAGATCGAGGGCGATCGAGAATCCGACGCCGGTCCCCGTCAGGTTCTCCCCCGGACCGGCGCCGCCGGGGAAAATGGACGGCGCGCTCAAGGTCACGTTGACCGGCGTCGCGAACGTTCCCGGAGGAATGGTCAGCGTCACCGGACCGGCGGGCGGGCTGAAAGAGACCACGCCGCCGGACGCGCCCACGGCCACGGTCTGGGCGGCCGGGGTGACCGTCGAAAGGACCACGGCGGACGGCGCGGCGACGGCGTTGCCGTTGGCCGCCGCGACGGTGAAATAATACGTCGTCGCCGGGGACAATCCCGTCGCGGTGATTTGGGTGGCGCTCGTGGTCAGGCTGCTGGTGGAACCGGCGGCCGCCCAGTAACTCGCCGTGTAGGAAGTCGCCGGGGAAGGATTGCCGGCGGCGCCCCAGGAAACGGTCGCGGTCACGCTGGTCGTTTGGACCAGAGCGAACGCCGCGGGAGCCGCGGCCGAAGTGTAGACGGCCGTGCTGGCGGACAGCGGGCCCTCGCCGAAGGCGTTCCACGCGGACACCCGGGCGCCGTAAACGGCGTTGGTCGAAAGCCCCGTCTGCGTCAGCGGCGGTCCGGCGACGGCGATGGCGGGGCCGCCGCTGGACGGGTAAAAATTATAGCCGCTCGCCCCGGCGACGGCGCTCCACGTCCAGGAAATCGACGAAACCCCCAGCGCGGCTCCCGACAAGCCAGCCGGCGCCGTGGACGGCGGCGGCGGCGTGGTGACCGTGGAGAGGACGACGCCGCACGGAGCGGCGAGGGCGTTGCCGTTGAGGGCGGAGACGGTCACGTAGTAAGTGGACGCGGCGCTCAGGCCGGTCAGGGTCGCCTGGGTGGAGGCCGTCGTCAGGGAACTGGTGGAGCCCGTCGCCCGCCAATAATCGACGCGATAGTTCACCCCGGGATTGGTGTTGGCGCCCCACGAGACGGCGACGGTGGTGCTGGCGGTCTGAACCAGGGAAAACGACGACGGGGGAGCGGCCAGGGTGAAGACGCTCGTCGACAGGGACAAGGGTCCCTCGCCGTACGGGTTCACGGCCGACACCCGGGCGCCGTAGGCGGTGTCGGTGGAAAGCGCGGTCTGGCTCAAGGAGGTTCCGGCGCTGGGAATGGCGGGGCCGCCGCTGGACGGATAAAAATTGTAGCTGGCGGCGCCGGCGACGGCGTTCCAAGTCCAGGTGACCGACGAAATCCCCAAGGCGCCGGCGGTCACGCCGCCCGGGGCCAGGCGCGGGCTTCCGCTAAATGAGAGCGCGCGGTTGTTGAGGTTGTCCAGAATCCACACGTTCCCCTTGGGATCGGACGCGACGCCGGAAGGGCCGTACAGGGTCGACTGGGTGCTGCTGTGGGTATTCGAAGTGAAGTTGGTTTCCCCCAGGACGAGGGCAGCGTTCATGCCGACGCTGAACGGCGGCGAAAACTCAAGCGTCCGGTTGTTGGCGTAGTCGGCGATCCAGACGTTTCCCGAAGGGTCGGCGGCGAGACCGACGGGGTTGGAGAAAGCCGACTGCGAGGTTCCGGAGGCGCCCGAGACGAAGTCGGGCTGGCCGAGAACGACGGAAGCGTTCATGCCGGTGGAGAACGGAGGAGTGAACTTCAGGACCCTGTTGTTGCCGGAACTGGCGATCCACAAATTCCCGGAAGGGTCCGCGGCTATGCCGGTGGGAGAACTCAGGGTCGACTGGGTGGTGCCGGCAGAGTTGTTGGTGAAGAGGGCTTGGCCCAAGACGAGGGCGGCGTTCATGCCGTTAGTCAACGGGGGCTGGAACTCGAGCACGCGGTTGTTCGCCTGATCGGTCACCCAGACGTTTCCGGCGCCGTCGACCAGGACGCCGGTGGGATTGTGCATGGAGGACGACAGCGGCACGACGAACGAGCTCGAGGAAAAAGTGGGCTGGCCCAGGACCAGGCTGGCGTTCATCCCGTTGGAAAACGGAGGCTGGAACTGGAGGACGCGGTTGTTTCCGTAGTCGGCGACCCAGACGTTTCCGGTTCCATCCACGGCGACTCCGATGGGGAAGGACAGGGACGCGGTGGAGACGGCGGTGGAGCTGGAGACGAAGTCGGGCTGGCCGAGGACCAGGCTGGCGTTCATGCCGTTGGAAAACGGCGGGCGGAATTCGAGGACGCGGTTGTTGGCGCTGTCGGCCAGCCAAACGTCGCCGGCCGTGTCGACGGCCACTCCCCAGGGGGTATTCAGCGCGGACTGGGTGAAATCCGCGGAATTCGAGAAAAACCCGGCCTGGCCGAGAACGCCGCCGGCGTTCATGCCGTTGGCGTATTGCGCCCAGACGGGGACGGAAACGAGGAGAAGGCCGACGGCGAAGAAGAGGGTTTGGGCTTTTCTCCAGTGAATGGCGAATCTCATTGGATAGTGGTCCGGGCTAAGGTCCAATATTAGCAGATACGCGATAAGCGCCGAGAGGCATTGACTTGTCTACCCCCGCGTGCTATCATCCTTCTGCGGGGTAGAGCAGCCCGGTAGCTCGCAAGGCTCATAACCTTGAGGTCGCTGGTTCAAATCCAGCCCCCGCAACCATTTCGCGGCGTTTCTCGACGAGAAACCGACAAAAACCCTGGTCCAAAAGGCCAGGGTTTTTCTTTTTTGGACCCTCGCCACACCACAAGGTTAGTTGGGGGTCAAAATGAGAAAAACGCTCGCGTTCCGCCCCGCCGCCCAGTTCGAAGTGACGCTAGGCTCGGCCTCGGAGGCCTTTCGGCTGCGCTGCCAGGCCCAGCAATTGTCCCCCGGCACGCTCGGCTGGTACAAGCAGTTGCTGAAGATGTTCGGCGCGTTCCTGGAGGAGCGCGGCGTCTCGACCGTCCGTGAGGTGACGCCGACGCACCTGCGGCAGTATCTCGAAGCGATGCGTGGGCGCGGCAATAGCACGGTCACCGTCGAGCGCGCCTACGGCGGCCTGCGTTGCTTCTTCGGCTTCCTCTCGCGGGAACGGATGATCCCGCAGAACCCCATCCAGCTTGTCGAAAAGCCGCGGGTCGAGCGCAAGCTTATCAAGCCGCTGTCGATGGAGCAGGTGCGACTCCTGCTCGCCCAATGCCGGCAAAAACGCTACGACGAGCACCGGCTCTGGACCATCATGGTCCTGATCTTCGACACCGGCCTGCGAATCTCGGAGGTCATCGGCCTGCGCAAGGACGCCATCGACTTCAACACCGGCATCCTGCGTGTCATGGGCAAGGGCGGCAAGGAGCGCGATGTCCCCTTCGGGATCAACTCCAAGCGCGCGCTGTGGAACTACATGGCTCGCCGTGGCGAGATTCCCGGTCAGGACCTGTTCTTCGTCAGCCGCTTCGGCGGGCGATGCTGTCGCCATCTGCTGCGCAAGGGGTTCCACCGCTTGGGAGCCCAGGCGAGCATCCAGGGCGTCCGCGTCTCCCCCCACACGATGCGCCATACCTTCGCCACTCAGTACATCTTGAACGGCGGCGATGCGTTTAGCCTGCAGCAGATTCTTGGACACTCAACGCTGGACATGGTGAAAATCTACGTCGGCCTGGCCAATCGCGACGTTGCAAAGCTTCACCGGCAATTCAGCCCGATGGATCGAATGGGGATTGTTCCTGGAGGTCAAAAGAATGTCGTGGTCCGCTAACCGGTGGCGTCCGATTCCAAAGATCACATCTAACCTTCGCGATCGCCATGTGACGGCGATTTCGTAGGATTTGCTAAGGCCCATTCTTAACGAGGACACCGATGCTCTGGATAGCGACGCCGAGAAAGGACGACGACAACGACACGCTGGAGAAGCGCCTGTGGGCTGCGGCCGACCAGCTTCGCGCCAACTCGGGCCTGACCGCCCAGCAGTATTCCCAGCCGGTCCTGGGCCTGATCTTCCTCCGCTTCGCCGAGGCCCGGTTCTTCACGCTGAGGACCAAGCTGGAGAAGAAAGCGGCCAACGGCCGCCAGGGCTCGAAGGTCGACGATCCCGGCGCCTACCACGCCGATGGCGTCCTCTACCTCACGCCCGGCGCCCGCTTCGATCACCTCCTGTCCCTGCCCGAGGGCCGCGCCGTCGGCAAGAACGTCAACGACGCGATGCGCGATATCGAGAAATACAACCCCCAGTTGGCCGGGGTCCTGCCCAAGACCTACGAGATTTTCAACAGCACACTCCTCAAGGAGTTGCTCAAGCAAGTCTCAGAAATTCCAGTCACCGCTGATTTTGACGCCTTCGGCCGTATCTACGAGTATTTCCTGGGTGAGTTCGCGATGACCCAAGGTCAACAGGGCGGCGAGTTCTTCACGCCATCGGCAATCGTGCGTTTCCTCGTTGAGGTCCTCGCGCCGTATCACGGCATGATCCTGGACCCCGCCTGCGGTTCGGGCGGCATGTTCGTGCAGAGCGCGCGCTTCGTCGCTGAGCACAAGAAAAACCCATCCGACGAACTGTCAATCCACGGCCAGGAGAAGGTCGACGAGACGACCGCTCTCTGCCGCATGAACCTCGCCGTCCATGGCCTCGAAGGTGACATCAAGAAGGCGATCTCTTACTACGAGGACCTCCACGACGCGACCGGCAAGTTCGACTTCGTCCTCGCGAATCCGCCGTTCAACGTCAACGCCGTGGACAAGGAGCGCCTCGCCGCCGCCGTCGGTCCCGGCCGTCGTTTCCCCTTCGGCCTGCCGCGCGCGGACAACGCAAACTACCTGTGGATTTCTCTTTTCTACTCGTCCCTGAACGTTAAGGGCCGCGCCGGGTTCGTCATGGCCAATTCCGCATCCGACGCCCGCTCCAGCGAGCAAGACATCCGCCAAAAGATGATCGAGGACAGCGGCGTCGACGTTATGGTCGCTGTTGGTCCCAACATGTTCTACACCGTGACTTTGCCCTGCACACTCTGGTTCTTGGACCGGGCAAAGAAGAAGACGCCCCGCGCGGACAAGGTCCTGTTTATCGACGCCCGGCACGTCTACCGCCAGATTGATCGAGCCCACCGAGACTGGGCCCCGGAGCAAATCGCGTTCCTCGCGAACGTCGCGCGCCTCTACCGTGGCGAGGACCTCGACTTCACCCTGGGCGGCGACGCGGCGAAGGCCAAGCTCGTGGAGGTCTTCGGCAAGAAGCTGGTCTACAAAGATGTGCTGGGCCTGTGCAAAGCGGCAACGACCAGGGAAATCGAGGCTCAAGGCTGGTCGCTTAACCCTGGCCGCTATGTCGGCGTTGCGCCCGGCGAAGAGGTCAGCGACGAAGACTTCACGGAGAAGTTCGGCGCCTTGAACTCAGAGTTGGAAAAACTGACCGAGCAGGCTCACGATCTTGAATCGACTATCTCCAAGAACGCGACCGCAATCCTGGAGAAATAATCACAGCCTCTGCATGAAGATTTCTCAGGTGGTCAAAATCAACGCCAGGTCCCTGCAAAGGGATTACCCTTTTCGAGAAATTGAATACATCGATATTTCTTCTGTGGGCACGGGCACCTTGAATGAACCTCCCACCAAGCTGTCACTTTCTAAAGCCCCCAGCCGGGCGCGCCGCTTGGTCCAATCGGGAGACACCATCATCTCGACCGTCAGGCCAAATCGGAGATCATTCTTTTATCTCAAGGACCCGAAGGAAAATACAGTTGTCTCAACCGGCTTCGCGGTCCTGTCGCCGACGCAGCAAGTTGACTCCCGATATCTCTACTACTGGATTTCACGACCCGAGTTCTCGGATTACTTGTCTGCCCATGCAAAAGGTGCAGCTTACCCAGCCGTCTCACCAGATGACATCGGTGGAGCCGAAATCCCGCTCCCAAGCCTCCCGGTTCAGCGTCGAATCGCCTCGATCCTCTCCGCCTACGATGACCTGATCGAGAACAACCTGAGGCGCATCAAGATTCTGGAAGAGATGGCCAGGTCTCTTTACCGCGAATGGTTCGTCGAGTTCAAGTTCCCGGGGCACGAGAAGGTTACCCACGTCGCATCCGCGATCGGGCCGATCCCGAAGGGATGGGAGGTAAAGCCCCTTGAAGCCCTGATGATTTCTCAAATCGGAGGGGGCTGGGGCAAGGAAGTGGCCGAGGAAGATCATTCAGAGGTGGCCTGGGTTATTCGGGGAACCGACATCCCCGATGCACGTCGCTGCTTTTTATCTGACTTACCCCATCGTTATCACACGGTATCGAATCTCCGATCTCGACGCCTCGAAGCCGGTGACATAATCTTCGAGGTTTCTGGAGGTAGCAAGGGGCAACCAGTTGGTCGTTCGCTTTTGATTTCAGCACAGCACTTGTCGGCCCTCGACCCCGACCCCGTGATTTGCGCGAGTTTCTGCAAGCGCGTTGAGGCCAACCAAAAGGATTATGGAGCCGAACTCCTCTATCTATCGTTCTTGGAGGGCTACGAGTCCGGCGAAATTGAACAGTTCCAGGTCCAGTCAACCGGCATCTCAAATTTCAAGTGGACTGAATATATTAAGCAGACGCAACGTGCTGTGGCGCCCGAACCGCTCCGCTTGCGCTTCCAGCAACTCGCTGCTCCAATTTTTACAGAAATTGCCACTCTGGGGCTTCAGGCTGGGAACCTGAATCGCACCCGCGATCTACTTCTGCCGCGCCTTCTCTCTGGCGAAACCCCCATCGCCACGGCCGCACTCAGCGTCAAGAACACTGAGGGAATTTCAATATGAGTCAACCACAGGGAAAGACAATCCAGATTTTTCTGCCGGATGGGAACCCTCGCGGGGTCAAGATCGCCGAGTTCACGAGCCGGACTTTGCAAGCCGTCTTGGTGCCGCGAGCGCAACTCGACATGGCCTGCTCCCGCAAGGAACTCTCCAGGGTCGGCCTT